>NZ_JBIYCY010000023.1:0-44650 GCF_044908235.1 Rhodococcus sp. 27YEA6 | reverse complement strand
GTGTCTGCGTGCCATGATTCGTGAATTTCCTCCTGTGCCCATTATCGGACACGAAAGTCACACAGACACTGGACTTCTACACAGGGACCCAACCAAAGTCTCCACGGCGATCGAATACGATGCGCGGGACAGCGGGAGATTGC
The DNA here is from genome assembly GCF_044908235.1 of Rhodococcus sp. 27YEA6. Classification (NCBI taxonomy): domain Bacteria; kingdom Bacillati; phylum Actinomycetota; class Actinomycetes; order Mycobacteriales; family Nocardiaceae; genus Rhodococcus; species Rhodococcus sp. 27YEA6. The sequence goes on along the minus strand of NZ_JBIYCY010000023.1, from coordinate 44,507 downwards.
GCAGCGTCGAGGCAGGGCAACCGAGGCCCGCACCGACAAACGTGAGCGCGGTAAGAGTTCGCGTAACAACGAATCGGTCAGTGCGGCTGTCGTCTCATCCGTCGCCGGCACAGTCATCACCGAAATTGGGAACGAACTCATGGCGACTTCGTGTCCTCACTTCTTCCCGTCATACGTGCGACATATATTGCGTACACGTAGTTTGCGGACGAGACGGCTCACTCGGATCCGTTTCCCGCCAGTGTGCTCGCTGTGGGATGGAACCTTCCGGTGTGAGCTTCAGCCCGAATCCGTTCCACCATGTGTGGGTGGTGCATCTCGAACGCCGGACACTCGGAGCGGATAGGGGCTCGGTGAAGTTGTGGCGTGGCGGCGGACAGCTGGTCGCCCACTCGAGAGGATTGCCATTGCCCCACGGATCGTCGACCGTGACGACTTCACCAAATCTGTAGCTCCTGAAGACGTTCCAGATGAACGGCAAGGTGAATGCATCCAAGACGAAGGACTCTACGGTCGAGATGGAGTTCAGTACCGCAAAGTCGTCCAAAGGTAGGTAATCCGCTTAGCGGCGCGGCATCCCCTCGACGCCGAGCCAGTGCTGCACGAGGAAGGTCATGTGGAATCCGCGAACGCCGCTTAGAAATGCCATTTGCCCAGCCACTCATCCATCACTCGGCCAGTCATCTTAGGGAACCAGAAGTAGATCCGCGCGTACGTGGCGAACACAACCGTGCCGAAGACCACGTAGTGAAAATGTGCCACGCCGAAGTAACTGTCGGTGACCTGAAAATCGAACGGTGGTCTGGCCAGAAGCACCTCCGAAAGACCATCGACCAAGAAGGTGATCAAGAAACTGATCGAGAACAGCATCGGCGACTCGAAAGTCAATTGCCCCTTCCACATTGTCCCGATCCATTTGAAGATTTTCACCGCCTGAACGTTGACGGCACCGAGAACGGTCACCAATCCCGATAACGCCAACCCCACGATCCCCACATGTCCGCGCGCACGCCCGGCGAACTGACCGACGGAACTCGACGGTGCGTACGCAGTCCATCCGAAGTCGGCGGCACCTCCTGGGGTGACGAAGCCCGCCGTCGTGATAATCGCTCCGAAAGTACAACTAATGTCCAGTTTCGGAGCACAAACTCTTATGGAGACAGACGTACGCGCAACGATTTTCGCCGACCTCTGAAGCCAACCGCACCGCCGACGGAGAAGAGCTAGAGAAGCCTGGTCACATTGGGCACCATGCCGTCCCAACGCACCGGGGAAACCTTGACCACATCGCCGGACTGCGGGGATTCAAGCATCTGATTGTTGCCAAGGTAGAGCGCCTCGTGCTGACTTGCGTTGGGCCCGTAGAAGATCAGATCCCCTCGCTTCATCTGAGAGGCTGGAACCTGCCTTCCCGCGGTGTACTGGTACCCGGAGTAGTGCGGAAGTGAGATTCCCACACCAGCAAACGCATAGATCATGATTCCGGAACAGTCGAAGCCTGCATTTTCGAAATCACCGAAAGTGTCCGCGACTCCGCCGTCACGAATTCCGACGGTCGGCCCGTTTGCGTCTCCGCCTCCCCACGAATAGCGGACACCGAGTTGCGACATTGCCCGGTCGATGACAGTTTCGATGGCACCATCACCGGTGACCGAATTCTGACCGTCGTCACTCACGCCACCTCCGGGATCCGTCGTAACCGACGGAGCCTTGGTTGGAGAAGCAGGCGGTGACGGCGTAGCCGTCACCGACGTGGGAGCCCTTGTAGAAGCAGCAGGCGGTGACGGCGTAGTCGTCACCGACGGCACCTTCGTCTCCGAGGAGTCATCGCTGATCTGGGTATGCGGACGCTGTCTGCTGGCAATGTCCGCGGCGCGATCACGTGCAATTTGATCCGCAGCAACCCGGGTCGCAGCTTCCGATGCTGCTTGCTGCGCTGCGGCGATCGCCGCAGCGGTAGCTGCTTCCTCTGCTCTGCGCTGAGTATCCCACTGGTCGTAGACCTGACGCTGGTTCTGCAATCCCGTCGCGCTGTTTCTCGCTGCATCCAACTCGCTTTGCGCCGAATCGCGCTCCTTCATGACCACTGTCTGTTGCTCTGTTGCCGACTTCTGCGCATCCGTCACGCGCTGGATTGCTTCCATTGCGAGGGCTTTGTTGTCTTCTGCTCTCGCTGCAGCAGCGTCGGCGGTCGCCTGGGCCGCCCGTGCCACAGACTCCGTGTTCGATCGCGCCGTTCGTGCGCGCTGAAGCTCGTCCATGACCGCGTTGTGCTTCTTCGTAATCATCCGCACCAGGTCGGCTTTGGCCAAGAGATCGTCGGGGCTGTCGGTTCCGAGGAAGACGGTCAGCGAGCCGGCGGTGCTGCCTTGTCTGTAGCTGGCGGCAACGAAATCGTCGAACTGCTGTTGCGCCACCTCGATTGCCTGCCCAGCCACTCCCATGTCGGTGCGTGCAGCTGCCACAGCAGCAGTGGCGGCCACCGCGACATCACGGGATGACTGAAGGTCCACCAACGCCTTGTTCACGTCCTCCCGCTTGATCGCAACCTGGGCGGCGATCTCAGCGAGTTGCGCATTCGCCGACGCAACGTCGTTGATCAGATCGCCGATACGGCCCAGAGTTTGATCCACGCGTGAGTCTGCCTGTTGCAACTCGGTATCGCTCGGATTCGGTGGCGGCGGCGGAACCGCCATCGCGATACCGGGAGTGGTTGCGACGATCGATCCTGCGAGAGCCAGACCAAGGACGGCGTGAGCGACTCTCGTGCGAGCATGCGTGAGTCGATTCCGTTGCCTCACAAACACCCCTCGTCCTCGACGACTCAAACTGCGCTCGACACCCATGTACTAAGGACAATAGTAGATAAACATCATCAACTGCCCCATATGACAAAAAGCGTCACATGTTTCCCTCGCGCACCACAGATCGGCTAACCGTGCTGTCGTACCGGATTGGACCAGAACGGCAATGCTCCTGACCTCGGGACCGTTTCGCACCCGCTGCGTGGAATCGCCACCCCGCCTTGCTCAGGAATGTCGGGTGCACGCACGAGGCGCCGGCGGGCACATCCCGATTGTCATTGCGCCTGCTGAAGGTGCGTTACAGAGCGATGGTGATCGCCGCGGTGTGCAACTGGCCTCCTGTCTGGAACTCGATGAACAGTCGCCAGTCGCCGGATTTCGAGAGTTTCGCAGGTACATCGAATTCCGGACCTCGCTGATCGCTGTCCAGTGGCGTCAGATCAGCAAAGGCGAGAGTCTGTGCATGGATTGCAGTGACATGGACATAGGCGCCCTCGTAGCGCTGCACGTCGGATCCCTGCTCGTCGCCTCCGGCAATGTCCACCGTGAGCTCTCCCGACTGGCCGGGTGTGAGTTTCCCCGCGACCGTGAGCGTGTAGCCGTCGACCGAGGTCGACGGCATGGCGTGTGGAAGCCTTTCCGGAGTCCCCTCCCCAGGAACTGTGACCAGCTGCGAAAGCACCTGCGTTTCAGAGGTTTTCCCGCTAAGAGCCCTAAACTGGGCGTATACGCGGTATCTCCCGGGTACGAGGCCTGAGATCGGGGCGCTCCACGTGCCGTCGCCAGCCATGATCGGATGCAGATGCGCGAATCTCGTCGAGTCATCCCGAATGAAATACAGATGCATGAGCTGGCCTTGCTCTGCCTCGTACTCGGTTACCGCGCCACCCCCTGAATCGTCGATTCGGAATCTCCACGTCGTGGCTTGACCGGCGGGAATCATCGAATCATCAGTAATCAGCGCCATATCGGAGGTGCTGGACTCGAGCCCATTCATCACTGCCGAGGGTTCGCCGGCCTTGCTCGACGATGACTGAAGGGAAGGCTCCGCACTATCGGTACCGCTGTTCGTGCAGGCCGTGAGTGATGTCACGGCGGCGGCGACCACAGCCGCCACCGTCATGTACCGAGGCAGACTGCGAATATCCATCGGGTTGGATCGCTTTCGTTGTTCCACCGACCAGGGGAGGAGATGTCAGGGGTCGAAATGAAGGGTAGCCCGATCAGGAGATTGCCGATTGATCAACACATTCATCTCGCCCCAGCGAGTAGATCGAGGTTGGTAACACCACTGCAGCATGAGCTTGAGCGAGTGTGTCGCCGCACGCACTGATCACCTGGTCGTCGGACGCGCCGCCGAGGGACTCCGGCGTCGATTGGCCACATATGGGGTGAGCTCTTTACAGGGCAGGGATCGGGTCGTCGGCGATTCCGAGCCCGAGATGCTCGATGTGATAGACCGCTTCGTCGAGAAGCATCGCCACATGATTGTCGTACAGGCTGTACACGACGTTGCGGCCCTGCCGCGTCCCCGTCACCAACCCCATCGCACGCAGCAGTCGCAGTTGATGCGAGACAGCGGACTGCTCCATCCCCACCGCCTCCACCAGGTCACCCACAGAACACGCCCCGTGCCGCAGCCGAGTCAACATCCGCAGTCGACTCGGCGTCGCCAACGCCTGCAACGTGGCAGCCACCGTCGCGGCCGACTCCGCATCGAGCTGCGCGGGCGGTGTGGACGTGCCTTCGACTCCGTGACCCATGTGAAGCATCTTACCCATCATGATTACATGAAGAGGTCTTCATGTTTTCCTGTATCGTGGCGTTCGTTCCTACCCCCCTGCCCCCAGCCGGAAGCCGTGCCATGACCACCCCTGTACGCAGCGATCCACACACCGAGCCCGCGGCGCCCCGGGCCGCAACCGCCGTCCGCACCCGGCCGTTCGCACTCCCGGAAGTGCGGTGGGCAGCCATCGCGACCGGGCTGTTCGTCCTCGGGCTTGCCGCTCAGTTCGGCGGTGCCCCGACCTGGCTGTGGTGGACGCTGTATCTGGGCTGCTACGTCACCGGCGGGTGGGAGCCCGCACTGGCGGGCTTGCAGGCGCTTCGAGAGAAAACCCTCGACGTCGACCTGCTCATGATCGTCGCCGCGATCGGCGCCGCGGCGATCGGCCAGGTCCTCGACGGCGGCCTGCTGATCGTCATCTTCGCCACCTCCGGCGCGTTGGAAGCATTCCTGACCCAGCGCACCGCCGACTCGGTGCGCAGCCTGCTCGATCTTGCTCCCGAACGTGCCACCGTCATCGGCCCTGACGGGCACGAAACCATGGTGGATGCGGCGTCGTTGACGGCAGGTGATGTGATCGTCGTCCGGCCGGGCGAGCGGATCGGCGGCGACGGCCGGATCATCTCCGGAAGCAGTGATGTCGATCAGGCCTCGATCACCGGAGAACCCCTACCAGTGGCAAAACATCGCGATGACGAGGTGTTCGCCGGAACCCTCAACGGGACCGGCACTCTGCGAATCCGGATCGATCACGCGGCATCGGAGACGGTCGTCGCGCGGATCGTGGCGATGGTCGAAGAAGCGTCCGCCACCAAAGCGAAGTCGCAGCTGTTCATCGAGAAGGTCGAGCAGTACTACTCGGTCGGAGTCGTGGCCGCGACCCTCGCAGTGTTCTTCATCCCGTTCGCGCTCGGCGGCGCCCTGCAACCGTCGCTGCTGCGGGCGATGACGTTCATGATCGTCGCCTCCCCGTGCGCAGTCGTGCTGGCCACGATGCCGCCGCTACTGGCGGCGATGGCCAACGCCGGCCGCAACGGCGTGTTGGTCAAATCCGCCGTCGTGATGGAGCAGCTCGGTTCGGTCACCACCGTCGCATTCGACAAAACCGGAACCCTCACCAAGGGGTCCCCGGCCCTGACGGACATCCGGCCGATGAGCGGGGCGAACCTCGCCGCCGACGAGCTGCTCACGTTCGCCGCCGCGGCCGAGCATCCCAGTGAGCACCCGCTCGCTGACGCGGTCGTCGCCGCTGCCCGCCAACGCGGGTTGCAGGTGCCCCCTGTCGAAGAGTTCGACTCCGCCCCCGGCCGGGGAGTGCGAGCACGCCTGAACGGTCGCCGGATTCAGGTCGGCAGCCCCGCACACCTGCTTCCAGCGGCGTCGGCCGCGATCGCGGACCGTGCCACGGCGCAAGCGATGTCTGCGGCCGCCGAGATGGAAGCCTGCGGAAAGACCGCGATCGTGGTGATTGTCGACGCCGCACCGATCGGAGTACTCGGACTGGCCGATCAACTCCGCGACGGCGCCCGCGGTGTCGTCGACGAACTGACTTCCCTCACCGGACACACTCCGGTTCTACTGACCGGCGACAATCCCCGCGCCGCCGCTGCGCTCGCCGCACAGGTCGGGATCACCGACGTGCAGGCCGGACTCCTCCCCGAGGACAAGGTCACCGCCGTCGCCGAACTCGAACGCAGCGGCGCGAAGGTGCTACTGGTCGGTGACGGTGTCAACGACGCCCCCGCACTCGCCGCCGCGCACACCGGCATCGCCATGGGCCGCGCCGGATCCGACCTCGCACTCGACACCGCCGACGCCGTCATCGTCCGTGACGAACTCGCCACCATCGCGCGCGTGATCGCCCTCTCACGCCGTGCCCGGCGCATCGTGATCGCCAACCTCGCGATCGCCGCCACCTTCATCACCACCCTCGTCCTGTGGGACCTGTTCGGGCACTTACCGTTACCCCTCGGCGTCGCCGGACACGAAGGCTCCACCGTCATCGTCGGACTCAACGGAATGCGACTACTTTCCCAACGCGCGTGGCGCTACGAGACAGGCAACCTCGGGTGGCGCCGGGCTCGATCCATCTAGAGAAGAGGTACATCTCCCAAGCAAAGGTCGTCCGCCTTCGATTGCCTGCGCGCTACGTAGTGGCGAAGGGAACCCGCGAGTTTTGCCGCGGGACGCCGTCAATGGACCACCCGCCATGAGCAATCTACTATTGACGATAGTAGGTTGTTGATCGACACTGTCCCAGACCGCTCGATCCGAGCATAGGAGAACTCCATGAGCTTGGCGCCGTTCCTCGTCGTAGTTCTCGGAATTCCAGCAGGAATGGCCGCCATAATTGGACTGATGACCGCGGGCAACGAGAGAAAGAGCCGAGTTGACCGACCGATGCGACGCATGCGCGCGGAGATCAGTCGACTCAATTCGGAGAACGCCGCACAGTAGCCCGGCACGGCATCGACCATGCTCACCGCCGATACACTCGTGCTGCATCTCATCTCGCAACCACGAGCGGGACCACGGACGTGGGGTCAAGATCCTTCCTCGGGAGAGGCGACGTCGTGCAGCCAAGGTCGGGCGCGAGAATCGAACTCCCAACGCAACACCAAATCGGATCTCATCACACTGTCCACGTCTTCCGACTGACCAGACAGCCGGCTTCCACATCGGGGCCGGAATGCGTCATCTCCCCTCCTGACATCCCGGCAAGCTTCAACCTACGGAAGGAGCGCGTCGGGTCGGGCGGGGAGTCGACCGGTTTCGAGGAAGATGATGCGTCGTCCGATTTCCACAGTGTGGTCGCAGAATCGTTCGTAGAACCGTCCGAGCAGGGTGATGTCGACAGCAGCTTGCACTCCGTGCGGCCATTGTTGGGCTTGGGTGACGGTGAACAGGCGCCGGTGCAGTTCGTCCATGACCGTGTCGGCGGCCACAAGCTCTTGCGCGTGAGCAGAATCGACGTGCCGCAGTATTACCTGGGTTTCGGTCGCCCGAGCCACTGCTGTCCTTCCCATGTCCGCTACGACTGCCCGCGCTTCGGGCGGTACGGCCGACGTCGGGTGGCGCAGGCGCGCGATCTTGGCGATGTGGACGGCCAGTGCGCCCATACGTTGCAGACTTGCGGCGATGTGCAAACCGCCAACGGTAAATCGGAGGTCATGTGCCACAGGGGCTTGTAAGGCGAGAAGTGAGAATGCCTTGTGTTCCCAGTCGGAGGCGGCCCGCTCGAGGTCGGTGTTCGCGTCGAGTACTCGCTCGGCGGTGCGAAGGTCGGCATCGAGGAGGGCTGCCGTTGCCTCCGACATCGCTGTCACGGTGAGCCCGCACATCGACGCCAGGCCACACGAGAGGTCGTCGAGGCTGTCGGCGAAATGTGTGCGCATCTCATCACCCTAGATGTGTACCCAGCGGTTGTTTCGTCTTCAGTTCGATCCGGGGCATCGGGTCCATTGCCCCTCTTCTCGGCCTCCGTCCGGGCAATACCGTTTCTGTGCCCGCCGGTGACGGGTAGAAATGGATTGAAGCCGACAGCCGTAATGGGTGCTGTCGGCGAGGTGCCTGTGGTTAAGCAGTCAGCCGCAGGTGCCGACCACAACGCGATTCAGTCTGTCATCGGTCACAAACCGAGCAGCAGCTGATCGAATTGCGAACGCAACCCACCGAGTAGAGCGAAGTCTGCGCGAACACGGGCGCTCAACTGCTCGGACACCTGGCGGAGTTTGACGTTCTTCTGCTCCAAGCGCCAGATGAGAATGTCGAAGGCCCGCTCCGCGGAAATTCCGTACACGATCATCAGCATCACTTTGGCCTGCTCGATCGCTCCACGGGAGCTACTGATCTCATCGACCAACTCGTCGACCGACTCCCTGACCCATGCGGTCGAGCGTTTCGGTGACGTCTATGTAAAGACCGGCACTACCGATTACTTCGTCGTTGCCGCCGAGGATGCTGTCGCCCACCACGATTCACCGATCTCGTCACACCATTTGTGTCGACGATGCGATGTCTACTACTGAACGGCCCAAACTGGTCGCCGCCGGCACCGCCCTCTACGAGGCGTGAGGCATTATCTTCCTCGAAGACCAACTCGCGGAAGCCCGCCGCATCAACACCGAACTTCAACAGCAAGAAAGCGGACCCGGCGCATCACCCGAATACGCCCAGCACCTCCGACATCACCCCTCCCCCAATACTCTCCGCTACGCCACCACACCCACCTTCGCGGACTGCATCTTCACAGGGCGGATCTGTCCGAGCGGAAACGTCAGGAGTCGAACGCAGACAATGCTTTCGCTACAGTCGATCAATGCAGCACCATCCCGACGTGGCGTTGCACTCGGCCCACCGAACGCGATGTCGCGCAGGCCGAAAATTCGGTGGGCCGCCTCTGACTGCGCGCCCGTCGACCCTGACACCGGGCCGCACGGCCCATCAGGTCGGACGTCTCACCCTGACCTGGTGAACCACGGTGGAACTGTGTCCCCCCAACTGGCGAAAACACATACCCTCGCTCGGCCGCCGAAAACATGGGTACAGAAGAATTTCACCCCGGACAGCGCCTAGGAACCTTCGATCTTGCCGCAACGCCTGGCCGGGGGCAACGCCTAGAACACACACTCGTCTACGCGACCCCCATGGTGGCAGACATGGATTGATGGTGTCGACGTGTGCTCAGCACGTACCCGTGCGATCGCGTCGCGTTTCACTCGCGAGTGCATGGCAGCATTTTCCGAAATGAGGAGAGTGGGGCAAAGCACCACGGCAAACAGGACAAACCTCACCTCGACCGCCCGCGAAGCGTACGGCCTAGTCGTACACGTCCGGGAGCGGGCGCCGGCATCTACCGGTCTCATCGGTCCTCTGCCTTGTATGGTCGTCGAGACTGCCCTCCCGGCGTCAGCGCCCCATCGGTTGGGTAGAGCACATATGGTCCTGCAATGATGCACGGCCCAATCTCGCAGTTGCACCGAAAGCTCGCTCTCACTCGTCGATCTCGGCCAGAGAACCACGAACGGCACGGAGGACCTCACGAGATCAGTCCGAAAGCGAACTCCATGCCACCACAGCATTTTTCGCCGTGTCGCAAAGTCAAGACGGTCGGTGCTACGCCTGCAGCGCAAGTTTTCCAATCTGTAACTTCGATTATCTGTGCGCTAGCCGCCGAAAAGCAGTCCAGTGCAAGCCGAACCTCTACGCAATACAGTCAGGAGAACCTGATGACACCACACCCGAAGAGGGAGCATCACCGTGATCCGTCAAACGCCTGAGTCCGCGGGCGTGAGTGGTTTCAGCGACCGCCTCAGTGCTCGTTGATCCCAGGCCCTTGATGAGTGTGTATTGCGCACCGATTCGACACCGTAAAATCGACCGGGAAGCCATGCAGTGCAGTTATTCGCGTAACACGCGAATCTCGGATCTCTCCATCCCAGGCATCGTCGTGATCGCGCGCAGCGGGAGTTGGCATGCCATGTTCGAGCCCACGAGCTTTCATTTCCCCGTTCACATAGTAGAACCGCGCCTTTTGATTCGGGGTGTGGCGATCAAACCTGTCGTACAAGTATTGGTACTCCGCGACCAGGTCATCGCCCGTCATTCGGTAAACCGACAGAGGCGCCTCGTCATTCGTCATCGAATCGCCTCCTTGATACAGCGGCGCCGCAAGAGAATCTCGAAGACCATTCCCCGGCCGAGCGGACTTCGCAACGTGGATTTGCGGTTGACCCACGGGACAATTACACACCTGTCTCCGACGGGGTCAAAGGATGATCCCAGCTTTCGATCGGCTTCGGTCATGCCACCCCAGGTTCCGTACGGCTCACCAGCACCCAGGGCATACTCGCGACAACTACCGAGCAGGGGCAGTTCTGACAAATCCGCCGAGTCGGCGAATCCCACCGGCTTCCAGCAGTAAGACCACCCTCCACCGGCACTCGAACCTCGCCTTCCGTCACGCCCTCACCCGAATAACCTATAACCAAACCCGTGACTGCATTCAAACAAGCAGCAGGAAGGCAAGACACGAAGGAACCCCCCGCCGCCTCGAACGCACCAGTCGCGCCCCGCGACGTAGCCTACGAAGATCATTCTTTGGGCACTCATACGTTGTCTTCGCTTCGAACGCCACCGTGGACGTGCCCGTCGAGCTTCAATTCGATCACGAATCGCTCAGCTCAGACCGGCGTAGGAGTGCAATCCGGACACGACCATGTTGATGATGAACAGATTGAACAGCATCGAGACGAATCCTGCGATGTTTATCCAAGCGGCTTTGGTCTCGCGCCAACCTGCGGTCGCTCGGGCGTGGAGGTAGGCGGCGTAAATCACCCAGGCGATAAACGACATCGTCTCTTTGGGATCCCACCCCCAGAACCGACCCCAGGCTGCCTCCGCCCAGATCGCGCCGAGGATGACTCCGATACCAAAGAGAGGGAAGCCGACGATGACGGTTCTGTAGGCCAACCGGTCGAGTGTCTGGGCGTCGGGCAAACGACGAGCCATCGAACCTACAGGCCCGCGGCGCTCCGCGCCGGCGGGCTGTCGGATCCGTAGTAGGAACGCGAGGCTGGCCACGCCGGAAACCAGGAAGACGCCGCTGCCGATGCTGACGATTGTGACATGGATCGGAAGCCAGTAGGACTGCAGAGCCGGAACGACAGGCGCTGCGTCGGCGTAGAGCAGGGTTGCCGCAACGAACATCAGGATTAGGACCGGCGCCAGAAGAAAAACCCACATCGCGCGGTATGTCTGCCCACGCAGAAACACGATGCCAGTCGCCGTTGCGGCCGCGGTGGCCATGGTGACGAACTCGTACATGTTGCCCAACGGGAAACGTCCGGTTGCGAAGCCACGCAACACGATCGACACAAGGTGCAGTCCCAAGCCCACGACGAGAACCGCGGCACCCATGTTGCCGAGACGCTCGGGCACTGGCTTCGGCGGAGCCGAAACGATCCGTCCGGGCACTTCCGGCGACGGCGCCGAGACTCCCCCTGCCGCCACAAGCTTCCTGCTCCCCAACTCGAACCGGTGGACGTGGTCGGTGCGTGTCGCGGCGTAGTGCCAGATCAGCAACACGAGGGCTAACAGATACACGGCGAAGGCCGACTGGAACGACAGGTCACTCAGCCTGGCAATGGTTTGGTTGATGGGCACGGTGGGTCCTCTCCTGAGCCATCCGGGTTCTCAGATCAGATGCGGCCGCACCCGTCCAGCGAGTTTCTACTACTCGTACGTCATTCGTGGTCCATTAATCCGTGCCGCAGACTTGGCAGAATCGCACAACCTACAATTCCGTCTGGGATGCGCCGGACCCGCCGTACGCGTCATTGCCCGACCTCGGCGCACTGCGGTTTCGATCAGTCGTCCGTTCAGATCAGCATGCCCGTAGAGGTCGGCGAGGGCACACATTGACTACTATGCCCGATAGTAGTCAATGTTGTGTGGCTCAACGGGGAGCCGCCCGGAAAATGAGGCTGCCGTCGGATGCCGGCATCGATACCGCGTTCCGCGGCGCTGAGTGATACGCCAAACCCCTCAGGGCGCAAGGGCTCGCTGACGCAACGAACGCTGACGCAACGAACATTGCCATGCCACCGAGCGAACACGTTGACGCATTGATCTGCTGACCGACCCTCCGGGGACGCGACTTCGCGCTCACGGCAACGCTTCTAGGTGCACTGGACCACGTGCGCGATAGATGGGCGGATGTATGAATACGCTCACCAAAGGCGGGGTCGACCGTGCATCCGCATTGAGCCTCTGCTCCGACGACCTCACAACCCGAACCGCTACGCCAGAAGTCGCCGAGCTTGAGAGTCGCCCCAAACGGCTCCCAACCTGGACTTTACATGCATAGGTGCGCATGTAACAATATCGGAGCCGAAAGGCTTGTCCGCGAAGCGAGAAAGTGGCGTGCTTGAAGTTTTGGTCGCGAGTTTCAACCATGCAGATGCGTCGTCACCGGCGAACTGAGTCGCAACTGACCGAGCCGCGCCGAACTTAGGCCACGCTTGTCCGTCCACCGACCTTTCAATCGGACATCAACAGTCGTCGCGCGGGTGTGCGCATCCTGCGTGGCTCGTCCCACCCACCCACCGACGCGAGGAGTGCCGATGACCGAGTCAGCGACCGACGGAGCCCCCACGCATCCGGTGATCCATCTCTCACAGCTACTGAAGCGACCAGTGATCGCACGGAATGGGGACATCGTCGGCGCCCTAGACGATCTGATCGTGCGATTGCTCGGCGTGGACACCTACCCGACGGTATCCGGGCTGGTAGTCAGTGTCGGTGGTCGGCGAGTGTACGTTCCTGCCGAACGGATCGAGCACCTCGACGGGGACCGGGTGATGCTGGCGCAGAACAAGGTGGACCTGCGCGGGTTCGAGCGCCGCGAGGGCGAGGTACTGCTGCGTTCCGACGTCCTTGGCCATCGGCTGATCGACGTCCCGGCCGCGGAGCTGGTGCACGCCTACGACATCGAACTCGAGAACCCCGGTCACGGGTGGGTACTCGCACGGCTCGACACTCGCCGCCCGGCCCGGTTCTTCGGCTTAATCAAATCCCATGGAGGACACGCCAGTCGGGATTGGAAAGCGTTCGAACCCTTGATCGGCCACAAACACAGCATGGTAGTGCGGCGGGTCGGCGGGCGAGTCGGCACCCTTAAACCGGCGCAGATTGCAGATCTGCTCGAGGGCGCAGACAAGCGCGAGGGTGGGGAAATCCTTGACCGCGTCCACACCGACCCCGAGCTTGAGGCGGACGTTTTCGAAGAGCTCGACCCGGGCAAGGCCAACAAGCTGCTCGACGACATGAGCGACGTCGAGGTGGCCGGTGTGCTTGGTCTCATGCGCGCAGACGACGCCGCCGACGCAGTCGCAGAGTTACGACAGTCCCGCCGTCGACGAGTGCTCGATCTGATGCCGGCCGGCCAACGCACGAAGGTGATCACACTAATGGGGTTCAATTCGTCCAGCGCCGGCGGCCTGATGAGCGTCGACGTCATCTCCTGCGCCGCCACCGCCACTGCGGCGCAGGCCCTGTCGGCAATCTCAGCAGCACGGTCCATGCAGCCCGAGGCTCTGCTGAAGGTGCACGTGCTCACCGACGCCGGCCGGCTGATCGGGGTGGCGTCGGTCATCCGGCTGCTGCAATCGGAGTCGGTGACCCCGATCGTCGACATCATGGACACCGACCCTGTGCGCGTGACCCCAGTGGCGGACCTAACCGAGGTGGCGGTGCTGATGGCCGACTATAACCTCGCGACGATCCCAGTCGTCGACGATGCCGACCACGTCGTCGGCGTGGTCACCGTCGACGATGTCCTCGAGGCCTCCATCCCCGACGACTGGCGACGGCGAGAACCTGCACCGAGGCCCATCGTCGAGCGCGCCACCGACCACCCTACGACCAACACCACCTCCACAGATCCAGGCGGTGATGACCGTGGCTGAACCCGAGATCACCGACGCCACCCCGGCACATACGCCTGTCGGTATGCCTGAACCGCGACCGTCCGCAGTCCTCGATTCCGCGCACCTCGGCGACATCGAGGGGGCGCTCGGAAGAATCAGTTTGTCCGACAAGGAATCTCGCCGCACTTTCAAGGCTCGGATGCTGACCATGTTGGCGATCGTCGGACCTGGCCTCATCGTCATGGTAGGTGACAACGACGCCGGCGGTGTTGCCACCTACGCGCAGGCCGGCCAGAACTACGGGTACTCGCTGCTTTGGGTGCTGTTATTGCTGATTCCAGTGCTGATCGTCAACCAGGAGATGGTTGTCCGACTCGGGGCGGTGACCGGGGTAGGGCATGCCCGGCTGATAAACGAGCGCTTCGGCCGCGGGTGGGGCTGGTTCTCCGTCGGCGATCTGTTCGTATTGAACTTCCTGACCATCGTCGCCGAGTTCATCGGAGTTTCACTGGCCGCCAGCTACTTCGGCGTCTCACGGTACATCGTCGTGCCGACCGCTGCGGTCGCGTTGATCGCGATCATGGCCACCGGCAGCTTCCGCCGCTGGGAACGTGCGATGTTCGTCTTCATCGCCGTCACGGCGGTACAGATCCCGATGCTGCTGCTCTCACACCCAGACTGGGGTCGCGCTGCCCGAGACTTCGCGATCCCGGGCATCCGAGGCGGGATCACCTCGGACGCGGTGTTGTTGATTATCGCAATCGTCGGCACCACTGTCGCGCCGTGGCAACTGTTCTTCCAACAGTCCAACATCATCGACAAACGGATCACCCCGCGGTTCATCAGCTACGAACGAGCCGACACCGTCCTCGGGGCGCTGGTCGTCGTCGCCGGCGCAGCGGCATTGATGATGACCGCCGACTACGCCGCCCGCTCAACTGGCAGTGTCGGAGAATTCGTGGACGCCGGCGACATCGCACGCCTCCTCAGCGCGAATGGTTCCGTCCTCGGCCCGATTTTCGCGATCGTGCTTCTCGATGCCTCGATCATCGGTGCCGCTGCGGTCACTCTGTCGACCAGCTACGCCTTCGGTGACGTGTTCGGGATCAGCCACTCGCTACACCGAGGGTTCAAGGAGGCCAAACCCTTCTACCTCTCATACGGTGCCATGGTCCTCCTTGCCGCGGGGATCGTGCTGATCCCCGGCGCACCGCTTGGACTGATCACTACCGCCGTGCAGGCTCTTGCCGGACTGCTCCTGCCCAGCGCGAGCGTGTTCCTGTTGCTGCTGTGCAACGACCGGCAAGTACTCGGACCCTGGATTAATCCGCGCTGGCTCAACCTCGTCGCCGGGCTGATCGTCGCGGTCCTGCTGATGCTCTCGGGAATCCTCATGGCCACCACCGTTTTTCCCGACCTCAACGTGGTGACCGCCTCAATATACCTAGGGATAGCGTTGGTCGTCGCTGGTATCGTCGCAACAGTTGGCGTGCGGTGGCTCGACCGGCGCCGCGGCGTAGTCACCGCTCTGCCCCCGGACGTCGGGCGAGAGGCAAAGATGCAGTGGCGGATGCCGCCGCTGACGCTGCTCGAACCGGTCGTGTGGTCCTCCGGAACGAAACTGGGCATGCTGGCCTTGCGGGGCTACCTCGTCATCGGCGCGATACTTCTCGTGGTCAAGGCTATTCAACTCGGCAGCCGATAGGATGCCGAGCCGCAGCCAAATGAGAGTGCGAGTACCAGCAGCTCGGGAGTCACCACCACGCGGGATGCCGGTCTCGATGCCGTGCTCGAGAACCTCACGGTCGCTGCGCCGCAGACCCAGGCAGAACCGGTAGGTGACGAAGAACGCGATCGGGGGGCAGCAGCACCATGCCGATGCGGCCGATCCACATCATCGCGTTCAGCGAGATGTTGAACTTGTACGCAATGATGTCGTTGACGCAGGAGATCGTCAGGACCAGGTAGAACGCGATGACCATCGCGCCGATCGCGGTGCGGACCGGAACGTCCCGCGGACGCTGCAGCAGGTTTGCCTGCGTGCGGTGGTAGTCGGAGATTCAGCACCGATCGCAGGGCTCGCGGGTTCGGATGCTGCGCTTCCTCGTCGTGGTCGTGGTACTGATGGCCGACTATAAACTCGCGACAATCCCAGTCGTCGGCGTGGTCACCGTCGACGATGTCCTGCCGCCGGGCAGAACAACTTGACTCCGTAGCCGGGTACAGGGTTCACAATGGCAACATGCGTAGCAGTGAACTGGCCACCCTCACACGGGTGAATGTGCAGACGTTGCGGTACTACGAACGGCGCGGACTCCTGGAGCAGCCTCCACGATCCGCCTCGGGATACCGCTCATATCCAGATGAGGCGGTCGAGATTATCCGGTTCGTCAAACGCACCCAGGAACACGGCTTCAGCCTCGAGGAGATCAACGAACTTCTCCACCTCTCCGGTGGCGGACCGGACGATTGCGACGCAGCGCGGAGACTCGCCCAGAAGAAGATCGCCGAGCTCGACGAAAAGATCCGAGATCTGCAATGCATGCGGGCCTCATTGACCGAATTCGCTTCCACCTGTGCACTACCGCGAGCTGACCGGCACTGCCCCATGCTCCAGACATTGCACACCGACAAAGGACGACCATGATGCATCTCGAAATTCTGCAAGTCCCGGACTGCCCTAACGTGCCGCTCCTCGAACAACGAATCGAGCACGCTCTTTCAGGCATGCCGATCGAATGGGAACTGCGCCGCCTGGTCATCGAGGATTCCCAATCAGCAGCACTCACGGGTATGGCCGGGTCTCCGACGTTGCTCGTCGACGGCCACGATCCCTTTGCCGAGCCAAATCAGATCCCGAGCGTGTCCTGCAGGCTCTATCGCGATGCCGCGGGCGCTGTCGACGGCGCTCCTACTGTGTCGGCGCTGAGGAGAGCATTCGGAATGGATTGACCAACGTGGACAGTCGTTGACTGCTGCTCCGAATTCGGCTTCGGCAGCAGCGATCGCCGTGACCTAGCCCCTTCCCGCGTCACACCGGGGGATGAAGGAAGTCTTCATCTATGCCGGCGTGGCCGCGGGAAACTTCTTCACGCGGTGCGCGACGCGCGACGTTTCTCATCTACGACCATCACCTCTTCGTTGATCCGGCGTCGCAACGATCGGAATGCGATCGCAGAGATGGCGAATCCGAGCAGCAAGGCCCCGAACAGTGACAAAGCGCCGGGGATTTCGAGGTCGAATACGGCGTTGATTCCCATGACGATCACTGCGAGCCCAGCGATCAGGGCGAGTCGAGCTGCGGTGTAGTACACCATCAATCGCACAAGCTTCGACCGTGCGATTCGTGTCATTCGCGTCGGCGGCCCTTGATGTGAATCCAGTGCTGGAATTTCGGGGCGGGCCGACGAGCTGGGACGACCCTCCGGGGCGGATTGACGTTTCACAGTGCTCGATTCAATAGTTGGACTCGGGCCCCTGCCGCTGCTGAGCGAGGGCCGGTGGAAGAACCAATATAGCTACTATGCACAATAGTAGTTCAGTGTTGTTCCCCGATTCGCCGCACCATACTTGGAGGAAGTGTATGCAGGCACGGTCGCGATGGCTCATGTTCTTCTTGGCCGTGATCGCCCTCCTTGTCGTGGCAATCTGGCCTCGATCCGAACCAACCGAATCCCACTCCCCAACCCGACCGCAAATGCCCCCGGCCGCATCCCAAGACGACGGCGAAGCTCTCGACCCGAGCTTCACATCTGCGACCGCAGCAGCGAAGGTTTCCTGCCCTGCGGCCCCGGCGGCACCGCCCGTGAACGGAAAACTCCGGGGAATCAAAGCGACGTGTCTTGGCGAGAGCACTGAAGTCGACCTCGGCGCAGCGCTGTCCGGGGAACCCACCTTGATCAATCTCTGGGCTTCGTGGTGTGGGCCGTGTCGATCGGAGATCCCGGTTCTGAACGATTACGCAGGCAGCCCCGGCGCCATCCGTGTGGTCGGCGTCAATGTCCAGGACGACATGTCAGCAGCACTAGCACTTCTCACGGACGCCGGCGTGCGCTATCCCTCGTTCGCCGCCATCGACGACGTCGGAATTGCACTGTCGGCGCCGCCAGTTCTGCCGCTGAGCTTCCTCGTCCAACGTGACGGGTCCGTCGACCAGGTCACAGCCCCCATGGTTTTCGAAAACACGGACCAAATACGCTCCGCCGTAAGTGAGTTGATGAAATGACAGTCCCCACACCCACGCGACAACGGATGCACCGCACCCCCCGAGCGCATGCCCATCCCCTCTCACTCATTGCTATCCTCACCGCGGTGGTCGTCGCCGCAAGTGGGTGCGCGAGCGGTACCGACGCGGTCGCTTCGGGTGCGAACTTCGATTTCGTCTCGCCTGGGGGGCAAACCGATATCTTGTACGACCCACCCGAGTCGCGAAATAGAATCGGCGCATTGGCCGGGCCTGACCTTATGACCGACGGTAACGATATCTCACTGACTGACTACGCAGATCAGATCGTCGTGATCAATCTGTGGGGACAATGGTGCGCCCCATGCCGCTCCGAGGCCGACGATCTCGAACGCGCCTACGAAGCAACCAAAGACCTCGGCGTTCAGTTTCTCGGGATCAATGTTCGAGATCCTCAACGTGACAAAGCTCAGGACTTCGTCGTCGACAACAACGTGAGCTACCCCTCGATCTACGACCCGTCGATGAGGACCTTGATAGCGCTCGGCGGAAACTATCCGACGAGCGTGATTCCCTCCACGTTGGTGTTGGATCGTCAGCATCGCGTCGCCGCAGTGTTCCTTCGTGCACTTCTCACTGAGGATCTACAGCCTGTCATCGAGCGTGTGGCGGCCGAACGGTGAACGACTTTGCCCAAGGCATCGGGTCCAGCTTCCAGACCGCCGCCTCGAGCGGTCCGTTGCTGCTCGCCGTAGCGGCGTGCGTTTTGGCCGGTCTGGTCTCTTTCGCCTCACCGTGCGTGGTGCCACTGGTTCCCGGATACCTGTCGTATCTAGCCGGCATTTCCGGAGCTGATTCTCCGGCGGTGACCCCTGAAGACGCGACCACGAGACCCGCAGCAGGCAGATGGCGGGTGACAGGCGCGGCAACGATGTTCGTCGCGGGATTCACGGTGGTGTTCGTTTTCGCCACCGCATCGGTATTCGGCGTGATCAGCACCCTGCGCATCAACGAAGCGCTGCTCCAACGTGTGGGCGGGGTGATCACCATCGTGATGGGGTTGACATTCATCGGCCTTATTCCTGCCCTGCAGAAAGACGCACGATTCGCGCCGCGACGAATCTCCTCCCTTGCCGGCGCACCTTTGTTGGGGGGCGTGTTCGCGTTGGGCTGGACACCATGTCTCGGCCCCACTCTCGCAGGGGTTCTTTCGGTGGCGGCCGGAACTCAAGGCACGACGGCAGCGCGCGGGGTGCTGCTGATCGTCGCCTACTGTCTAGGACTTGGATTACCGTTTATCGTGCTGGCGTTCGGGTCGGTGAAAGCGCTCCGAGGCGTCGGATGGCTCAAACGCCATTCACGAACGATTCAGATCGTCGGCGGAATAATGCTCGTCGCTGTCGGTCTGGCACTGGTCACCGGTGTGTGGGGCGTGTTCATCGGCTGGTTGCGCAACGAGTTTGTCAGTTCGGTCGTGTTGCCGATATGACAGAGAGTGTCCCCACGGGAGCTCGCATCCGTCGCCTCCCGAGACTGATTATCCGAGAAAGCATTCGAATGCTGCGCCAGTACTGGCGCAGATTGACGTCGATGAGTACCGCGCTCGTGCTCCTGTTCCTCTTGGCGCTGGCAGCACTCCCCGGAGCAATGCTGCCTCAGCGAAATCTCAACGTGCAGAAAGTGTCCCAGTACATTGCGGCCCAACCAACCCTTGGCCCACTGTTCGACAAGCTGGAGTTGTTCGACGTCTTTTCCAGTTTCTGGTTCACCGCAATCTACGTTCTCCTGTTTCTCTCTCTCATCGGCTGCCTGTTTCCACGCTTGCGGGCGCATCTCGGCGCACTCAGGAGCCAGCCTGTGCGGGCACCTCGGAATCTGTCCCGGTTGCCGCACCATTTCCGCGGCGAGGTAGATATCTCTCACGACGAGGCCTTGACGAGAGTGCGCCGGTCTCTCAAGGGTTGGCGCATCGCAGTCAATCCCGAAAATGATTCCGGAGTATCGGTTTCGGCGGAGAAGGGATATCTGCGCGAGGCCGGGAATCTGGTTTTCCACTTCTCGTTGATCGGGTTGCTCGTCACCGTCGCCATCGGCAAGCTGGTGGGGTACGAGGGTTCGGTCATCGTCATTGCCGACGGTGGTCCTGGATTCTGCAACACCTCACCCGCTGTGTACGACTCATTTCGCGCTGGAAGTGCAACTGACGGAACTGGTCTCGCACCGTTCTGCATCAAGGTCAACGATTTTTCCGCGGACTATCTCGATACTGGTCAGGCCGAAATGTTCACCTCCAACATCTCATACCAGAGCGGGCAGGACATCGCGACCAATACGTGGAAGGACTACCGTCTTCGAGTCAACGAACCGTTGCGTACCGATGGCGCCCGCGTCTATCTGACCGGCCACGGGTACGCGCCGCAGTTCACCGTCACTTTCCCCGATGGCCAGTCCCGTACCGAGACAATGCAGTTTCAACCGGACGACGCGGTGACGTTTCTCAGCAGTGGGGCGTTGCGTTTCGATCCACCCGGCGGTTCGTTCCCCGATCCGAACGAGCGCCGGAAGAATCAGATTGCCATCGAGGGACTCTTCGCGCCGACCGCGGCCTTCAGTGGGACGCTCCTGACTTCGTCGTTTCCCGACGCACGTGATCCTGCGGTCGCGATCGACATCTACAAGGGCGATACGGGTCTGGATACCGGCATTCCGCAATCGATCTTCTCGTTGAATACGGAGATGATCAACCAAGGAAGGCTGGTCAAACAAGATCGTGTGAACCTTCGACCGGGAGAGACGCGGACTCTCTCTGACGGAACACAGGTTCGGTTCGACGGGGCCAAGGAATTCGCCAATCTACAGGTGTCGTACGACCCTGCGCAACAGTGGGTTCTCGTCTTTGCGATCACGATGATGCTCGGACTTCTGACCTCGCTCGTGATCAGGAGGCGGCGCGTGTGGATCCGTTTACGCCCGGGGGCAGCACCGGAGCAGGTCGATCTCGAACTCGGAGGCCTCGCGAGGACCGATCATGCAGGGTGGGGCGGCGAATTCGACGATCTTTGTGAGAAATTGTGGACGGACCAGCACAGTTCTCCTTCTACGGGAGCGGGCCTGTGAGGGTCCCTTCGTCCGAACGTGCACTCACTGCCGACGGTGAACTCGATGCATGCCTGAAGAGTGGTCGCCCCAAACGGCTTTACGGTGGGAACGCTTTGCGTCTCGCGCTTTCGGTGGGCGCTGGGTGGCTGCTATTTCTCAGTTTTCCGCCGCGCACGCTGTGGTTTCTGGCCCCTGTCGCCATCGCCCTGCTGACCGCCGTTCTCCAGGGTCGCAGTCTCCGTGCGGGTTTCGGATTCGGCTATGCCGCGGGACTGGGATTCTTCGTTCCCTTGCTGCCGTGGGTCGGAGCGTATGTCGGTGCAACGCCTTGGTTGGCGTTGGCGGCGATTGAAGCGCTCGCGTTCGGCGTGTTCGGCGTACTGGCAGTGGCCGTCGGTCGCGCTCCCCTTTCCCCGGTGTGGATTGCGGGTGCATGGGTCACCGCCGAAGCACTTCGTAGCCGAATTCCGTTCGGCGGTTTCCCGTGGGGGCGTTTGGCCTTCGGGCAGGCGGACAGTCCGCTGCTGCCGTTGGCTTCGATCGCAGGGGCGCCAGGTCTTTCCTTCGTGACTGCACTGACCGGAACTCTCATCGCCTGGTCACTGGCCGGACCCTCCCGTGTTCGATGGCAAGCATTGGCGAAGGGTGGCGTTGCCGTCGTCCTCATCTTTGTGAGTGCATTGGTGACAAGTTCTCCCGGTGCCGCCCCTGACGAGGTCGTCACTGCTGCCGTCGTTCAGGGCAACGTGCCGCGACTCGGCCTCGATTTCAACGCCCAACGCCGAGCGGTGCTCGATAATCATGTTGCCCGCACCGAGCAGCTCGCTGCCGATGTCGCGGCGGGTCGCGCAGCCCGGCCACGGCTTGTTATCTGGCCCGAAAATGCTTCGGATATAGATCCTTTGGTGAATCGGGATGCGGCAGAGCGACTGGACCGAGCAGCCCGTTCGATCGGGGCACCGATCCTGGTCGGTACGGTTCTCGTAGGTGAAGCGAGCACATCGATCAACAGTGTCATGGTGTGGGATCCCACGGATGGCCCTGGCCAGCAACACATCAAACGACAACTCGTGCCGTTCGGGGAGTACCTGCCGCTCCGACCGATCATTCGTGCAGTGTCGTCGTACGCCGATTCTGCGGGCAATTTCGTTGCCGGGAATGGGAACGGTGTCGTCGACCTCAACGGAGTTCAGGTAGCTGTTGCCACGTGTTACGAGGTGGCCTTCGACGATCTGGTGACCGAGTCGGTCCAGGCGGGAGCCACCGTCATCGCGGTTCCCACCAACAATGCGACCTTCGGCCGGACGGAGATGACCTTTCAGCAATTGGCCATGTCGCGGGTGCGGGCAGTCGAGCACGGTCGCACTGTGTTGATCGCCGCGACCAGCGGTGTCAGTGCGATCATCACGCCGACGGGAGAGGTACGCCAACAGAGCGAGATCTTCACAGCACAGGCATTGACCGACGAGATCGCCCTGCGTTCCGATCTCACACCGGCAACACGTCTGGGCGCGGTTCCCGAGATCGCCCTGGCGGTGATCGTCCTTTCTCTCGCTGCCGCATCTCTCTTCGGGGGCGCGTACCGCTTCTGTCTCGGCAGAAGAACGAAACCATGAATTACTATGATTGATAGTAATTCAGTGTCGGTGCCAGCGCGCAAGGGAACGAGTCCACCAATGTCGAAGAACCGCAAGAAGAACACACCCCGCCCCCGCGGCGGTGGGGTGCCCGGTGGCCGAAGTTTTCCGTGGTCGATATCGATCGCAGTCCTGATTATCGCCGGCCTGGTCTCGGTCATCGCCTACAACATGGTGCCCAAGGCCATCGAGAGGACCGAAGCACAAAAATACGCTCCGAGCGCGGACAACCCGGACCCCTCGCTGTCCATCGAAGGGGTAACCGAAATCGAATACGCGGCCGGCAATCATATTCAAGCGCCTCAGCGCGTTGCATACGATCAAACTCCCCCCTTGGGAGGAGCGCACGATCAGTACTGGGCGACATGCACAGGCATCGTCTACCCGGAGCCGATACGCACTGAGAATGCGGTGCATTCACTCGAGCACGGTGCGGTCTGGATTGCCTACAACCCCGACTCGTTGAATCCGTCCGACGTCGACGCCCTTACCTCCCAAGTCAACGGTAAGCCGTATTCCCTGATGTCACCGTTCCCTGGCATCGATTCCCCCGTTTCGATTCAGTCGTGGGGGCACCAACTCAAAGTCGACAGCGTCGACGACCCCCGTATCGCAAAATTCATCACCGCCCTCAAACAGAACCCGAACACCCATCCAGAGGCCGGTGCCAGCTGTGCAACGGTCCCGGGAGGATTCGACCCGAACGCTCCTTTCCCCTTCGACGCATCTCCGCCAGGCCCTGACGCGATTCCCGCAGCGTCGGAGCAGTCAGCCACTGGTCTTCCCGCAGCAACGACCCCACCTGCGCCGGCGATCACGAGGAGTCGCGAAAATGGTTGAACACGAGGCGGTATCGATTCAATCCGAGTCGGTATCCGATTCATCGGGCAAACGCCATGCCACGCCGGCCGCAGTGTTGGTGGTCGGTATTGTCATCGCTCTGTTGATCGGAATCATCATCGGCCTGTGGGCAAAGGGGCGGATCGAGAACACCTCGCAGGGGGTCCCAGCCGTCGGCGCAGTGGAGGTCGGCTTCGCGCAGGACATGTCGGTTCACCACGGGCAAGCGGTCGAGATGTCGTCCCTCGCATTGGTGAACACTGCCGACCCCGCTATCCGTACGCTCGCGTACGACGTCGTCACTACTCAGCAAAGTCAGATAGGAATGATGCAGGGGTGGCTGTCCCTCTGGGATCGACCCGCCCGGAGCACGGGCGAGTATATGGAGTGGATGCCCTCGACTTCCTCGGCGATGAATCACTCGATGCCCGGCATGAGCACCGGACAAAGTGATTCCGGCGTAACTGAATCAGTCGCGATGCCGGGAATGGCTTCTCCCGCCGAACTCGCGGAACTACGCACCCTGACCGGACCGGCATTTGAGATTCGCTATTTGCAATTACTGTTGCGCCACCATCAAGGGGGAATTCCGATGGCCCAATACGCCGCTGACAATGCCGATCTCCCCGTCGTGACAAATCTTGCTCGACAGATCGCCGCTACACAGCAGGCCGAATCGACCGCATTGCGAGAACTGCTCGCAGTGAGAGGTGCCCAACCGATCCCGATGAACTGACCACTCATCTCACACACCGTCGCATCCGCCGAACCCGATCATCGAGATGCCGAGAGCAGTCATCGACGGGGAAGGGTTTTGAGGAATTCGTTGTAGGCCTCGAGGTCGACGTCACCGTCCCTGGCGGCCTTTTTGTCGACGGCGGCGTTGGTGCGGGTCTCGTCGCGATTCCACCTCATCGCGAAAACCACCATGATGATCAACGCGACGGGTTCTCCGTACGACCATGCCAAAGCCCCCGCCATTTGTTGATCGGCCATCAGATCGACGTTCCAGGACGCCGGCGGATTGGTGAAGGTACTCAGGAGTGGCGAGGTTGCCATCATCAGGATCACGCCGATGAAAACATGGAGAGGCATTTCGACGAAGAGGTCGAAACATCGACCCAGGTTGCTTTGCTTGACGGGCAACGGCCCAGATGAGAGCACCGGAACGATGAACAACACTCCAGTGGCCAGGAAGAAGAGCTCCAGGCCTGTGTGACCGACCCAGGACGACGCCACCAGGTCGAATACCGGCGAGAGGTAGATGCCGTAGTAGCTGAACAGGAACAGTGGAATCGTGACGCCGGGGTGTAGCAGAATCTTCGCCGTCCGGCTTCTGAGTGCCGTCAATGCCAGCTTGAGGATCGGAATTCCCCACCCTGTGTGAGGGGTGGAGCGCAGCAGGAGAAGACCTGGGCTGCCGAGAACGAGCAGTGGTGGAATCGCCATCGACAAGGTCAAATGCTGGAACATCCAGATACTGAAGAGTTCGTACCCGTAGCCCTCGACGGCGAGCCCCGTGACCAGGATCAGCAATATACAGCCGAAGAGGAAGCTGGCCGTCCTCGTCCACGGCCACACCCGACCGGAAGACGTCACCCGGTAGACACCCCAGCCATACCACGCTGCCAGTAGGACTCCGATCAGTGGTAGGACCGGGAGCGGCTGCGGCGCCCACCCCACCATTGCTCCGAACGAAGGCACGGCCTCGGGTAAACGTATCCAGTCCATCACCTACGTGGTCCCTCCCCGCTCGTACTGTGTTGTAACATCTCAGCGCTTCGAGCGCTTGTCTCCGCGGAGAACGATGACCATCCCGATCACGAACAGGATTGCCACTGCGCCACCGAGAATCGGCAACAACAGTGGGGATCCGTCGTCGGAGTCGGCATCGGCGGTCGCCGCCGACGGCGCAACAGTTGCCGGAGGTGTTGCACCTCCGGGAAGCGGCGCCGCATTGTTCGTCGCCGCGTTCAAGGTGAAGGAGTACGACCCCGTGATCGGGTGTCCGTCCTCAGAGATCACCCGGTAACCAACGGTGTAAGTGCCAGACGACATCTGACCGCTCGTCACGAGAGAAACGCGCTCTCCCTGCACCGACGGCTCCCCGGCTCCGACCTGCGTCCCGTCGGCCGCACTGACGGTCACGTTCGCGAAACTCGTCTGAATCTCCTGATTGAAAACCAATTCCACCGAACTCGGCGCAGTGTCGAGAACTGCGTCGGCGGATGGAGTCGATCCGACCAGTGCACTGTGTGCTTGCGCGGTGCCTGCGCTTATGAGCGCACACCCCGCAGCCACCAGCAGCACAACCATTGCACGCCTCAAAATCTGTTCCTCCTACTCGGCTCACACCATCGAGGTGCGGAGTCCGGCGATCGATGCACACCGCACTTCGCTGAGACAATACCTCCGACTACTATGTTGCATAGTATTCAGGGCTGTGTGGTGGCCGGAAGGTTGCACGCATCGACGAACACCGACCAGGTAGGCGGATCCATGAAGTTGACCACCAACGCGAAATTCTCGATAGCCCTGATAGCTGTCTTCGCTGTCGTCCTCGGCGCGCTGTTGCTCGGCAACCGCAGCGGGAGGGAGACAAACAGCGCCAGCGCTTCGGACGCATCGGTTCTTCGCGACGACACGCATCTACTTTCCTCTGCGCCGGACAACGATGTCGTTCTGGTCGAATTCCTCGACTTCGAGTGCGAGGCATGCCTGGCGATGTATCCGACGATGGAGCGGATACGTGCTGAGTACGCTGACCGCATCACGTTCGGTGTACGGTACTTCCCCATTCCCAGTCACACGAACAGTCGACTCGCGGCGCGAGTCGTCGAAGCGTCGTCCAGGCAAGGGAAGTTCGTGGAGATGTACCAGCGAATGTACGACACGCAGACCCAGTGGGGCGAGTCGTCCGAATCTCAAGTAGCCCTCTTCCGTACGTTCGCCCAGGATCTGGGACTCGACATGGCGACCTTCGAAGCAGATATGAATGATCCCGCAGTCGCAGAGCGTGTCGAAGGGGACTTCAACGAAGGTATCGACCTGGGCGTGCAGGGCACACCGGCGCTGTTCCTCAACGGCGTCCAGTTGCCGTCCATGCCGACATATGACGATCTCACCGCTCGCATCGACGCAGCGCTGGCCCAATGACATCAACGGGAGCACGCGGTGCCCACGTCGACACTGGTATACCTCCGACTGTCGACTCGGCCCCGAAAGTGTGCTCCCCCTATGTCGTCGGATGGATTCTCACTGCAGCAGGCGCTCTCGGCTTGGCGGCGTCTCTGATACTGACTATCGAGAAGTTTCAGCTTCTCGCGGATCCCTCATATCGCCCGTCCTGCAGCATCAACCCCGTCCTCAGTTGTGGATCGGTGATGAGTTCTCCACAAGCCTCGATCTTCGGTTTCCCGAATTCGATCCTCGGTATAGTCGGGTTCACCGTCCTACTGACCACGGGAATCGTGACCCTCACCGCCGCAAAGGCACTACCTCAGTGGTATTGGCGCTGTATCGTCATCGGCTTGCTCACCGGAGCGGTGCTGGTTCACTGGCTGATTTTCCAAAGCCTGTACAGAATCCAGGCACTGTGTCCGTACTGCATGGTCGTGTGGGTGGTGACGATGACAGCCCTCTGGTATGCCATTTTGCATCTAGGTGCTCGTAGCGCGTCGACCTCCTCGCGAATCGTGACCGTCGGCACCGAGAAACACACTCTCGTGCTTACTATCTGGATCGTGTCCGTCGCGAGCATGATTCTCAGCGCATTCTGGGACTACTGGTCGACACTGGTCTGACGAGTCCCACGAAAATCTGCCAACGCCGTCGCACTCGGCCAACTGTTGCACGATCAGTCAACCTTCAACTCAACTACTATGGATCTTAGTTTTTAGATCCGCAACCCTCCCGAGTAGAGGGCGATGAGGCCAGGAGAAGGAGACGAATATGAAATTCATGGGTGCAGCGAAAGCGCTAGTCGACAAGGGCAAGGAGGCTGCCTCGAAGAACGCAGACAAGATCGAAAACGCGATCGACAAAACCGCCGCGTCTGCCGAAGCCAAGACCGGTGGAAAACTGACCAGCCAGATCCGGAGGGCTGCGCTTGCGGCAAAGAGAGCGATTCCTCCGAAGAAGTAGCGACTCTCTTTGCCTTGCCGCCTGATTGCTCGTTGGTCTCCACGCCGTACGACTGAGAATCGGCGTCGAGAGCGCGAATAATCTCGCTTCGGTGTGCCCCCCTCGTGACAGCACACCGAAGCGAGGAGCGCTCAGGGTTCGGTCTGCGGAATCACGATACTCGCGTGAAAATCTCTGTGCCACAGCCGCGCAAGGAGGGCGTAATAGGATTCGGTTACCCTCGATTGCGTCGAGAGCGCCGCTTCCGACGACTCGATTGTCGTCGGAACGAGAAGGAGGGCACGATTCGCCAATGCCGCCGCGGAACTCCCGATATCCATCACTGCGCCACTGATACTGGCCGCGGCGTTCAGCACGGGGTCTGGAAGGACAGTGGTGGAACGCATGAAGGTCCGCTCTGCGTCAACGAAATCCGCTCCGGTCTGGAGATGATTCTCGATTGCGGCGATTACTTCGCTGACTCGACGGGTGTGAACCCGAAGTTTGCGGGGGTGCCGGATGTGGCGACGAGATACCGGTGGCAAAGTCCGCAACCGGGCACCAGCATGGTTCGCCACGCCGCCGTCGAGAGCGGTCGGCAGTACGTCTCGAATCAACCAGTCCGTGAGTAGGGCGGCAGCGGTATCTGTTGCCGGGACGATGACCACCGGCATTGTTCGTGTTGACATTGACTTTCCCATCGGTATGGCCGCCGAGCTAATTCTTCTCGTCATCATCGGACGTGGATGCGGTAAGTACCTTCTCCGATTCTGATGAACTCGTCTCCGTCCGGTGACCGGCCCCGACGTGTGCTTCTGCTCGCATCCGAGCAACCATGTGCGGGTAATGCAATTCGAACGCGGGGCGTTCGCTGCGGATGCGCGGCAACTCGGTGAAGTTGTGGCGCGGCGGTGGGCAGGTCGTTGCCCATTCCAGCGAGTTTCCGTATCCCCACGGATCGTCGACAGTGACAACTTCGCCGAATCGGTAGCTTTTGAAGACGTTCCAGATGAACGGGAGGGTGGATGCTCCGAGAATGAAGGAACCGATGGTCGAGACTGTATTGAGTGTGGTGAACCCGTCCGCGGGTAGGTAGTCGGCGTAACGACGCGGCATACCTTCGGCACCGAGCCAGTGCTGAACGAGGAACGTCATGTGAAAGCCGACGAATGTGGTCCAAAAGTGCCACTTGCCGAGGCGCTCGTCCATCATGCGACCGGTCATCTTCGGGAACCAGAAGTAGATGCCGGCGTACGTGGCGAACACGACCGTACCGAAGACCACGTAGTGGAAGTGGGCGACCACGAAGTAGGTATCCGTGACCTGAAAATCCAGTGGAGGGCTGGCCAGCAATACACCGGACAGACCACCGAAGAGGAAGGTGATCAAGAATCCGAGAGAGAACAGCATCGGCGACTCGAAGGTCAACTGCCCCTTCCACATCGTGCCGATCCAGTTGAAGATCTTCACACCTGTCGGCACGGCGATCAGGAACGTCATGAACGAGAAGTACGGCAGCAGGACAGCGCCGGTTGCGTACATGTGGTGAGCCCACACCGCGATCGACAGCGCCGCGATACCCAACGTTGCGTACACCAGGCCGCTGTAGCCGAAGATCGGCTTACGACTGAAGACCGGGAAGATCTCCGAGACGATGCCGAAGAACGGCAGCGCGATGATGTACACCTCGGGGTGACCGAAGAACCAGAACAGGTGCTGCCACAACAGGACTCCGCCATTCGCCGGGTCGAAGATGTTGCCTCCGAGGCGACGATCGTAGAGCAGTGCGAAGAGCGCCGCCGTCAGCAGCGGGAACGCCAACAGGATCAGGACCGAGGTGATGAAGATGTTCCAGGTGAAGATCGGCATGCGGAACATCGTCATACCCGGAGCGCGTAGGCAGACAATGGTGGTGATCATGTTGACCGCGCCGAGAATGGTGCCGAGACCGGAGACGAGAAGTCCTACAATCCAGAGATCCGCACCGACCCCGGGTGAGCTGACCGCCGAACTCAAAGGTGTGTAGGCCGTCCAGCCGAAATCTGCGGCACCACCGGGGGTGACGAACCCGCCTGTAGCGATGAGGGCGCCGAAAAGGTACAGCCAGTAGCTGAAAGCGTTCAGTCGCGGGAAGGCGACGTCCGGCGCACCGATCTGTAGGGGGAGAACGAAATTGGCGAATCCGAACACCACCGGTGTCGCGTACAGCAGGAGCATGATCGTGCCGTGCATGGTGAAGAGTTGGTTGTACTGCTCGTTCGACAGGAATTGCATGCCCGGAATCGCCAGTTCACTACGCATGATCAATGCCATGAGTCCTCCGACGAGGAAGAACGCGAACGAAGTCACCAAATACATCAAGCCGAGCGTCTTGTGATCGGTCGTCGTAACAAGATTCCGTAGCACCGATCCCTTCGGCGCTCTACGCGCGGGGTACGGCCGGGCGGGGATCGGGGGTGATGCAATTGCGGTCATAGTCAGCCCGCTTCCTGTCGAGACGCAAATAGAGTGTGCGACAGAAGCATAACCCAAATACTACGTTGCATAGTTTTTGGGTTCGGGTGGCGCCTCGGCCACCCTTTCGGACTGCCGTCAGGTCACGAGGGCATGAGCGGACGCAGAGAAGACGACCATGGTGGTCAACGCGGCGATGACGGGAACGATCATCGGGAGCACCGCTGCAGAGATACAGACCAGTTTGGTGCCGCGAATCCGGGAATCCGTCTGCAGCCTGACCAAGCGCACCGAGATCTCGTCGTCACCGAGCCCGAGAGTCCACACCGGCTGAGGTAGCGGCGACGTCGCCACCACGCGCAACGCCGACCTGACGGCATCGGGGCTGGTGGCCTGTGCGGCCCGATCATCGGCAGCGAGCTCGACCAGCCGCCGCACCGCAACAGGGGCCGCTTTGAACAGCGGGATCACCGGCAGCGCCTTCGCGAAGACTTCGCACACATTGATGATTCGGTGATGGTGACCTCGCAAGTGTGCCCGCTCGTGGGCGATCACCGCTTCACGCTCGGATGCGGTCAAGCAATCGGAAAGACCTTTGGTCGCTACGACGAACCCTGGCCATCCAGCGACGCTGTAGGCCATCGGCATCGGATGATCAAGCCAGAGAACATCATCCGAAGCCGGATCTGCGCGGGCGATGATCGATACGACATCACGGTGGTAGTCGCGGACCTTCGCTCGGCCCTTATGTTGCCGATGAGCCAAGAACAAGCTGCGAGCGGCGATGAGCGCGGTAACCGCAACTCCGCCGACAGCGAGCACTTCCCCGATCCACGGGGCCATCGCGTGCTGAAAGGCAGTGAAGCATCGCACAAGGGCCTCGGAGAGTCCTTCGGCCGGCGCATGGCTCGGCCACAGAAGGATCGCTACTGCCGATACGGCAAAGAACCCCAGACCTGCGATGCTGCCGATCCATGCCGCGAGAATCGCTGCAGGAGCCAAAGTGGTCGATTCGAAACGCCGCAAAACCTTGGGCATGAACGCTCCGATGAGCACCGCCCCGAGAAAGAGGACTGCAGCGAGAGTCATCTACCGAACCTTGCCGTGATCCAGTGCTCGCCGCAGTGCCTCGTATTCGTCATCGGAGACGTTTTGCGCGAAGTGCAGAAGCGCTGAAACAGAGTCATTGCTGTTGTCGAGTAATTCGCGCATGGCCAGCGAGGCAGCTTCATCGCGGCTACGCGATGGCGAATAGATGTACGCGCGGCTTCGTTTTTCCCTCTGCACCCACCCTTTTTCGTGAAGGTGCGTCACGACGGTCAAGATCGTGGTGTATGCCTTCGGGGCGCCGCCCTCGAAGCGGTCGACCAGATCCCGCACAGACTGCGGCTCGTCTGCATCCCACAGGAGATCCATCACTTCGGATTCGAGCCCGCCGAGTCTCTTCATCTTCCTTCCCCCTTCGGAAATCGTCGATTGCATCAGTCACTGATGGCCGGAGGCTGGATCTGCACCCCGCGCGCGTCCAACCATGCCATAGGATCGACCTTCTGACCGTCTGCCTGCCACACCTCGTAATGCAGATGTGGCCCTGTTGATTGTCCCCTGTTTCCTACCGTCGCAATCAATTCTCCGGCACGCACCTTTTGACCCGCGGTTACCAGAGTCTCGTTGATGTGCCCGAAGACCCCGATCGTCCCGTCATCCTGGAGGATACGGACCCACAGTCCGAAACCCGACGCAGGTCCGGACTCGAGTACCGTGCCGTCGGTCACGGACACGATAGGTGTACCAATCTCATTGGCAATGTCCAACCCGTAATGAGTCGACCCCCAACGCGGTCCGTAGTTCGACGTCAATGTTCCGCTGACAGGAGCCATCGTCAGCGGTTGGCGTGCAGCTGCCTCTCTCGAAGCGCGATCGGTGTCGCGTTCGGTACCTCGAGCCAACTGTTCGGCCAGCCTCCCCAGATCGGCCAGTTTGGGAACCTGGAGAATTTCCGGAGCCGATGCCAGTGCCTGCTCGAGAGGTGCCAGCGGTTGCTGGTCGAGCTCGACGGGAGCACTGACGCTCCCTGTCGATGCATGTGAGGCGGATGTGCCGGCGGCAAGCAAAGCGCCGGTGGCGACCGAGAGAACCAAAGCCCGTCCACCAGGACGATTGCGGGGCTGTCGGCGATGAGCGCCACCGCGTCGCGCCTGAACGCTTCCAGCGACGGATTCACGGTCGACTGCAGATGCGGTGGAGATATAAATCGTGTCGACTGGCAGGTCGCGATCGCTGGGTGGCGTGTCGAAAAGATAGCTTTCCCGAAGTGGGCAGTCGAGATCGTCGGTGTCGGGCTTGCGGTGTCGGGCCAAGATCGCATTCCTTGCGTCGCGGAAGGTCACAGAATGGTGACGGTCCCAGACAGCGTACTACTATTTCGCATAGTTTTTGGGCGAGCGTTGACAAAATTCAGAATGTCGACGAGACGCCCCGCTGCAAATGCACCTTCTCCTACTCATCTGCCGCGCGGTGACATCTCGGCAAGCAGCACGCGTTTGAGGAGAAGCCCTGTCGCGATTGCCAGGGGTATTGCTCCGATCGCGAGTATCAGTCCGGCGCCGAACCGTTGATCTCGTGCGAGGTCGTCGAGCCAGCCGCGCTGCAACGATGTGAAGTACTGATCGGCAATCACCGTGTCAGTGGTGATCAGTGCTGCTGCGAGGCCCCCGTAGGCCAGGAACGCCGCCAGGAGCAGGGTCGTCCTGATCGCGGCGCTCGCTCGTCTCGGCAAGGGATCGACGCCGACCATGACCCAGAAGAACATGAAACCGCAGATCAGCAGGGTTCCGTTGATCACCAGGTGGGGGACGTGCGAGCCGGCGACAGCGCTGTACATCCCTCCCAGGTAAAGGAGAGGCAGGGCTCCGACGAAAATCACAGCAATCACGTAGGGCTGGGACACGAATCGGAACCAGGAGCCTCTGTACACGCTTTGCGCCCATTCCCTCAGCCCGGGCGCATCTCCGGACGATCGTCGAACGGAGAGCCTGAACAGCGTGAACGGGGCGCCCAGGACCAGACAAAGTGGAGCAAGGACCGCCACGGCGGACGTTGCGGCCATATGCACACTCATCACTGCGGGTGCATACCTACCCACTCCCGACGATGTTGCGACAAGCAACACAAGGCACCCCAGAGCCCAGCTGACCGATCGGCACGTCGACCACTGCACGCCCTGCTGCCGGAGGCGAAAAATGCCGACGAAGTAGCACGCAGCCAACACCACGGCGAGAGTTCCGAAAATGAGATCGAATCGCCAGTCGACGAGCAAGCGGCCCGCAGTCGGTACGCCATCGAGCGCATACCCGAGTACCTCCTCGACTCTGCTCGGATCCTGTCGTTCCGTGGGCGCCGGGGGCGGCGTGCGGCCCAGGGCGACGGCGATACCGACGGTTACTGCGAGAACGACCGACTCCACCACTGCCAGACGAATGAAGGTGCGACCGTCGCTAGGGTCCTTCGTCAGTTCGGCGATCGCGATTTTCCTTTGGCGCCAACCTGCCAGTCCGGTGAGGACCAAGGCGGCGACTTTGGCAAGAATCAAGACACCGTAGGTGCTACTCCACACCGCGGTGAGCGGCACCCGCACGGCAGCGTTGACCACACCGCTGATCGCTATGACGACGAACGCCATGAGTGCCACGGCCGAGAAGCGGCGCGCGGCGAAGTCGAGATAGCTCCCCTTTCTGCGGGCATGCAGCACGAGAGCCGCTATTCCTCCCATCCAGATCGACGCCGCAAGGATATGCAGAACCAAACTGTTCGTGGCGATGTCGTGGGATCCGCCCGAGGAGGAGTGACCCGACAATGCCCTGGGGAGCAGGCTGAACAAAGCGAATGCGAGGAGTAACGGTGTCCATGAATATCGCAGGGTCAGACGACACGCAATCGCGAGCACGAGTGTGAGTCCTGCGGTCCATGCCCATGCAGTTGTGACATCGATGTCCGAAATCGCGCGAGCGAACAGCCCTGGATCGGCGAACACGACGGAGAGAGGTTGGCCTGAACTGTCCGAGAGGGTGAGTGGAACGAGCAGCGCCGCGCATACCGCCCAGATAGCGGCGGCGACGCTTGCGGTTCGTAGCGCCAGATATCCGTCGACATCGAGTACACCTGAGGCTTGAGGCGGAACGAGAACGGCAGCCAAAAGTAGACTGCCTACGGTCATCACGGCGGCAACCTCGCCGAACGCCATCACCGCCGGGAGTCCGTAAATCGTCAAGGGCCCCGGATCTGGAAGTCCGAGCAATCGCAGCGCCTCGGAAGTTGATGCGCGCGCCAATGCCGCCGCAGTGATTGCAGCTATGACACCCCATCCCAATACTTTCCGTATGGGTCGTCCGACGACGAGAGTATCGGTGCCGGACGGTTCGGTTTCGATCATTTGCGGGTGGACCTCTCAGCATTGTGGATCTCGCCCGCGCGATCGGTGCTCCGGACCAAAATACTATGACGGATAGTTGCATGGGTGCTTCAGCCAGGGTTTACTGAAACTCTCTCGTTGGCAAATATGCGCATATGAGAATACGACGCTCCAATCATCGGCGAGAAGGGCATATCGAGATGGGTCACGGTCATGGGCACGGCGTTGCGGAACAGGCTGCGAGTGCATCGGGTAAACATGTCCGCAAATTATGGATAGCCGTCGGGCTCGGTCTGGTCACGTTCGTCACGCAAGTCATCGTGGGGTTGTCCACGTCATCGCTCGCCCTGCTCTCCGACTCCGCACACGTCTTCACCGATGTGTTCGGCATCCTCATGGCATTGACCGCTATCTTGCTTGCGCAAAGAGCGCGATCGCGCCCGGATCGCACGTTCGGTATGTACCGGGCGGAGGTGTTCGCTGCCTTGTTCAATGCCCTACTCCTGTTCGGTGTCGCCGGATGGGTTCTCTACGAAGCTCTCGGTCGGCTTTCCGATCCGCCTGAGGTCCCTGGGCTCCCGGTGAGCATTGTCGCTGTCGTCGGCCTCGTGATGAACATCGCGGCATTCTTGCTGCTTCGCAGCGGGGCGAAGGAAAGCATCAACGTCCGGGGCGCCTATCTCGAGGTCATGGCGGACATGCTCGGGTCCGTTGGAGTCCTGATCAGCGGATTGGTCACACTGATCTTCGGATGGCGGTATGCGGATCCGGTGATCGGTGTTGCGATCGGCTTGTTCGTCCTACCGCGTGCATACAATCTCGGCCGCCATGCCCTGCGGATCCTGCTCCAGCACGCCCCCGCCGGCGTGAGCATCACCGAGGTGACGCAAGCCTTGCAGGGGATCCCCGGAGTCAAGGACGCCCACGACCTTCACATCTGGACGCTCACATCGGGCATGGAAGTTGCGTCGGCGCATTTGACGATCGACGAGGAGTCCGATCCGACCAAGGTTCTCGCTGCTGCCCAGGATCTGTTGGCCACCCAGTTCAATCTCGTACACGCGACCCTGCAGGTAGAACCCGCCGCGGGTGACGGGCGTTGCCAGGAGCTTCCGTGGTGAGTACCAACGAGGTGACCACGAACGACAAATCCCCCCATCACAAGAAACGAATTCTCTTCGCTACGACGGTGCTCGTTTCGGTCGTCGTCGCCCTGACGATTGAGCCCGTTGCGCGGAAGCACCTGTCCGGGGTCAACGAGATGGATCTGGGCGTCGTCAGATTGAGGCTGGCATACAACAGTGGTGTCGCCTTCAGCCTGGGTAATCAGCTGCCGAGTGCCGTCATCATCGCCTTTACCGCTCTCGCCACCGTTGGAATCGCCGTATACGCCTGGCGGAGTGTCCCGCAAAGTCGTGGGGTGGCTGTGATCGGTTTCGCTCTGATTGTCGCCGGAGCTGCCTCCAACGTGGTTGACCGAGCCCTCGACGGGAAGGTCACCGACTACTTCCACACCGGCTGGTGGCCCACCTTCAATCTTGCCGATACCTACCTCACCTGTGGATTCATCCTGGTCGTCGTGTCGCTGCTGTTCGAATCCTCGCGCGGGTCCGAACGTGAGATTCAGCGTCCGCAATCCGTGTGACCTGACTCGGGCGAGGAGGGAGCCGGAACGCTGTCGGCAGGGAAAGCAGTCCATCTCTTCGAACTTCTGCGGTTCGAGGTGGCGAAACCACGACGCCCCCACTCGTCGAAAATTCGCGAGGCCCGCCCGGTTTCGGTCAAATCCGTTCGGATAGTTTGGGGGCTATGAAAATAAAGTTTGGCATGACAAACTTTGAGGTGTGACTCTCGTGACTGTTAGGAATGTCGATGCTTCGGTCGGGTGGCCATGAGCGCGCCTTCGCGGCGCCAATTGTTGATCGGTGGGGCGCTCGCCGGATCAGCCGGACTCCTGATGAACGCAGGAAGAGTAGCGGACGCATCGCCTACCGAGCATCCCGGAAACACCAACCCGGGTACCGCCGCACCTGACGGAGACGGCGGAGTCCGTCACGGCGGCACGAGCGGTGCGACCTTTCGGGCCGGTCAGCAGGTGAACCACACTGCCAACGGGTTTCATCCCACGGCAATGCTGCGGGACTTCGACTACGGGACGACCTCCGAATTGCCTGACGGTCGAACGCTACGCGAGTGGGAGATCTTCGCAGCCGACGAAGAGATCGAGGTAGCACCCGGAGTCTATTTTCCGGCGTGGACCTTCAACTCCCGTATTCCGGGCCCCGCGTTGAGATGCAGTGAGGGAGACCGGCTCCGAGTGAAGTTCGTCAACGGTTCCGCGCACCCACACACGATGCACTTTCACGGAATCCATCCCGCTGAAATGGACGGAATTCCCGGGGTGGGCAGGGGAATCATCGAGCCGGGCGAATCATTCATCTACGAATTCGATGCCACCCCTTTCGGATTGCATCTCTATCACTGCCACGTCAACCCACTCGCAGAGCACATCGCCCGCGGCATGTACGGCACATTCATCGTCGATCCAGCTCAGGGACGCCCTGTGGCCGACGAAATGGTGATGGTGATGCACGGCTACAACACCACATTCGACGGGCAAGGAAACCAGCTCTACGCCGTCAACGGCATCCCGTTCCATTACATGCACGAACCAGTACAGGTGAAACGAGACGAACTGGTTCGCATCTATCTGGTCAACATCCTCGAATACGACCCGATCAACAGCTTCCACCTACACGGAAACTTCTTCGACTACTACCCGACCGGGACACGCCTCGAGCCCAGCGAATTCACGGACACGATCATCCAGGCCCAAGGTCAGCGCGGAATATGCGAACTGCGCTTTCCCTACCCAGGCAAGTACATGTTCCACGCCCACAAAACCGAATTCGCAGATCTGGGCTGGATGGGATTCTTCGAGGTGACCGAATGACCGGCACCCCGGATCCTCCCCCTCAGACGAGCACTCATGAGAATTCCCTTGGCGCTGCGGGTTCCGCGCAGACAGAGTCCGATCAAAGCCACGCATCGCGCACCGGCCTTTGGCTCCGAGGCGCCGCAGTGCTCGCGATCATCGTCATCGCCCTGACTGCGCTGGCAATGCTCGCAGGACAAAGTCTCCCCAAACGCACCGGCCCACCGATCGAGAACATCTCCGTCGAACGAACGGCCCTCGAACCAGGCCGAATCACGTTGACGCTACGCAACACCGGCCCCGACGCGGTGACCGTCGCGCAAGTTGCCGTGAACGACACATTCGTCGATTTGGTAGGAGCTGCAGATCCCATCGGCAGACTCGAGTCCCAGACAATCACCCTCGACTACCCGTGGATCACCGGCCAGCCCTACCTCGTCTCGATGCTCACCTCCACAGGGTTGGTCATCGAACACGAAATTCCCGCTGCCGTAGCAACTCCCGCCCCTGGAGTGGCGTTCTTCGGCTTGATGGCCCTATTGGGCACATACGTCGGAATCATCCCGGTCCTGCTCGGGATGCTCTTGCTGCCTGTGATGCGGCGCGCCGGCGTCAGGGCAGTCAGATTCGTGCTGGCCGTCACGATCGGTCTGCTCGCCTTCTTGATCTTCGACGGCACGAGCGAGGGGTTCAAACTGGCAGCAGCCTCGAGCGGAGCCTTCGGCGGCGGCACTCTCGTCGCTCTCGGCGCGGCGATCGCCTTCCTGACGCTCACATGCATCGACCGATACCTGCGCGGAAGACGCCGAGTCGGCACGACAGGCGCATCCGAACTCAGACTGGCACTGATGATTTCCATCGGCATCGGATTGCACAATCTCGGAGAAGGCCTCGCGATCGGATCCGCGTATGCGGTAGGTGAGCTTGCGCTCGGCGCGTTCCTCGTTATCGGATTCACCCTGCACAACACAACAGAGGGGCTCGCGATCATCGCACCGTTGGCTCGGCGACGCACCCCCCTACTGACCTTGTTGGGGTTGGGATTGATCGCGGGTGCGCCGGCAATCCTCGGTGCTGTTATCGGGGCGGGCGTCGACAACCGTGAAGTATCTGCGTTGCTGCTCGGAGTCGGTGTCGGGGCAATCATTCAAGTCGTCATCCAAATTGCACCGTCCCTGCGCACACAAGGCCGCTCGGACCTGGATCCTATGGTCCTCGTCGGCGTCGGCGTCGGAATACTCCTGATGTTTCTCACTGGTTTGGTGGTCCCCGCATGAGCACGATCGATCCATCCGACATCAAGGTCGGGCGCCGAACGGTCCTCCTAACAGCCTGCGCAACAACTTGTCTCGCCGTCGCCGGATGTAGCACCCAGAACGACAGCAAGGCACCCGGCGTAACCCTGGGCAGTGCCGAGGTTCCGATATCAGCGGTTCCTGTCGGCGGCGGAGTCATTCTGGCGGATGAGCAAGTCGTGATCACCCAGCCGCAGGAAGGCGTGTTCCAAGCCTTCTCTGCGGTATGTACCCACCAGGGATGCGTAGTCTCCGAGGTCAGCGATGGAACGATCAACTGCCCATGTCATGGCAGCCGATACTCCATCGTCGATGGCTCGGTCGTGCAAAGACCGGCTCAGAAGTCCCTACACAGTTACCCCCTTTCTCTCACTGGGGACACGATCATCGTCAACTAACCGGAGAACGGCACTTCCGAACTGGAACAGTGCGAAGGTTGTCACGGAGCAGTGCGTTCGGCGGCGCCGAGGAAGTGAGAGATGTGTACTCTGCGCAACCCGAGTTTTCGGCGTACGGCCTATCGCATTGGGCCGTCATCGCTCTGTTTGTCGTGGGTTCTGTGTTTCTGATCTGGGCGGGACGCAGACAGACCGAGGTGCAAGCTCGCCACCTCAGCCGCGTCCTCGGCGGAATACTGGCGGTGATATACGGCTCGGCGGTGCTCTACTCGCTGTCCTCGCCCACGCTAGGAGGATCCGTACCCCTACAACTCACCGATCTCGCAACAGTGTCCGCGATCTACGCATTGTGGTCGCACCGACATTGGCCGTTCGCCCTCACCTACTACTGGGGGCTTGTATTGAGTACGCAGGCGTTGATTTCACCGGCTCTGGCCGGGCCAAACTTCCCCGGTTACGAGTTTCTTGCCTTCTGGGCGATTCACCTGTTTGCCGTCTGGGCCGCGATCTATCTCACGTGGGGCCGGAGAATGCGACCTACATGGCGCAGCTACCGCCTCGCGGTGCTGGTCACGCTCACATGGGCGATAGTCACTTTCATCTTCAATCGCGTCGCCGATACCAACTACGGCTTTCTCAACGCCAAACCTTCCACCGCATCGCTGCTGGATCTGATGGGTCCGTGGCCGGTGTATCTGTTTTCTGGGATGACGATCGTATTCGTCATCTGGGCTCTGATGACGTGGCCGTGGGAGAGAGACGGGAGTCTCGACAAGGATGCCGCGGATCAACCTATGGGCTAGCCCGCCCTCGCTCGACCTTCGCACCCCTGACACTGAACTGCTTTCACAACAACAATCTGCACAGAGTCCCGCCCAACAGAACTGCCGGGCAGCCCAGTGGCAGGCCAACGAGAGCGGCAGATGTGATTGCTCAACCGGTATGTGGATCCGGTGGGCGGCGCACGCTCCGATCGGCGACTCGCGGCGCCTCGGAGTTTCACCCACGCGAGTTCGTCGGCACGTGCTTGATCCCATCGTCGACACCTATAACGAGAGTCGTCTGTCGACATACCGCAGATTATTCACTTTTTCCTGTATTCATCATTTTCTGTATTATGGTTGATATGGATACCTTGCTGCATCGGGACGCACTGTCAAGATTCGGATACGCCCTCTCGGACTCGACGAGAACCCAGGTACTGCTCAGCCTGCGGGAGACCCCGGGGTATCCGTCGGACCTCGCCGACCAGATCGGGGTCTCGCGTCAGATTCTCTCGAATCACCTCGCTTGCCTGCGCGGATGCGGACTCGTCGTCGCCGTCCCCGAGGGCCGCCGAACGCGCTACGAGCTGGCCGATCCACGGATCGGGGACACCCTCGGCCAGCTGATGGACCTCGTCCTCGCCGTCGACCCCACTCTGTGCCCGAAATCGGATGCCGAAGGCTGCTGCTGACCGTGTCACGAATAGGGAGAACCGCCATGTCTACGCCGACCACCGCAGTTCGCGCACTGTACGAGCGTGAAATGTCCTCCGCGCACACCGCGTCCG
This sequence comes from Rhodococcus sp. 27YEA6, assembly GCF_044908235.1. NCBI lineage: Bacteria > Bacillati > Actinomycetota > Actinomycetes > Mycobacteriales > Nocardiaceae > Rhodococcus > Rhodococcus sp. 27YEA6. The sequence continues at coordinate 3,563 of NZ_JBIYCY010000023.1, read as the reverse complement.
ACGACGCGATCCGGTGGAGTCACCTCGAACGCGCCCATATCCTCTCGCAGCCACATCCGTGGCTGCATACCCGCAACCACCTCTCGATGCTCAACCTAGCGCTGCGGCAACATGATCGACGCGAAGCACTCGGTCAAGTCCTCCGCACTGTGGTCGCCGCCCCCGGATCGCTGAGTGGGCGGTATCCGGTCGGCAACACCGGACGCACTGCCGTCGGGCTGATGACACCGATGCCGATCCCGACTGACATACAGAAACTGCTAGCGCGCAGCAACACCGAAGATACCGGTGCTGCAGCCGAGAGCACTCATGGCTGACGCATGCTGCGGCCCAGACCCCAGCGCGCAAGACGCCACCGAGGTGCACGAGAGTGAGCAACGACTCTGGCATGTCCGCGACCTGCAGATAGCCGCAGCAGCAGCGCTTCTACTGGCGATCTCCTGGCTGATAGGACGCGCCGGCGCCGACGCCGCCGGCGCAACCGTAGCGTTCGTCGCCGCGATCATCGCGGCATCGACCTTCGTACCGAACACCCTGCGGAATCTGCGCCACGGCCGCATCGGCGTCGGAACCCTGATGACGATCGCCGCCATCGGCGCGATCACACTCGGCCAGATCAACGAAGCCGCGATGCTCGGAATCCTGTTCTCCATCGCCGAAGGCCTCGAACACTATGCCGTGACCAAAACCCGCCGTGGCCTGCGAGCACTCCTCGCCTTGGTGCCCCCGACCGTCTCCGTCCTGCGCGGCGGCCGCGAAGTCACGATCGAACCGGACGAGCTGGCCGTCGGTGACCGCATGATCGTGCGCCCCGGCGAACGCGCCGCCACCGACGGCACCATCGCCGCCGGCACCACCAGCCTGGACCTGTCCGCGATCACCGGCGAATCAGTCCCCGTCGAAGCCGGACCGGGCGATCAACTCCATGCCGGGGCGATCAACGGCGGCGGAGCTATCGAAGTCGACGTCACCGCCCGCGCCTCCGACAGCTCACTCGCTCGGATCGTGCACATCGTCGAAGAAGCCCAGGACCGCAAGGGGTCCGGCCAACGCCTCGCCGACCGCATCGCCCGCCCCCTGGCACCGGCAATCATGGCCCTCGCCGCGCTGGTCGCCGGAATCGGCGCACTCCTCGGTGATCCGATGCTGTGGATCGAACGCGCACTGGTGGTACTCGTCGCTGCATCACCCTGCGCACTCGCGATCTCCGTGCCGCTGTCGGTGGTGGCGGCGATCGGTGCCGCAAGCCGCAACGGCGCCCTCGTCAAAGGCGGAGCGGCACTCGAAGAACTCGGCCGCATCACGGTGGTCGCCCTCGACAAGACCGGCACCCTCACCGCCGGAGCACCCGAAGTCATCGACGTCGTCACCACACCCGGAACTACCCGCGAACAAGCACTCTCGGCCGCAGCTGCACTCGAATCTCGCAGCGAACACCCACTCGCCCGAGCGATCCTCGCAGCCACCGGGACCATCGAACCAGCCGACGACGTCACCGCCGTCGCCGGACACGGACTGCACGGCACACACCACGGCATAGTGCTGCGGCTGGGAAAACCGGGCTGGGTCGAACCCGGCGCCCTAGCCGCCGACGTCGACCGCCTGCAGCGCGATGGTGCCACCGTCGTCCTCGTCGAACGCGGCGGCGTGGTGATCGCGGCGATCGCCGTCCGCGACCAACTGCGGCCCGAAGCACCCGAAGCGATCCGCCAACTTACCGCACTCGGCATCGAAACAGCCATGCTCACCGGTGACAACTACCGCACCGCACAGGCCCTGGCGGAGCAAGCCGGAATCGGCACCGTCCATGCCGAACTGCTCCCCGAAGACAAAGCCCGACTCCTCCACGAGATCTCCGGAGGCCGCCGCATTGCGATGGTCGGCGACGGAGTCAACGACGCCCCCGCCCTGGCCACAGCGAACGTCGGCATCGCCATGGGCGCAATGGGCACCGACGTCGCCATCGAAACCGCCGACATCGCACTCATGGGTGAAGACCTGCGGCACCTGCCGCAAGTCCTCGCTCACGCCCGCCACGCCAGGGCCGTGATGCTGCAGAACATCGGACTCTCCCTGGCCATCATCGGCGTCCTCATCCCGCTCGCCGCCACCGGCGTCCTCGGACTCGCCACCGTGGTGTTCGTCCACGAATTCGCCGAAGTCCTCGTCATCGCAAACGCTATTCGCGCCGCCCGCACCACGCCACTTCCCGGCCAACCTGAGATTCCGCGCACAACAGGCCAGTTGAACGTAAGCATGCCGCCGTCACGTCACGATCTCGGTGACGCCTGCTGCACACCTGCACCTGCACCACTGACACTGAACAAACACGAAGGCACACCACCCACCATGTTGACGCTGACTACGCCGCACCCCACGAAAGCCGACGGCGAATCCGACGGCGGTTGCTCTTGTTGTGAAACCGCTGATCCGGAGCCGATAGAGACTCACCAACGCGGAACGTGACATCCGGCTGCCACGAGGAACCGCCTAGACCGGCGGGAATCGTGACTCATCAACCCGCTCGCCATCCCTCGGCACTCGCACTAAGCGCTGCTTCGAGTCACTGATCACATATGACGGATCGGTTGCCGAAAATGCTTCGATTGACGGTTCAGAAAATCAGGAATGCGCTGCTGTCCGGCGTTCGAGAAGGACTGTATCGCGCCATATTCCGTCGAATTAGGCGATTTTCTCCCGGATCCCGATGGTCCGAAATCCCGTCGCATTGCCCGCCACCAACTTCCAAGCACTTACGTTGCGTGCTTGTCGAACACCGAGTACGTGCTGGCAAGAGCGTGACGAGGCTCTCGCGTTCACGTGAATCTACCTTGTACGCAACCGCCTATCCAGACCAATTGGGGCTGCCATCGGATCGGCGAGGTCCGATCGCAATGACCTATCTATGTCCAGTCGATGTGTACGGATTCGATGGAATCGAAGTGAAATCCGAAAGTGTCGCCGTACTGGTCGAAGCCCTTGTTTTCGGGGTAGTCCATCGTGGCGTGACGTTCGAGGATGGCAACCACCCGGGCATGATCGTCGTTGGCCAAAGCCATGGCGAGTTCTCGTGTTTCGTCGAGACTGAAGGGGCTGTCGGAGTTCGCGAAATCGAGGGTACGCACTCGATAGTCGTAACCTTCTTCGGAGCCGTTGCGGACGGACACTCCCCCGCGGACTCGGATGGTGGCCTTTTTGGGTTGCCCGTCGGGTCGTAGGACGCCGGCGCGGTCCATGATGTCGCGAGCTTTGACGTTTTTGAGTTTCTTTTTCGCATCGGCGCGCAGTTCGTTCGTTTCGCCGGAACGGTACCGAGAGACCGCAGAGCGTGAACGTCCAATTTTCTGTGCGACTGCATCGATTCCACCGAGGCGTTCGATGGCGACTCGCCGCCTGGCACGTTCGGTGACGTCGGGGTGCGGGATTCGTCCTTGCTGCGCCCAGCGACGCAATGTTCGGTCAGAGGGTGGCTTTCTCCCGGCGTCGACAGCTGCTTGCCGTAAGCCTTCTTTGCCGATTTCGGTACGAATCTGGCGCACGGAAACTTTACTGGTGAGTCCCGC
>NZ_JBIYCY010000022.1:0-52211 GCF_044908235.1 Rhodococcus sp. 27YEA6 | reverse complement strand
GATGGCATGACGCCAAACCGCTACTGGGAAAACTGGACTCAAGAAAACCAACTAGCTATCGCATAGGTGCTGGACTGCTAACGGGGGCCCAACCAACTTCGCTTTCACACACGTGCACCTCGGTGATACCCCTGTCGGGTGGGATGCAAGTCGTTGAAGGATTGTCGTTTCCGGTCGTCTCATACAGTGAACTACTATCTCTTTTAGTAGTTCACTGTATGGGGGAGGAACATCGGCGATGACGAATTGGTCGCTCTGGCGTTGGATTACTGCGTCGGCAGGTGCGGTGGCAGCAGCGCTCATCGTCGGCGTCCCCACCGGGATAGTGCCGACTTCGTTCTACCAGCGGATGACTCCGGTGCTGTGGTGGAACTATCCGGTGTGGATCGCGACCGCGATACTGAGTGGCTTGATACTCGCGACGTATGTGCGAACGCAATCCAGTTCTGCCGTACCCTCGCGCGTGGGCATTGGCAGCAACGCGCTGTCTCTGTTGGCCGTCGGCTGTCCGGTGTGCAACAAATTGGTGATCATGACTGTCGGTGTGACGGGTGCGTTGAATCTGTGGGCACCGATACAACCGGTCCTGGGGCTGATTTCACTGGCTTTGATGGCGGGCGCGTTTCGGCAGCGGCTGAAAGGTGAGCGGGCGTGCGGAGTGCGTACTTGTGTGTCGAAGGACTCGATCGGTACTGCGGTCCCCGAACGCTCCTAGTGCGCGATTGGATGTTGTCAAGAAGGATGGGACCCCAAGGAAACGGTCTCCTGTTGACGACGGTTGAAAACTAGTCCAGAAACGACGGGTGGTCTAGTTTTCAACCGTCGTTCACATCTCCTTCATCGCTTGGGTGATCTACGCCGCCTCTCTGCACGCGCGTGCTACTTCTGGTTGGCGCGATACCCGTGCCGCCTGGATAATCACTGCCGGTTTCGTCGCAATGCTGTTCAATCTCATCATCAAGATGGATGTCTCCGGCCTCCATTCGTACGCGGGACTCAACTGAGAGCGAGCGGGTGAGAGTGGCGCGGGGGCATATATGGATCAGGGGGAGCCCCGCGCCTGCATGCCGGGGGAGTGGCGCAGCCATTCTGATGTGAGTGTGTGAACGTGGTGATCGAACTTGTCAATCATGCGCACTTCCTGCCCTTGCAAGGCGGAAGCCGTTGTGGGCGCCGCGTCAGGGAGTTTCTTTGCCCGAGGTCCTGCGCCGACACTCGAGTTCATCGTGTATCAGTGTCAACCTGATGTGGTCGCACCTGCTCAATATCGGCTGGCTTTCGAGTCGGTACGCCTCCGCGATCAACTCGAAGTCGGTCATCCCCCTCCGAACGTCCTGCATCATGACCTCCACGTCGTCTGTTCTCGTTTGCGTACCCGGCCAGTCCCTCGTTAATCGATGGGCTCGGTTTGCGCCTGGACCTGATTGATGCAACAGATCGATTCGGGTCGGTTCAGGCGTCGGGTTTTTGTGCACCCGTTTTCTCTCCTCCCCGGCAGTCGATGAATGTGACCGCGCACGCAGACGTCGCGCGCTGGTCCCAGGATATCGGCGGGTGTGATTACCAAACTCCTCGACAAATGAGGTTGCCGACATTGCGTTCGGCGTCCTCCGGGGATGTTGACCTGTCACATAGAAGGGCTCGGTGCCTCTGCCGAGATCAATTGTCGGGCAGAGACACCGAGCCGCGTGTGCTCACATCCGATTGAAATCCGAGCGACGAACGCCGGAAGTCGTGATCACAGCGTGGCGAGAATGCCTTCCATAGTGGTGATTTCCTCGTTTTGCGTGCTGATGATGGTCTGCGCCATGGAGATAGCTTCGGGATACTGTCCGGAATCAACTTCAGTTTGCGCCATCGCGACTGCTCCGCGGTGATGGTCGATCATCTGAGTGAGGAACAGTTTCGCGGCGTCAGTTCCCTGTGCATTCTGCAGCGCGGTCATGTCGTCGGCGGACATCATCCCCTCCATGCCGGGCATCGTTCCCATGCTTTCGGAGGGCATGGGCATGTTCATGCTGGTGGAGGGTGTCATGCCTTCCATGCTGTGGGAGGTGGTCGGCATGTTCATGCCCGAGGAGGACGAACTTTGTCCCCAGCTGGTCAACCAGGCCTGCAGCTGCTCGATTTCTGGGCCTTGCGCCGCTTTGATCTGTTCTGCCAACGCTGTCACTCGGGGGTCGATACCTTCTTTGGAGAGGAGCATGTCGCTCATCTCGACGGCTTGACTGTGGTGAGGGATCATCTGCTCGGCAAATGTCACATCTGCCTGATTATGAGTGCTCGCGTCCGCCGAGCTACTGGACTCGACACTCATTGACATCGGTGTGGAGGTGGTTCCATCGGAATTGGAACTGTTACATGCGGTGAGGACGAATAGTGCTGCAGTTGCTGCAGCACTGATTGCGAGGATCTTCTTCATATCGGGAATCCCTTTCGTTGGGAGATCTGTTGTCGGGTCATGAGGCGTTCTGTGAGGTGGACTTCGGGGTTGTGCTTGGTGAAGGCCGGTGTTGATCTGGGGGAGAAGGGAGGCGTAGTCGCTTCAGCAGTAGTGCGTTGACTGCGACGATGAAACTGGATCCGGACATCGAGAGCGCTGCGATCTCTGGGCGAAGTACGAGTCCGAGGGAGGGTTCGAAGACTCCAGCGGCGATGGGGAGGGCGATGACGTTGTACCCGACGGCCCATCCGAGGTTCTGTCGCATCTTACGGAGGGTGCCTCGCCCGATTTGTAGTGCGACCGGTACGTCGAGTGGGTCCGACCGCATCAGCACGAGGTCCGCTGTTTCGATTGCGACGTCGGTACCTGCGCCGATGGCGATACCGAGGTCCGCTTGTGCGAGCGCAGGAGCATCGTTGACTCCGTCCCCGACCATCGCAACCTTTTTGCCGGCATTTTGCAGCTCGACGATCTTGGCGGCTTTGTCGCCGGGGAGCACTTCCGCGATGACGGTATCGATACCGAGCTGGCCCGCGATGCGCTGTGCGGTGGCTTCGTTGTCGCCGCTGAGCATGACGACTTCGACGCCCAAGTCGTGCAGCGCCGCCACTGCGGCGGCGGAAGTCTCTCGGACAGCGTCGGCGAGTGCGATCACCCCGACGCCCTGTCCGTTCACGGCAACGAGTACTGCTGTGCGCCCGCTGGCCGCGAGGTCGTCGCGTGTGCCCATCAATGTGCCGAAGTCGACGTTTTCGGCGATCATCAGTTTGCGGTTGCCCACCGCCACTCGACGACCGTCTACCTCCGCAGCCGCACCATGACCTGGCACATTACGGAAATTTGTGAGGGGAACCTCCGGGGCGCCGCGTTCGGTCGCGTAGCGGACGATCGCGCCGGCGAGGGGGTGTTCGGACTCGCGTTCGACCGCCGCGACGAGGGAAAGGAGTTCATCGGTGCCGATACCGTCGACGACGACGTCGGTGACTTCGGGTTCACCCTTGGTGAGGGTGCCGGTCTTGTCCATCACTACCGTCTCGATGCGCGCCGAGGATTCCAGCGCGGTGGCATTTTTGAACAACACTCCTCGTTGAGCTCCGAGTCCGGTGCCGACCATGATGGCGGTGGGCGTGGCCAAACCGAGAGCGTCGGGGCAGGTGATGACAACGACGGTGATCGCGAACAGAAGCGCGGTCTGCACTCCTGCGCCCGCCGCCCACCAGACGAGGAAGGTGCCGGTGCCGCCGATCAAAGCAACAAGGACGAGCCAGAACGCGGCCCGATCAGCGAACCGTTGCCCCGGCGCTTTCGAGTTCTGCGCTTCCTGGACCAACGCCACTATTTGGGACAGGGCGGTGTCGGCACCGACTTTGGTTGCTCGGACGCGAAGTGTGCCCGTCGTGTTGATGGACGCACCGATGACTGTGGATCCCGGTTCTTTGGACACGGGAAGGCTTTCCCCAGTCACCATCGACTCGTCGACTTCGGAAGTCCCGCTCTCGACCGTTCCATCGACCGGGACTTTGCCGCCTGGTCGGATCAGTAACAGGTCTCCGACGACAACGTCGGCGGTGGGAACTTCGACCGGTTCGCCGTCTCTCAACACGATTGCCAATGGCGGGGTCAGTTCGAGCAGTGTGCGAATCGCGTCGTTGGCTCCACCTCTGGCTCGCATCTCGAACCAATGTCCGAGCAGGACGAAGGCCGTCAGCACCGACGCGGCCTCGTAAAAGACCTCGCCGCCGCCGGTGAACGTGACGGCGACGCTGTAGAGCCAACCCGCTCCGACGGCGACGGCAACGAGGACCATCATGTCGAGGGTGCGGGCCTTCAGAGCCCGATAAGCGCCGTCGAAAAAGATCCAGGCCGAATAGAACACCACTGGCAAGCTCAGTATCAGGGTGAATACGTCGTCGCGGAGTCCGAACGGGGCGGGAACTGTGAATCCGAACATGTCGCGCCCCATCGGGGACCACAGCATGATCGGAATGGACAGAACGAGAGCGACGAGAAAGCGATTTCGCATGTCCCGGACCATGTCGTCCATCGACATTCCGGCGTGGGCGCCTCCGTGCCCCATCATGTCCTGTGCAGAGTGTTGAGCATGTGGTTCGTGCGCCGTGTGTTCGCCGTGAGGAGATTCTCCGGGGTGTTCGACCGGTGCGTCGGTTGATGTGTCGACGTGGTCTGAATGAACGTGGTATTCAGAGGGCGTGGCGCGGGTGCTGTCGTTTGGTTCGGAGAGGGGGTCGCAGCTGTGGGCGGGCACCGATCGCCCTGCGCAGTGATAACCGCAGTCCCGGATCCATTGAGACAGTTCGGGTATCGAGGTTGCAGCCGGGTCGTAGGTGACCGTGGCAGTTTGGTTGAGGACGTTGGCCTCGGCAGAGACGACTCCGCGTCGGCGAAGGAGAGTTGATTCGACTGCGGCTTTCGATGTCGCCCACTGCAATCCTTGTACTTCGAGAACGGTGGTTCGATGCATCTCTGCGCCCTCTCGTTGTGACCGCCATTCTTGCGGCAGCGACCATGCGGATACCTCGGTGGCATATTCCCGTGGTGTGGCAGATCGTCGGCACCTCTGGGCGTGATGTTGTGGGGTCCACGTGTGTCTCAATACTTGAGCCTGCCGGTGGCGGATATGCCTTGGTTAGCTGTTTGGTGAAGATTCGATGAAGGACCACGGTGTCCCAAGCAGTCGACGACTGCCCTCGTCCGTGATGGTGGTCGTCGTGGAGTGAAACCTTTGGATTCGTTGCGGGTGTGGTGGGACCTCTCCCGCGCCTCGCGTCCGAAGAGTTCAGGGAGACGGCAATCACCGGGGCAATCGAATTCGGGATCAAGTCAGTGATCGGAGCTTGTGGCATGACTGGTGAATCGTCGTAGGCGCAAACTGTTCGTGACGACGAAGATGGAGCTGAAAGCCATGGCAGCGCCGGCGATCAGCGGGTTCAACAACCCCAGCGCCGCCAGAGGCAACGCCGCCACGTTGTAGGCGAAGGCCCAGAAAAGGTTCCCTTTGATGGTTTTCAACGTCGATCGCGACAGACGGATCGCATCTGCGGCGGAGCGCAGGTCGCCTCGGACAAGGGTGAGATCGGAGGCTTCGATGGCGACATCGCTGCCGGTGCCCATGGCCAGACCTAAGTCTGCTTGTGCCAGAGCAGCGGCGTCGTTGACGCCGTCACCGACCATAGCGACTGTGTACCCACGGATTTGGAGGTCTTTGACGGCGCTGACTTTGTCCGCGGGCAAGACTTCGGCGATGACATCGGCGGCTTCGATCCCCACTTGTTTTGCGACGGCGCCGGCGGCGCGAGCATTGTCGCCGGTCAGCAGGATGGGACGTAGTCCCAAGGTCCGGAATGCAGTGATGGCCTCTTTCGAGGTGTCCTTGACAGTGTCCGAAACAACCACGATTCCGCGGATCGAACCGTCCCACGCAACCCACACCGGGGATTTTCCGTCGGCTTCCGCGGCGTGTGCGGCCACCTCCAGATTCTCGGGTGCGACGAGAGACCAGTCCTGCTCCAACCAGGTTCGCCGACCTATAGCAACGGCTCGGCCGTCTACGACACCGGAGACGCCTCGGCCGTCGTGGTTGGAGAAACCTTCGATTCTCGGCAACGGCCGGCCGTCAGCCCGAGCTGCAAGAGTGATGGCCTGCGCGATCGGGTGTTCGGAGCCGTCCTCCAACGCTCCTGCGACAAAAAGTAATTCGTCGATATTCTCGCCATCTGCGGTCACTGTCGAATCGACACTCATGCGCCCGGTGGTGACGGTCCCGGTCTTGTCGAGCACGATGGTGTCGACCTGACGGGTGGATTCGAGAACCTGGGGGCCTTTGATGAGAATCCCCAACTGGGCGCCGCGCCCCGTTCCGACCATCAGCGCCGTCGGTGTGGCCAACCCCAATGCACAGGGGCACGCGATGATCAGCACGGCAACGGCGGCGGTGAACGCCGTCACCATCGAGTGACCGGTCAAAAGCCACGCACCCAACGTCATCAGTGAGAGAACGATGACGACCGGGACGAAGATTCCGGAGATGCGGTCGGCGAGACGTTGGACCTGAGCCTTGCCGTTCTGTGCATCTTCGACCAGTCGTGCCATCTGAGCGAGCTGAGTGTCGGCGCCGATACGAGTTGCTCGAACGAGGAGTCGCCCTCCAGCGTTGACGGTGGCGCCGACAACGGCGTCGCCAGGGCGCACTTCGACTGGCACGGATTCGCCGGTCAGCATGGAGGCGTCCACCGCAGATGCGCCGTCGGTGACGATGCCGTCGGTCGCGATCTTTTCGCCGGGGCGGACGACGAAGATGTCACCGACCACCAATTGTTCGATGGGAATTCGGATCTCGGTGTGCTCCCTCAACACCGCTACGTCTTTGGCTCCCATGTCCATCAGTGCGCGTAGGGCTGCACCCGACTGCTTCTTGGCGCGGGCTTCGAAACATCGCCCCGCGAGTATGAAGACGGTGACCGCAGCGGCCACTTCCAGATAGATGTGGTCCGCTCCGCCCTCCTGCTGCGGGAACAGGCTGAACTCCATCTTCATGCCGGCCATTCCGGCGTGACCGAAGAACAACGCCCACAACGACCACAGATAGGCCGCCGACACCCCCACCGAGATCAGAGTGTCCATCGTTGCCGCGCCGTGTCGAGCATTCGTCACTGCAGCGCGGTGGAAGGGGAGTGCGCCCCAGACGACGACGGGGGATGCGAGCGTCAAGGCCAGCCACTGCCAGTTCGTGAACTGCAATGGCGGGATCATCGACAATGCGACCACCGGCACAGTCAATGCGAGCGAGACGAGTAGCCGGGTCCGCAGTTGCGAAGTCTCGTCCTGGGTCCGACTGGTCACCCCGTCGGTAGTGCCGACCTCCCCGGACGACTCCTTGGGGGGCCGGCAAGGTGGCGGTGTATCCCGTTGCCTCTACGGTGGAGATCAAGTCTTCAGGTGCTACCGAACCCGTGAAATCGACCTTCGCCTTTTCGGTCGCATAGTTCACTGTCGCGGTAACGCCTTCGATCTTGTTGAGCTTCTTCTCGATTCGCGCAGCGCAGGAGGCGCAGGTCATGCCGCCGATGGCCAATTCGACACTGTGTGCGGAATCGGCGGCCACGGTGGTGTTGTCCAGGGTGCTCATCAGATGTACCTCTCCTGACCTGCCTACGACGGCGGCCAATTGACGCGTGGTCAGATGTTCGCGAGATGATAGTTGCCGGCTTCATCGAGCGCGGCAGTTACTTGTTCCTCGGTCAGGGGCGCTGAAGCTGTGACGGTCACGGTGGAGACTCCTCCGGCGACGAGATCGATCTCGACCTCGCTCACTCCGGGGAGGGCGCGCAGCTCGTCCGTGACGGCGCCGACGCAATGCCCGCAGGTGAGGCCGGTGACTGCGAAGGTGTTGTTGGTTGCAGACATGATGTCCTCCGTAGGGGTGGGCGCGGATGTGGTGGGTGGTTTCTTCGTCGAGTTGCATCCACAGCCGCGTTGCGTCTTGTCGAGTAGATTCGGCTGCGAGTGGGTCTGACCGCTCATGATTCCCTTCCCGTCTGGTACCCCAGGGGGGTACCTGTTTCTACTATACTCGCGTTAGGAGAAGGTGAGTCAAGGCTGCGCCTCGACTACTTCCGTCGGACATTTGGTCGGATTCTCCCTCGTGTATTCGCCCGCGCAGAGAACGTCGAATTTCGAGCGCCCGTGGAGTGTCGCCAGGTGTACACCGGAGCCATGGGCAGTTGCGCCGTTCGCGGGATTTCGATCCCAGTCCAGCGGCAGGGCAGAGGCCGGGGATTCCGGGACGCTGACCCGATGCCGGGGCGGCCACAATCTCACCTCGCCGAACGGGGTAGGAAGAGGCATCGAATGAGATGCCGGCCCAATCAGGTCGCGCCTCCCGTGCTGGTGTGATCGTGTGTTCGGACGTCTCCACGTGTCAGACGATGTAGCCCAAGCGGGTCATCATACCCGACTCCTGGTGATATCCGTTGTGGCAGTGGAGCATCCAGTCGCCCGGGTTGTCGGCGATGAGATCGACAGCGACAGATTCCATCGGACGAACGATGACTGTGTCCTTACGAGGGCCGACACCGCCGTCACCTTTGACCACTTGGAACGTATGCCCGTGCAGATGCATGGGATGCCACATCATCGTCATGTTGGTGAACGTGAGCCGGGCTCGGTCCCCTTCTTTGACGGTCAGAGGTTCGGTTTGGTCGTAGTTCCGACCGTTGATCGTCCATTGGTAGCTCATCATGTCCCCCCCGAGGTCTGCCACGAGATCGACACCGGTGCCATCGCTTCGCGGCAGAACGACACTTTCGGCTGCAGTGAACGACTCGACCGTGCCCACTCGACCTGCCAATTCCCGAGGGAGGAACGACGCGTCGGGCGCAGCGCCCGAGCCTGTACGCAGCAGCGTCCGAGCCTGAGCGTTCTTACCCTCGGCCGCGGCGACGAGCGGGAATACACCGTCCTTGACCGTGACGATCACGTCGTAGCGCTCACCCATGCCGAGGAGAAGCGCATCGACTTCTGTCGGTACGACCGGAAAACCGTCCGTATGGGTCACGGACATCACGTGATCGGCAAGGGCGACTCGAAAAGCGGTATCCGCACCCGCGTTGATGATGCGAATTCGCACACGCTGACCGGGAGCGGCCGAGAAAGTTGTCGGTGCGGAAGCTATCCGCCCGTTGATCAGATAGTACGGATAGCTGACGTCACCCGCGTCCCCGCCAAGCAGAGCGCTGGATGCCGCTGAATTCGGACCACCTGAGCTGGGGGGCGGCGTGGTTTCGTTCGACCCGTGGTTCATTCCACCCATGCCAGGCATGTTGCCCATCCCGGATCCGCCCATCGAACCCATGCCGTTTCCGGACTGAAGGTCGGAGAGGATCTGTTGCGGGCTCGTGCCGACTCCATCCGTCCAGTCGTCGAGAACCACGATCCATTCGGCGTCGTAGTCGACGGGCTCGCGGGGGTCGTCGACGACGATGGGGAGATACAGGCCGTAGTCGGTGTCGAGACCGACATGCGGGTGAGCCCAATACGTTCCCGAATGAGGTACTGAGAACCGGTATGTGAAGTTCTGCCCCGATTCGATGTTCGGGCTTGCCGGCATGGCGCCGTCCATGTCGTTGCGAAGTGCGATACCGTGCCAATGCACCGATGTCTGATGATCGAGTCTGTTGTTGACGGTGATTGCGAGCTCGTCACCGACATTCGCGCGAATCAAGGGACCGGGAATACTGTCGCCGTATGCCAGGGTGCGCACCTTGATGCCGCCGAGATCGATATCGGCGCCCTGCGGATTGAGCGTGTAATCGACGGTGCGACCGGTATGCGGGCGCGTTGCCTCAGCGGTCGTGATGGCATTTTTGTCGAACGGCGGGGGGTTCGGGTTGGACGATCCGCTGGTGGTGCATGCGGTCAACGCCAGGCCTCCCGCCCCCGCCGCCGTGGCGGTGAGAAACGTACGTCGACTGAAAGCCGATCCTGTGGACGGCGCAATAGCCATGATTGTGATTGTCCTTGTCTAGTCGTTGTGGAGAAGCGGAACTGATACGCCACCGAGCCCGGGGCGCGCGTGCGGCAGAGGTCAACGACTCTCGTGTCGATGAGAGGATCGATCCAAAGCTTCTCTGCGGGAGCGATACTCGTCATCGTCGATCTCGCCGCGGGCGTAGCGCTCATCCAACAGGTGCTGCGCATTCGTACCACGGAGTTCGCTGCGGGTACTGCGTCTGGGACGAAACAATGCAAGTAGGGCCGCAATGACCAATCCCCAAAATGCGATCATCGCCAGCGCCATCAGAATCCAGCTGACCCAACCCATTCCATAACCCGAATTCTCGCTCCACCACATCATGTCCGTTCACTCTCCTCACCTTCGATAGTGCTCGCCGAACCCTCTGGGATTGGTGTGCTTTCTATGAAGATTCGCTGAAGAGGTGACCGCATACCGTGTATCGCGTGCGCAGCGGCGGCTGAGGAGTCCACGATGGTGGCATGGACAGTACGTCAACACGGTCAACCGACGGGTACGCAGGTTTTCGGGCACTGGTCGTCGATGACGAACGCCCACTGGCCTCGATCATCTCGAGTTACCTCGAACGAGAGTCATTCGAGGTGAGTGTGGCCTACAACGGTTTCGACGCTCTCGCCCTGGCACGTGAGGTCGATCCTGATGTGGTGGTTCTCGATCTCGGGCTCCCCGGTATCGACGGTATCGAGGTGTGCCGGGAACTTCGTACGTTTTCGGATGCATACGTGGTGATGCTGACTGCTCGCAGTGAGGAAGTGGACACCATCGTCGGGCTTTCTGTCGGTGCCGATGATTACATGAGCAAGCCGTTCAGCCCCCGAGAGTTGGTAGCGAGGATCCGCGCGATGATGCGTAGACCCCGCCGCGGAGCCGCGCACAGTACAACCGCGGGAGCGGTAACCCGAGGGGAAGAGAGTCCGCCGATGACGTTCGGGGTGCTCAGGATCGACGTTGCCGGGCGAGAGGTGTGGGTCGACGAGAAACCGGTTCTGCTGACTCGGACGGAGTTCGACGTGTTGGCGGCACTAGCTGCTCGGCCGGGGATGGCGTTCAGCCGTCGGCAACTGATCGAAGCGGTATGGGGCCCTGAGTGGACAGGGAATGATCATCTTGTCGATGTTCATATCGGTCATCTGCGCCGCAAACTCGGCGATGATCCCGCCGCGCCTTTGTATGTCAATACCGTGCGCGGCATCGGGTACCGAATGGGTTCCGGAAAATGACTACCCTGGAAGAACTTTCGTCTCATCAGGGGCGTACCCGCCGAGGACTCGGTGTCGGCGTGCGTTTGTTGATGGCCCAAACGCTGGTCTTGGTGGCAGGAGCGGCCACCTCATGGGTCGTTGCAGTCACTGTCGGTCCGAGTTTGTTCCGCGAGCATCTGCGTCGCGCGGGCGTGCCTCCCATGTCTGAGGAGCAAATGCACGCCGAACAGGCATATCGCTCGGCAACCGCGATCTCGTTATCCATGGCGATCGGCGCAGCTGCGTTGTGTGCGCTGGCTGTGACCTGGTATCTCAGTCGTCGGCTGCAGCGATCGGTGACTGCGGTGGCAACTGCCGCCACGGCAGTCTCGGCGGGAAACTACGCGGCCAGGGTCCCGCCGCCTCACCTCGGTGACGACTTCGACGCACTTGCGACTGCCTTCAACGAAATGGCGGTCCGTCTCGAGTCTGCCGAGTCGATGCGTAGACGGTTGCTGGCAGATCTCGCGCACGAGATCCGGACGCCGGTAGCTGTTCTCGAAGCATTCATGGAAGCTCTCGAAGACGGAGTGGAAGCTCTCGATGATCACACCATTGCGATGCTCCGAGATCAGACCCGACGTCTGGCACGGTTTTCCGGCGATGTCTCGGCACTGTCCGATGCCGAGACGAATCGAGCTGCAATCGAACCGACCTGGACCAGACCTGAGGTGCTGATGAGGTCAGCGGTAGCAGCGCACGAAGAACGATACGACACGAAAGCAGTGATTCTCAGCGTGGACGTCCCCGGAAATCTTCCACCCGTGTGGCTGGACCCAGAGCGTATAGGGCAGGTGTTGAGCAATTTACTCGACAACGCACTGCGCCACAGTCGATCACAGAGCACAGTGAAGGTGCGGGGACGGGTGAAAGGGGATCGGTTCATCCTCACACTCACCGACGAAGGCGATGGAGTCGCCGCCGAGCACCTCCCCTATCTGTTCGAGCGTTTCTATCGCGCCGACGCAGCACGCGATCGTGCTCACGGAGGGGCAGGGATCGGACTGTCCATCGCGAAAGCACTCGTCGAAGCACACGGTGGACAGATCACCGCCGCGAGTGACGGAGCCGGGCAAGGCACCACCTTCGTTATCGCGTTGCCAGTGCATTGTCCGAAATAGCGCCACATCGCCTACCGGGAAACTGTCGACGAGTGACATGGCGAGAGATTGGAGGTAAATCGATTCGCTCCGGGAACGCCCGCTGACCCCACCGTTACCGGCATACCTGGTCAAGGACTCCGTGAGGCGAACCGGCGCGGGGACTTACATTTGGATCGCTGTAACGTAGGCGCTCGCGCACACCGAATCGGAGACCAGGAACCAACTGCTCAAGCTCTCATCTGAACTGTGGTACCGCACGGTCACATCGTTTCCCGCGGTGATGGGCGTGCGGTATTCGAGAATCGCCCGGTAGGGGAACGGATTTCGAGATCCGGCCCAATCTTGTATCAGGTCTTCGACAGGCTGCCAATAGGTGGCGTTGTTGACGTGGTGGAACGGATCGATATCGCTCGATCGTAAGGCGAACATTGTTTCCTTCCCATCGTCCGGATGAACGGTGAGCCATGGTTTCCACTTCAATCGGTGATCGTTGGTGGTGGAACCGAGTCCGGCCATGAAGCTCTCTTCGATCCTGGAAGGCATCCCGTTGACCGGATTGAGATTTATCCAGAATCCTTCGGTCTCGATCAGGCCGCCGCAGTCAGATTCGATGCGAACACGCATCGTGCACCACCTGCTCGACAACCCCGAACACCATCTGCGCATGCGCACACGAGCCTGCCAGCTGACCGGACGGATGACATCGATGACAGTGCGGCGCACGACCCACGCCGGGTGGGCGGCCGCTGCTCCGCTCGCATCGAGATCGTCGAAACCGATGTCTTGCAGATAACGTGCCACGCCATCGAGTCGCAGCGTGCCTGAGACGTCGATATCTCCCGTCCGCACTGGCCTGGAGGTTTCGAACACCGTGCCTTTGGTCGGCAAATCCACCAGGCGGTGATTGCGCATCGTGTCAGCTTCCATTTTGCAGATCCCTTAGATGTGATTGTTCGATTCGATACTTTGCACACCCTTGCTGCAACGTATTTGCGATCCCTACGCCCAGTCCTGCATCGGCCGCCGAGTCTGCCGAAGCCGAACCAGATGAACAGCGACGGGCTTCGGAAACGTGGTGGACAAGGCGCGTACCCAGTCTCGCAAACTACTACACCGTCCGCGTGATTGCCGGTTGACGGTCGGTGTCATTTCCGGGAGTCTTCTCGACTGTGCGCAAGATTGTAGCGACACAGTGGATTTCAGTATCCGTTGACTCGACCCGACGCGTTTCGTCTGGCGGCGCAGTGCTCACCGGCACGTTCGCGCTCGGCCTCGACCTACTATCCAGGTTCGTAGTTCAGCTACTATCGACCTTAGTAGTTCGGTGGGCATCCGCGCCAACCGAGAGATTGGGGCGACGGTGAGCAAAAAATCAACCAAAACCCGCGCGAAACAGCGGTCTACGACGCAGAGTCGAGCCCGACGCGCCACGTCACCGAAGCGGAACCCCACTTCACGACCGCACGACGAAGTCGGCACAACACCCCGTGCTAGGCCCAGTCCGGCCGGTAGTGCCGTGGAAGAACTGGCCGCAGCGGCCGCAGCGGCGTATCTGAGTAAAGCAGCGCCGACGCCAGCCTCGGCCTTGGCTCAAGCACCGCCGGCGCCGGCCATCGCCGAAAAGGCGATGCCCACCAAGCCATCGGGCACTGAACGCGTTGCCCGGCCATTGGGTGACGACGAGTCGACCGCTGCAACGGAACTCGCTGCGCCCGGCGGTGGGTGCGCTGAAGCGTTCACGCAGATAGAACCACAGGGGCTCGCAGCAACGTACTGGGGAGAATCGCCCGAGGTTACTTCCGATCTGTCGATTCTGTTCCGAGGAGCCCGCAACAGCCCGGGCAGCGAACCGGAACGTTTCGAGAGGGTCACCCACGTCAACGGTGTTCCAGCGGGGGAACGCTTCGCGGTGACTGCGAGAATCCGCGGAATCGCCACTGGTAGTTGGACTGTCAGTGCCGAGCGCATCGAAACTCCGGACGACACCACCGGGCAGTTCGACATCGCAGCTCCGCAGACCGCCACGGCCTGGACTACCGCAGCGCCATTGGTGCACGGGCCCGGCGTGCGACTCTGGACGTGGCCGCTGTTGGTCGGTTTGGGTGCAGTGTTCGCCATCGTCATGCAGGCACTGCTCTTGACCCGTATGAGCGAGAACGCCACTGCGGCAGTTCTCATTTCGATCCTCGGCTGCCTTCTCGGCTACGTGGGTGCGAAGCTCTGGTACTTGGCACTTCACCGCCAGAGCCTTCGAAAATTCGTCTCTGCCGGCGCATGCATACAAGGATTTTTGGTGGTGTCGCTCGCGGTATTGGTGCTCGGCGGAGCAGCCTTCGGTCTGGGCGTCGGTGTGTTACTGGACATGACAACGCCCGGGTTGTTTCTCGGGATTGCGATCGGGCGCCCGGGATGCTTTTTGACAGGATGCTGTTCGGGTCGACCTACCAGGTCGAGATGGGGAATGTGGGCTTCGGACCGGACTCTCGCGGTGCGCCGAATCCCCGTGCAACTGATCGAAGCGTTCGCAGGCTTGATCATCGGCCTCGCGACACTGATTTTCGTCCTCTACGGCACCGAAACGCCCTATGACGGAGCAGTATTCGTTGTCGCCGCGGCTATCTACACGTGGGTCCGTCAAGGGTTGTTCCCCTATCGTGCGGACCCTCATACACGGCGCGGGCGGCTTCTGACCAGCGCGGCATGCGGAATTGTCATCGTCGCGACGATTCTGCTGGGCGTGGTGTGATCGTGACCCAGAGTAGTAGCCTTTTGCGCTTTTCTGCCGATGCCACGTGCGCAGAAGGTGAGTCTCACGAAAATTGGGATGGCCACGAATCAAGTTTCGCGCGGGATCTGGCCAATTCGATTGGCGCCGCGTTCGGTGCATGAGGCCGGTTCAGTTCGAGGAGGGGGTGAACCGGCCTTGAGCACTGGCCCCCTGCGGGCCGGACTCCTTGTTCGTCCACGACCCGGTTTCGCACTGTTTCAAGCACCTGCTGCGCATGAAGCCATCGCCATCGCACCCAGTAGCGCCAGAAGAGGCGCCGCAGGTAGGACGATCGCCGTTCCGCAGGCAGCAAGGGTGCGGAGGTAGCGAATGGGCGCCGGGTGGTGGGTGCGGTGGGAGGACAGACGATCAAGTCGCAACGCCAGGCAATCCTGCGCTATTCCCAGAGCCGCCACGGGCACCTCGTGAGGTGTCATACTGCAGAGTGCGCGGTGCACGGATTCGCGCCCATGCTGACGAACGGCTCGGGAGTCGGCTTCGATTTCCACCAACGCACGGACCAATGGGGGCGAAGATCGCATGATCGGAAGCCACGGAAACGCGTAGGCGAGCGTTTGAGCTGCGCTGACGAGCAGATGGTGCCGCCCCGTGATGTGTGCTCGTTCATGTGCGAGTACTGCAGCAAGAGCCTCGGTGTCGAGTTGATCTCTCAATCCGTCGCTCGCAACTACAAGCGCGGGGCGCCCAGCGATACTGTAGGCGAAGGGCACAGAAACCGGGAGCCAGAGCAGTGACGAGGACCGTGCACCCCCCAGAATGCGCAGCAACCCGAGGTGCTGCTGGTGTAGCTCGCGGCGAGTGCGGGAGAAGCTGAACAGATGGACGGTGCCTCGCACCGCCCCGATGACCAGGGCTGACCCACCGAGTACACCCACCGCCGTCTCGAGCCTGGCCGGCGCGTCGTCGTGAAGGGCGAGCCAACAGCTGTGGGCGAATTCGATCAGCGACGAGACACCACCGTGACTGGGTAAAAGGCTCAAGATCACCGGGACACTGATACTCACTACAGTTCCGAGTGCCAGAGCGCCCCACAAGACGAGGACGACATGCGGATCAACGCCGCGACGCATCATCGATCCGAGGAACAGCGGGGAGAGTGCGGCAACGAGAAGGCCACCGACCGCCCACGCGAGGACGGCTGTCACTTCTTGCCTCGTTCACGCAATCCACGCGCCAGGATCTTCGATTCGACGTCGGATGTCCCGCGAACAAAATGCAACAGGACCCCGGTCGGGTCTCCGGTGGATTCGAGAAGTGCGCGCAACCCGTCAGCTGCCGCTTCCTCGCGGCTTCGCGTGGCTTCGTACCAGTACGCGCGCCCGTTTCGCTGACGATGCACCCAACCTTTGCGATGAAGATTGTCCATGACGGTCATCACCGTCGTGTACGCCGGTTCACGGTCGTCATCGAGGCCGTCGATGACGTCGCGCACACGGACCGGTTCGGTGGAGCGCCACAGCACATCCATCACCAGCGCCTCGAGCTCTCCCAGACCTTGCATTTTTCCTCCTCGTAGAGCTGCATTCGTCACCGCACCGTGCGAGTGCCCAACCTGCAACCTCCGTCGCTTTCGTACGGGGCCCAACCAGCGCTGTCGGTGATTCGTCGGTCACAGTGATGTGGGACCGCTCGATGAGGGTGTCGTGTCGACTCTGCACGCTGGAGGTTGCCGAGACGGCGAACCGAAGCCCTGTAGAAATACTATCTGTTCTGCTTCCCGTCGCCGCCCCGATACGGCGGCGGTGTCTGGCGACCTCCTCCCGTGACGATCTGCCGAACCCCTGTCAGCTCTGACAGTGTCAAAAGGTTTATCCAGCACTTTCGCGTCGACTACGGGAGAACGTCTCGCGCGGAGCTTCTGTTTGCGATTCAGCATCGTTTGCCGGCAGGGCGACAGGTCTTACAGCGCGCTGCCTTCCGACCATCGGTCCCACGGCACACTCCAGTCGCCGTTCTGCCACAATTCGAGAGGGGCGCCGCCGGTATTGCGTATCTCCACGACATCTCCGGGAAGCGAAAAATCATAGAACCATTGAGCATTGGCGCGACTGAGGTTCAAGCAGCCGTGTGAAACATTGGTATTGCCTTGCGCCCAGACTGTGTCTTCGAGTTCGTGAAGGTAAATTCCGTCGGTGCTTATTCGGGTGGCGTAGTTGATTTTTTCCTTGTACCCCAGCCGGGAATTGACGGGAAGTCCGTAGGTCGACGAGTCCATGATCACGGGGTTGGCCTGATCGAGGACGGTGTAAATGCCTGGTTGGGTCCAGAAGGAGATCGTTTGGCCGTTGACGAGCTCGGTTCCTCCCATGCCCATCGATGTCGGCATAGTGCGCACAGTTTTGCCGTTGCTCGTGACCGTCACTTGCTTGGTCGTATCGTCGGCGACGGCGATATGCGAGTCGCCGATGGTGAATGCAGTCGTGGCGTCTTCCTGTCCGAACAGTCCGCCACCGAGCGGGACGCCGAAGACCGCAGCCCGGACCGTGACCTCGGTGCCGGGGGGATAGTACGCACGAGGTCGCCAGTGAACATTCTGGTCATCCACCCAGTACCACGAGCCTTCGAGCGGCACCGACGTTTGCACAGTCAGGCTTTTCTCCGCCGCTGCACGATCGAGGATCGGCTCGTCGAAATGCGTGACAATAACGATCCCTACCCCGAAAGTGCCACCATCTGTGAGGAGGTTACCCCCGGCCGTCACGAAGGATGGTTTGGTCAGGTTCCGCGGCTTGACTGTGGAGAAGGTGCTGGACTGATCGAGACGTGAGCCATCGTTTTGGGTGGCTGACGCTGTCATCGTGTAGGTCTTCCCGTAGTCCAAGGACGCGCCGGGTTTCCACACCTGCCGGTCAGGGGTGAAGATGCCATCGACCACAGCCCCGCCCACTTCGGTGAGCACTACCGAGTCGAGCCTCCCGCCAACAGATTCCACCGTGACCGGATCAAGGGGGTTGACGGTATCTGTCCCCCCGGAAGGAGTCATCACCAGCGCGGAGACAGGAGAGTCGTTCTCGGCGGGCGCACCCGTGTCACTCGGTGCGGACTGCGGTGCTGTGGAGGTGCATCCTGTCAGCGTTGCGACCATAAGGACAAGGACGACTAACCCTGTATGCCGTGTTGAGGCCATAATTGTTCCTTCACGTCAGTGGGTGGGGAGCGCCGACGAAGACAGTGATTCGCAAGGGACGCAAGTAATCAGATGGAAGATCAGAGCGGACAACGAGAAGAGAGGCTTCGACGGACAGGCCTAGCCACTCGCCAGTTTCCGGATCAGTTCTGTTGCAAAAGTGCTTGCATCGCGGTGATCTCGGACTGCTGTGCGGCGATGATATCGGTAGCCAATTGCTTGGCGTCGGCGTTGTCGCCATCGGATAGTTCCGATTGGGCCGTCGCGATCGCGCCGGAGTGATGTTCGATCATCATCTTCAGCCACGCGGTGTCGAAGTCCCCATCGCGCAGCCCCTCCAATTGAGCGATCTGCTGCTGGGACATCATTCCTGAATCAACCCCGCCGTGGTCCATTCCATCCATGGAGTCCACAGGGGAGGTGGCGTCGGACGTAGGTTGACCCCATTGTTCGATGAGCGCTGCAATCTGATCCATTTCGGGCCCGCGAGCGGTTTGGATCGAAGCGGCGAGTTCGAGTATTCGAGGATTGGTGGTGCGACTGTCAACCATCTTTGCAATCTCGACGGCCTGTGCGTGATGTGGATACATCATCGCGACGAACTGCATATCCGCGCTGTTGGCGCCGTTGGGCTGCGAGGCCGCGGAGGAGTTGGACATGTTTCCGCTGTCGTTGCTCGACATTTGGCTCATGTCATGGCCGCCGCAGCCGGCGATCAGCATCAGACCGGCGGCAGACCCCGCTGAGACTGCGATACGTGTGGAAACAGCACGTGTAAGCATCATATTTTTCTCCTGGAATGTGTTGTTGTGCAAAAAATTCTTCTGGGGAGGGGCCGTCGACTCGGATGGTCAGTAGTTCCGCTATGAGCGTCTGTCGTATCCGCAGCGCCGACAGTTGGTTGTGTAGGGGCAAGGTGTCGTGCACGATGCACGTCTGCGGCAACAGGGGAACGTGCAACCCTCCACTCACGCGTGCCGGTATGATCCTTGTCTTCGCGCTCGATGACGACTGTCGCGGTGATCAGCGTGGTGTCGTGCGCGCCGGGCAGGACCAGCGAGGTGACGGTGGAACCTGCAATCAGAAGGTTGCGGTGATCAAGACAAGCGACAGCAGGGGATGAGTGGTTGAACAGACTGCAGGCCAGAGCCACCGCTACCGGTTCGTCACCCTGCGTATGCCGTAGGAATTTCGAAGGCCTGGGCGCGGCCAGTGCGCGGGTGCGACAGAACTGGCAGGGGTGAATGAACGAGTAAGGGGAGATCATCGCAGCTTCCGTTCCTATTGCACGGTGACAGTTCACTGGACGTGAATATCTCGTCAGTTCTCCCCCATCAGTTCACTTCGGGGTAGACGAAGGTGCGGGTGATGAGATGTTTTGCATCGCTTAGTGTTTCGGAAACTATTCGTCCAGTTTGGTCGAGGTCGAGCAGTACGTTCATACCCGCAGCCGGATAGCCCAATGCCAGACGGAGTTGCCGTCCGGCGCTGGGTAAGCGCACCGCGATGGGCGCAGTCCCGTCCGCATACGGCTCCTGGGCGAGGAAGAACTCGCTGGACAGACTTAGTTGCTGAGGTTCGGGTCCGACGTTTGCGGCATCACTGGTCACCGATTCGTAAAAGGTCAGATTCTTCTGAGTGCGGGTGATATCTACGGCTCGAGCGAGATCGGTGTCCCCGGACTGAACAGGCCATGGAATTAACATGCTGACCGTCCCGCCCAGCCACCCTGTCGCCGCGGCCTCGAGCGTGAGCATGCTTTCACCCAGTGGCCAATCGGCTTGCGCCACGAAGCATCCGGATCCGCACCCGCGCAAGGGAAGGGAAGTGTTCTGCCCGCTCGCCCGCAGTGCGCCGATCAAGGTGTATTCCTGGTCCGGTTCCTGAGCGTAGTAGTCGACGCGGCGCGGAGTCGACAGTCGAACCACCAGCTGCCCTTCGCTGGCGGCGACGCTCACCCCAATCTGTCCAGCCAATGTTCCCAGCGGCAGAACCGGACCGATGGCTGCAGGTGGTCCCGGCTGGGCGGGTGAATTGGCAGGCGCCGTCGAGACTAATGCAGCACTGATGGCGAGCACGGAGATCAGGAGGATGCTCTCGATACGAATCTGATTGCGCAGTTTGCCCACTTGTTCAGTTCTGCGCATCGTCCGCCGTGCAGATATCGCCACACCCGAGGCGGCGATGACGAAGAGTAGTTTGACCGTCAGAAGTTGCCCGTACGGGGTGGAAAACATTGCGGCAACGGGGATCAGCAACAATGCCGAGATCGTACCGGTGGTCACGACGACGATGAAGGTCCACAGCGCAAGTCGTGTGTAACCGGCCACGACCCACCGAACCGGGGCATGCTGACCCCGCCACGCGAATGCAGTGCGAACCGTGTGGAGCAAAGCGCCGACCCAGATTGCCGCTGCCGCGAGATGAACGGCGGTGAGAAACGCGCCCCATCCGGGAGCGACGACGTTTGCGTGCGAGCGCAGCCCTTCGGCGGCAATGACCAGCAGAAGGGCTGCGCTCGCAAGTCTGGGGCTCCCCGCGGCTTTCAGCGCCAAGGCCAACATGAGCCCACACGTCTCTACGAGCAAGATGATGCCCGCACGTTCTTGCCATAGCGCAGCAACGCTGGACGAAGCGGCGAGCGAAACCATAAGGCCTGCAACACCTACCAAAGCAATACAAGCGCCGGCCGGAAACCAGGTGCGCAACTTCTTCAACGAAGGGTTCTCGGCGTGCGGTACAGACGACAATCTCTCCGCGACAAGTGTCCCGAGCGCGAGGGCGAACCCGACGAACAGCAGCCACCGGAGCACGGTTTCCGTCCACGAGGTCGAGGCGCTGTCGTCGCCACCGCCACCGCCGCTGTCGGTCAAAGCGAGGCCGACGGCAAACCGAAAGTCTTCCTCGACGAGGTCACCATCTGCGCCGATCACTTGCCACCGGACGGTGTAGGTGCCCGGCGACGGAGCATCCGAGAGCCGGGAAGTGATTGCACGGCCACCTTTGGACGACTCTGCTGCCTCCATCGGGCTCTCACGGCCTGCGCCGTCCAGGACTTTGATCGCATCGGTCCCGGCGGTGACTTGTTCGTTGAAGATCAGGGTGATGGCTTGCGGAGGCTCGGAAACGGCAGTCTCCGAGCCAGGTTCGGTAAAGAGCAGCGTGGGGTGAGCGTTGGCGATGCCGGCGCCCAGAACCACAAGGACTCCCGCAACGAGCACAAGTGTGATGCTCTGGAACATTCGAACGAACAACGACATGTTCAGGTCAGTTCAAGGCATACAGAGACTGAGAAGTCGCCGCGTACGCGCTGTCGTAACTCGCCGCAGTCAACGCTTCGACTGCTCCGACATTAGCGCGCTTCTCCCAGCCTTTTCCCTCCCTGCTCCGCCAGGCGAATCCATCTTGATCGACCCCCCACAGTGCATCCGAGGAGCCCGCGATCAGCACCATGGACGGCGCTCCAGCGAACTTTGTGAAGGTGCGCCCGTCGTCGCTGCTGTACTGCAGCCCTGACGAGGTGACAGCCCATGTCCCACTCTCGGTGAGAGCGAGGGACGCCACACCCAGGGCACCGCCGGATTCCCACGACTTTCCCTGATCCTTCGACACCGTGACACCTCTGGCCCCGTCGAAGCCGACGAGTGTCGTGCCATCTGTAACCAGAGAATGAAAGTCGACCTGTCCCGCGAGCGAGCTATCCGTCCAGGTTCGGCCGCCGTCGTTGCTGGTGCGTAGGCCAAGTGGGTTGGCTGCGGTACTGGACGGTCCCGGGTGCCCTGAGGAAAAGAGCGTGTCACTGCCCGCCACGCCCGCCAACCCCATCAAATCGTCGTCGGAATCACCCACTCGCACTGTGTCGCCCGAATCTCCGATCGCGAACAGTCCGCGATGCGTACCCGCCAAGATGGTGCCATCGGCGTTGATATGCAACCCGTGCAGATGGTCAAGTTCGGGTGTGAGCTCCACCCCTGGTATGGGCGGGACGATGGACTGGCCGGCCTTGTCGTCGTTTCCCTGCGTCGAACAAGCCGCAAGAGAAACGGCGATGAGAGCGGCGCCGACGAGCCCCACGATTGGGGACGTTCGCGCACGACGACTATTGGGCATCTGGGTGTCTCGTCCTGTATTCGAAGGGATGGCAACATTTCCGGGCGACTGGTACCTTATCTACTAAGATGCATAGTAGATGAGGGTGTTGGCTGGCTGCGAATTCACCCCCTGCAATGGTCTAGTGCAAGGGAAATGCTCGCCGTCGAAGCCCCTGATCTGATACGGCAGGGAGGTGCAATTGGTCTGGTCCCACGCACGGGTCGACGGGATGACGGCGCATCGCGTCATTGGTGGCGCAACCGGCGGTGGGCAGGAAGTTTGAACACAGGGCGGGTGCAGCGGTACTGCCTAGCCCTGGTGGCAGGAATGATTGAGAGTTCTTCTCGTGTGGTCACTTACCCGGAGATCTTGCAGTTGGCGAAGCGCCCATACAGACGGGATGCTGCTCAACGTGCCTTCGTGTGTGCCACTGCTGCACTACACCGTAGCCAGGGCAGGTCCAATCGATTGTCGCCCACCATGGAGACGACGTGATTTCGCGTCTGGCCCACTACGGGCGACGAGACCAGGGGAATCTCGTGGGCACAACTAATCCGGTTGGTCCAGGCCGTCGTGACTATGCGACCCACGGATACATCAGCGCAAAGGACTTGTACCTCAAACGCCTCAAGCGTATTGAGGGTCAGTCGCGAGGGCTGCAGCGAATGGTTGAAGAAGAAAGGTGCTGCATTGACATCCTTACCCAAATATCGGCGATGAAAAAAGCGCTGCATGCAGTAGCTATGGAATTGCTCGAAGACCATCTCAGTCATTGTGTCGTCGATGCCGCCGCAAGAGGGGGCGCCGAATCCGACGCCAAGATCAGGGAGGCCGCCGAGGCGATCAGACGGCTCGTGAATTCGTGAGGACCCTCCCATCTGATGTCCGAAACGATCTACTAGTCGGTGGGGCGGAATTTCGATGCCGTTTTATCGAAAGTCATTTACTTAGAATGTAGTTACGATCGAATCATGTTTTTTGAATGCGGGAGCGGGCGGCACATAGGGAAGCACTCCGCATGTTCCGTATTCCGGAGCGATTTCTGCTCGCCACAACCGGGATCCGAGGTCCTCGACGGGAATCGAGTTCATGATGAGCGCGTGCGGTGGCAGTCCCCACCGGGTGGGGATCGCCGAAGCATCATGGTGGCGCACCCGGGCTTATCGTGGGCCTGGGGTATCTGACGGTGATGGGCTCGTCGTGGTGGTGCTCGGTGTCGAGGATCCGTCACTTATGTACAGGGTGATGGTGGAGCCCGGAAGTGCCGCTCCCGACGGAGCTGTCGCGGTTGCTGTCCCTCTCGCGCTCGGACTTGACGTGAGGGAGACCGTCACTTTGAACCCGGCGTTCTGCAACAGAGATGTTGCGGCGGACTCGGTCATCCCGACCACGTCGGGTACCTGATCCCCGGCCGAACCGCGAACATATTTCTGGTCCAGCGGGGGTAGCGTGATGGGTCCGAAGTTGCTCGCGATCGGTCCCATCGCGTTGTACCACGTTCGGGCAGGTTCATTGCCGCCGTACAAATCGTCATTGGTGAACTCGTTTCGCTTGTGCACTGGCACCGACACTGAATTACTATCATGCATAGTAATTCATGTTCTCGTTCTTTCACCCCGCCGAACCCGGTACATGCCTCTGAAGAGTGCCGAAGCGGCGAGAGAAAGCACGATCGCAGACAACGCGAGTTCCGGAATCGAACCCACACGTGTTGCCAACGTGAGATCGGAGCGAACGGCGATCTCGTCGGTCAATGCTTGTGCTGTGAAGATCTCGCTCTGTTGACGCACCACACCCGCTGGCGTGATGATTGCGCTGACACCGCTGGTTGCTGCGATCAGCACACTGCGGCCGTGTTCGACCGCCCGCACCCGCGACATGGCCAGCTGCTGAAAGGTCATCTCGGTCCGGCCGAAGGTCGCGTTGTTGGTGGGAACCGCGATGACGGTGGCTCCTGCCTTGACGGACTCGGTCACCAGATCGTCGAAGGCCACCTCGTAACACGTGGCAACAGCTACCTGAATTCCGTTGAGGTCGACGACGCCGTTCCCGTTCCCGGCAACGAAATTGCCCGCAGAATCGGCATATGACGACACCGCACTAACGATCGATCGGAGCGGCAGGTACTCCCCGAAGGGCACAAGCTGCCGCTTGATGTGTTGCTGCCCAGGGCCGTCCGTCGGATCCCAGACCATGGCACTGTTGATCGATGTTCCTGGCTCGCCCTGCAGGACCGTACCGACCAGGATCGGGGCGCCGATAGAACGGGCTGCTCGGTCCAGTCGATCCGCCGCATCCCGATTCGTCAAAGGATCTATATCCGAAGCGTTTTCGGGCCAGATGACAAGTCGTGGCCGGGCTGCTCGGCCCGCTGTGACCTCAGCTGCGAGTTGTTCGGTGCGGGCAACATGATTGTCGAGCACAGCTCGGCGTTGGGCGTTGAAATCGAGGCCGAGTCGCGGCACGTTGCCCTGAACGACGGTCGCAGTGACGACCTCGTCAGGGGCGGCACCGGGAGAACCGGTCACCAATGCACTCACAAAGATGAGGACGATGCAAGCGCCACCTTTCGCCAATGCTTGCCATCGAACATTCAAGGGCCCAGCCAGTGACCAGGCGATGAGTGTTCCGATCAGTGCAGTCACGAAGGAAAGACCTGGCGCCCCCGCGATCGAAGCCAACGGCAGCAGCGGGCCGTCTGCCTGCCCGAAGGCCAAACGCCCCCACGGGAAACCGCCGAACGGAACTCGGCTACGAAGTGCTTCTGCGGTGACCCATGCACCCGCAATCCACACCGGGGAAAGCGGAGCGTGGCCGACGGCCACCGCCAGTACGCCGAACACTCCGAACGCGAGCGCTTCAATCGCCGCCAACGCCAACCAAGGCGTTGCACCCACGTACGCTCCGACCCATGGCAGCAAGGGAACGAAGAATCCCAGTCCCGCGGCATAGCCGAATCCGAAACCCGCACGGAGACTGCGCCCCTGGAGAACGACGGTCAGCAGGGCGATGGCTACAGGGGCGAGAAACCACAGCGTGCGCGGCGGAAAGCTGAGAAACAGCAGCCACCCAGCGCCCACCGAAAGAGCGAGACGCAAAGCGATCCCACCGTGGTGCCGTTTGGGGCGACCACTCTTCAGGCATGCATCTAATTCACTGTCGGCAGTGATCGCACGGTCGACCGAAAGGACCCTCACAGGCCCGCTCTCGTAGAAGGAGAACTGCGCTGGTCAGTCAACAATTTCTCACAGAGATCGTCGAATTCGCCGCCCCAGCCGGCATGATCGGTCCGCGCGAGTCCACCGAGTTCGAGATCAGCCTGCTCCGGTCCCGTCCCCGGGCGTAGGCGGATCCACACTCGCCGCCTCCTGATCACGAGCGAGATCAGAAGTCCGAGCATCATCGTGATCGCAAAGACGAGAACCCACTGTTGCGCAGGGTCGTACGACACCTGCAGATTGGCGAATTCCTTGGCGCCGTCGAACCGAACCTGTGTTCCATCGGTGAGAGTCCGCGTCTCTCCAGGGCGGAGGTTCACACGATCTTGTTTGACCAGCCTTCCTTGGTTGATCATTTCCTTGTTCAACGAGAAGATCGATTGCGGGATGCCGGTGTCCAGACCCGTATCGCCCTTGTAGATGTCGATCGCGACCGCAGGGTCACGCGCATCGGGAAACGACGAAGTCAGAAGCGTCCCGCTGAAGGAAGCGGTCGGCGCGAAGAGTCCCTCGATGGCGATCTGATTCTTCCGGCGCTCGTCCGGATTCGGAAACGATCCACCTGGCGGATCGAACCGCAACGCCCCACTGCTCAGGAACGTGACCGCATCGTCCGGTTGAAACTGCATCGTCTCGGTACGGGACTGTCCGTCGGGAAAAGTGACGGTGAACTGCGGCGCGTACCCATGGCCGGTCAGATAAACACGGGCACCGTCGGTACGCAGCGGTTCGTTGACCCGAAGACGATAGTCTTTCCAGGTATTGGTCGCGATATCCTGCCCGCTCTGATACGAAATGTTGGAGGTGAACATTTCGGCCTGACCAGTATCGAGATAATCTGCGGAAAAGTCGTTGACCTTGATGCAAAAGGGCGCGAGACCCGTGCCGTCAGTAGCACTTCCCGCGCGGAACGAGTCGTACACGGCAGGTGACGTATTACAGAAACCGGGGCCGCCGTCGGCAATGACGATCACTGAACCCTCGTACCCCACCAACTTGCCGATCGCGACGGTGACGAGCAACCCGATCAGCGAGAAGTGGAACACCAGATTCCCGGCCTCACGCAGATACCCCTTTTCCGCGGAAACCGATACCTCGGAATCCTTTTCGGACCTGACGGCTACCCGCCAGCCCTTGAGCGACTGCCGCACTCTGGTGAGGGCCTCGTCATGCGAGATGTCAACTACGCCGTGGAAATGGTGCGGCAACCTGGACAGATTCCGAGGTGCTCGTACAGGTTGGCTCCGAAGCGCGCCGAGATGCGCCTGCAGGCGTGGAACAAGACAGCCGATGAGAGAGAGAAACAGCAGGACGTAGATCGCAGTGAACCAGAAGCTGGAAAAGACGTCGAACAACTCCAGCTTGTCGAATAGCGGGCCGAGGGTTGGCTGCGCCGCGATGTACTGGGAAACTTTCTGTACGTTGAGATTTCGCTGAGGCAACATAGCACCGGGAAGTGCTGCGAGTGCCAAGAGGAACAGGAGCACGAGCGCGGTGCTCATCGACGTCAACCGGCGCCAATTGTGGCGCAGTAGTCGAACGCTTTCTCGGATAATCAGTCTCGGTAGGCGGCGGATGCGACCTCCCGCGGTGGCGTTATCTGTCATATCGGCAGCACGACCGAACTGACGAATTCGTTGCGTAACCAGCCGACGAACATGCCCCACACGCCGGTGACCAGTGCGAGCCCGACAGCGACGAGCATTATTCCGCCGACGATCTGAATCGTCCGTGAATGGCGTTTGAGCCACCCGACGCCGCGGAGAGCTTTCGCCGACCCGAACGCAAGCACGATGAACGGCAGTCCCAATCCCAGACAGTAGGCGACAATCAGTATCACGCCCCGCGCTGCTGTCGTGCCTTCAGTTCCGGCCGCCACCGAAATAACTCCGGCGAGGGTGGGGCCGAGACATGGTGTCCAACCCAACGCGAACACGCCCCCCAACAAGGGCGCGCCGGCAAGGGAGGAGATACGCCGCGGGGCGAACCGTGTGTCTTTCTGCAAGGCAGGAATCAAGCCGATGAAGGTCAACCCCATCACGATGGTGATCACACCACCCACCCGTTGGAGCAGGTCTTCGTTGATGCGCAGGGTTCCGATCACCCCGAACACCGACGCGGTGGCGAGAACGAACACCACGGTGAATCCGGCAACGAACATCGTTGCCGCGCCGGTAACCCGCCATCTGCCTGCAGGTTCCGAGGTCTCGTCGCCACGGGTCACCGCTGGAGAATCAGCTCCGGAAATGCCGGCCAGATACGACAGATATCCGGGAACGAGCGGCACCACACACGGCGATGCGAACGACACCAGACCGGCCAGAATGCACGCTGCTACGGCGAGCAGTAACGGGCCGCTCGCGGCGGCGGTCTGGAAGCTGGAGCCGACACCTTGGGCGAGTTCGTTCACCGCTCGGCCGCCACGCGCTCGATGACCGGTTGCAGATCCTCGGTGAGAAGTGCGCGAAGAAACACAGCGGCGACGCGCTGTCTGCGATCCAACACCAAGGTGGAGGGAATCACGCTTGTCGGATAGTTTCCGCCGAGCGCTGTCAAAGTTCTCATCGACGGGTCGTAGATCGAGGGGTAGCTGACGTTGTTGTCGACGACGAAGTCCTGGGCCTTGTCTCGTTGAGGATCTCGAACGTTGATCCCGAGAAACTGAACACCGAGACTTTCGGTTGCTTCGTACGCGCGCTCGAGATCGTCGGCCTCGGACCGGCACGGGGCGCACCATTGCCCCCACAGATTGATCACGACGACCTGACCGGCGTAATCAGTGAGTGAAATATCGCTACCGTCGGCCATGAGGTCAGGTCCGGCCAATACACCGATCATGTTTCGCGATTCGGGCGGGTCGTACAAAATATCGGTTTGTCCTCCCGGTGACACGAAATCGAAATTCGCACCCGAAGCGACTGCATCGGTGCCGGTTGCACATCCACTCGCGGCGACGACGATCGCAGTGAGAATAGCGACCAGTGGGAGGATGCGGGTCGGTTTTCCGAGTACGCGTTGTCTCGATTTGCGAGGGAGTGCGGGGGCATTCATTTCATCAACTCACTTACAGCGGAGCGTATTTGGTCAGTGTTTTCGAAAACCATGGGGGTTGTAATCTGTTCGACGGACCCGTCTTGTTGGACGAGAAAGCTCAGCGGCAGAACTGGCGGCGCCGATAGCGCAATTCCGATGTCGTCGACCGCAGCGAACGAGGGATAGTGCACGCCTGCAGCGGTGAGAAGCGCTAGTGCTGTGGACATGTCGTCCTGGACGTTGATCCCGACTACTCGGATGGAGCCCGGAGTACCTGCATAGTCATTCAGGACCGGGATTTCCGATCGGCACGGCCCGCACCACGAGGCCCAGAGGTTGATCAGGGTCGGCTCCCCGGACAGCGCTGCACCGAGGTCGACCACAGTATTCTCGCCAAGACACGTCGCTTTGATTCCCAGGAGTTCTCCTCCAGCGGGCGGTACTGCCGGGGCCACAGGACAGGGAACCGCTGCTGCCGCGGACTTCGAGGAAAACCCCGAGTCGACGCGATCTTCATCTGCCTGGGCGGCCGGAGGCACTTGAGGCCGGGTCGAGGAATGGGTCTCGGTTGACGTTGATCGAGGCCAGATCGCCACGACGAGAAGACCGATCACAACCAGGAAGAGCAGGAACCACCGAGACTGTGCCTGCATGCACTTCCTCCAAGCGTGGTGCGGTGAACCGGGACAACACTGAACTACTATTGTGCATAGTAGACATATGGTTCGTTCTGTCGCCCCCGCCAACCAGAGGCGGGATCCGAACCCGAGAATCGAGCATCGTGAAACGCCAGTCCGCTCCGAAGGGCCGTATCAATCCACCAGTCAGCCCAGAAATTGCGGCACTGGGTGCCCATCAAGCACCGCAGACGCGCGTGGCGCGGATCAACCGTGTAGCACGGTCAAAGCTCGTGCGTCTGGTGATGTACTACACCGCGGTTCGACTCGCCCTGATCGCCGGCCTCGCAGTGATCATCATGGGAATCAACGCCATACTCGAACTCGAAATCCCCGGTGTGTTAGCACTGTTCGGGGCGGTGCTGCTCGGATTCGCCATCTCTGCGATCGCGTTCCGGTCATTGCGCCGCCGGATCAATGAAGAAGTGATGGTCGTAGATGAAAAACGGCGTGCAATGCGCACCCGGTGAAGGGTTCCCTCCGGTTAGGTGCGCGTGAAAGCTCCAGTAACGAAAATGCCCAGCATCGGTGCCACAACCTGTCTTTTTTGGACGTATGACCGCTCAAAGCTGCCTTCCTGGGTGATGCCGAGGGCGCGCGATCATGCATTGATTGGCATTGGGATGAAGATGTCAGGTGACGGGATCAGGTGCGGAGTCGGCGGTATCCGTGGTGGTCTCGAGTTTCGGAATCGGTACAAGCTGCGGGATCAGGCGGACGAGACTCGAGCAGGCGCAGTACGGAGGACCGTTGAGTCAGCTCGCCCTTGTGAGGAACCCCGGGGCTGCTGCTGGAGACGACCCTGTTGGGACCACCGGTGGGTGGCCGATACTTTCACTCATCGCCCTCTACATCAGCTGTGGGCGCAGCCATACCGAACGCACCCCTCAGTGCAGCAACGGTAGGAGCGCCACCGACCTCGCCCGTGGAATCTCGATAGAGCCTGCATGACACGTTGGGGACCTGGTCCGGTTCGGCAAACGGATCGCGGCCGTCGACGAGCAACGTCGGCGATCCGGTCATGCCCGCAAGCCTTGCGGATCGAGGATCGTCGACGATTACGTGGCGCAGTTCCCAATCGATGGACTCCTCCGCGAGAACGTGCTCGATCCGTTGTTCGAGGAGCTGCACGTTCGGGCAGTCCGGGACTTGCAAAATTTCAAGGTGCATCATGGTGTTCCTCCGTCGGCGTGTGGTTTCGAGTATGCGGCAGTGCAGGACAGCTCGCGGTAAACGAAACCCAGGACTGGTAGGTCTGCATTTTCTCGGCAAGATCGTCAGGTATCGGCATCGGTGTCATAAGACCGGCACGAGTTCGTTCGGTGTTGCCCTCCGGATAGCGGCCCAGTGCGGATCCCGGGGCGGCGACGACGATGATGCGAAGAACCTGCCCGACGGCTTCGCGGCAGTCACGCTGATGTAAGGCCAGGGGAGCATGGCGAGGTGGTTTGTGTGGCCATGGACAGGGCTGGGAGAGGACATGTGTGCGTTCGAGGTGATGCCAACGCTGGGTGTCATCGCTGGTGCGGCCGGCTGCGGTCCTCTTTGCGGGCCGAAACGCGACGGCGCTGTGTCGGTCGTGCAAGCGATGCGCTTCGTGTAGACACTGCGCAATTGTGCGAGCATTCGGTTCATCGGATGCAGAGCCGGCGGCAGGTGCTGCAGGTCTTCGCCCATCAGAGCAACATCGGCGGTCTCGATGGCCACGTCGGAACCCATCGCGCCCATGGCAATGCCCAAGTCGGCGGTGGCCAGGGCGGGGGCGTCGTTGACACCGTCCCCGACCATTGCCGTCGGGCGGTTCGCACGCAAGGTTTCCACGATCCGTGCCTTGTCCTCCGGGCGCAGGTCGGCGTGCACGTCGTCGATCCCGACGTCGGCGGCCAGCGCCTGGGCGGTGCGTTCGTTGTCGCCGGTGAGCATCGCGACGGTGTACCCGCCGCGTCGTAGCCCGGCGATCACCTCATGTGCTTCCGGTCGGAGCTCGTCTCGTACGGCGACTGCCCCGATGACGGTTCCGGCGCGCTCGATCCACGCCACGAGTTCCCGAGACCTCTCACCGATGGCGTGGCCGCCGCACCCGGACTGAGTCGTCTCGACGGATGCGCCGACGTGTGCGTCGGCTACCCAGAAAGCGGTACCTCGCCTGGGCACTCGACGACCCGGACGGCCCACCCCCTCGGGTGGGCGCCCGAGAGGAGCGAACGGCCTACCCGAGCGTATACCCCCAGGGGTACTTGCATACCCCCCTGGGTATATGCAACAGTGGGTAGACGCTCGTCAGAAAGGACTGTCTATGTGTTACCCCGTCCCGTGCCCGATATGCGACAAGATCGCGTGGGCAGGTTGCGATCGACATGTCGACGACGTCACGAAGGATGTTTCACGGCCTCGGCAGTGCACCTGCTCTGCTGAGACCGTTGGTCCTATCGATCGGCGCCAGCGCCTCGCGATCGCTGTTTCGCCGCCAATCCCGGTCGCGAGTGCAAGGGCCTAACCTTCCAATTGGGTCAGGTTTACCGAGGTCTAGCTCGCTCATTTGAATACCCCAGCCCGTATTTTAGGAGAAGTTATGTCTGTGCCCGACACCGTGACGGCCACCGGTCGTGACGATCGTGATCGCGTATCTACACCCGGCATACTCGGACGCCTGGGAAGCGCGATGGTCGCACGCCGCCGATGGGTGTTCGGTGTCTGGCTGATCGCGCTTGTCGCGCTCGGATCTGCAGCGCCGTCGGTTTTTTCGTCACTGGCGGGTGCTGGGTGGCAAGCCAACGGATCCGAATCGGTCCAGGTCCGTGAACTCGCGCAACAGCATTTCGGCGGGAACTCCTCGGCCGCGGTTCAGGTGGTGGTCCATTCGGACACCGCGTCGATCGACGATCCCACCGTGCAGCAGAGACTCATCGACGTCACAGCTGTGTTCGACGGTGACACCCGGTTCGGTGCCGTCATCGCCCCACAGCCTGGTATGACCATCAGCCCCGACGGCCACACCGGCATCCTCATCGCCGGCGCCAACGCAAACGCGGACGACATGGTCAAAGCCGTCGACGATGTCAAAGACGAGCTGACCGCACTCTCCGGCGACGGTATCGAGGTCTATCCCACCGGATCCTCCGCGTTGTGGTCCGACTTCAACAAAGCCAACCACGATGCGATGATTCAGGCTGAACTATTCTCTTGGCCAGTCACTTTGGCGATCATGGTGCTCGCATTCGGCTCCCTCGTCGCTGCCGGGCTGCCGCTGTTGCTCACAGTGGCCGGACTCGTCGCCTCCGCCGGCGGTTTGGTGCTGCTCAACGAGGTCACACCGATCTCGGTATGGGCGATGAATTTCGCGATGATGTTCGCCCTCGCTCTCGGCATCGACTACGCCTTGTTCATCGTCGCCCGCTTCCGCGACGCCCTCCGTACGGCCGATCCACGAGCAGCCGTTGCCGAAACCATGGACACCGCAGGCAAAGCGGTGCTCCTGTCCGGACTTACCGTCCTGGTCAGCCTCTCGGCAGTGCTGCTCGTTCCCGCACCGGCCGTGCGCACCATGGCCGTAGGCATCATGCTGGCCGTCACGTTCGTTCTGATCGCCACCATGACACTTCTTCCGGCCACGCTGGGCGCACTCGGCCCCAAGGTCAACGCAGCATCCCTGCCTTACGCGAAACGCCAACAGCACCGATCCCCGAAGTTCGCTGCGTGGGGCGAATTGCTTCACAAGTACCCATGGCCGTTCGCGCTGGTCTCCGTCGGCATCCTCGTCGCCCTGGCCTTACCTGTCCTGGGACTGAAGGTGGCAATGCCGTCCATCGCTGTCGTTCCCGACGATGCGCCCGTTCGGCAAGGTTACGAGTTGGTTCAGGCCCAGTTCGGTGACGGGGCACCCGGCGCGCTGCAGATAGTTGTCCCGTCTTCCGATGCGGCTGCTACCGCCGCGGCAGCGAGCAGCGTCGACGGGATCTCGATGGTCACCCCGCCCACACCATCAACAGACGATTCGAACTACACACTGCTGCAAGCGTTTCCTGCCGTGGACCCTTCCGCAGAGGCCATGGGCACGATCCTCGGTGACCTACGCGCACAACTACCGGAGTCCGCGCTCGTCGGCGGCGCGCCAGCGGAGAACCTCGACCTGCAGCAAGCCCTGAACGACTACCTACCGTTGGTTATCGGGATCATCCTCGCCCTCGGCTTCATCCTGCTGCTCGTCGCTCTGCAGGCACCACTGATCGCGATCCTCGGCACCGCCGTCAGTTTGCTGTCGACCGCCGCAGCGTTCGGGGTTGCGAAGCTGATCTTCCAAGACGGACACGGATCGTCGCTGCTCGGCTTCACCCCTCAAGGTTTCCTCGACGGCTGGGGGCCGGTGTTCTTCTTCGCGATGATCTTTGCCATCGCCATGGACTACACCGTGTTCCTGCTCGCCACCGCGAAAGAACACTACGAGAAGACCGGGGACCCGAAGGCTGCTCAGGTCGACGGCCTCGCGCACTCCGGACGCGTCATCTTCGCCGCTGCGGCGGTCATGGTCGCCGTGTTCTTCACCTTCGCGCTCTCCGATCCGCTCCCACCCAAGGAAATGGGCATCATCCTCGGCGTCGCGGTGTTGCTCGACGCCTTCCTGATCAGGCTGATCCTGCTCCCGGTCCTGCTCCGGCTGAGCGGTCACGCTGCATGGTGGGCACCGGGCTGGCTGCGCAGAATGTTGCCGTCGATCCGCTTCTCGCACTGACCATTACAACACCTCACGGAGGAATCATGACCGATCCGAACATCACGCATTCGAGCACGTCTGCCGGGTGGCCGATCGAACGTATCGTCCCCGCACTGGCCGCCGGCGTCACCGCGACGGGCCTGACCCTCGGCGAACTCCACGCACCACGGTGGAGGCTGCTCAGCGCCTTCGCCGCCGCGAACCTCGCCCTCTACGCCGCGGTCGGCTGGTGCCCGGCAAGTGCGCTTCTCACCAGAGCGGGCGTACCAAGTCTTCGCCACCCCCGAAGCGGATAGGCACACAATTGCCGCAGTTCGACGAACGGAAGGAATTCTCCACCATGACCATCGCACTCTCGACCACCTTGACCGACACCGACTTCGAGACGGCGGTCACCGCCACCAAAGCAGCACTGTCCGAGCAAGGCTTCGGTGTGCTGACCGAAATTGACATGCAGGCCACCCTGAAAGCCAAACTTGGCACAGACATGGAGAAGTATCTGATCCTAGGCGCGTGCAATCCCACGCTTGCACACCGCGCCGTAGGAATCGTGCGTGAGATCGGCCTGCTACTGCCCTGCAACGTCGTCGTCCGTGCCGACACCACCGCCGGATCGGTCATCGTCGAGGCGATGAACCCGGACCTCATGGTCCAAGTGACGGGCGAACCAGCACTGTCAGATGTCGCGGCCGAGGCCACCACCAAACTCCAAGCCGCCCTGGACATGCTCGGCAGTCGGGATGCAGTGCGCAGTTGATGACGTTGACCCTGGCGCTGGCGCTCGGCCTCACCGTCGGAATCCTGCTCGGTCTCCTCGGAGGCGGTGGATCGATCCTCGCTGTCCCGATCCTCGTGTACGCTCTCGGGTTCCCCCTGCCGGAGGCGATACCGACTTCGCTGTTGGTGATCGGTGTCGCCTCCGCGGTCGGGGTCATCTCCAAGGTGCGGGCGCGGCTCATCGAATGGCGACTCGCGGCAATCTTCGCCGCCACCGGAGTCCTCGGCACCCTGGCCGGCACTGCCCTTGGCAAGCATCTACCTGAAACTGCCGTGATGATCGGCTTTGCGATCGTCATGATCCTCGCGGGGGCACGCATGCTGCGCAGCCCCGACAATCCCGGAACCGCCTGCAGGACGAGCAATTCCGGGATCAACTGGCGCCGATGCGCACCTCGGTCCATACCGACCGGATTCGGCGTCGGTGTCCTTACCGGACTGTTCGGCGTCGGCGGGGGCTTCTTGATCATCCCCGCATTGGTTCTGCTGCTGGGAATCGAGATGAGTGTCGCCGTCGGAACCTCTTTGGTGGTCATCGTCGCCAACTCCGCCGCCGGACTCATCGCTCAGGCCGACGGCCTAGGTGGAAACTGGCCCTTGACGGCAGCGTTCGCAGGTTCAGCCATTGCGGGTTCGTTGGTGGCCGGACGATTCGGTACACGCATCGCCACGGACTCACTTCGGCAGTGGTTCGCCTACCTGGTGTTTGTCGTGGCAGGTTACGTCCTCATCGACACTCTCGTTCTCGGATGATCTACCGTGCACCCCGTTGGATGCCCCCGGGGGTAATCTGGCAATTTCTGGCATCATCATGCATCTGAAGGAGACCCCATGATCGGCGACGAAGACAGCATCGCATTGGTCCTCAACCGCCTCCGCCGCGCACACGGCCAACTCTCGGGAGTGATCGGCATGATCGAGAACGGACGCGATTGCAAAGACGTTGTCACCCAGCTCGCCGCTGTTTCCAGGGCCCTCGACAAAGCTGGCTTCAAGATCGTCGCTACCGGTCTCCGAGAGTGCATGACAGGCGAAGCGGCAGACAACAAAGAACCCATGACCGAAGCAGAACTGGAAAAGCTCTTCCTGGCGCTGGCCTGAACGCCCGCTTCACATCAGGAACGAGGCCGACCGACAACATGTAGGAGCTCCCCATGAGCACGACCGACCCGGACATCGCCATCATTGAAACTTCCAGCCTCGGCGACCGCAGCTATCTGATCAGCCACGACGGTATCGCCGTGGTGATCGATCCACAACGCGACATCGACCGCGTCCGGGCGCTGGCAGCAGAAAAGAACGCTGTCATCACCCACGTGCTGGAAACTCACATCCACAACGACTACGTCACTGGCGGCCTGGAACTTGCGCGCGCCACGGGTGCCGAATACGTCGTCCCGGACGGCGATCCGGTCGAATACGAGCGCCGAGCAGTCGTCGACGGCGATGTCGTCGACGCGGGATCGACGACGTTCGAGGTCATGCACACCCCAGGGCATACTCATCACCACGTCAGTTACGTTCTGCACCGGCGCGGCGAGCCGATCGCAATCTTCACCGGCGGCTCCATGCTCTACGGGTCCACCGGGCGCACTGACCTGCTCGGCTCCGAGCACACCGATGAACTGACCCACGCGCAGTACCATTCGGTCCGCCGTATCGCGGCCGAACTGGCCGCTGAGGTGGAGGTCTACCCCACACATGGGTTCGGTAGCTTCTGTGCCGCAACTCCGACCAGCGGGGACTCATCCACCATCGGTGAACAGCAGCAGTCCAACCCCGCACTGACTCAGGACGAACACACCTATGTCGACGAGCTCATCGCAGGCCTGTCTGCATATCCCGCGTACTACGCCCATATGGGCGTCATCAACACCCAAGGGCCGGCCCCGATCGACCTGTCCATGCCCGAGCCCGTCGATCCAGACGAACTACGTCGCCGCATCGACGCCGGGCAATGGGTCGTTGACCTACGAGCACGCACCGCTTTCGCCGCCGGCCACGTCGATGGCTCTCTCGGGTTCGAACTGTCGACCAGCTTCGTCACCTATCTCGGATGGCTTTATCAGTGGGGCGTGCCGTTGACGCTGATCGGTGAAACAACCGACCAGATCGCCGAGGCGACCCGCGAGCTGGCTCGGATCGGCATCGACAGTCCCTCCGGATCCGCCGTCGGTGAGATTCACTCGCTGGTCGGCGACGGAAAAGTCCGCTCCTACGATGTATCCGACTTCGCCGGACTCGCGGCGGCCACCGGCGAACGTGAGATAAGCGTCCTTGATGCGCGTCAACAGTCCGAGTACGCGGACAGCCACCTTCCTGGTGCCGTGAACATCCCCCTCCACGAGCTACCCCACCGACTCGAGGAAGTTTCCGCGGCCGAAGTGTGGGTGCACTGCGCATCCGGTTACCGCGCATCGATCGCCGCTTCACTTCTCGACCGCGAACACCGCACAGTGGTCCTCATCGACGATGACTACGAGCATGCCGTGCAGCTCGGCCTCCACACATCGCCCGCCTGACGAATGCGCCGCCGCTGCGCAAGCCGCACGATGCGAGTGGTTCACGGGGCTGATCTCCCCGATTTCAGCAAACGGCCATCGGATAATTCCGACAGAGGGCAGGAAGCCCAACCCCTGCCCGTGCCGACGTCCGAGAAGGCGGCCACCGCTGGTCCAACGATCATTCGGGCGCCGTCCGAGTTTGTCGTTCTGCCAATTCGCACTGGATCTTCCGCTCGCCTTTGCTTCGGTGGCCGGACCGTTGTGACGCGCCATGCACGGTTCCGGCCGGGATGCGGTGCGCGGAGTCGCAGACATCCGCGTGCCCCGGCGACCGCGAGGAGCCGGGACGGATCAAGGTGCCACCGTGCCAGCAGTGTCGGTCATGCCGCGGCGGCGATCAGGCGGCCGATCACACCGGATTCGAGCAGGATGATGACGCCCAGCCCGATGAAGACTGTGGGCACGAGCCAGTGCTCGACGCGCTCGAGGGTGTCGATGACCTTCTTGTGGGTGCCGAGCATTCTGCCGGCGGCGCACCAGAGTCCGACACAGATCAGGAACACGGCGATGGTAACGATGGTCTGGGGCGCACCGAGAGTGCGGAAGACCGGGGTGTAGACGGCGATGTTGTCGGCGCCGTTGGCGATGGTGATGGCGGCGACGCTGATCGTCCCGGCCGCGACCACTACGGGTTCACCGTCTCCGTCGCTGCGTAAGCCCTGGATCAGTCCCCAGATTCCTAGCGACAGGGGAAGTAATCCGAGTAGTCCAACCCAGTCCTCGGGCACGATCACCAACCCGAGGGCGGCGACCACACTGATCGCGACGAGGGTGATCAGGCCGAGGTACTGGCCGGCAACGATCTGCCATGCCCGCGGCCGTCCTTGACTGGCGGAGGCGACGAACAGGACGGTCAGTACGACGATGTCGTCGATGTTGGTGCCGGCGAACATCGCTACCGCCGCGGCGATGGTGCCGATCATCCTCGCATCCGGCGGCTGCCGCGGCGCGGCCTGATCTCGGGTATTGCTGTCATTTCGAACTCTCCTGTGCGGGCGGGGGATCGGCCGGGTCGTGGGTGGACTCAAAGATCAGTGATGCGACGAGCAGCACGACGCCGCAGGTGATGTAGGTGTCGGCGAGGTTGAAGGTGGGCCACCAGCCGGTGTGGAAATAGTCGGTGACCTTTCCGTCGACGGCACGATCGATCACGTTGGCGGCAGCTCCGGCGAGGATCGCCGACCAACCCACCGTCCCCACCAGTGAAGCGGTGGGGACGGTGCGCCAGGCGTAAATTCCGACGCCGAGAGTGATGGCGGCGGTGACCGCGAGGATGATCCAGGCCGGAAGCTGTTGGCCGATGCTGAACGCGACACCGCTGTTGTACGCCAACTTCAGTTGCAGCAATCCCATATCGACGGTGCGTGCACCGGAAAGGGTACGGCGCGCAACGGGTTCGGCCGACAGTGCGATCGCGATGAGAGCGAGACCGACGACCACGAGAATCACCCGCCGCGTGCTACCTGTGCGGATTGATCGAGCCGCTAATTCGCTCACGTGCGGGCCTCGACCTTCCCCGCCGGTGCGGGTACCGATCCGGTGGGGAAGGCTTGCGCGCGGCCGGCCCGGACACCGTTGGCGATGACCACGATCTCAGCGACCTCGTGCACCAGGACCACGGCGGCCAGGCCGAGAACCCCGAACAAGGCCAACGGCATCAGAACGGTGATGATCGCCAGCGACAGTCCGACGTTCTGCAACATGATGGTCCGGGAGCGGCGCGCGTGCGCCAACGCCTGCGGCAGGTGCCGCAGGTCCTCACCCAT
The DNA here is from genome assembly GCF_044908235.1 of Rhodococcus sp. 27YEA6. NCBI lineage: Bacteria > Bacillati > Actinomycetota > Actinomycetes > Mycobacteriales > Nocardiaceae > Rhodococcus > Rhodococcus sp. 27YEA6. The sequence goes on along the minus strand of NZ_JBIYCY010000022.1, from coordinate 13,119 downwards.
CAGAGCAACATCGGCGGTCTCGATGGCCACGTCGGAACCCATCGCGCCCATGGCAATGCCCAAGTCGGCGGTGGCCAGGGCGGGGGCGTCGTTGACACCGTCCCCGACCATTGCCGTCGGGCGGCTCGCACGCAAGGTTTCCACGATCCGTGCCTTGTCCTCCGGGCGCAGGTCGGCGTGCACGTCGTCGATCCCGACGTCGGCGGCCAGCGCCTGGGCGGTGCGTTCGTTGTCGCCGGTGAGCATCGCGACGGTGTACCCGCCGCGTCGTAGCCCGGCAACCACCTCACGTGCTTCCGGTCGGAGCTCGTCACGGACGGCGACCGCCCCGATGACCGTTCCGGCGCGCTCGATCAGCACCGCAGTGGCGCCGGCATGCTGCATCCGCTCGATATCCCCTGCCAGCGGACCCGGGTCGATCCAGCCCGGTCGACCGAGGCGCACAGGTATGCCGTCGATGGCCCCGGTCAGGCCCGCCCCTGTGACCGCGTCCACGTCGTCGGCGGGTGCGTAGTCGTCGACGGCGGCGAGAATCGCGCGAGCGAGAGGGTGCTCGCTGCGCGCCTCCAACGCTGCGGCCACCGCGAGAACGTCCTCGCGGCTGGCGCCGTCCGCCGTGGCCACATCGATCACGGCAGGCTGGTTGCGGGTGAGGGTGCCGGTCTTGTCCAACGCAACGGTGCGGATCCGGCCGAGGGCCTCGAGTGCACCGCCGCCCTTGACCAGGACACCGAGCTTGGACGCCGCACCGATCGCGGCGACAACGGTGACAGGGATCGCGATGGCCAGCGCACACGGGGAGGCGGCGACCAGCACCACCAGGGCGCGTTCGATCCACACCAGCGGATCGCCGAGCACACTGCCGACCGCGGCGATAACTGCGGCGACGATCATCACACCTGGAACCAGCGGTTTGGCGATCTTGTCGGCGAGGCGTTGCGCCTCGCCCTTGCGGGACTGCTCGGCCTCGACGATCCGCACGATTTTGGCCAGCGAATTGTCCTGCGCATCTGCGGTGACCTCGACTTCGAGGACGCCGGTGCCGTTGATCGATCCTGCGAACACCTCGTTGCCGGGACCGGCTTCGACGGGCACCGATTCACCGGTAATCGCGGAGGTGTCCAGAGCGGTGCGTCCGGTGCGGATGACCCCGTCGGTGGCGATCCGTTCCCCAGGCTTGACGACCATGAGCTCGCCGAGCTGGAGTTCGGAGGGCGGAACGGTTTCCTCGCGGCCGCCGCGGAGAACTGTCGCGGTGGCCGGCACCAGAGACAGCAAGGCCCGCAGGCCCCGGCGAGTGCGGGTGACCGCATACTCTTCGAGTCCCTCGCTGATCGCGAACAAGAACGCGAGCATGGCCGCTTCGCCCACCTCACCGAGCAGTACCGCGCCGACAGCCGCGATCGTCATCAGGGTGCCGACCCCGATCTTGCCCTTGACCAGGCGTGCGAGAGTGGACGGGACGAACGTGTAACCGGCAATGAGCAGGGCGCCCACCTCGAGACCGAGCCCGAGAGCATCCGGCCCACCGGTCAGGCCCACTATCAGCGCCGCGATCAGCAGCACGCCCGCAGCTGCAGCCGCCCGGATCTCGGTAACCTGCCACCACTTTTCGGGCCCGTGTTCTTCCTCGCCTTCGACGCGGGGTTCGTCGTGACCGCAACCGCATGCGTCACTCACGGCTATCTCCGATGGCGGTGCCGTAATTCGGGCACAAGGCAACCGCGTTCCCCGTCGCGGCAAGCAGCGTCTCCGCCGAGGCGAGTAGGTCCATCAATTCCGGCCGGGCCAGCGAGTAGAACACCTGCCGACCTTCCGGTCTGCCGTCGACCAAACCGCAATCACGTAGGCATGCAACATGTGCGGACACCGTCGACTGGGCGAGGCCGAGTTCACCGATCAAATCCGCAACCCGCGCCTCTCCTTCGGCGAGACGGCGCACGATCGACAACCGGGTGCCGTCCGAGAGACTGTGGAACAGTGCCACTGCCGCATCCAGGCTCGACCCGCTGCCGGTTGCGGCGAGGCATCCAGGCTCGTTATTCATCGTCATACGACGATGATAGCAATATTGGACGATTCCAGGAAGGGTGGACGCACTGGACTTGAAGTAGATGCGGTACGTCAGCCGAACGGTGGCCGGCCGACGTACCTCACCAGGAATGGCGAAGTGACATCTGTAGTTTGCGAGTTGCTCGCCACGGCATCACATGGGGGGACAGCAAGGACCCATCGCTCGACACAGCCAGTCGCACAACATCTCCAGTGGATTCATTTCATTCACCTCCTTCTGAGTGTTCATCGCCAGCGCGGCGACGAACGGTCCGAGTCACCTGCGGTTCCCGAACGTCATCCATAATGGACATTCCAGTGCGATGGAAGGTCAAGGATCTCGTGAAAATTGGTGAACTGGCCGCTCGAAGTGGCGTTGCCCCGAAAACGCTGCGTTTCTACGAGGACAGTGGGGTGATTCCCGTCCCGGTCCGAAAGTCCAACGGCTACCGGGACTACGGTCCGGAATCTCTTGCGCGTTTGCGGTTCGTCCGCAGCGCCCAGTCTGCAGGTTTCACCTTGCGAGAGATCCGCGAGATCCTCACCACCCATGACCGCGGGGCGGCTCCTTGTGAACAGGTCGTGGAGATGCTCTCGGAGCATCTTTCCCAGGTTCGTGGCAAGATCCGCGAACTTGCCACGCTCGAAACAAACCTTGTTGCTTTGCTGAGTCGAGCGGAAGGTGAGATTCCGTCGGAAGCCGACGATGTCGGTGTGTGCTGGATCCTGGAATCCGAGTCTCAGGAAGGTGTTGCCGAATCGTGAAATTGATTGCGGCCATGCATCCCTTCCTATTTCAGCAGGTTCGGCGCTCTGCAACGTGATGAGGTGCGCGAAGCGGTTGTAGTGGTGTTGTCGGTGTATTGATCAGTCAGGTACGGAAGTAGCGGCAGTGGGTGAATCCCGTTCGAATGCATTCCTCAGGGCAGTCACAGTGGGAGCGCCACCGACCGCGCCCACGGCGTCGCGGTAGAGCCTGCAGGACACGCTTGGCACCTGATCCGGTTCGGCAAAGGGGTCGTGGCCGTCAACGAGCAACGTCGGAGATCCCGCCATGCCCGCAAGTTCCGCTGATCGAGGATCTTCGATGATCACGTGGCGCAGTTCCCATTCGATCGGCACGCCTGAAAGAGCGTGCTCGATTCGTTGTTCGAGGAGCGGCACGTTAGGGTAGTCCGGGACCTGCAGAATTTCGAGATGCATCATGGTCGTCCTTTGTCGGTGTGCAGTGTCTGGAGCATGGGGCAGTGCCGGTCCGCTCGCGGTCGCGCGCAGGTGGACGCGAACTCGGTCAGCGAGGCCCGCATGCGTTGCAGATCTCGGATCTTTTCGCCGAACTCGGTGATCTTCGTCTGCGCCAGTCGCCGAGCGGTGTCGCAATCGTCCGGTCCGCCGCCGGCGAGATGGAGAAGTTCGTTGATTTCGTCGAGGCTGAAGCCGTGTTCTTGGGCGCGTTTGACGAACCGGACAATTTCGACAGTTTCGTCCGGATATGAGCGGTATCCCGAGGTGGATCGCGGCGGGTGCTGCAGGAGTCCGCGCCGTTCGTAGTACCGCAACGTCTGTACGTTCACCCCGGCGAGGGTGGCCAGTTCACTGCTACGCATGTCGCCATTGTGAACCCGGTACCCGGCTACGGAGTCAAGTCGTCTCTCGTCGGCGGAAATTCATCTGAGGTTGGTTGCGCGTTATTTCGATATCTGTCAATATCGAAGCATGTCGAATCAAGATGGGGCGGAGGCCGGCGCTTGCTGCTCGCCGCTCGTCCGTGAACCGTTGACCGAGGATTGGGCCGGCGACCTGGCGCGGATGTTCAAAGCCCTCGGCGATCCCGTCCGCTTGCGCCTGCTGAGCTTGGTGGCAAGTCACGAGGGTGGTGAAGCCTGCGTCTGCGACATCTCGGATACGTTCGACCTGTCTCAGCCGACTATCTCGCATCACCTCAAGGTGCTGCGACAGGCCGGGCTGCTCGACTGTGAACGCCGCGGGACCTGGGTGTACTACTGGGTTATTCCGGCTGCGCTGCAACAGCTTTCCGCCGTGCTCCTGGTCGAAGGTACGAGCGTGAGTGTCGCGGACGCATGCGCAGAGGTCACCGCATGAGCAACACCGCTGCCACCACCGAACACCCCGAAGTCGTCGGAAAACTCTCCACCCTCGACCGCTATCTTGCGGTCTGGATCGGCGTGGCCATGGTCGTCGGCCTGTTGGTTGGACGCTGGATCCCCGGTGTGAACACTGCCCTGGAGAAGGTGCAGATCGACGGCATCTCCCTGCCGATCGCCCTCGGCCTGCTGATCATGATGTACCCGGTGTTGGCGAAGGTCCGCTACGACCGCCTCGACACAGTCACCGGGGACAAGAAACTCCTCGCCGGCTCCCTGTTCCTGAACTGGGTTCTCGGCCCGGCGCTGATGTTCGCCCTCGCCTGGCTGTTTCTGCCCGACCTGCCGGAATACCGAACCGGTTTGATCATCGTCGGTATCGCTCGCTGCATCGCGATGGTGATCATCTGGAACGACCTGGCGTGCGGAGACCGCGAAGCCGCCGCGGTGCTGGTCGCCATCAACTCGGTGTTCCAGGTGATCATGTTCGCCGTGCTCGGTTGGTTCTACCTCTCGGTCCTGCCCGGGTGGCTCGGCCTCGAACAGACCACCATCGACACCTCGCCCTGGCAGATTGCGAAATCGGTCCTGATCTTTCTCGGTATCCCGCTGCTGGCAGGTTTTCTGTCCCGCTTCTTCGGTGAACGCGCCAAAGGCCGCGACTGGTATGACACCAAGTTCATCCCCAAGATCAGCCCCTGGGCGCTCTACGGTCTGCTGTTCACCATCGTCGTGCTCTTCTCGATGCAGGGCGAACAGATCACCTCCCAGCCCTGGGATGTCGTCCGGATCGCGTTGCCGCTGCTGGCGTACTTCGCGCTCATGTGGGGAGGCGGCTACATCCTCGGCGCCGCAATCGGATTGGGCTATGAACGCACGACGACCCTGGCGTTCACCGCCGCGGGCAACAACTTCGAACTCGCGATCGCCGTAGCCATCGCCACCTACGGCGCCACCTCGGGGCAAGCTCTTGCCGGTGTTGTCGGCCCGCTGATCGAGGTACCGGTGCTCGTCGGGCTGGTCTATGTCTCCCTTGCTCTACGCAAACGCTTTGCCGTCAAAGAGGTTTCACCCGCACCCACCGCTACGTAAGTCACCTACAACTCTTCGGGAGTCATGATGAACGAGCACCGCGCCCAGCCCGATCTCCTCTCACCGCAGGCCGTTCTCTCGCGCACCGCGCAAGACCTGGCAGCGAAGTACGTCGGGGTCTTTTCCGCGCAAACCGTCGAACGCTACGTCTTCGAGTCCTACACGGCGCTGCGCCGCACCGCGAAGATCCACACCCATCTCACCTCGCTCGCGGCGCGGTTCGCCGCCGACCGCCTCACCGCTTTGGCCCAGTCCAGCGGAGCACTCGCCAAGGACGTGCCCGAAGTTCTGTTCGTGTGCGTCCACAACGCCGGCCGGTCGCAGATGGCGGCGGCACTACTCGATCACCACGCCCGCGGCCGGGTTCATGTGCGCTCGGCAGGATCCGCGCCGGTCCACGAGATCAACCCCGCCGTCATCACGGCGATGGCCGAGATCGGGATCGATCTTGCCGACGAGTTCCCGAAACCACTCACCGATGACGTGGTCGCCGCAGCGGACTGCGTCGTCTCGATGGGCTGCGGCGACGCGTGCGTCGTCTACCCAGGGAAGCGGTACCTCGACTGGGCTCTCGACGACCCGTACGGCCAACCCCTCGAGGTGGTGCGGGCAATCCGCAACGACCTCGATGCACGGGTGATCGCACTGCTCACCGAACTGACCACACCCGTCGCCGTCTGAGCGACCTCTTCCTCAGCTCTAACTTCCATCTTCGAAGGGAACCTTCTTTCTCATGTCCGACAAGCCCAGCGTCCTGTTCGTGTGTGTCCACAACGCCGGCCGATCGCAGATGGCCGCCGGTTTCCTGAGCCACCTCGCCGGTGACGCCATCGAGGTCCGCTCCGCCGGATCTGCCCCCGCGGACACCATCAACTCCGCCGCGGTCGAAGCGATGGCCGAGCTCGGAATCGACATCTCCGCCCAGACCCCGAAGATCCTCACCACCGACGCCGTGCAGGATTCGGATGTCGTGATCACGATGGGCTGCGGCGACACCTGCCCGATTTTCCCCGGCAAGAGCTACCGCGACTGGGTCCTCGAGGATCCCGCCGGCCAAGGCATCGATGCGGTTCGCCCGATCCGTGACGAGATCAAGACTCGCGTACAGGCTCTGATCAGCGAACTCACCGCCCCGTCGGTATCGCGCTAACCGCCTACGCTTCCCGTATTCGATCCCGTGAAAGAGACACTATGACCATCCCGTCCACGGTCCACGACGTCATCATTGTCGGTTCCGGACCGGCCGGCTACACCGCTGGTGTCTACACCGCGCGCGCTGAGCTCGCGCCCCTGCTCTTCGAGGGAACCCAGTTCGGTGGCGCCCTCATGACCACCACCGAGGTCGAGAACTTCCCCGGATTCCGCGAAGGAATCATGGGCCCCGATCTGATGGAACAGATGCGCGAGCAGGCACTGCGCTTCGATACCGACATCCGCACCGAGGACGTCGAGGAGATCGATCTCAGCGGCCCGATCAAGACGGTCGTCGCGAACGGCGAAACCTACGCCGCGCACGCGATCATCCTCGCCATGGGCGCGGCAGCCCGCTACCTGGGCATTCCCGGTGAAGAACGCCTCCTCGGCCGCGGCGTCAGCGCCTGCGCCACCTGCGACGGCTTCTTCTTCCGTGACCAGGACATCGTCGTGGTCGGCGGCGGCGACTCCGCGATGGAAGAAGCAACCTTCCTCACCCGCTTCGCTCGCTCGGTCACCCTGGTGCACCGCCGCGAGGAGTTCCGCGCCTCACGGATCATGCTCGAGCGCGCCAAGGCCAACGAGAAGATCCGCTTCCTGACCAACGCAGAGCCCGTCGAGGTGCTCGGTGAGAACAGCGTCACCGGCCTCGTCGTGCGCGACACCGTCACCGGCGAGACCTCCACACTCGAGATCACCGGCATGTTCGTCGCCATCGGCCACGACCCGCGCAGTGAACTCGTCAAGGGCCAGGTCGATCTCGACGACGCCGGATACGTGCGCGTCGCTCCCGGTTCCACCGCGACCTCCGTCGACGGCGTCTTCGCTGCCGGTGACCTGGTCGATCACACGTACCGTCAGGCGATCACCGCTGCCGGCACCGGATGCTCCGCAGCAATCGACGCCGAACGCTGGCTGGCCGACCGCGGCGACATCACCGCCAACACGCTCGACGCAGCCGGCCACACCGTCGACGCCGTCTGACTCCCACACCCAGTGAAAGGAACTTCGATGAGCAAGCCTTCAGTGCTGTTCGTGTGCGTCAAGAACGGCGGCAAATCCCAGATGGCCGCCGGCCTCATGCGCAAAGCCGCCGGCGACCAGGTGGACGTGTACTCGGCCGGCACCAAACCCGGCGACGCGGTCAACGCCCTGTCCGCCGAAACGCTCCTCGAAGTCGGGGTGGACATCTCCGGGCAGACCCCGACGTTGATCGATCCGCAACTGGTGCGCGATGTCGACCTCGTCGTCACCCTGGGCAACGAAGCGAAGGTCGATCCCGTAGCCGGCACCGACTTCGAGAACTGGGACACCGACGAGCCGTCCGAACGCGGCATCGACGGAATCGAACGAATGCGCCTGGTCCGCGACGACATCGCCGCCCGCGTCGACGCCCTTGCTGCCCGTCTAGCGGTCCGCTGATATCGGAACCGCTAGCCGCGCAATCGAAAGACCCGAGAAGTAAGAAAAGAGGACATCACCATGAGCACCATCGAAGTATTCGAACCCGCCCTGTGCTGCAACACCGGCGTCTGCGGCGACGACGTCGACCAAGCGCTGATCACCTTCACCGCCGACCTCGACTGGGTCGCAAGCAACGGCGGCACCATCACCCGCCACAACCTCGCCAACGACCCACTGGCCTTCGCCGGAAACGACACCGTCGCAGCATTCCTCAAAATCTCAGGTTCCGAAGGACTCCCGCTGGCGCTCGTCGACGGAGTCACCGCCCTGACCGGTACATATCCCACCCGCAACCAGCTCGCGAAATGGGCAGGCATCACCGAACCTGGAACGGCTGAGGCGCCGGCCGGGATCGCCATGCTCGGACTCTCCGACACTTCGGCATGCTGCTCCACCGACGACGCCGACTCCACCACCTGCTGCTGAAAGCGTCGACACCGCAATGAGGTTCCTGAACAACGCGCCCCGATTCCTGTTCTTCACCGGCAAAGGTGGTGTCGGTAAAACCTCCATCGCCTGCGCGAGCGCGATGACCCTCGCTCGCGCCGGCAAGAAAGTGCTGCTCGTGAGCACCGATCCAGCCTCCAACGTCGGGCAGGTCTTCGGTGTGAGCATCGGCAACACCATCACCCCGATCTCCGCCGCTCCCGGATTGTCTGCGCTCGAGATCGACCCGGAACAAGCCGCCGCCACCTATCGCGAGCGGATCATCGGTCCCGTCCGCGGGCTACTCCCCGAGAAGGACATCGCGGCGATCTCCGAACAACTTTCCGGGTCCTGCACCACAGAAATAGCCTCGTTCAACGAGTTCACCGGACTGCTCTCCGGGCGCGACGACATCACCGCGGGCTTCGACCATGTCCTCTTCGACACCGCCCCGACCGGGCACACCATCCGGCTGCTCCAACTCCCCGGATCGTGGACCGAGTTCCTCGATGACGGCAAGGGCGACGCATCGTGTCTCGGTCCGTTGTCCGGGCTCGAGAAGCAGCGCGCCATCTACGCTGACGCCGTTGCCGCGCTCGCCGATCCGCAGCGGACCCGCCTCGTACTGGTCTCGCGCGCCCAGCGTTCGACGCTCGCCGAAATCACCCGCACCCACCGCGAACTCGCCGACATCGGACTGACCCATCAGCATGTCGTGATCAACGGTGTCCTCCCGGACCCGGGCGACGACACCGATCCGCTCGCGACCGCGATCTACCGGCGTGAACAAGCCGCGATAGCCGCCCTGCCCGATGGATTGGCGCAATTGCCGACCGATCAGGTCCCGCTCAAAGCGACCAATATCGTCGGCATCGACGCACTCGAAAGCCTCTTCACCCCCGACCTTGGCCCGGTGTCCGCCGCCTCAGCGGACCCGTCCCTGCAGCTACCCAGTTCTCCGCTCGCATCCCTGATCGACGAACTCGACACCGACGATCACGGCCTGATCATGTGCATGGGCAAAGGCGGAGTCGGCAAGACCACCATCGCCGCCGTCATCGCTGTCGCCCTCGCCGAACGCGGCCACCAGGTGCACCTGACAACCACGGACCCGGCTGCACACCTGACAGAAACCTTGAACGGGGAACTCGACAACCTCCAGGTCTCCCGAATCGACCCCGCCGAAGCCACCGAGCAGTACCGCACCAGAGTCCTGACCACCAAAGGCAAGAACCTCGACGAACGCGGACGCGCGAACCTCGCCGAAGACCTCCGATCACCCTGCACCGAGGAAGTGGCAGTCTTCCAAGCGTTTTCGCGGGTCATCCACGAATCGAGTCGCAAATTCGTCGTCGTCGACACCGCCCCGACCGGGCATACCTTGTTGCTCCTCGATGCCACCGGCTCGTATCACCGGGAAATCGCCCGCCAGATGGGGGAGAACACGAACTTCACCACCCCACTCATGCGACTCCAGGACCCAAACGCAACGAAGGTACTGCTCGTGACCCTCGCTGAAACCACACCCGTCCTCGAGGCCGCCGGTCTGCAAGCCGACCTACAACGAGCCGGAATCGAGCCTTGGGCGTGGGTGGTCAACAACTCTCTCGCCGCTGCCGAACCAACCTCGCCGCTCCTGCAGCAGCGCGCAGCCGGAGAGATCACCGAAATCGGCACCATCACAAGCCAATACAGCCAACGAACCGCCATCGTCCCGATGCTCGCCGAAGAACCCATCGGCGAAGCCGCCCTGGCAGCACTGAGTAAGGCATAGCGATCGCGTCACATCATCTCGCCCTGCAGACGGGGTTGCTGTGAACCAGTGGACTCAACTCATGCTGACACGCAGGGCTTCCGGCGATCGAGTTCGTCACGGAGGCACCCAGGCGATGGGAATGTCATCGGACGGGTCTACTGGAACTAGCGCACAACGTCGAACTGTTGCTGACGTCGGCTCCGTTAGTCACTTCCGTCCACGGGCCCAGACGACGGCCGCCGCCACCACGCGGATGCCGACGCCGATGAGAATCAGATTCCCGATGATCTGGACACTGACGACAGCGCGCGACGGATCGGTCGTCGCTGTGATATCCCCGAAGCCTACGGTCGAAAACACCGTCAACGAGAAGTACAGGGCATCCATCCGACTGAGCGGTTCAGAGAAGTATGTGGGGGAGCTCTGGGACATCAGGCTGTATCCCACGGCGTAGCCGAGCAGATAGACGGGAAGAATCAGTGCCAGCGTTTCTATGGCCTGCACGGTGGGCACGTCCGACCTCAGAATCTGCCGGATCTGCCACACGGCAACCGCCAGCACGACGAGCAGTCCCCCCACGAGGAGCATGACCGTGGAAATGCCGTCGACGGAGGTCCACGGGAGCACAAAGTAGCCCACGCCGCAGAGCGCAACCGTCGCGACCGGGCGCACGAGCCCGCGGCGCAGCAGGCGCCGACGATCGCGCGGGTCGAGGTTGCGAAACTCGCTGGCCTGTCCCATGAAATTCCTCCGGGCAACTGCGCGGGTGGGACCGGTAACGAGCGTCATCCTCGGCCATGATGGGTTCCTGCCCGCGGTTCCCCTGCCATTCCAGCCAAGCACGCCCGGGCCGGTGATAACCAGGGTCGACACCACACCAGATCGGTAAACATTGGACCGGTCACGGGCTGTCGGTGGCGTCCTCCGGATCGCCTCCGACGCCACCGATCCCCGCCCCTGCGCGGGCTCGAGCTTCAGCACTGGGCAGCAGGCCGGTTCGGTCAGTCGGGAGGGGTGCGCAACATGGTGTGCTTCCGGGTATTTCGCGGCGATCCGGCGAACTGTCGTGACGGTGAATCGCAACGGTCCGGGTACCGGTCACTGATTTCGGCCGGACGTGTCCCGGTGTGCCGCCCCGTTTTTCTGAACGGTGATGGGTGTTTCGTTCACTGGTCGGGCACACAGACGACAACCTGAGCAGCAAGGCGGTGCTCATGACGCGGACGCCGCGCTCGTCGGCCCGCTGTTCCAGTACGGCAACGAGGCGTCGGCGCCGGGAACGGCTGGGGCGTGCTGCGCAACGCTAGTCGGTGATCGCGCGGAGGGTCTGCGGCGGTTACGGGTGCTGGTGTTCGGTGGTTGTAGCGGCGGGGGCCAGCACCCAGAGGAGCATGCGACCGGTCAGGGGTGTGGTGGCGATGAGCATCAGGTATACCTCCGCGACGGAGCCGTCGTGACGCGTGAGGTCGAAGGTGTCGAGCCAGGACGAAAGGAGCAAGAACACGGCGTCGACGATGGCCCAGGATGCGATGTTGGCAACGATCCATCCGGCCCAGCGGCGGGTATGGGCTCGCAGGACCAACGCCTGGGACAGCCCGAGCAACGGTCCCAGTGCCAGGGTTTGGCTGGCGGCAAGTAGGTAGGCGCCGGTGACGCTGGTGCCCGAGTCTTGCGCGGTGGTGATGGCAGGGATGATCACCAGCAGCCAGCCCAGGAGCGCCGGGCCGACATTTGCGACGATCCATTTCCGCCGGGGGACCGGCACGCGTTGGCGGACGATCTGCCATTGCAGCGCCCCGAGCACCCAACCGAACAGCACGGCCCCAGTCGTTGCCACGAGCAGCGCGGCGACCGGGCTCCGGTTTGCCCAGGACAGCTGCAGTATGTCGGCGCCGATCCACGACAGGACCGCCACCGTGGTCAGCACGACTACGAAGGCGATGGTGTTGTACAGAATCCACTGCCAGTACAGGCGTGCGGACCAGCCGTTGGATGGCGTGGTCATCGGCTGGCACGGTGATCGTGGACGACGGCCGGCCGTGTCGTGTTCTGCGGTCGCTTTCCGGGCCTTGTTCGAGGTAGGTATCGACATCGCTGGTCAGGAGTTCCGGATCTTTGGATCAGGGGATGTCTAAGCGCGTGCATCGGCATCACGATGGGCCGCGGCGACGGTCCGAGTCACCGCGAATCCCGATAAGGGCGAAGACGTCGGCGGCGCCGGCGATCCAGAAGGATTGTGGCAGGGGATCTGCCGCGGTCACTGTTCCCGGCGCCGCGTCTGGCGAGGGCACCTGCGCCTGGGCGGGCGCGGTCGAGACGATCGCACAGGCGAGCGCGATCGCCATCACTGCGTGGCGGAGTCGTCGTCGGATCATTGCACCGCTCCCGGGGTCGTGCGTGTGTGCGCCGACTCCCATTCTGCGCGAGGCGAAGGTGCCGGCATACCGGTTCGATCATTTTCGGGTGTGTGGGGCGCCGGCGGGTTTGGGTGCCGGCGGGGGCCGGCGGGGTGTTCGGGTCGGGTGGTGTGGGGGAGTGGTGCCGGGTCGTGCGGGGGTGTTGCGAGGGCTCGTTTTGGGTGTTTTTGAATGTTGTTGTGTGTCAGTAGGTTTCGGTATTCAGTTGGTGTTGTGCTAGTTTCGTGTGTTGTGCACGGTGGTGTTTTCGTGAACGTCGAATGTTGTTGTGGTGGTGAGGGTTTCGGTGTTTCATGTTTTCGGGGTGTTTTGCGGTTTGGTGGGTGGGGGTGTATGATTGGGAGCATGATGATGACGAGGCAGTGGACGCGAGACGGGGCGCTTTTCGTGACCCTTCCCCTCCTCCCCAGCCTCGTTCGGGTGTCGGGTACCGATTCAGGCGTTGCGATGAATTCGTTTGGTAAGAACCAAGATTCGGAATTCAGAGGAGCGAAGCGACTCGATCGACGGCAACGGCACTCGACCCACTGCGAGCCGCGCAGCGGCTCCCTGGCGGGGAGCGCAGCGACTCGCTTCCGTCTCCCGACGCGAAGCGTCGGGAGGAGCGCCGCGG
>NZ_JBIYCY010000021.1:0-65146 GCF_044908235.1 Rhodococcus sp. 27YEA6 | reverse complement strand
AGATGTACGCGCCCTCACCGCGTGAGACGACAAACGCGCCGTTCTTCTCCACAGCGCCCATGTCCGCGAACCCGTGCCACAATGCCGAAGCCATCGTCGTTCTCTCCCAACTGGATACGTTCGAAATAGATCGGTCAGTTCACGCGGAGTGCGGGCGGAAGAACCCGCTCGACCCACTGGGTTGCCTGCTCGAATGCGTAGGCGAGTTGGAGTACGTCCAAGTCGGCGCCGTGCCGACCGATGATCTGGATACCCATGGGAAGCGAACGATCGTCGAAGCCGACCGGCATCCCCGCAACCGGAACCCCGGCCATCGTCCAGGGAACAACCGTCTCCATCCACCGGTGATACGTGTCCATCGACCGGCCGTCGACGGTCTCGGGCCAGTGAGTGTTCTTGTCGAAAGGAAACACCTGGGCACTGGGCGCAAGAATGTAATCGTAGGTTTCGAACATCTTGGTAATGGCCGACAGCCAGCCGTTGCGGGCCTCCGCGGCCTTGGTCACGTCGAGAGCCGACAGTGTGACCGCGTGCTCGAGTTCCCACAACAGTTCGGGCTTCATCAACTCGCGCAAGCTCGGATCGTTGTACTGATCGATCAAGCCGAGCTGTGCCCACCAACGCCACCGCAAGAACAGTTGCCAGATGTCCTCGGGTTTGAAGTCGGGAAGCGCCGCCTCGACGCGGCACCCCAACTGTTCGAAGACCTCGAACGAGGATTCGCACAACTCGAGAACTCCAGGTTCGGTTGCCAGGTAACCGTTCCAGTCACCGACCCATGCGATCCGAGAGCCCTTCAGATCACGTGCGAGGCTTTCGGTGAATACCGCGGGATCCTCACGAATCCCCAACGGTGCATAAGCATCCGGCCCCGCCATCGTGGAAAGCAGGTGAGCCACGTCGGTGACGGTTCGGCCCATCGGGCCCACAACAGCGCCCTGAGCGATGAATCCCGTCTCCGGTATCCGACCCCAGGATGGTCGAAACCCAACAACGTTGTTGAATGCCGACGGGTTTCGGAGCGAACCCATGTAATCGCTTCCGTCAGCCACCGGCAGCATGCGGAGCGCCAACGACGCAGCGGCGCCTCCGCTGCTACCGCCGGCAGTGCGCGAATTGTCGTACGGCGACACCGTCGTACCCCACACCGGGTTGTACGTCTGGGATCCGAGCCCGAACTCCGGTGTGTTCGTCTTGCCGATCACGATGGCACCGGCAGACCTGATCCGCTTGACGAACAGTTCGTCATCTTCGGCGATTCGGTCCGCGAACATCGGCGACCCGGACGTGAACGGCAGACCCTTGGCCGCCGAAAGATCCTTCACCGCATGCGGAAACCCGTGCATCCAACCGAGATACTCCCCACTCGCCAACTGCGAATCACGCTCGCGCGCCTCCGCCGTCAACGCTTCCCGATCCCGCAATGCGACGATCGCGTTCACCGCCGGGTTATGTAATTCGATCTGATCGAGGAAGCTGTCCATCACCTCGACACACGACACTTCACGCCTGCGTATCAGACCACTGAGCGTGACCGCATCGGCCATGACGAGTTCGCGATTCTCGGGCGCACCGGAAACGCTCTCGTCGACAGGGTCAGCAGCATGAACCATCGTGAATCCTTTCAAGCAGTGAAGTGGGGTACGCCGCGGCGGACTCGCCGCCACCGGCAACTGATTCGAGGACGAATTGCCGGTGGCGGCGCGACTGTCGAGGTTTCCAGCGAGGTTCTTGCCTACTACTGACCGAGATCGACGATGGCAGCGACTGGGCCGCCGCCCTCGGGACCCTGGTGCGCTGCCGATACCGAGACGAACACTGCCGGATCGCCGGTGACAGCTGCCGTGACTCCGCCGACACACGACTTGATCTGGCGGTGCCAGTGCACGTCGGAGTCGTCGAGCATCGCATTACGACGGCCACGGACCGTTCCGTCCTGACTGGCCTCGCACTTCAAGAACACGTTGACGAGTTGACCGTCCAGGTCGCTCGAGTGCGGCCGCTCCGGAAGTTCGAGTCCGGCGTCACGGATCGCCGCCCAGATGCCGTCCTGGTCGAGCGGATCCTTCATCACGCTGTGGCCGATCCGGTAGCGTCCGCCGACGCCACGTGCGTTACCGACGACGACGATCTGCGCGCGGTCCAACTCGACGCCGGACGAGCAGGATGCGACAGAGGAGAAGAGTTCGCGGCTGTGCATGACATCCTCGTCGGTCGGCATGTCGATTTCGCCGAGCGCAACCGCGATCCCCAGAGCCGTTCCGCCGTTGGACAGGTCCATCGACTCATGAGTCTGTTCGGTCCACACAGTCTTGCCGCGGCTCTTGGCGTCACGGATGGTGTGAATTGTCAGCAACGGAGTCTTGGTCTGTACGTAGTGCACGTCGGCGGGATCGGTGATGCCGGCATTGGCCATCGCGTCTTTCACTGCCGCAGCAACTTTGGTGATCATGGCCGTACGGCCGATGTCCTCGGGCAGCAGTTGCTCACTCATGGCGACACCCACGGTCAGTCGCGGCTCGTCGGTCTTGGTGACCTTGTCTGCCGGCACGGTCGCGAAGATCGTCGCGTGCGGGCTGATCACGCCGTCCGTGCCGCCGGACCAGACGATCGGCACCTCCGCCACTTCTTCGGGGCTGCGATTACCCTTGGCGGAGAGAACCTCTCGGAACGCTCGGTCCGCGATGATGCGCGTGTAGTCGTTGACGCCGCCGTTACCCTCGGTTTTGCCGATGACTGCAATGACGCGGTCGGCCTCGAGGACACCGTCGTCGATCAGCTTGGCGAGCTCACTGGCGTCGGAGACGCTGTGTAGCGGAACCTTACGGACCTCGATTGCTTCGGGCATTGGCATCTCCTTGTATAGGGAATCGTGGAGGCAAAATTGGGCCTTGACAGCTCCGGGCGCCCAGTCCAGCCGAGCGGTTCGGAACTGCCGTGTCGACCACGCTATGACGACTCGAACCCTTCGGCATCGTCAATACTTGCCCAAACGAAAACCGTGATTGGTTATTTCGACTCCGATTCACCGGTTGTGCGCCGCCCCATCGGTTCTCACTTACGATTCGACCATGGACACCACTGTTGTCGACCATCCGCTGGCGGCATCTCTGCTCACGACCATGCGCGACGCTCGCAGCGACAACGCAACGTTCCGGTCCGCCTTGCGCAGACTGACCCATATGTTGGTCTACGAGGCCATGCGCGGCGCAGAACTGGAACAGTTCGACATCGAGACGCCAGTTGCTCCGACGCTGGGGGTGCGGCTGGCGAATCCACCGCTCCTGGTCCCGGTCTTGCGAGCGGGCCTCGGCATGGTCGAACAGGCGAGTGCCCTTATTCCGCAGGCAGGCGTCGGTTTCGTGGGAATGGCACGAGACGAGAAGACACACCAGCCGGTTCCGTATCTCGAGTCCCTGCCTGCTGATCTGTCGAGCACCCCCGTCTACGTCCTCGATCCGATGTTGGCGACCGGTGGATCCATCGTCCGCACAATCGATCTGCTCATTGCACGCGGAGCCACCGATGTGACTGCAATATGTGTAGTCGTGGCTCCGGAAGGGATCGAAGCACTGAAGAACTCCGGACATCCGGTCCGGCTCCTCACAGCGAGCATCGACGACGGCCTGAACGAAAATGCTTTCCTGATACCTGGACTCGGAGACGCGGGCGATCGCCAATTCGGGCCGCGGTAGTTGGCAGACATACGGAGAACCGCTCATTCCGAGAGGCTATTTTCGTCAACTGTTGACAATGTTCGTCGCGTGATCGAGCGTAGTCTCGCGACATGGATAGATCTGCCAAATATTCGAGCGAAGAGCTTCAACATTTGCCAGAAGGTGGCGACTACAGACTCACAGTTCGGGATGTCCTCGAGCTGCCCAGTCTGCGTGGAGCCGAAGTCCTTGCCGGGCACGGGGGCTTGCGCCACCTCGTTCAATCGGTGAACGTGATGGAAGTACCGGACATCCTCGCTTGGGTGAAGCCGAACGAGTTGTTGGTGACAACCGGGTTCCCGCTGCGCTACGGGCGAACCGGCGAGCTTCTCGACGACACAGATCTCAGTGACCTCGTCGACGGTCTTGCACGTCGAGGAGTCGCGGCACTTGCCGTGAAAACGGGCCGTTATCTCGACGAGCTGCCCGAGGCGATGCTGCACATGGCAGAGCAGCGAGGGCTTCCGCTGTTGGTTCTTCCCGTCACCGCGGGATTCGACGAGGTGATCTCGGAGGTCTTCACCAAGTTGGTGGCGAAGCAGTCCGCGGCACTCGATATTGCCGATCGACTTCACCGCTCGTTGACATCGATCGTCTTGGAAGGTGGCGATCTACCTCAGATTGCCGCAGAATTCGCCGCGCTTTTCGACGTCAGCGTTCTGATCTGCTCGCCGGACGGAAGGGTATTGACCGAGGCCGGGGATTCAGCCGCGCTGAACGCGCTTCCGTTGTTCGAAAGCACCGGTCGGTTCCTGACCGAGCGGGTCGCCGTCGGTTTACAGAACGCGCCCAAGGGATTTCCCGGCCAGTTGGCGCTCACCCGAGTGGTGGCCGGCGGCACCGACCACGGCCGGATGGTGGCGTACGCCGGCACCCACGAACTCGGCGCAGTTGTCGTTCAAGCGCTGGAGCGAGCGGCCACCGTTGCCGCGCTGGCCGTCACCAAACAGCTGGCAGTTGCGGCAGTGGAATCCAAGTTCCGCGGCGACTTCCTCCGCGACGCACTGATAGGCGAAGCCGGCTCGCCTGCGGAAGTGAGCGCGCACTTCACCCAGTTGGGGTGGGATGTCACTCGTCCACTTGCCGTTGTGGTTGCAGAACTCGACGTCGATCACCCGGAATCCCAGCACGCGAATTCCACTCGCACGGACCAAGATCGACTCAGCGACGGCTGGCAACAAGTGGTACGAACACACGAGCGGACGGCGCCGTCCGTCGGGTTTCGACACGAGGTGGTCACGCTTTTCCCGACCAGCACCGACCGTGCGGTTCGGGACATCGAAGGGTTGGTGCGCAAGGTTGCCGGCGATCGCACCAGCGGCCGCCGATCCTTCAGCACGGGAGTGAGCCGGGTGATCTACTCCCTGGCCGATCTACCCGCGGCCTACGACCAAGCCTGTACAGCCGTGGTCGTCGGCCGACGTATCAACGGGCCGGGGCAGATCGCACACTTCGACGAACTCGGTGTACACCGACTCCTCTCGCTCCAGACGGACAAGAGCGAACTGCGTTCGTTCACCGATGACGTTCTGAAGTCCTTGTCGGCGGACAACGCCGAAGCCGCTGACCTGCGTCTGACACTCCAGACCCTGCTCGACTGCAATTGCAATGTCGCCGAGGCCTCCCGGGCGCTGCACATGCACTACAACACTTTGCGTTACAGAATCGGAAAGCTGGAGAGCGTCGTCGGATCGTTCACCGACGACCCCGTCCTTCGATTGAACGTCTCACTCGCCCTGCAGGTCATGAAGATGCACGAAATGTCATGACTTCGCACGATATGAGCTGACAGAACGTCCCGATAACGGTTCGATACAACCGCAATCGCGCCGCCCGGTGAGCGTTCGTCACTTCTTACCCACCACTGACACCCGTCGTCGGCAAGGTTACCCATGTGCCGTTCACCGGTGCCCGCTTACGGTTCGAAAGACGGGCCGCACATACCTCCTTCAGTGGCCCTGGCCGGTTTCTCGGTCCAGCGGACCGGAGTCGACCGAACTACGGAGGCCTCAACCACCAACTGGCTCAGCCAATTACACCAGAACACGGCGGTGCGACATGAACTCGACTTCGAAGCCTCACAACACAAGTGCTCGTAGTGGTCCGTTACACGACGTGATAGTCGTCGACCTCACGCGCGCACTCGCGGGTCCTCACGCGGCAATGATGCTCGGCGATCTGGGTGCCGACGTGATCAAGGTCGAATCACCTCACGGCGGCGACGACACCCGTGGGTGGGGGCCGCCTTTTGTGGAGCCCACGTTGGAACCACCGAACACACAACGGGAATCGACGTATTTTCTGTCCACGAACCGGAACAAGAAGTCGATCACGCTCGATCTGAAATCCGACAGTGGGCGCGCGACCCTCGAAGATCTCGTCTGCCGCGCCGATGTTCTCATGGAGAACTTCCGCACCGGAGTTCTCGATCGACTCGGATTCTCGACCGAGCGGTTGGCCGAACTCAATCCTCGACTGATCGTTCTGTCCATCAGCGGTTTCGGCCACGACGGCCCGGAAGGCGGTCGCGCCGGCTACGACCAGATCGCCCAGGGGGAAGCCGGACTCATGTCGCTGACCGGCTCGAGTCCGGACGACGTTCAACGAGTCGGAGTTCCGATCGCCGATCTTCTCGCCGGAATGTACGGGGCGTTCGGTGTCGTCGCGGCTTTGAAGGAACGCGAACAGACGGGGAAAGGCCGCGTTGTCCGAACGTCGCTCTTGGCCAGCGTGGTCGGTGTTCACGCGTTTCAAGGAACGAAGTGGACCGTCGCCGGTGAGGTAGGCACAGCGCAGGGCAACCACCATCCCTCCATCGCACCGTACGGGCTCTTTCGTACCGGCGATGGCGCAGTGCAGATCTCGGTCGGCAGCGAAAGCCTGTGGAGAAGATTCTGCGAAGGATTCGACCTCGACCCTGACGCCCCGGGTATGGCAACAAACGCCGAACGCGTCGAAAATCATTTCCAGGTCGTCGAATTGATCGAACGTACCTTCAAGCCGTACTCGCGTGACGAGCTTCTGACCGAACTCGACCGCATCGGAGTACCGGCAGGACGGGTTCGGACGATCTCCGAAGTGTACGAATGGGAGCAGACCCGATCACAGGGATTGCTCGTCGACGTCGACCACAGCACGCTCGGAAACATCACACTGCCCGGTCCACCGCTACGATTTTTCGATCCGGACGGAACCGAAGTGACGGAGACCCGCCACACTGCACCTCCGGTTCTCGGTGAAGACACTGACGAAATCATGTCATGGCTACAAGGATTCACCCGATGAACCGCCTGACGGCTCGCGACTTGCTCGACCTGGTGATCGATGCCGGCACCTGGGAATCGTGGGATACCCCTCCGATTCCCGTCGCGACCGACTCCGATTACGCCGAAGCACTTCTGCGGGCCCAGGAGAAGACCGGACTCGACGAGTCCGTCCTGACCGGAAGCGCCTCCGTCCGAGGCCGCCGTGTGGCAATCATCGTATGCGAGTTCGGCTTTCTCGGCGGATCGATCGGCGTGGCGGCGGGCGAACGCCTCGTCGTCGCCATCCGTCGAGCCACGCAAGAGCAGCTGCCCCTTCTTGCGCTTCCCACGTCCGGGGGAACGCGTATGCAGGAGGGGACGACGGCGTTTTTGCAGATGGTCAAGATCACCGCGGCGCTCATCAAGCACAAAGAAGCGCACCTGCCCTACATCGTCTATCTCCGAAACCCCACCACCGGAGGCGTATTCGCGTCCTGGGGATCACTCGGTCACGTGACGATCGCGGAACCGGGGGCCCTCGTCGGATTCCTCGGCCCTCGAGTGTTCGAGGCCTTGTACAACTCACCTTTCCCCGCCGGTGTCCAGACAGCGGAGAACCTTCACGAGCACGGACTCATCGATGCAGTGAGGCCGCCAGACCAGCTCGCCGAAATCGTCGAACGCGCATTGCGCATCATCACCGGGGCGCATCGTGGGTACTTATTGCCCAGTGACCCGTGCTCGTACGATTGCCCACCCGATACGTCGGCGTGGGAATCCGTCGTCGCATCCCGGCGCGAAGACCGACCGGGGATACGGGAAGTGTTGCTCAATTCCGCCTCGGACATGCTCCCGCTCAACGGAACCGGCCAAGGCGAGAACGATCCCGGCATCATGCTCGCGCTCGTTCGCTTCGGCGACATGCCCTGCGTCCTTCTCGGACAGGACCGGCGCGGACAGACTGCTCACTCCCCACTCGGCCCCGGCGCTCTGCGGGAGGCTCGGCGAGGTATGCGGCTGGCCGCAGAACTCGACCTGCCGCTGGTGACGATCATCGACACAGCGGGCGCGGCACTGTCGAAGGAGGCCGAAGAAGGCGGACTGGCGGGCGAGATCGCTCGGTGCATAGCCGACATGATTTCACTCGAGGTCCCCACCATTTCCCTCCTGCTCGGGCAGGGCACGGGCGGCGGCGCCCTGGCACTGATTCCGGCCGATCGAGTGCTGGCGGCCCGCCACGGTTGGCTCTCGCCCTTACCTCCCGAAGGTGCGAGCGCGATCATGTTCCACGACGTCACGCACGCGCCGGACATGGCAGCCAGTCAAGGGATCAGGTCCTTCGATCTGCTCGCGGGCGGCATCGTCGATCGGGTCATCCCCGAATTTCCCGATGCCGCGGACGAATCCGCCGCCTTCTGCACTCGCGTCGGAGCGGTACTGCACTACGAGCTGAGCGTGCTCAGTGCTACCGATGCGACTGAACGGCTCAACACCCGCACCGAACGCATCGACCGTATCGGCCTGGTCGAAGCCAGTACCTCCGTCTGATCGATCAGTACCCAGAACACCGGAAAGGCCGGACATCCTCCGCGGAGGATGTCCGGCCTTCGTCGATCGAGCACACTCAGCCAAGCGTCACGTGAGTTGCTTGGCGGGTTCCTCCCGATCGCCGCCGGGAGTCTTCGAATCCGGCTTGTTCGGTTCCGGATTCTTCGCATTCAGTTCCGGGTTCTTCGAACCGATGAACTGGCACAGGTGGTACATCCCGATCACGACGATGGTGCCGAGCGCGATGCCGCTGAGCGAGAACGTGTCACTGAACTTCAGGGCCGTGTCGCCGATACCGATGATCAGACCGGCCGCGATCGGCATCAGGTTGAGCGGATTGCCGAAGTCGACGCCGTTCTCCTTCCAGATCTTGGCGCCGAGAAGGCCGATCATGCCGTAGAGCACCACGGTGATTCCGCCGAGAACACCGCCGGGCGTCGCCGAGATGACGGCACCGAACTTGGGGGAGAAGCCGAGCATCATGGCGACGATGCCGGCAACCGCGTAGGCGGCGGTGGAGTACACACGGGTCGCTGCCATGACACCGATGTTCTCGGCGTACGTAGTGGTGGGCGAACCGCCGACGCTGCTGGCGATAGCGGTGGCGAAACCGTCACCGGCGAGCGCACGTCCCATGTACGGGTCGAGGTCGTCCCCGGTCATCTCGGCCACGGCCTTGACGTGGCCCGCGTTCTCCGCGATCAACGCGATGACACCCGGAAGGACCAGGATGATGAACGTGAGGCTGAACGACGGAGCGTGGATGCCGACGATTCCGTTGGCCTCGTCCGAGAACGGCGGAAGCCCGAACCACGACGCCGACTGCACCGAATCCCAGTTGACGCGGAAGTGCTCGGTGATCTGACCGGTGCCTGCGTCGTAGGAGGTGATCGTCCCCGAGACCCGGTCGAGGATCCAGGAGAGGACGTAGCCGAAGATCAGCGCCAGGAAGATGGCGATGCGCGCCATGAAGCCGCGTAGCGCGATACTCATGACGATCAGGGCCACCATGACGATCAGAGCCACCCACTGGTCCTGTGGCCAGTACAGCCCCGCGACGACGGGTGCCAGGTTGAATCCGATCAGCATCACCACTGCGCCGGTCACCACCGGGGGAAGAACCTTGAATACGACCCGGCCACCGAGGAAGTGGATCGCGATACCGATGGCTGCCAGGACCAGTCCGGACACCAGGATCGCGCCGGTCACCTCTGCGGATGTTCCGCCTTGGGCACGAATGGCGGCGATACCACCGACAAAGGCCGCCGACGTACCGAGGTAGCTGGGGATGCGTCCCTTGACCACCAGCAGGAAGAAGAGCGTACAGAAACCCGACATCATCACGGCAAGTTGAGGATTGAGCCCCATGATGATCGGGAAGACGAACGTCGCGCCGAACATCGACACCACGTGCTGGCTGCCCAGCCCGATGGTTCTTCCCCAGCTGAGCCGCTCGCCGGGAGCGACCACTTCACCCGGTTTGATGTTCTTTCCATCTCCGTGCAACGTCCAAATCGGCATGATGGGACCTTTCGTGCAGAGGAAGGTGTCCGAACGCTGAGTGTGCTCCAGCTCACAAAACACCGTGACTGGAGTGAAACGCTATTACAGCGCAGGGGTATCGACGTGATGACAATCTGCCAGAACCCACGGACTCGGATTGGCAATATTAGTGATTGATGCCGCGCATCGCGGTTATCTTCAGTGCTAGAGACAGATCCAGCCGTAGCTCGGGTTGCGCCGTGAAGGGTCCCAGCATTTTCTCCAGCTTAACGACCCTGTAACGCAGTGTGTTGTAATGGAAGTGGAGCTTGCGCGCTGTCTCGGCGATGTTGATGTTGGTCGCGAGCAAGACTTCCAATGTCTTGCGCATGTCCTGCGCTTCGGCAGTTTCCTCCGTCAGTTCCCGCAGTGTCTCGCGGGCGAACGTCTCGAGCTCGTTTTCGTCCTCGACCAGACTGAGCAGTCTGTACACGCCGAGATCGTCGAACTGAGTCACCGTCCACGGACCGGAGATCCGTCGCCCGACGGTCAGTGCGGTGCGCGCCTGACTGTAGAGCGCGGGGACTGCGTCGATCGCCGCTGTCGGCCGGGACACCCCGACACTGAACGGCCTTCTCCCGCCGCCACCTTCACCGCGAACGACCGTGACGAGGTCCCGCACCAATGCCATCGTGTCGGTGCCGACGCCCATGACGATCACCGTCTCGCCCGTCAGCGCGGTCACCGCCGCACCGGGATCGCGGTGGGCGATCGCCCCGGAGAACGCCATCGCCTGGCGATCGACAACAGGCAGCCGAGCGGGCGCCGCCGAGGCCGGTTCGTCGACCGGGTCCGGCTCGATCGAGACGATCACCAGCGGGCGATCGAAGTCCCAACCGAACGTCTTGGCGTGGGAGACAACGTGATCGTGGTCCCCGGCACGGCCGAGGAGCAGGTCGTGAACGAAGTTGGCGCGATGGCGTTCTTCCACCGACGCAACGGCCTGCTCACGGGTGATGACCAACGCGCACACCGACGCGGCCCGCTCGACCAGGTACTGGTCGTAACTCGTCATGACGCGCTCACCGGTGAACAACGCGAGACGCCCGTGGTCGATGTGATTGGCGGAAATCGCGGACACCGCGATGAATTGACCGTCGAACTCGTGCAGACCCAATCCGCCCTCGACGGTGTCGGTCCGCAGACGACCGGTGGAATCGACGGCGGGACAGGCAGACAGATGCTTGCGCTCCGCGGCGTCCCCGGCGCGGCAGATCTCGCGTCCGTCCGAGGTGGTGATCAGGGCGGCGCCCTTCATCTCCCGAGCGATGACTTCGGTCAATTGCGGGAGGCCGCCGCCGCCCATCACGACGTCGACCAGCAGCCGTCGCAAGCGCTCGGCCCCGAACATGGCGTCGATCTGGGCCGACTCCGTCTGCTCACGGTCTCTCGCCGCAGGGTGATCACACGCACCGTGAAAAACCAGGAGCGGGAAGCCGGCGCTTTCGGCCGCGTCGACCAGCTCCGGCGCGAGAGTGTCCCCGTCTGCGCCGAATTGGACGGCAAGTGCCGCAACACCTCGCGTCGACAACCGTCCGACAAATGCTTTGAAGGTTTCGGTGACCCTGGCGAGGGTTTCCGGCGTGGTGATCAGCAACTGTCCGTGTCGCAGCCACGGTCCGATGTCCGGAACCGCCATGAATCCCACCCGGGCTACCGTCGGGTCTTCGCAGCCGCCGGCGACCTTTCGAACACCAGGAAGGAGCGGGGTTCGAAGAAGTTCGGAGAGAACAGCATTCACCTCGGATGCCGGTACGGCCGGGTTTGCCACTTGGCAGGCACCTCGATTTCATTCGGATCACGGAAGATGGTTCACGAAAGAAACGATCCTATCCCCACCGAACACAAGATGTCCGAATTCAGCTCAGTCGACTCAGGCCGTTCGATGCAGGGCGGTCGGATTCTCCTGAGGTGGCGGGTGGATCGGCCCCTGCAGATCCCGCAGTTCCAAACCGGAGGCATTGCGAAGGGTCTTGGTCATCTCGGCGAGGATCGACACTGCAGTCTCCTCCGGTGTCCTCGCGCCGAGATCCAACCCGATCGGTGAGTGCAGACGCCCCAACTCGGCGTCGGTGACGCCTCGCTCCTTCAACAGCGCCACCCGACGCTCATGCGTCGCACGACTTCCCATCGCGCCGACGTACGCAGCCGGCGAACGCAGCGCGATCTCGAGCAGGGGGATGTCGAACTTCTCGTCGTGCGTGAGCACGGCCAGGACGGTTTTGTTGTCGATCGGTGCGGTTTCGAGGAACTTGTGTGGCCACATGACGACCAGATCGTGGGCGTCGGGGAAGCGCGCCCGTGTCGCGAAGACCGGCCGTGCGTCCACGACGGTCACGCGATAACCCGCAAAGGCGCCCAACGTACACATCGAGGCCGCGAAGTCGATGGCCCCGAACACGTACATCCGCGGTAGTGGCGCGAAGATCTCGACCAGCAGGTCGTGCTGCGAATCGATGAGAGTTCCCGCCGGCGCGACAAAAGCGACGGACTCACCGGTGTCCATCGTGCGCAGCAGGATGGACACCTCGTCCTCCGTGGCATCCAGATCTCCGCTGCGTCGGCCGTGCTCGACGACGAGGTGCCGTGCCGGTGCTCCCGGACGCACTTCGGTGACCACGACGACGGGCATATCGGCCTCGATCCGTTCACAGACCTGACCGAACTCGGCGAAACCTGCTCCGACCGCCTGGACGAACACTTCGATGGTTCCGCCGCAGGTCAGCCCTACTCCGATGGCGTCGTCGTCGGAGACGCTGAAGACCTCGACGCGACTGGTGCCGTCGGCGAGAACCTCCTGGGCGATCTCGTACAGTGCACTCTCGATACACCCGCCCGAGACGCTGCCGACCACCTCGCCGGAGCGTGAGACGGCCATCGAAGCACCGGGCATGCGCGGTGAGGATCGCCAGGTACGGACAACCGTCGCCAGTGCAAAATCCTCGCCGCGGGCGTGCCACTGCGCCAGCTGAGTGGAAATGTCGCGCATCGCCTCGCCTCCCGCTTGCATCGCCGTCCGTAGAGAGTTCACGGTATCGGCCCACCGCAATCCTGCCTGTCACACAATGCGCCTAAATCCGGGCCCTGCAGTTGTGCAATGTCGCCGTCGCATCACCTTGCGCTCTCGACCAGTGTTGTCACCGAGCCCAGCCGAAAGCAGGCCTGACCTTCATTCTTCCCCTCTCCGACGATCACTGCAGCGGCAATTCACGCAGATGGTGCGACGGATCGAGTGGGCGACGTTGCACACCACAGAACCGAGGTTTCTCCCATGGACCAATTGCTCAGCGGTATCAAAGTTCTCGACCTCACCCGCGCTCTCGCGGGGCCTCTGTGCACGTCGCTGCTCTCGGACTTCGGCGCCGACGTCGTCAAGGTCGAAACCCGTGGCTCCGGCGACAGTTCGCGTCAGTGGCCGCCGTTCGACGGCGATCGAAGCCTCTACTTCGCTTCCGTGAACCGCGGCAAACGGTCGATCGCCATCGACATGCGCAGTGACCGCGGGCGGAAACTGCTTCGCAGCCTGGCCCTCGACGCAGATGTGCTGGTCGAGAACTTCCGTCCGGGAGTACTGGCCGACATGGGGCTCGATCCCGACTCGCTCGAGCAGGAGAATCCCGGGCTTGTCGTGATGAGCATCAGTGGTTTCGGCCCGGTGGGCCCTGACCAGTTCGCGCCCGGACTCGATCAGGTGGC
This sequence comes from Rhodococcus sp. 27YEA6, assembly GCF_044908235.1. NCBI lineage: Bacteria > Bacillati > Actinomycetota > Actinomycetes > Mycobacteriales > Nocardiaceae > Rhodococcus > Rhodococcus sp. 27YEA6. The sequence goes on along the minus strand of NZ_JBIYCY010000021.1, from coordinate 51,399 downwards.
CCAGGGTATGTCCGGGCTGATGTCGGTCACCGGTGCCGGGGAACAGACCCCGATGCGGGTCGGTATCCCCATCATCGACACGGTCTCGGGCATCTACGCGGCGCTGGGCATCACGGCGGCGCTTGCCTCTCGCGGTCGCGACGGTCGTGGGCACCGCGTGCAGACCTCGTTGCTGGAATCCGCGATCTCGATCATGACCTTCCAAGCGCAGGACTACCTGAGCACCGGGCGGGTTTCGACGCCGAACGGCAATACGCACCCGACGATCACGCCGTACGGCGCTTTCGACACTGCCGACTTCCCGATCAACATTGCCACCGGCTCGGACAAGCACTGGATCGCACTGTGCTCGGTACTCGGTGACCCCGAGCTCGCCTTCCGTACCGAATATGCCACGGGTAAAGAACGTTTGGCGCACCGAGACCAACTGACCAAAGAACTCGAGGACCTACTGACCACGAAGGGCGCAGCGCAATGGATCTCCGAGATCCGCGGTGCCGGAATCCCCTGCGGCCCCATCCATTCGATCGATCAGGTGTTCTCCGACCCGCAAGTCGAGGCATTGCAGATGGTCGAGCAGACCCAGAGCGCCGACGGATCGTCGATTCCCGTTGTCCGCGGACCGTTCTGGGTGGACGGCAAGACCCTTCCCGTCAGGAATGCGCCACCCATGACTCTCGGCGGTGACGCCGACGACGTACTCACCGACTTCGGCCTGCGCCCGGAGGAGATCGAGGATCTTCGCGCAAATTCGGTGATCTGACCGCACACTAGTAACAGAGCAGACGCTCTGTTACTGTGCGTTCATGCCTCGGCCACGCGTCCACGACCTCGACACCCTGCTCGACGCTGCCGAAAAACTTGCCGCCACCGCCGGGCCGAGCGCTGTCACGGTCCGGGCAGTCTCCGACGCCACCGGTGTATCCAACGGGGCGATCTATCACGCATTCGGCTCTCGCAGTGGACTGGTCGGTAGCGCGTGGCTGCGTGCTGCGCGACGATTTCTCGCGCTTCAACAATCGAGAGTGGACGACGCTCTCGCGGACCCGTCGCCGACTTCGGCGGTTTCCGCCGTCGTCACGGCCGCCGAAGTTCCGGCTGTCTTCGCGCTCGACTACCCACAATCCGCGTTGCTGCTGTTGACGATCCAGCGCGACGAACTGCTCGGCACCGACGTCCCTGCCGACATCGCCGAGCAACTCACACAACTCGACCGGTCTCTGGTCGAGTTGTTCATCCGGTTGTCGACCGCGCTCTGGGGCCGCAAGGACGGCAGAGCCGTCGAGGCAATCGAGGCCTGTGTTGTCGGCCTGCCTACCGGATTACTCATTCATCCCGCCAAACGCGCCGACGGTTGGCGAGTCCCCGACGCCGCAGCACGCGCGCGGTTGGATGCCGCCGTTCGAGCGGTTCTGCATCTCGACCCACCACTGCCCAAGCCACGCAACAGGAAAGGCCAATCATGACCGCAACTCTGCGCTTCGAAGACAAGCTCGCCGTTCTCGATCTCGGCGAGGACGAGAATCGATTCTCGCCGGAGTGGCTCGATTCCGTCGACAAGCTACTCGACCAGGCTTTGAGCGAAAGCGCACATGCCCTGGTCACCACGGCGACGGGCAAGTTCTACTCCAACGGACTCGACCTCGACTGGCTGGGCGCGAACGGCGACAAGGCGAAGTGGTATGTGCAGCAGGTGCAGTCGCTGTTCGCTCGGATGCTGACGTTCCCGATGCCCACCGTCGCGGCGATCAACGGCCACGCCTTCGGAGCCGGCGCCATGCTCGGCATCGCGCACGATTACCGCGTCATGCGCGATGATCGCGGCTACTACTGCTTCCCGGAGGTGGACATCAACATCCCCTTCACCGAAGGAATGGCAGCTCTCATCCAGGCCAAGCTCAGCCCGGCGTCGGCAATCGTCGCCATGACCACGGGGCGGCGATACGGCGGAAGTGACGCATTCGCAGCCGGTTTGGTGGACTTCACCGCATCCGTCGACGCTTTGACCGCCAAGGCCATCGAAATGGTTGCACCGATCGGCCCGAAGAATGCGGGCACACTGGGGGCAATCAAGTCGACGATGTTCGCTTCAGTGGTCACCGCTCTGAACACCGACGGCTAGAAGCGACGGACTGTGTTCTCGCAGAGCCGCTTCCAGATCGTCGGCAACACTCTCGGGATCGCGGCCTTCGGTGCTCAGAACCACGTCGACTCCACTGAGCGTCGGCATCGAACCGGCCAGCAGTTGTGACGCCTCCACCAACTCGTCCAACCCGGCCCAGCCGGCCGGTTCACGTTCGATGATTCTGGTACGCAACGTATCCGGATCGGCCTCGAGGCGCGCCAGCAGGTGCCCCTCGGCGCCGGTCGCGGCCAGCAGGGCGCGCCCGTAGTCGTCGTCTTCGACGGTCGCCGTGAGAAACAGGAGTCCGTACCCCGCTTCCCGGTACGACGCGGACAGCATCCCGACGTGTGAGATTGCCCGTTCGGCCCCCAGCGGCGGATAGCACCGCTCGAGTTCGTCCACCTCGATCATCGCGTTGCTCACCCCGGCCTCGCCGAGTCGATCGTGAAGCGCGGTCAGCACGGAACTCTTCCCCGCGCCCGGCGGGCCTGTCAGCAGTAGTACGAACACGTCCTCCACTATTCCAGAGCCTTGTGCAGGCGCGGGGCGGCGAGAAGGCTGAAGAAGACAGATTGACGTGTACAACAGCCCTGATCGGAGCACAGCGATGACCACCACGATCACCGAAATCGCGCCGGACATCTACCGACTGTCGACCTTCGTGGACGAAGCGAACCTCACGATGAACCAGTTTCTCGTCGACGGCGAGGAACCCTTGCTCTTCCACACCGGGCAGCGAGCGTTGTTCACCTCGGCTTCCGACGCACTCTCCACGCTGATCGACATCGACCGTCTGAAATGGATCACGTTCGGTCACGTCGAGGCCGACGAATGCGGGTCCATGAACTCCTGGCTTGCGGCGGCCCCCGAAGCGCAAGTTGCACACGGTGCGATGGGGTGCTTCGTCCAGGTCAACGATCTGGCCGATCGGGCGCCACTTCCCTTGCAGGACGGCGACGTACTCGAAACCGGCAGCCGCCGAGTCCGGCACATCGACACCCCACACGTCCCACACGGTTGGGACGCGGGTCTGATGTTCGAGGAGACGACGTCGACGCTGTTCTGCGGAGATCTCTTCACTGCGTTCGGGCACCACCCCGCGACCACCGAGCACGAAATCGTCGGTCCCGCTTTGGAAGCCGAGGACTTGGGCCACGCCACATGCCTCACCCCGGATCTCGAACCCACGATCCGCGCCCTGGCCGACCTCGAGCCGCGGATTCTGGCTACCATGCATGCACCGACGTACTACGGCGACTGCGTCACCACGCTTCACGACCTTGCCGACTCGTACGCAACACGTTTCGCAGCCGAAACCGAAAGATGGAAGTCAGACTAGAGCTTGCGCATTCGACGTGATTCGCGCCGCCACGGACAGCGCAACATACTCGTGGAACGGCCGGGCCACCACTTGCACTCCGACCGGTAAACCGTTGCGGGAGAGTCCTACCGGAACCACGACCGACGGAAGGCCGAGCACACTGATCGCCCGGCAACTCGCGAGCGCGTCCATCCACGTGAGTTTGCGACCGCCCACCTCGAAGCTCTCCACACCGAGCGGCGGAGCGAGCACCGACGCAACCGGCAGAATCAGGACGTCGCCCATCTCGTCGAGGAAGTCGGCGATCAACATCGCACGATCCGCCCACAGCGCTTCCACCTCGGCGGAACTGCGATCACGGCCTGCCGCAAGCATGGCGGTGATGTCCGCGTCGAAAGAGTGCGCTGAACCTGCGGCGAGAGAGTGGATGTCCGCGTGGGTCTCGACCGATCGCAACGCGCCGAAAAGCGCGTTGGCCCGCGGCAGAGCCAGACCGTCGTACTCGCTCGCGTCCAGGCTGATCGCCACCGTCCGAACCGCTGACCGGATTTCTTCGTCGACGGGAATCGTTCCCTCGCCGGTGGCCCAGCGGATGTCGAGGTCGTCGACGTCGACCGAATCAGGCTCGGTCCACGAGAAATGCGGCTTCGACAGGACGCGCAACGCAAGCGCCGCATCACCGAGGTTGCGGGCCAGTGGGCCGATGGTCTGGATCGTGCCGTGCATCGTCGCAGGGTTGGCGAGTACCCGTCCATCCGAAAGCACGCCTGGATACTGACCTTCCGGATCGACACGTCCGAGCGTCGGGCGAACCGAAGTGAGGCCGGTGCAGTGGGCGGGCCAACGCACCGAGCCACCAAAATCCGTACCGAGTCCGAGCACGCTCATTCCGGCAGCAACCGACGCGGACTCGCCGCCACTCGACCCGCCGGGGGACCGGACGACGCCGTCCGGTCGCACCGGACTGGCCGTGGTTCCGAACAGTTCGTTTCGAGTCAGGCCGCACGCGCCGAATTCCGGGGTGTTGGTCTTGCCGATCAGAATCGCACCGGCAGCCTTGAATGCCGCGACGGCCGGGGCGTCGACGGCCGGGACGTTGTCCGCCAGAGTGCGAGAACCGGCAGTGGTGCGCACGCCGGCAGTGGCGATCAGGTCCTTGACCGTGAACGGAACCCCGGCAAGGGGGCCGAGTGTCTCACCGAGAAGGCGTCGCTCGTCCAGGGCATCCGCGGCCGTGCGAGCCTCCTCGGCGCACACGGTGACCAGTGCGTTGAGTTCGACATTGCATTCGTCGACCCGTGCGAGATGTTCTTCGACGACGGTCCGCGCCGACACCTGACCCGACCGCACGGCCTCGGCGATGGATCGGGCATCACGGCCCACCCAGCTCTCACGACTCATCGCACGCCTCTCCTTGCCAGTACCCTCTGCCGAGCGTAAGGACAACGAGCAACCCGAGAAACGACCACAATGCACATACCGACGGCGCCGGCGATGTGAGGTTTTGCCACAACGTTGGCGGCCCCGGAGGGATCGGTCAGGTGCTGGTACCTACAAACCCTGCCTGATGAATGCAGCAAGCTTCTCGATCTGTTGCTCGTTTCGTTTGTAATGCCGCCACTGACCGATTCGTGTGGTGGTCACCAGATCCGCGGCCTGGAGTGCGGCCATGTACTGAGACGCCGTCGATTGCGACACCTTCGCCCTCGCTTGAATGTGCTTGAGGCACACTCCGACCTCCTCGGCAGGCTCGAGCTGAGGGGGAAAGCTCCCGGGGTCTTTCAACCACTGCAGGATTTGCACACGCATCGGGTTGGCCAGCGCCTTGAACGCCGTTTCCCACTCGGTTGTTGCGTCTTCCATGTTCGTGAGCATACCGCTAGATCGCGAAATGCCGATATGTGTGGTTCACTCCCTATATCGCAACATCGCGATATACCAATGGGAGGCTGAAATGGTGCAGCACGACAAAGTGGCACTCGTGGTCGGAGCCCGAGGCGTGATCGGTGGGAACTTGATCGATCACCTCGAGTCGACCGGAGAATGGAAGATCATCGGACTCTCGCGGCGAGGCGGTACGGACACCGACCGGGTCGAACACATCGCAGTCGACCTGCTCGATCCTTACCGGACTGCAGCGGCACTGAGCGGACTGGGCGACGTCACTCACGTCTTCTACGCCGCCTATCAAGACCGCCCGACATGGGCCGAGCTGGTTCCGCCCAACTTGGCGATGCTGGTCAACACTCTCGACGCCATCGAGCCCGTTGCGGGCGGACTCGAGCACGTCAGCCTGATGCAGGGCTACAAGGTTTACGGGGCACACCTCGGACCGTTCAAAACTCCGGCCCGCGAGAGCGATCCACCGCACATGCCACCCGAGTTCAACGTCGACCAACAGCAGTTCCTCGAACGCAGGCAGCTCGGCAAGTCGTGGACATGGTCGGCGATCAGACCCTCGGTCGTCTCCGGATTCGCACTGGGTAACCCGATGAACCTCGCGATGGTCATCGCCGTCTACGCGACCATCTCGAAGAAACTGGGTGTCCCACTCCGATTCCCCGGCAAACCCGGCGCGTACACCAGCTTGATCGAGATGACCGACGCCGGACTCCTGGCCGAAGCGACGGTCTGGGCCGCGACCAACCCCGAGTGCGCAAATCAGGCGTTCAACATCAACAACGGCGACCTGTTCCGCTGGCAGGAGATGTGGCCGAAGATCGCAGCCTTCTTCGACATGGACGTCGCACCTCCGCTCCCGATGTCCCTCGATGTCGCAATGGCGGACAAGGAGTCGGTGTGGGATGAACTCGTCGAGGAACACCACCTTGCTCGGACCCCGTATTCCGATGTCTCGTCCTGGGGGTTCGGTGACTTCGTATTCGGATGGGACTACGACTTTTTCGCTGACGGATCGAAAGCTCGTCGGTTCGGATTTCACCGCCACGTCGACACCGAAGCGATGTTCCTCGACATCTTCGCCAATCTGCAGGCTCGGAAGATAATCCCCTGACTGAAACACGGTCACCCGGATCCTACGAACACTGTCACTGTCGGACCCCACGACTAACGTCGTAGGCGGGGTTTGAAAAGCAGGGGTTTCGGCGAGTCGTCGGTAGGGCCCCATGCGCCCCCGGACCAGAGGAGCGACGATGTCGGACAATACTTTCGATCTGGAAATCCTGAGTGCCTGGACTACTTTCGAGACTCATCTCGCTCGCTACATCTCCGTGATGGAGGACGACGACACCCTCGTGGTGGAGTCGCATTACGACAGCATGGACGAACTGGCCGACGCGCCCGCGTGCATCCAGTTCTTCGCATGGAACCAGACCTCCGTGCGCTGTGAAGTTCCTTCCAACAGGTTTCTGCATCCACTGCGGATGCTCGAACCGGAAGACCATTCAGCGCTGCTCGACATGGGGTTCAACGCTCCCGATCTGTGCGAGCACGAACCCGAGGGCAATGGGTCCATGTCCTTCTACATCGACGTCGACCGCGCTCGTCCCGAGGAACTGGTGACAAAGGTGTTGCGCGTCTTCCGTGAAATGTGGAGCATTGCGCACCCGTCGTTCCTGCGTGCCAGCACCAGTGGGCGCGAGTCGACGCCGGCGTTCGCCACGACGCCGTCTCACGCTCCCTCGGGTTCGGGCGACATGCTGCGGATCCTGGTCGACGGGGCCGTCGAGCGCCTTCTCGGTCATCCGCCCAAGCGTGACGACGACGGCGACATCCCGCTGGTCCGCGGTGAGCAGGTCACCTATGTTCGTGTCCTCGAGGACGACGAGTACGTAGAGGTGTTCTCGCGGGTCGTGCATTCGGTGGAGAACCTCGAGAACGCTGCTGTAATTCTTGCTCAGCTCAATCGGCAATGGCCGACCATCAAGCTCATTCTCGTCGAGCAGAGTGTGCTGGGCGTGGTCCGCGTGGACGGCGCACCCTTCGTCGCCGAGCACCTGCTGCGGGCTCTGCGCTCGTTCGCCGAACTGGCCGAAGCATCCGACGAACTCGCCGAAGAACTGGGCGGGCAACCCATCCGCGCAACCGGAGACACCGCCTTCAACGACGGCATGGCCTCCGAGCACGAAGATCCCGGTGCCGAATACGAGTCACACGAGTGCCACGAATTTCCGCCGGCTCTCATGGCGCTCCTCGAACTCGACGCAGACGGAACGGGCGAGCTCAGCGCCGAAGAGGTTGCCGTGATCTGTGAGCACGACCGCGACACCATTCTCGACTACCTGCGGATCAGCCAGGAGCAGGAGACTGCCTGGCACGAGGCGTTGACCGAGTCCATCCGCCGCAAGGACGACGACACCGACCTGTGTGCGGGCGAGAAGCGCGCGTGGACGCACGCGATCCGCAACCTCAGGCGCGGACTGCGCGTCGTCGTACTGCCCGCCAAGGATGCAGCGCCCACCCAACTCGGTCTCTTCGACGACCAGGCCTGAGAACCGGAAATCGGGCGCTGTTTGTCAGCCTGGTAGTGGGATGACGATGCCCGGCAGGATCTCGATCTGACGCGGCAACTGGGGGAGCGGCGGTACTTCGATCGGCGGTAGGCCGGGCACCTCGATGGGCGCCGGGGGAGCGACCGCGCCCGTCGTGGGCGTGCCCGTCCCGTCCCCCGAGGTCACGCCGGAGTTCGCGGGAACGCCGGCCTGCCCGCCGATGGGGTCCGGCCACGGGAAGCTCTCCCAGTCGGATCCCTTCAGCGCGCCGTCCATCGTGCTCTTCCAGATGTCCGCAGGCACTCCGGAGCCGTAGATCAAACCACCGTAGGAGTTGGTGATGGCCTGAGCGTCGGAAGTTCCGATCCACACCGCGGTGGACAGCGACGGCGTGTAACCGACCATCCACGCATCCTTGTTCTGGCCCGTGTCACCCAACTGCGCGGTACCGGTCTTGGCTGCAGACGGGCGTCCACCGGCAAGCGCGTGACCGTTCGAGTACGACGCGATCGGGAGCATTGCCTGCGTGACGTTGTCGGCAACGGCAGCATCGAGACGACGCTCACCGGGAGAGACCGGGCGATCGAGCAGGACTTCACCTTCGGCCGTCACGACCTTCTGGATGAAGTGCGGCTGCTGGTACACACCGGAATTGGCGAGCGTCGCGTAAGCGGACGCCATGTCGATAACGCGAGACTGATACTGGCCGAGCACGATTCCGTTCTCCGGCGGACCACCCTCCTGTGTGAGCGTCGGGTAGTCGAGTCCGGGAATGTGCTCGGGGATGCCGGCCAGGTGGGCGGCGTCGGCGATCTTCTGGGGACCGCTCTCCATCGAGAGCATCAACCGGTAGAAGCTGGTGTTCAGCGAACGCTTGAGTGCCTCGGCGATGGTGCATCGACCACAGGATTCGCCGCCGACGTTTCCGATGGTCACGCCGTTGATCGTGAGCGGTGAACTGTCGAACCGTGCGGACAGCGGAATGTCTTCCATCAATGCTGCGACCAGACCGAAGACCTTGAACGCTGAACCGGTCTGCAGCGGCGCCTGGGCGTAGTCGAAGCCGGCTCCGTCGTCACCGCCGTAATAGGCGTCGACGCCACCGGTCTTGGGGTCGATGGACACTACTGCGGTCCGCAGGTCTTCCGGCTCGCCCTCGAGATTCCGCCTGACGGCGTTCAGCGCAGCTTCCTGCGCAACCGGGTCGATGGTCGTCGTGATCTGCAGACCAGCGGTGTTCAGCGTCTGATCGCTGATACCGGCCTCGGCCAGTTCCTTGAGTACCTGGGTCTTGATGTGGCCTTCGGGTCCTGGCGCCTGGTTCAGATCGGTCGGCCGATTGGCGGGGGCGACGACCGGGAACTGCATCGCGTCGCGATCCGTCTTGGTCAGGCTGCCCAGTTCCACCATGCCGTTGAGAACGTAGTCCCAGCGCGCTTGCAGCGCGGACAGATTGGTCTCGGGGTCCAGGAACGACGGGCTCTGGATGACGGACGCGAGAACTGCGCCTTCCTCGACGCTCAGCTCACTGACCGGCTTGTCGAAGTACGCGTTCGACGCGGCGGCGATGCCGTACGCACCGCGACCGAAGTAGATGGTGTTGAGATACGCGGCAAGAATGTCGTCCTTGGACCATTCGCGCGCCATCTTGGCGGAGATGACGAGCTCACGCAGCTTCCTGTCGATACTGCGCTTGTCACCGACCAAGACGTTCTTCACGTATTGCTGAGTGATCGTCGAGCCACCGCCGGCGCTTTCCTTGCCCATCACGTTGTCGCGGGCAGCGCGAGCAAATCCGGAGATCGAGAACCCGGGGTTGGTGTAGAAGTTGCGATCCTCCGCCGAGAGCACCGAATCGCGGACGTGAATCGGGATGGCCGACAACGCGACCTCGGTCCGGTTTCCCTCCGGCGGCACTACCTTGCCGAGCACGGTCGTGCCGTCGGCCATGTAGATGGTGGACACCTGATTGGTCTGCATGTCAGAGGGGCGCGGGACGTCGGTCCGGCTGTACGCGACAGCAAAAACCGACGCGGGCACGATGACCATCAGGAGCACGAGCACGTAGATGGTCCGCCGGACGTACCGCCACTTCGAGCGCTGCTTTTTCGCGGGCTTGGTCGACTTGTTCGACCGGGGCGAATTAGCCGACTTGCCCGATCGAGCCGACGACTGATCGCCACCCGTCGCACTCGATCTGTTCGATGGACTCACTCAACACTCCCGGTCGTGGATCCGGACTTACCGGCACCATTCCACCAGGGTGATATCTCGATCAGATAACTCCCGGCAACTGCGATACCGAAATGTCACCCTACCGGGCTGGCTACTCGCGACGTTCTGCTCGGACCGCGTTCCGATATCCGCGGAACGCGAGCCCGAGAGCGACGACGCAACCGAGCAGCACCAAAGACGGCATCACGCCGGGGTCTCCCTTGACGATCGCGACCACAGCGCCGATCAACGCCATGAGGGCGAAGACCGAGATGAAGCCGGCAATCAGCTCCATACGCTGGGCGCGCGAAGCCCGCCTCATCGAAACCGTGCGCAAGCGCGCATCACGACTTGACGCCGCCTGCGGTCAGACCGGCGATGATGCGTCGCTGGAAGATGAGAACCATGATGACCAGCGGGACCATCACGAGGGTTCCGCCGGCCATGATCGAGGTGTACGGCGTGACGAATGGGTCCGTTCCGGAGAACTTGGCCATCGCCACGGTGACGGGTGCGGTCTTGTCACTCGAGAGTTGGAGCGAGAGCAGGTACTCGTTGACCGTTGCGATGAAGGCGAGGATCGCGGTGGTGAACAGTGCCGGCGCGGCGAGCGGAAGCATGATCAGACGGAAGGCCTGGCCACGGGTGGCGCCGTCAATACGCGCCGCCTCCTCGAGCTCCCACGGAAGCTCGGAGAAGAACGACGTCAGCGTATAGACCGTCAGCGGCAGCACGAACGAGATGTTCGGGATGATCAGCGCTTTGTAGCTGCCGATCCAGCCGATGTCGGTGAACAACTGGAACAGCGGGGTCACGAGGGCGACGACCGGAAACATGGACGCGCCGAGGATGATTCCGGTGACGAAGTATTTGCCACGGAAATCGAAACGCGAGAGCGCGTACGCCGTGAACACGCCGATGACCAAGGCGATCAGCGTGGTCGCGCCCGCGATGATGAGGCTGTTCATCAGTGCACGGGTGAAGTTCACCTTCGCGTCGGGATCGAGCGCCGCGGTGAAGTTGGACAGCGTGAGATTGGTGGGCCACAGCGACGTCGAGAACGTGTCCGCGGGGTCGCGCAGCGCCGTCACGATCATCCAGTAGCAGGGAGCGAGTCCCCACACGATGATCAGTACGACGCCGATGTAGGTGCCGATCTTGCCGCGTAGTGCCTTGTTCATACCGGCTCCCCCTTCCGCTGCTTTTCCTGCGTGCTGACCGCATTGGCTCCGAGGAATCGGACCAGGATGAAGGCCACAGCGAAGATGATGAGGAACGTGATGGTGGACAGTGCCGACGCCGAATTGGCGCCGACGCGCATCTGATCGACCACCAGAACCGAGATGGTCGAGGTGGCCGGGTTGGATCCCATCATGATCGCGGGCAGGTCGTACATCCGCAGAGCGTCCATCGTGCGGAAGAGCACCGCCACCATGAGTGCGGGCTTGACCAGCGGAAGCGTGATCATGCGGAACCGCTGCCACGCCGTCGCACCGTCGACCTTGGCGGCCTCGTAGACGTCGGCGGGAATCATCTGAAGACCCGCGAGGATCAGCAACGCCATGAACGGCGCGGTCTTCCAGACGTCGGCGACGACGATCGCGAATCGCGCCGGCCAGGGGTCCGCCGTCCACAGGATGTTGGTGCCGAGGATCTTGTTGGCAATGCCGTCGTTGGCGAAGATGAAGAACCAGAGCTTCGCGGTGACGGCGGTGGGGATGGCCCAGGGAATCAGCACGGAAGCGCGGAGCAAACCGCGTCCGCGGAACGTCTTGGCCATGATCAACGCCATCGACAGACCGATCACCGTCTCGAGCAGGACGGTGACGACGGTGAAGCCGAACGTATTTCCGATCGACTGCCAGAACTGCGATCCGAGTGTGCCGGGCGGGCACGGAATCGAGCCGTTGGCGGTGTTGCAGGACTGGGTGATCCAGTTCTTGTAGTTGTCGAACCACGTGAACTGACCGGTGACGAACATGCCGGTCTCGGGATCGAGCTTCTTGCCGTCGCTGTGCATCGACATCCAGATCGCTCGTCCGAGCGGATACAGAATGATGACGGCGAGAACGATCAGCGACGGTGCGACGAACGCCCACACCGGAACTCGTCGACGCTTCTTCGGCTTGTCGGCCGACGCAGGCGGGGGCGAGGTCGGCGGGGGTGGAGTAGCTGCAAGGTCAGGCAGAACCTTGGTCAGGGATGTCCCTGCTGCCTCGGATGCCGACGGCTCTTCTAGCGGTTCCGGTGCACGGTGTCTCCCACCAACGCCCGAACGGTCGGGACCGGTTGAACCGGCCCCGACCGTGGGGTTGGTAGGCACAGCCGCGGAAGGATCCTGCGGTTCTGCCATTGCTTATTGCTCCTGGTAGATCAGTTACCGGCGGTTTCGATGCCGGCCTTGGTGTCCGCCAAAGCCTGCTCGACGGTCTTCTCGCCGCGAATAGCAGCGTAGGTGTTGTCGGAGATCGACTTCGACACCTGCGTGTAGTACGGCGTGACGGGGCGCGGCTGAGCGGTGGCGAGTGCTTCCTTCAGGGTCGCGAAGTACGGGAACTGAGCGAGCACTGCCGGATCGTCGTAGACAGCCGAGAGGACGGGTGCGCCGCCGACCTCGGTGAAGTACGTCTGCGACTTCTTGGTCTGCATGAACTCGAGGAAGTCACGAGCCGTGGCGGGTGCGTCCGAGTACGCGCTGATGCCGACGTTGTAGCCGCCGACGGTCGAAGCGCCCGGTCCGTCGACACCCGGAAGAACGGTGTAGCCGTACTTGCCGGCAACCGAGGTCTTCTCACCGTCGACCGAGAAGCCGGACCACGTGCGCATGAAGAGTGCCTTGCCGTCGCCGAACGCGGTCTGCGACTCGCCCTCGGAGTAGGTCAGCGCTTCCTGCGGGATCGTGTTGTCGGCGAAGTTGTCGACGATCGACTGAACGCCTGCCTTCGTCTTGTCGTCGATGGCCGGGGTGAGTCCGTCCGGGCCGACCCACGGTCCGTCGAAGGCGTTGGTGATCTCGGTGGTGTTGACCGTCAGGCCCTCGTAGTTCTTGAACTGACCGATGTAGCAGGAGATGCCGGCTTCGACAGCCTTCGGGCAGTTTTCCTTGAGCTCGGCCCACGTGGTGGGGGCCTTCTCGACGAGGTCCTTGCGGTAGTACAGGAACGCTGCGTTGGTGTTCTTCGGCGCTGCGTAGAGCTTGCCGTTGTAGGTGCCCGAAGCGACGGTCGACGGCAGGAGGCCGGACTCGTCGATCGCGAGGTCACCCTCGAGCGGCAGCAGCCAACCGTTTGCGGCGAACTGGGCGGTGTTGACGACGTCGACGCCGATGAGGTCGTACTCGTCGCTCTTGGCCTGCATGCGCTGGGTGATGTCGTCGACCTGCGCGTTGGCTTCCTTCGCCAGCGGCTTGAGCGTGACCTTCTCGTCCGGATGCTCGGCATTCCAGTCGGAGATGATGTTTTCGAGCGCCTCGTTCAGGGCATCCTGCCCCTCGACGATCGTGATGGGTCCGCGGCCTTCGCTCGAGGACGATCCCCCGGATGCGGCCGTGGTGCTGGTTCCGCTGTCCTTGTCCGAATCGGACGAGCAGCCTGCCAGTACCAGCATGGACGCTGCCGTGGCTGCAATTGCAGCGCGGCGCATCGCCTTCGAGTTCAGAACCATGGATTCGCTCCCCGTATGTGTATGACAAATAGACGGTCACCGAGAGCCGGCTCACGGCATGCGCCATGGGTGCCGGCTCCCGGCATCGGCCCCTACTGTGGCACGAGACACCCCTACTTGTGGGTATTACGCCGAACCTGAATCGGTCATGTGTCGTTTGACAGGTCCGCCTAACCCAGGCGACGCCCGTCGGTGGTGGCAAAAATGTGCACCTTCTCAGGGTCGACGCGCAGGTTGACTCGCTCGCCCTTCTGCGGCGGGTTGCGCCAGTCACCACGCGAAACGATCTGCTGCAACCGTCCGCCGATCGTGGTGCGTCCGTAGACGTAGGCGTCGGAACCGAGTTCCTCGACGACGTCGACCTCCATCGGCAGGCCTTCGGCGGCGATCTCGAGGTGCTCGGGGCGAATACCCAGAACAACCTCGGTTTCGACGACACCGTTCATCGTCTCGCGCGGAACGGGAACGATCCCGTCACCGAATGCGACGCCGCCGTCGACGACGGGGAGGGTGAACAGGTTCATCGCGGGTGAACCCATGAAGCCGGCAACGAAGACGTTCTTCGGCTTGTTGTAGAGCTCACGCGGCGAGGCGCACTGCTGCAGGATTCCCTTTTCGAGGACGGCGACGCGGTCACCCATCGTCATGGCCTCGACCTGGTCGTGGGTCACGTAGACCATCGTCGTCGCGAGGCGTCGTTGCAGCTGAGCGATCTGCGTGCGCGTCTGAACACGGAGTTTCGCGTCGAGGTTCGAGAGGGGCTCGTCCATGAGGAAAACCTGCGGCTGGCGGACGATGGCGCGGCCCATCGCCACTCGCTGACGCTGGCCACCGGACAGCGCCTTGGGCTTGCGGTCGAGGTACGGCTCGAGATCGAGCATCTTCGCGACCTCTTCGACGCGGGCGCGGATCTCCGTCTTGTTGGTTCCGGCGAGCTTGAGCGCAAAACCCATGTTCTCGGCCACCGACATGTGCGGGTACAGCGCGTAGTTCTGGAAGACCATCGCGATGTCGCGCTCTTTCGGTTCCTGACCGGTGACGTCGCGGTCGCCGATGAGGATGCGCCCGCTGTGGACGTCTTCGAGCCCGGCGAGCATGCGCAGGGTGGTCGACTTTCCGCAGCCGGATGGTCCGACGAGGACGAGGAACTCGCCGTCCTCGATCTCGAGGTCGAGCTTGTCCACTGCCGGGGTGTTCGATCCGGGGAACAGGCAGGTGGTGCTCTCGAAAGTCACTGAAGCCATGACGGGGTTGATCCCTTCTACCGGCAGGAACGTGCCGGACGATCCAAGTCGAGGGTGAGCGTGTGCGCTAGCAGCATAAACGTCCGTGTCGGCGCCCGAGCGTAGTCTTTCACGGTGAGTTCGGAGAAGATGCTGACCCGCATCGGTGCGCTGCTTCGCCAAGCGGAGTCCACCGACAATCCACACGAAGGTGAAGCCTTCATGGCTGCCGCTCAGCGGTTGGCCACCAGTTCCGCGATCGACCTGGCGGTCGCGCGTGCGCATACCGCGTCTTCGGAAAAGCGTGCGACGCCCACTCAACGGCTCATCACCATCGGCGAACCGGGCAAGCGCGGACTGCGAACGTACGCCCAGTTGTTCATCGCGATCGCCGCTGCCAACGACGTGCAATGCGACATCGCGCAGACGTCGGCCGTAATTTATGCCTACGGCTTCGCCGGCGACATCGACGTGTGCGAGGCCCTGTATTCGAGCCTGCTCTTCCAGATGGTGCGTGACTCCGATGCGTACGTGCGTTCCGGGGCGTACCGCGGCGAAACGTCCGTGCGGACCGTCGTCGAAACTCGTGGACGACGACGCGTCAGCACGCAGGTCCGCAAGCCGGTGGCCGGAGTGACGGCGCGCTTGAACTTCCAGATGGCGTACGCGTCCCGCATCGGCGCTCGGTTGGCCGAGACGAAGCAGGAGACGGAGAGGACCGCGATCGCAGAATCTGCCACGTCGTCTTCCGAAACCGCACTCGTGCTGCGTAACAAGGAAATCGAGCTGAAGGACTACTACTCGTCCAACTCCAAAGCGCGTGGGACGTGGCGGGGCGGCGGCCGCGCAAGCGCCGGGCATTCCTCGCATGCTCGACGAGCGGGTGATCGGGCTGCGCGCTCCGCACGTCTGGGGAACCTTCCGGAGATCGGCGGGGTGCGCGGGCAGCTGGACTCGTGAGGGATACGCAGCGGAGCGCCGTCTACGAGGCAGAGACGTTGGTGCGCACCATGTTCGATCGCGCCGACCAGCGTGGACTTCGGAGCGTCGAAGTCATGGGTTCCACCATCACCTTGCCGGTCGAGCGCAAATTCGGTTCCGTGGAGTCGGTCCAGGCGTACTGCGATCAGCTACTCGGGCTGAATTGGGTACGGGAGACCTGGACTCGCGCAACCATTCCGGTGTCCGTACGCTCCCGCGGCGGCAATGCCGCCGCTCACTACTCGAACGACGTCATCGCCGTCCCGGACGACCGTGACGGCCGGTGGGCGCTACGCGAACTCGTTGTCTTGCACGAACTTGCGCACCACCTCGGCGACCCCGCCTCCGACGAGGCTTCCCACGGTCCCGAGTTCGTCGACCGCTACACGAGCCTTGTCGGCGAGATCATCGGACCCGAGGCGGCCTTCGTTCTTCGAGCGATGTTTCTTGCCGGTGGTGTTCGAACGGACTAGATGTCAGCCCTCGGCGAACCCGGTGGTGTCCGTACCGGTCGGCTGGAATACTCGGCCTATGGATGCGCCGCGCAGACTGGTCCTGGTCAAGGGTGAGTCGGAACTCCCCGATCCGGCTGTTGCCGTGCGCAAACCCCCACTGATTCGTGAAGCCTACGGACGAGTGCTGCGGGAGGTTCGACGCGATCAGGACCGAACTCTCGACGACGTAGCCGCAAAGGTCGGGATGTCGAAGCAATACCTCTCCGAGATCGAACGGGGCAAGAAGGAACCGTCGTCGGAAATTCTGCGCGCAATCTGCGAAGCGCTCGGGATGCCGCTCGAGCACCTGCTGTTCCGAGCGGGCAACCGGATCGTTGCGCTCAACTCCCTCACCTTCGGGCACTCTCCCGCACCGATCTCGGGTCCCGTCTTGATGGCGGCCTAGTCAGTTCCCTTCGATGAGGGTGTCGGCCAGCCCGTAGGAAATTGCGTCGTCGGCGGTGAAGATCCTGTCGCGATCGGTGTCCTTACGGAGCCGCTCGACGCTCTGACCGGTGTGCTTACTCAGAATCGCCTCGGTCTGCTCCCGGATTCTCAGGATCTCGGCTGCTTGAAGCGCGAGGTCCGAGATGGTGCCACTACCTTGCGTCGACGGTTGGTGCAGCAGCACCCGCGAATGGGCAAGAACATGCCGATGGCCTGGAGTGCCGGCGGCCAGAAGCACTGCAGCAGCCGAAGCCGCTTGACCCATGCAGTACGTGGAAATCGTCGGTTTCAAGAACTGCATGGTGTCGTAGATCGCGAGCATCGCCGTGGTGGAACCGCCGGGAGAGTTTATGTACAAACCGATTTCGCGATCCGGGTTGTCGGCTTGCAGATGCAGCATCTGAGCCATCACGACGTTGGCGACGCCGTCGTCGATCTCTGTGCCGAGAAAGACGATGCGCTCGTTGAGCAGCCTGCTGAAGATGTCGAAAGATCGCTCACCCGTTGGTGTTCGCTCGATGACACTGGGAATCGTGTACTGGGACATGACGTCACAATCCGATCTTGGGGAAGGTAGCTTGCGGTGCTATCTCGGCGAAGGACGTCACGACGCGGTCGACGATTCCGTACTCGCGCGCCTGCTCGGCGGTGAACCAGCGATCCCGATCGCTGTCGGTCTCGATCTCTTCGACGGTCCGGCCCGTTTCGGCGGCGAGGATTTCCTGCGATTGACGCTTCATCAGCTCGAGGCTCTCGGCCTGGATCGCAATGTCCACCGCAGTGCCACCGATACCTGCCGAAGGTTGGTGCATCATGATGCGGCTGTGCGCCAGGCTGATTCGCTTGCCGTGGGTGCCGGAGCAGAGAAGCACCTGGCCCATGCTGGCGGCGAAGCCCATCGCGACCGTCACGACGTCGTTGGGGATGAGCTTCATAGTGTCGTAGATGGCCAGACCGGCAAACACCGATCCGCCAGGTGAATTGATGTAGAGCACGACGTCGCGCTTGGGGTCGGTGGTGGCGAGAAGCACCAGTTCCGAACACACACGTTCGGCCATGGCGTCGTTGACCTCGCCGGTGAGCAGAATGGTTCGCTGTCGGAAGAGCCTGTCTGTCAACAGGTCACGGTAGCCGGTATCGGTGGGCGCTTCAGTAGTCATGAATCCATTCCTACCGGCGCGGCAGTGCCGCGGCCCCGCTTGTCTGCTGTGGGCAGACCACCCCTATTGTTACCCGCCCCCTGTTGCCTGCCCCCCCTTTTGTCTGCCCCCCCTTGACTGCCCCCTGTTTGAGCGAACGGCACGTTCAGTCGATCTAAGGCGCCGAAAGTACCGTTCGCTCGAAAAGGGGTGGGCACAAGATCGGGCAAACCCGTCACCGACGGCGGCGGTAGCGGTACCGCGCACACCCGGCCATGATGGGAGAAGACAACCATTCCTCTCGTCAGGAGCGTGGCATGACTCGTCCGGTACGCATCGGTGTTCAACTCCAACCCCAGCACGCACCCGATTACGGGTTGATACGCGACGCCGTCTTGCGGTCCGAGGACGCCGGGGTGGACATCGTCTTCAACTGGGACCACTTCTACCCGTTGACCGGCGATCCCGACGGCGCACACTTCGAATGCTGGACCATGCTCGGCGCCTGGGCCGAGCAGACCGAACGCGTCGAGATCGGCGCCCTGGTCACCGGTGGTGGCTACCGCAATCCGGATCTGCTGGCCGACATGGCGCGAACCGTCGACCACATCAGCGGTGGGCGCCTGATCCTCGGTATCGGTGCCGGCTGGTTCGAGAAGGACTACGACCAGTTCGGATACGACTTCGGCACTCCCGGTTCACGGCTGAAACTGCTTGGCGAATACCTCCCCCGCATCACGGGCCGCCTGGCGAAGGGCAACCCGCCGCCGACGCGCAACATCCCGGTCCTCATCGGCGGTGGCGGCGAGAAGAAGACCCTGCGCTTGGTCGCCGAGTACGCCGACGTCTGGCACAGCTTCGGCGACCGTGAGACACACCTGCGCAAGTCAGACATCCTCTCCGACCACTGCGCCGACGTGGGCCGGAACCCGCTGGAAGTAGAGCACTCGGTTCCGTGGCCTGGGCTCGAAAATGCAGCCGACCTGGTCGCCGACGGTGTCTCGCTCTTCACCGTCGGCGTCAGCGGACCGGACTACGACCTCACGACGCTTGCCGAGGCCATCGGTTGGCGCGACGACAACACACCGCCTGCGTTGAGCGGGCTGGCCTGAGCGGTACCAAGGACTTCGTCGTTGTCGGCGCCGAGAACGGGCGGCGCCGACGTCAGACGTGGCCTCTGGCCGGAGAAGTTGACCGGGAAGGCCACTTGCTTCAACGGTCCGAGCGTCGGATGGTCGACGGTTCCGACCATGCCGAGCGCGGCAGTGTGGGGATCGGAGTAGATCTCGTCGAGATGCCGGATCGGTGAGACCGGTACGGCGCGTTCGGCGAGAAGAGCGCACCAGTGTTCGACGGTCTCCGATGCGAAGGCGCTGGTGAGTTCTCGTTCCAGACTCTCGCGGTTCTCCACCCTGTCGCGGTTGTGGGCAAAACGCGGATCGGTGACCAGTTCACTCCTTCCGATGGCCTCGCACAGCGACGCCCACATCGCGTCGTTGCCGACAGCGACGACGAAGTACCCGTCGCTGGCAGGAAATGCTTGATACGGAGCAAGATTCGGATGACCGGAGCCCAACGCAGTCGGGCGCTCACCGGTGGCGAAGTAACTGGTCGCCCAGTTCACGTGCATCGCGAGTTGGCACTCGTACAGCGACGTGGTCACGTACTGTCCGCGTCCGGTCCGGCCTCGTTCGACCAACGCGGCCAGGACACCGACCAGTCCGAACAGCGCTGCGCCCAAGTCTCCCAACGCAAACCCCGATTTCATCGGAGCACCACCCTGTTCACCGGTGAGCGACATGAGCCCACCCGCGGCCTGCGCGATCATGTCGTACCCCGGTTCGTCGCGCAGCGGTCCTTCCTCACCGAAGGCAGAGATGTGCAGGGTGATCAGATGCGGATATCGCTCGGACAGTGCCTGGTAGTCGAAGATCTTCTGTAATCCGCTGCCCGGCTTGAAGTTCTCCACGACTACATCGGTCTCTTCGAGCATGCGGTGGATGATCTCCTGTCCTTCGGTGGACTTGAGGTCGATCGTGACCGACTTCTTACCGCGGTTGATCGCGAGGTAGTAGGCGGCATCTACCCCGACGAAGGGAGGCCCCCACGAACGCGTGGGGTCGCCGCCTTCAGGGTGTTCGATCTTGGTGACGTCGGCTCCGAGATCGGCAAGCGACATGGTTGCGTACGGCCCGGCAAGGATCTTCGACAGATCGAGCACGCGGACACCGGCCAAGGGTGTGGGTCCTGTTGGAGAATTCACCGATGACCTCCTGCTACGGAGAGGAACTCGGCTATGACGTCACGTGCATCATCCAGCTCGACCTCACCGCCGTCGGTGATCACGTCGAGATTGCCGAGTGCAGCCGACGGCACCTTCCCGGCAAGACCGGCCAGGTAGGAATTAGCCACCAGCAGTGACCGGTACCCATTACCGTGTCGGATGCCGTGATCCGCAAGATCGAAAAGCAGGGTCGCCATGACGGCACGAGCCAACTCGTCGGCATACTTTGCGCTGGCGGCCTGGGCGGCATCGTCAGATCCGGAGATCAGACGATCTCCTTCCTCTACCAGTTCCTCCCAGCGCCGCAACAGAACTCCGGCACCGGCTTCGCAATCCGGTCCGACGGTGGACAGGATGTCCGTCATCGCTCCCGCGACGGTGCGGTGCGAGTTGAACTTGCGTAGGCACCGAAGTACGTCCAGCGCAATGACATTGCTCGACCCTTCCCAGATCGATCCGAGGTGAGCGTCCCGGACGAGCCGCGCGTTGACCCATTCCTCGATGTACCCGTTTCCTCCGCGGACCTCCATGGCCTCGCCGGTGACCACCCGCGCGCGTTTGCAGACAAAGTGTTTGGCGATCGGCGTCAGTACCCTGATCAGCGCGCGCGCCTGTTCGTCCCCTCCGTCTGCAGCCTGAAGACACTGTGCGCTGTACGCGACCAGGGCCAGCGAAGCCTCGGCATCGAGTGCAAGGGGAAGAAGTGTCGCCCGCATCAGCGGCTGGTCGAAGAGCCTCTTACCGAACACGACTCGGCTCTTCGAATGTTCGACGGCTTCACGGACTGCTCGGCGCATGAGAGCGCTCGAACGCATCGCATTGGAGAGGCGAGACGTGTTGACCATCTCCGCCATCTGGCGGAACCCTCGATCGAGTTCACCGACCTGGAGTGCGTGCGCGCGGTTCAGCGTCACCTCGCCGCTCGGCATGGAACGCGTACCCAGCTTGTCCTTGAGACGATCGATCGTGAGGTTGTTGCGCTCGCCGGATCGCAAGGTCTTGGGCACCATGAACATTCCGACTCCACGCGTCGAACCATCCTGTCCGCCCGGGAATCTTGCGAGGGTGATGATCACATCGGCATCCGGGTTGGAGGCGAACCACTTCTTGCCCGTCAGAACCCATCCGTCACCGTCGCGCTCGGCGCGTGTTTCGGTGCAGGCGATGTCGGTGCCTGCCTGAATCTCGGTCATGAACATCGCACCCGTCTTCGCCTGATCGGGGTCCGTCGACGTCAACGCGTCGATCCAGGGCGAGAACACGGCCGGATCACCGAACATACGCAGGGTCCGCGCAGCAGCATCTGTCATCGACACCGGGCAGGCCAGCCCGAACTCGGCCTGCACGAAGATGTACGACGCGAGGTACTTCGCGAGTGGCGGATGCACGGAGTCCCATCCGTGCAACCCTTTTCGGTGCGACATGGCGGACAGGCCGTACTCGTTGTACGCCGCCCGGCACAGTTCCAGGTAGGCCGGGTGATAGGAAATCCGGTCGACGCGGTCACCGGCCTTGTCGAATTGCTGCAGCACCGGCGGGTTCTTGTCTGCAATGTCGGCAAGCTCGGACAAACGGCCGGCGGCATCTCGGCCCAGTCGGTCGAGCAATCCGTTCAACGTCTCTCGGTCCGCCCCGGCGGTCCATCTGTCCACTACCGCTGCCAGAGCGGGGTCGGTGTGTGCAAAGTTCATCAGTGGTCAACGCCTTTCAGGGTGGAAGCATCGGTCATGTTCGAGGAGCTCGTCGAATCCGGCCCTTGCGCGTGCAGCGCACTCCTGCGCAACAAAGCCGTCATACAGACAAGGGAGAGAACGACATACACGAGCCCTAGAGCTACGACCGGCCAGATCGAGTTGGTTCGCGTCAGCAGATACTGGCTGACCATCGGGGCCGTTCCGGCAAATACGGCGGTCGACAATTGGTACGACAGAGAGATGCCGGTATACCGAACATTGGTGGGGAAAACCTGCGCCAGGATGCCGGCCAACGCGGCGTAATACATTGCGTGAGGCGCCGTCGCGAGGACCATCCCCAGAATCGCCAAGGGCACGGAGCCCGTCTGAACCAGCACGAACATCAGTGGTAGGAGCACGATCTCCGGAAGCAGCATCCAACGGACCGCTTTCGACGGATCGATCCGCGTGGCCAGCACAGCGCCGAAAGGCTGTACGAGCGCCTGGGCTACCAGTGCCACGGTGATCACGAGGAGGAAGTCACTGCGCTCGAAGCCGAGATCCGTTGTCGCCCAGGAGAGCGCAAAGGTTGTCTTGACGTACGTGATGGCAACACCGGCAACCACAGCGCCGACGCCGAGAGCAAGTTCGACGGGATGCGAACGCAACACTTCGACCAGCGGCATCCGTGTACGTTCCTGTGCCGCAACAGCCTTCTTCATCTCGGGTGTCTCGGAGATGTGCAGTCGGATGTAGAGAGCGACGATCACCAAAGCTGCGGATCCGAGGAACGGCAGACGCCAACCCCACGACTCGAACACGGAATCCGACATCAACGTCAGGCCGAGGAAGGCCAGCGTCGCGAGCAGGTTGCCGACCGGTGAACCCTGCTGCGCAAACGCACCGTAGAGCACCTTTCTCTTCGGGGGAGCGAACTCTGTGGCGATCAATACGGCGCCACCCCATTCGCCGCCCATGGCAATGCCCTGGAGAACACGCAGTGCCACAAGCAGTATCGGTGCCCAGATCCCGATCTGGGAGTACGTAGGGAGGAGGCCGACACCGACGGTTCCCAACCCCATGAGCGCGAGGGTGATGATCACGGCGTTCTTGCGACCGAACTTGTCTCCGAAATGACCGAACACCACTCCGCCGACCGGACGAGCCACGAATCCCACGGCAAAAGTCGCGAAGGCTGCGAGTGTCCCCACCGCCGGCGACGCATCCGGGAAGAACAGCGGGCCGAGCACCAAGGCGGATGCGGTTCCGTAGATGTAGAAGTCGAACCATTCGATGGTCGTTCCGACAAACGCCGTGATTCCGGCCTTGCGTGCCTGTTTGGTGTTGTATTCAGGCGGATTGGTGTCTTGACCTGGGTTTTGATCCACGGTTCTCCCTGATTCTCGCGTCGGGCATCACCAAGGGATGCAATGTGAGGCGTGAATCACTATCGTCCGAAATCCATGTAGAGTCCAAGACTTAGTTCGACTCATTTATGTGGGAGAACCACATAATGAAGACCGGGAGGAGCGACATGGAATTGCGTCAGCTGCGCGCGTTTCTCGCAGTCGCCGACGAACTTCATTTCGGCCGGGCCGCCGAGCGACTCCACATCGGGCAGTCCCCGCTCAGCCAGACCATTCGGGCGCTCGAGCGCGAACTCGGCACCGACCTGTTCGTCCGGACCACCAGATCAGTGCAACTGACCGCAGCCGGCGAAGCCTTGGTCACGCCCGCACGAATCATCGAAGCGCAGATCGCCGTGGTACGAGAAATCGCATCGGCCGCGTCGACTGGCGAGACGGGCCGTGTCACAGTGGGTTTCGGCGGAACAGGCGGCTACACCGTCCTATCGGCCCTCACACGGTCCTTGGCCGACTCCCATCCGGGAATCGAACTGGAACTACGGCCGCAGATGTACTCGGGTGAGGTGCTCGACGCTCTCCGACGCGGAGCACTGGACATGGGCATAGTCGGCCTGCCCATTCCGCGCGGATTCGAGACTCACACTGTGCGGGAGGAAACCTTGATGGTCGCGGTTCCGGCCAGGCATCACCTCGGTACGCATGACTCGGTGTCACCGGAAGACCTGGCAACCGAACGATTCGTGATGTATCCCGCCGAGCACGGCTCGGTGGTGCGCGATGCAACGTTGTCCGTTTGCGCCACAGCAGGTTTCACGCCCACCATCGCACACGAAGCCCCCGATCCGTACAGCCTGTTGGCCATGGTCGGAGCGGGGGTCGGGATCGCCGTCGTCGTGGAGTCGACGGCGCATCTGTCCATGGACGGGGTCGTGTACCTGCCGATCGCCGGGGCCACGCCCACGCTGAAAATCGCGATGGCATGGCGACCCAACAATCCGACGCCGGCAGTACACACCGTCACCAGGGTACTGAGGGAGCAGCCTTAGGCTCTCGCGAGAATTCCGGCGAAATCTGTTCCCACAGGCAGAGTTCCGTACTCGTGACCACGGTCGGCGCTGAGGCGAGCGGCAATGAACGCATCGGACGAGGCGGCCGGGGAGTGGCGCACCATGAGCGAAGCCTGCAGTGCCAACGCCATAGCCTCGACGACGGTCCGAGCGCGGAGTTGAGCGTCGGCAGGTGCCATCGTGGCGAGCTCACCGAGTTGGCGTCGTACCCGATCGAGGTGCTGATCGAGGACCGGGTTGTTGCCGCGGGCGAGGTTGATCTCGTGGTCGAAGGCGGCAACGGAGTCGGGTTCACGGGTCATCGCGCGCAGGACGTCGAGCGCGATGACGTTGCCCGACCCCTCCCACACGGCCATGACGGGCTGCTCACGGTAGCGACGGGCAAGCGGGAAGTCCTCGGTGTAACCGTTGCCGCCCAGGCACTCGAGGGCTTCGTAGGAGTGGTGCGGGCCGCGCTTGCAGATCCAGTACTTCGCAACAGCCGTCGCGAGTCGGCGGAACGCCTTTTCCTGCTCATTCGCGTCCTCGTCCTGCGCACGGGCCAATCGCAGTGCGGTGATGGTCGCGGCTTCGGATTCGAGAGCCAGATCGGCAAGCACCGAGGTCATCGCCGGCTGATCTGCCAGGACGGCACCGAAAGCGCTGCGGTGCCGTGCGTGCCACACCGCTTCGGCGACCGACTGACGCATACCTGCCGTGCTGCCGAGGATGCAGTCGAGTCGCGTCTGGGACACCATTTCGATGATGGTCCGCACGCCACGTCCCGGTTCGCCGATCATGGTGCCGACGGTGCCGTCGAGCTCGATCTCGGACGACGCGTTGGACTTGTTGCCCAGCTTGTTCTTCAGACGCTGGATGCGGAAGACGTTGCGTGTGCCGTCGGGCAGGATGCGGGGGAGAAGGAAGCAGGAAAGTCCCTCGCCGGCAGCACCTTCGGCCTGAGCGAGAACCAGGAAGGCGTCGGACATCGGCGCGGAGCAGAACCACTTGTGTCCGGTGAGGAGGTAGTCCGCACCCGGGCCGCCACGTCCGGCCGGCTTGGCGATGGTCGTGTTGGCTCGCACGTCGGAGCCACCCTGCTTTTCCGTCATCGACATTCCGAAGATCGCGGATGCCTTTCCGGGAGCATCCAACTCGGGGGTGTAACTCCGAGAAAGGGCACGCGGGGTCCAGATGGCGGCTACATCGGGTTGCAGCTCGAGCGAGGGGATCACAGCGTGCGTCATGGAGATCGGGCACGCGTGGCCCGGTTCGACCTGGGAGAAGAGCATGAATGCCGCGGCCCGAGCCACGTTGGCACCCGGCTTCGGGTCAGCCCAGGCAGAGGTGTGAGCACCGTGCGCAACGGCGGCAGAGATGATCCGGTGATACGACGGATGGTATTCGACCTCGTCGATGCGGTTTCCCCAGCGATCGAAGGTCTTCAATTCGGGGATCACCGTGTTGGCCAGCTCGGCGTCGTGCTGGAACCCGGCACTGCCGACCAGTTCACCGATATCGGTGAGTTCACTGGTGGCCCAATCGGCGTCGTGACGCGCGACGCCTTCGGCTAGGACCGTATCGAGCAGGAACTCGTTGACGTCCGTGCGCGGTACCGACTGGTTGAGCACTGCATGGGTGCGATGCGGAGCCGGGTGGGTGACGGTCTTCTCGGAAATATCAGTCATGACAGGCCTTTCAGCTCGCTGCGCGGATGAGGTGCTTCTGGATCTTGCCGGTCGGTGTACGCGGAAGAATCGTCGCGAACACCACTTCACGCGGAATCTTGTAGCGCGCCAACTTGTCCGAGAGGTAGTCCTTGATGTCGTCGGCGCTGATGACATCCGGTTCACGCCAGACGACGTGCGCGACGACGGTCTCGCCCCATTCTTCGTTGGGTTTTCCGACAACGGCGACGTCGACGACGTCCGGGTGGCCGGAGATCACGTCCTCGACCTCCTTGGAGTAGACGTTCTCGCCGCCCGTGATGATCATGTCCTTCGCGCGGTCGACGATGAAGAGGTAACCGTCCGCATCCTTGCGCGCCAGATCGCCGGTGCGATACCAACCGCCGTCGGCAAAAGCAGCCTTCGTGGCAGCGGGGTCGTCGAGGTACCCCTGCATGACGGTGTCGGCGCGCAGCCAGATCTCACCGATCTGATCGGGCTCCGCGTCGGTGCCGTCATCGGCAACCAGGCGCAGGTCGACGCCGGCCAGCGCGACGCGGCCGATCGAGCCCGCCTTGCTCAACTGCTCTTCGGGGTACAGCACGGTGCCCACTGGCCCGGTCTCGGTCATGCCGTAGACCTGCCGGAATTCGGTGGTGCCGTACGACTCCACCAGTCGCCGAGCGACATCCGCGCCGATCGGTCCCCCGCCGTACAACCACGCACGAACGCTTCCGAGGTTGTAGTCGGCAAAGTTCGGCACGAGGTTGAGTGCAGTGGTGTAGATGACCGGCGGGCCGAAGCAGAGGGTAATGCGTTGTTCCTGAACTGTTTCCAGGAATTTGACGGGATGGTACTCGCGCAGCAGCACGACGGTTCCGCCCATGTAGAGCATGGACATGAACCAGTTGTTGAGCGGGGAAGCGTGCCAGATCGGGACGGCCATGAGCAGTCGCTCGTCCCGAGTCGTCGACACGGCGAGGGCCGCGGTGACGGCAACACCGACGACGTTGCGGTGGCTGTGGACGCAGCCCTTGGGCGAGCCGGTAGTCCCCGAGGTGTAGAGGATTTCGGCCGGATCGTTCTCGTCGATGTCGATACCGTCAACGCCGTCCTGGCGGGTGATGGCGTCGTCGAAGAAGTCGAAACCGTCTGCGACAGAGTCCGTGCTGATCAGCTTGGCCGTTGTCTCCAGTCGACCGACAACCGGCGCCAACTCACCGTCGAAGACGCACACCGACACCTTCGCGTGTCCCAGCACGTAGGCAACTTCCGGAGTCTGCATCTTGTGGTTGATGGGGACCACGACGGCGCCCAAGCGCCAGGCACCGAGCATCGCGTACACGAATCCCGGAGTGTTGTAACACATCAGCGCGACGCGGTCGCCCGGCTGCACGCCCAGCGACTGCAAATAGCCTGCGGCGCGTCGACTTCCGTCCTGAACCTGGGAGTACGTGTGATCGTGACCGTCGAATATCAGGAAGGGTTTGTCCGGGGTCTTGGTGACGTTGCTGTCGAATACGCGAACGATATTCATCGAAGTCCTTGTCGGAGAATCACGCTCGAAGAGAGTTCATTCCATCGAGCTGTTGAGTACGGCGTCGGGTATCTGGAGGGTGGCGAAGATGACGGCAACCGCCTCCTCGAGGGAGTAGCCGAAGCTCTCGCCGGTGGCAGTCTTCTGGATGACGAGGCCGAAGATCGCAGACCAGAAGGCCTTGGACTCGACGTCGATGCCCGCGCGCAGCTGCCAGCCGGTGCGGATCAAGGTACGGAGGAGGGCGGTTTTGCCCGAGGAGTGCAGAGTGCGAAGCGTTTCGGAGATCAGGTCGCGGAGTTCACCACGACGACCCGTCATCATCATCGCTTCCACGAAGAGTTCGACGCTGGGAGCGCCCGAGCCCAGGAGGGATCCGACCAGCTTCTCGGTGTAATCGCCGACCGTGTCGGCGTCGGCGGCATCGACCTCGGCACGCTTGCCTGCGCGCAGAACGGCCGCGCACGCCACCTCGACGAAGAGCTTTTCTTTGGAGCCGTAGTAGTAGGTCACCTGGTTGGGATGGGCGCCGGCGGCCGTGCAGATCTGCGCGATGGAGACGCTGTCGCCGTGCTCGAGGAACAGCTCGGTTGCGGCGTTGAACAGCGCCATGCGCGTCTGCTTGCCCGACTCACGCGTCGCGCGCGCTGCGGGAACTGCCTCGGTGGCCATCACGAACTCCTACTTGTTTGTACGACAAACAATAACTCGGCGTTGTTTGTATGGCAAACAATTTCTTCCCGACGCGATGACATGTCGACTTCTATCGACATGTCTGATGTGCGGGATTACTCTCTGAACATCGAGCACCCGAGAACTTCGGCTTTTCTGCGAGGAGGCGCCCTGCAATGCTCGCGCGATCCGGCTTCTCCCTGCCCACACGCACGACTCTCACGGGCGACTGGGCAGATTTGTTGCGCGAGCATTTTGTCGCGCTCGACGTATCCGATATCGGAGACGGCGATCGATTCAGCGGGGCCGTCCACTCGGCCCAACTCGCACACGTTCGGGTATCCGCAGTTCAATCGATGGAACAACGAATAGTCCGTAGCAACAGCCTCATCAAAAGCGACGGCGCGGACTATCTGCAGATCGGGATGATCCGCCGCGGTAGCGCGGTAGTGCGCCAAGACGACCGCGAATGCGTCCTGCGACGTGGCGACTACGTCCTGTACGACACCACGCGCCCCTTCGATTGGCAGATCGAGGGACACGCACACGACGGCATCTGGGGACTCGAGGTGTTCACCTGGCCACGGTCGTACCTGTCGCTCAGCGACGCGGAGGTCACGAGCCTGACCGCCATCGCCTTCGACGGACACGCGGGCCTGAGTGGCCTGCTCGGTCGCTTTCTTCACGATCTTGCCTCCGTCCGCATGACGTCCGACGCAAGCGGAGACGAAGAGGAAGTCGTCAACGAGATCGGCAACCTGGTCAAGTCCGTTCTTCACACAACTGCGCGACCGATCACCTCGCGGCGAACCAGCCTCTACGAATCCGCCCTGTCGGTCATAGACGCCCGCATCGCAGACCCGGCCCTGTCTCCGGTGGACATCGCGGGATCGGTCAAAGTCTCCATTCGGCAGTTGCACCGAGCCTTCGCCGAACACGGCACGACGGTGTCACGGTCGATTCGCAGCCGTCGACTCGACGGTTGCCGTCGTGAGATCGTGCAACGACACGGAGTAGAGCGGTCGCTGACCCAGATTTCTCACCGCTGGGGATTCACCGACCTGGCCGCCTTCAGTCGAGCCTTCAAGGCGGAATTCGGGATCAGCCCGCGGCGGTACCGGTCGCAAGCAGCGGCCCCCACAAGTACTACCCGCTGATCTGTAACATCTTCGGACACTTACCCATTGAACATGGTGTTCAAAATTTTCTGTCGCCGAAGCGTATCCACAATTCTTGGCACGGTAGGCCAAGCATCGGGCGCTGACGGCCAAGTTTGCTCGGCTGAGCGGGCGTAGATTTTCGGCACGGCGTTGCCAAGTGCCAGGCACCCGATTCGACCACCTACATCACAGGGAGCACTCATGGAATCTGCAATCGGCGAACACCTTCAATGCCCGCGCACTCTGACCAGGCGGGTCCCGGATACCTATACGCCACCGTTTCCCATGTGGGTCGGGCGCGCAGACGACACATTGCACCAGGTCGTGATGGGCTATCTCGGCGTGCAGTTCCGCGGCGAGGATCAGCGCCCGGCAGCACTGCGGGCGATGCGGGATATCGTCGCCGGCTTCGACTTGCCGGACGGACCGGCACACCACGATCTCACCCATCACATCGACAACCAGGGCTACGAGAACCTGATCGTGGTCGGTTACTGGAAAGATGTTTCTTCCCAACATCGTTGGAGCACATCACCTCCAGTGTCCTCCTGGTGGGAGTCCGAAGACCGCCTGTCGGACGGATTGGGGTTCTTCCGCGAGATCGTGGCACCGAGAGCCGAACAATTCGAAACGCTCTACGCGTTCCAAGACGACCTCCCCGGGGTGGGAGCTGTCATGGACGGTGTCAGCGGCGAAATCAACGAGCACGGCTACTGGGGTTCGATGCGCGAGCGGTTTCCGATCTCCCAAACCGACTGGATGCAGGCCTCGGGCGAACTGCGGGTCGTCGCCGGTGACCCCGCCGTAGGTGGACGCGTAGTAGTGCGGGGACACGACAACATCGCACTGATCAGGTCCGGGCAGGACTGGGCCGACGCGGAAGCAGACGAGCGCAGCCTCTACCTGGACGAAATCCTGCCCACTCTTCAATCGGGCATGGACTTCCTCCGCGACAACGGCTCGGCCGTCGGGTGCTACAGCAACCGATTCGTACGCAATATCGACATCGACGGAAACTTCCTCGACTTGAGCTACAACATCGGCCACTGGGCCTCCCTCGACCAACTCGAACGGTGGTCGGAATCCCACCCGACCCATCTACGGATCTTCACGACGTTCTTCCGGGTGGCCGAGGGCCTGTCGAAATTGCGTCTCTACCATGAGGTCTCGGTATTCGATGCCGCCGATCAGCTCTACGAGTACATCAATTGCCATCCCGGGACCGGAATGCTGCGCGACGCGGTGATCACCGCCGAGCACTGACCGAAGTCGCCGGCAATCTTCGGCCACATTCTTTCCCTCGGAGGCAACTCGAGATATGTTGACGGGTGTCGACATATCTCAGTAGAGACCATCGAGGAAGCGCGGACAGCAGACAGTGACTACTCAACGAAACGAAGAGTTGGCGTTTGCTGTGCTGGCCGACCAAGTGCGTCGACAGATTCTCGACACGCTGGCTACACACGGCGAGTGCAACGCGGGCTTCATCAGCGATCAAATTTCGACGGTCGGTCGCACCACGGTATCCACACATCTCAAGGCGCTGCGGTTGTCCGGCGTGATCGTCGAACGGCGTCAAGGACGTCATCGCCTGTTCTCGATAGATCCATCGGGGCCCGCCAACGATGCACTCCAGTTCCTGCGCGACGTCCTCGGGCGAGCGCTGGAAGCAGGTTCGAACGCCTCCGAGTTGCCGGCCACTGCGACTGAGGATTCAGACGTCGCATCGGTGCGTCGCCGAGCGTGAGGCCTTGTTGAGCCCCAGCACCTATTTCAGGCAGGAAGTAGAACGTGCCAGGTCTCTCCGTAACGGCACAGATCGTAACGACCGACCCACCAGGGTCAGCCTTCGAGCGCCTCGAAACGGGGCAACTGCTCGAACTCGAATGTGAGCAACTGACGGTCGGGGCCGCTGCCGCCATCTCCCTTCCCGTCGGCGACGGCGCACGCGCAGATCCAGTCGGAATGCCGATCACGCTGTTGGGATACGTCGCCGGCGTGAAGCGGGGCCGATCGGTCGTGATCGTGCACCACCAACCGTGGCGCGGCCGCCTGACGATCCGGTTCTTTCCCGACGGCGCCGGGACCCGGATCGTTCTCGAGTCCAGCCTCGATCAGGACGGCATTTCCTGGCTTGCCAACAAGCGCGGATTCGCTCCACCCGAACCTCCGCGTTCCGACCGACATCGGATCGGGCTGCTGGTCAGCAAATCCGGCCCGGCAGCTGTATTCGCCCAGGCGACAGAAACACTCGCAGCCCTGGCCGTGGAAGAAATCAATGCCGACGGCGGCATCGGCGGCGTTCTCGTCGACTTGGTGATCGGCGATGACGCTTCCGACTCGGCGGCCGGAGCGGCGACCGCACTGCGATTGGTGAAAAGCGGATGTCGCGCCGTTTTCGCGTGCGTGACATCGTCGACCTTCAATGCCGCTGCATCTGCATTGCAGAACACCGGTGTGCTGTTGGTGCACACAGTTCTCAACGAGGGAGGTCGATCGCGTCCGGGAGTCCTTCGATTGGGTGAGCGACCACTCGACCAGACGCGAGCAGGTATACCCGCAATGATGTCCGAGACCGGTTCTCGCACTTGGTTCCTGGTCGGCCAGCAGTATTCGTGGTCGTTCGGAGCGCATTGGGCGGCCCGGCGTGTGATCGCCGAATCCACAGGTTCGGTGGCCGGCGAAGTCTACGTACCGTTGGGGACAACCGACTTCTCACGCATCATCGAGTCGATAGCCGACTCCGGGGCCGAACTGATTCTTTCCACCCTGGTGGGCCATGACGAGGTCTTCTTCGAACGACAATGCGCCCAGCACGGACTGCGGGCCACCACGCGGACGTTTGCATTGGTCCTCGACGAGGCCACTCAGCAGCTCATCGGCAATTCCGATGCCGACGGAGTCTGGGCGGCATTCGGCTACTTTCAATCCGCAGCCGGCGATCACGACCTCGAAAAGCGATACAGCGCGAGCTCGAACGAACTCCTGCCTCCGCTCAGTTCCCTGTCGGAGACAACATACGAAGCGATCGTCGCTTACGCACGCGCAGTCGAACGAACGTCGGCAGGCGATCCGGAAACAGTACTTCGGCAGCTTGTCACGACATCGAAAAGCTCTACGAACAACGGCGTTCCACTGCATCGACCGATTCTGCTCGCTGAATCACGCCGTGGGCGCCTGTACCCCCGCTCTCTCTGAGCGCGCGTAACCCGAACTTAACGAGTCAATATGTCGATACCTATTGACGCAATTATGGATCCGGCCCTAGTCTGAAAGACAAGTGAAGCCGATCACATCAGGAGCACACTTCTCATGGCGACAATCCGACCTGACGACAATGCAATAGACACCGCCGCAAGGCATTACGGCATCACTTTCGACCAGTCAGCCCGGCTCGAGTGGCCGGCACTGATCGACGGAGCACTGGGCTCCTACGACGTCGTCGACCAGTTGTACGCCGACGAGGCAACCCCGCCGACCACGTCACGTGAGCACACGGTGCCAACAGCGAGCGAAAATCCCTTGAGCGCTTGGTATGTGACCACAAGCATCCCGCCGACGTCGGACGGCGTCCTGACCGGCCGACGCGTGGCGATCAAGGACAACGTGACCGTGGCCGGAGTTCCGATGATGAACGGGTCTCGGACAGTAGAGGGGTTCACTCCGTCTCGCGACGCGACTGTGGTCACTCGACTACTGGCGGCCGGTGCAACCGTCGCGGGCAAAGCTGTGTGTGAGGACCTGTGTTTCTCCGGTTCGAGCTTCACACCGGCAAGCGGACCGGTCCGCAATCCATGGGACCCACAACGTGAAGCAGGTGGATCATCCGGTGGCAGTGCGGCTCTCGTCGCAAACGGTGACGTCGATTTTGCCATCGGCGGGGATCAGGGCGGATCGATCCGGATCCCGGCGGCATTCTGCGGCGTCGTCGGACACAAGCCGACGTTCGGGCTCGTCCCGTATACCGGGGCATTTCCCATCGAGCGAACAATCGACCATCTCGGCCCGATCACACGCACGGTCCACGATGCCGCACTGATGCTCTCGGTCATCGCCGGTCGCGACGGTAACGACCCACGCCAAGCCGACAGCGTCGAAGCAGGTGACTATCTGTCCACCCTCGACTCCGATGTGGATGGTCTGCGAATCGGGATCGTTCGAGAAGGTTTCGGGCACGCGGTCTCACAGCCCGAGGTCGACGACGCAGTCCGCGCAGCGGCACACAGTCTGTCCGAAATCGGTTGCACGGTAGAGGAAGTAAACATCCCGTGGCACCTACATGCTTTCCACATCTGGAACGTGATCGCCACGGACGGTGGTGCCTACCAGATGTTGGACGGCAACGGATACGGCATGAACGCCGAAGGTTTGTACGATCCGGAACTGATGGCACACTTTGCTTCTCGACGCCTTCAGCACGCCGACGCTCTGTCCGAAACCGTCAAACTGGTGGCTCTGACCGGCCACCACGGCATCACCACCCTCGGCGGCGCGAGCTACGGCAAAGCCCGGAACCTCGTACCGCTCGCCCGTGCCGCCTACGACACTGCCTTGAGACAATTCGACGTCCTGGTGATGCCCACACTGCCCTACGTCGCATCCGAACTACCGGCGAAGGACGTGGATCGTGCAACCTTCATCACGAAGGCTCTCGGGATGATCGCCAACACAGCACCGTTCGACGTGACCGGACATCCGTCCCTGTCCGTTCCCGCCGGCCTGGTGAACGGGCTTCCGGTCGGAATGATGATCACCGGCAAGACCTTCGACGATGCGACGGTCCTCCGGGTCGGGCGCGCATTCGAAAAGCTTCGCGGCGCGTTTCCGACGCCTGCCGACCACATCTCCGACTCTGCACCACAACTCAGCCTCACCTAGTTCTGTATCCGCACTTGCACAACAAATTCCACCGATTCACACATGATCAGCCCGCATAGAAAAGGTGAACCAGATGTCAGTAACGATCGACCACACAACGGAGAACGCCGCACCGGCCCAGGCGCCGGTCTCCGACCGGGCGTGGGCCCTGTTCCGCGCACTCGACGGTAAGGGATTGGTACCCGACGGTTACGTCGAGGGATGGAAGAAGACCTTCGAGGAGGACTTCAGTCCAAGGCGCGGAGCGGAATTGGTCGCGCGGGCGTGGACCGACCCCGATTTCCGGCAACTGCTTCTCACCGACGGTACCGCCGCGGTTGCCCAGTACGGATATCTGGGCCCCCAGGGCGAATACATCGTGGCAGTCGAAGACACCCCGACCCTCAAGAACGTGATCGTGTGCTCGCTGTGTTCATGCACCGCGTGGCCCATTCTCGGCCTGCCCCCTACCTGGTACAAGAGTTTCGAATACCGTGCGCGAGTGGTGCGTGAGCCACGGAAGGTTCTCTCCGAGATGGGAACCGAGATCGCGTCGGACGTCGAGATCCGCGTCTACGACACCACCGCCGAAACTCGCTACATGGTTCTCCCGCAACGTCCCGCAGGCACCGAAGGCTGGAGCCAGGAACAACTGCAGGAAATCGTCACCAAGGACTGCCTGATCGGCGTCGCAGTCCCGCAGGTCCCCACCGTCTGATCACCCCGACAAGAAAGAAGCACACCATGGATGGAGTACACGATCTTGCCGGAGTTCAAGGCTTCGGCAAAGTCCCGCATACCGTCAACGCCGACATCGGCCCCACCTTCCACGCCGAGTGGGAACACCTGCCGTACAGCCTGATGTTCGCCGGTGTCGCCGAACTCGGGGCATTCAGCGTCGACGAAGTTCGATACGTCGTCGAGCGGATGGAACCACGCCACTACATGATGACCCCGTACTACGAGAGGTACGTCATCGGCGTCGCGACACTGATGGTCGAAAAGGGAATCCTGACGCAGGAAGAACTCGAAAGCCTTGCAGGGGGACCGTTCCCACTGTCGCGGCCCAGCGAATCCGAAGGGCGTCCGGCACCCGTCGAGACGACCACCTTCGAAATCGGTCAGCGAGTACGCGTGCGCGACGAGTACGTTCCGGGGCATATTCGAATGCCTGCGTACTGCCGCGGACGAGTGGGAACCATCTCTCATCGGACTAGCGAGAAGTGGCCGTTTCCCGACGCAATCGGCCACGGGCGCAACGACGCCGGCGAAGAACCGACGTACCACGTGAAGTTCGCCGCCGAGGAATTGTTCGGTAGCGACACCGACGGCGGCAGCGTCGTAGTCGACCTTTTCGAGGGTTACCTCGAGCCTGCGGCCTGATCGTCCAACATTCCGGGCGGCGGTCACGCGATCACAGCGTTTCGCGTGACCGCCGCCTGATCACAGCAATTCTCTCATTCGGAAGGACACTGGAAATCATGGTCGACACACGACTTCCGGTCACGGTGCTGTCAGGTTTCCTGGGCGCCGGGAAGACGACACTACTCAACGAGATCCTGCGAAATCGAGAGGGTCGGCGGGTCGCGGTGATCGTCAACGACATGAGCGAAATCAACATCGACAGTGCAGAAGTCGAGCGTGAGATCTCGCTCAGTCGCTCCGAGGAGAAACTGGTCGAGATGACGAACGGCTGCATCTGCTGCACTCTGCGAGAGGATCTTCTCTCCGAGATCAGTGCCTTGGCCGCCGATGGCCGATTCGACTACCTACTCATCGAATCTTCGGGCATCTCCGAACCGCTTCCCGTCGCAGAGACGTTCACATTCATCGATACCGACGGCCACGCCCTCGCCGACGTCGCCCGACTCGACACCATGGTCACCGTCGTCGACGGCCACAGTTTTCTGCGCGACTACACGGCTGGGGGCCGCGTCGAAGCCGATGCCCCGGAAGACGAACGAGACATCGCGGATCTGCTTGTCGATCAGATCGAATTTGCCGACGTCATCCTGGTGAGCAAGGCCGATCTCGTCTCGCACCAGCACCTGGTCGAATTGACCGCAGTCCTGCGCTCTTTGAACGCATCCGCTGCGATAGTTCCGATGACGCTCGGTCGCATCCCACTCGACACGATTCTCGACACCGGTTTGTTCTCACTCGAAAAGGCTGCACAGGCCCCCGGATGGTTACAAGAACTCCAAGGTGAACACATCCCCGAAACCGAGGAGTACGGAATCGGTTCGGTGGTGTACCGCGAGCGCGCACCCTTCCACCCCCAACGGCTGCATGATTTCCTCAGCAGCGAGTGGACCAACGGAAAGTTACTTCGGGCCAAGGGCTACTACTGGAATGCCGGCCGGTTCACCGAGATCGGGAGTATTTCTCAGGCCGGTCATCTCATTCGCCACGGATACGTCGGCCGTTGGTGGAAGTTTCTACCCCGTGACGAGTGGCCGGCCGACGATTACCGTCGTGACGGAATCCTCGACAAGTGGGAAGAACCCGTCGGAGACTGCCGACAAGAACTCGTCTTCATCGGCCAAGCCATCGACCCGTCTCGACTGCACCGAGAACTCGACGCGTGTCTACTCACCACAGCCGAGATCGAACTCGGGCCAGACGTGTGGACCACCTGGAGCGACCCCCTGGGCGTCGGCTATACCGACCAGACCGTTTGATATTGGTCCGGTTTGCCGTAAGTTGTGCGCAATGGGGGTATCACGCAACCGAACTCGGGCGTTGTTGATCGTCGCGGCGATCGCAGCCGGGACCGTGGCCGCAGCTACGCCGGCGGGGGCCACCTGGACAGTCGCGCCGATGTGCGGCGAGTGGCGGGTCGAAACCGTAGCGCAAGGGTTGGAACAGCTCGAAAACCTCGAGCCCGATGACAACGGCGGGTTCTACCTCTCCGGCGAGTCGAAGATCTATCACGTCGACGCCGCAGGACAGGTACGAACTGTCCTCGACGACATGGCTGCCCCTGGCGGTTTGCAACTCGACGGTTCGAGGCTGTCCTTCCTCACCAGACAGGACGGCAAGCTGTGGCACCTGGACACCTCGACGGATCAGCTGTCCGCACCCGTCGACTTCGCGGGCAACGGCCTGCTCCGGCTTCCCGACGGCGATCTGCTGACCACGTGGGTCGGAACAGAAGGAGGTCCGCCAAAGGGCGTCTCGCGCTATCTGCACGACTCCGGAGCCGTCGTGCCCAATTGGTCGACAGTGCCGCGTTCGGAGGGACTCGCGCTCAGTCCGGATCATCGAGCCGTGTACACCGATGACCTGTTCACCGGTCAGATCATTCGAGTGCCCTTGGATACCCCTGACGCGTGGACAGTTGTAGCGACGGTCCCGAGCCTGATACCCGGCCTCGACGATCTGACCATGTCGCAGGATGGAATGCTCTACGCCGCTGCTCACGTCGAAGGCTCGATCTATCGCGTACACCCTGAAACCGGCACTTCCTGCGTCGTCGCTTCGGGTCTGTCGAGTGGGTGGAACGGGCCGAGTTCAGTGCGTATAGGACAGGACGGCGACGGCTGGGCGCTCTACGTCACCGGCTTCGACGGAACGCTGCGTCGCCTGGTACCTCCGTCGGGCGTCGAACTCGCACCCGTCCGCTGACGCCGATCTCTTCGGCACGAGATTCCCCGACCTGGCGATACTTAAAATCACGCTGATTTGAAGGCATGCCCGCAGCGCAACGGCCCCTTGTCCGAAAACTGTCAACAGTTCTACACGGAGAAATGGCTACCCTTAGGATTACGCTGCACGCATGTTTTCTTCCGTCGCAGCGAAGATCCGCCTGGTGGTGGCACTGCTCCTCACTGCCCTCCTGGCGCTGACTCTGTCATCGTGCTCGAGTGGCTCGGATTCGTCG
Source organism: Rhodococcus sp. 27YEA6 (assembly GCF_044908235.1). Lineage (NCBI taxonomy): Bacteria > Bacillati > Actinomycetota > Actinomycetes > Mycobacteriales > Nocardiaceae > Rhodococcus > Rhodococcus sp. 27YEA6. The sequence continues at coordinate 13,195 of NZ_JBIYCY010000021.1, read as the reverse complement.
GCAGCCCCCACAGACCTGTGTGCACCTCCAGGAGTGGGAGCTGCAACCGCGGCGCCCACCAATCTGGACGCGGCAGCGGGTGCGGGCGCCGAAGACCGCTACACCACGGCCACCGTCACCCCGGTCGATCAGATCGACACCTCGAAGCTGAATCTGATCAAACCCGGGGTCATCACGGTCGGCACGCTCGGTGACGCGCCCCCGAGCATCTGCGTCAACTCCGAGAATCAGTACACCGGATACGACAACGAGCTGCTGAAGGCCGTCGCGGACAAGCTGGGCCTGAAGGTCGAGTTCGTCGGCACCGAGTTCGCCGGGCTTCTCGCCCAGGTTGCCGGTCGACGCTTCGACGTCGGCTCGTCGTCCATCACCACCACGGACGACCGTCGCAACACCGTCGGCTTCACCAACGGTTACGACTTCGGATACTTCTCCCTCGTCGTGCCTAACGGCAGCCCGATCACCGGCTTCGGAGACCTGGATGCCTCCAAGCGCATCGGCGTCGTGCAGGGAACCGTGCAGGACGACTACGTCGTGAACACGCTCAAGCTCGATCCCGTGAAGTTTCCCGACTACGCCACGGCGTACGCGAACCTCAAGTCCGGACAGATCGACGCCTGGGTAGCTCCGTCTCAGCAGGCCGAAGGTGCAATCGCTCCCGGTGATCCGACCTCGATCATCCAGAACACCTTCTCGGTCAACAACTTCGTCGGCTGGGCGGTGAACAAGGAAAACCAGCCCCTGATCGACGCCCTCAACTCCGGCCTCGACGCAGTCATCGACGACGGAACCTGGTCTCAGCTGTACGCCGACTGGGTACCGCGCCAACTCCCTGAAGGCTGGAAGCCCGGATCCAAGGCCGCGGCCACTCCGGAACTGCCCGACTTCGCAGCCATTGCCGCAGAAAACGCAGCAAACGGCGACGGTGGCGATACCGCGTCGTACCAACCGAAGTCGACGCTCGAACAGCTCAAGGACACGTTCTTCGACTGGGATCTGTACAAGAAGGCATTCCCCGATCTCCTCAAGACCGGTCTTCCCAACACCCTGATCCTTGCGCTCGCGTCCGGCATCATCGGCACGATCCTCGGCATGCTGCTCGCTGTCGCCGGTATCTCGCGCACCCGTTGGCTGCGCTGGCCGGCCCGCGTCTACACCGACATCTTCCGTGGCCTGCCCGCAGTCGTCATCATCTTGATCATCGGGCTCGGCGTCGGACCGATCGTCAAGGGAATCACCGGTAGCAATCCGTACTGGCTCGGTGTCGCGGCGCTGTCACTGCTCGCGTCGGCATACATCGGTGAGATCTTCAGATCCGGAATCCAGAGCGTCGAGTCCGGACAGCTCGAGGCTTCACGTGCCCTCGGTTTCAGCTACCGAAAGTCCATGTCGCTGGTCGTCATCCCGCAGGGTGTACGACGCGTTCTGCCGGCGTTGATGAACCAGTTCATCTCGCTGATCAAGGACTCGTCGCTGATCTACTTCCTCGGTCTGCTCGTCACCCAGCGGGAACTCTTTGCCGTCGGACGTGATCTCAACGCCCAGACCGGCAGCCTGTCCCCGCTCGTTGCGGCAGGCTTGTTCTACCTTGCTCTGACCATCCCGCTGACGCACCTCGTCAACTACATCGACAACCGACTCCGGACCGGACGCGCCGACACTTCAGGCACGTTGGATCCGCTCGAGCAGGCCATCGTCGTGGAAAGGGGCTGAAGACATGACCACCAGCTCTGAACTGAAGTCCGTATCGCTCACCGGCAAGGACCTGCATCTGTCCTTCGGCACCAACAAGGTGCTTCGCGGCGTCAACCTGCACGTCGACGCCGGAAACACCGTCACCGTCATCGGGCCCTCCGGTTCGGGCAAGTCGACGCTCCTGCGCGTGCTGAACCGTCTGCACGAGCCCGAGCAGGGTGACGTGCTGCTCGACGGGAAGTCCGTCCTGAAGGACAACCCCGACGAGCTACGCCAGCGGATCGGCATGGTGTTCCAGCACTTCAACCTGTTCCCACACAAGACCGTCGCCGAGAACATCGCACTCGGGCCGAACAAGCTCAAGGGTTTGTCGAAGGAGCAAGCTCGGGCGCTCGCGCTCGAGCAGCTGGATCTGGTGGGGCTCAGGGAGAAGGCCGACTCGCGGCCCGGCAACCTTTCGGGTGGTCAGCAGCAGCGCGTCGCCATTGCCCGCGCCCTGGCGATGAAGCCCGAGGTCATGTTCTTCGACGAGGCGACATCAGCTCTCGACCCCGAACTGGTCAAGGGTGTTCTGGCATTGATGGCCGATCTCGCGAAGTCCGGCATGACCATGGTCGTCGTGACGCACGAAATGGGTTTCGCGCGTTCCGTTTCCGACAAGGTGCTGTTCATGGATCGCGGCGCCGTTGTCGAAACCGGTACTCCGGAACAGCTTTTCGACGATCCCGAGACAGATCGACTGCAGGCGTTCCTGTCACAGGTTCTCTAACCCAGGACGCTTCAGAGATCGACGGGCGTTGATCCTCGACGCCTGAAGCATCAGATGGTCACGTTCGGCGAGGTTGGATGCCTTGTGCGCTGCATCGGCATACAACCTCGCCGCCGTCTCCAGGTCTCCGTCGCGTTCACGCAGATAGGCCTCGACTGCGGCATGGCGTGGAAGTGAATCGTCCAGCGCTGCAAGAGCTGCCAATCCGGCGCGTGGTCCGTCTGCCTCGCCGACGGCCACCGCTCGGTTGAGCCGGACGATCGGGCTGTCGGTCAAGGCTGCGAGTTCGTCGTACCACTCCACGATCTGCACCCAGTCGGTCTCGTCTGCTGTGAGAGCGTCGGCATGGAGTGCAGCAATGGCGGCCTGGGCCTGGAACTCACCGAGCCGGTCGCGGGCGAGAGCTGACTGGAGGATTGCGACTCCTTCGGCAATCGAATCGGTGTCCCACCGGCTGCGATCCTGCTCGGCTAGCGGAACCAGACTGCCGTCCGCGGCAGTTCGCGCGGCTCGACGAGCGTGATGGAGCAGCATCAGTGCGAGCAACCCTGCGACTTCGGGGTGATCGATCGCGGCCGCCAACTGCCGGGTGAGCCGGATGGCCTCGGCAGCCAGGTCGACGTCGCCGGAGTACCCCTCGTTGAAGACCAGATAGAGGACACGCAGGACGGTGGCGACATCGCCGGGTTGCTCGAACCGGACGCCGGAGACCGTGCGCTTGGCTCGGCTGATGCGCTGAGCCATAGTCGCCTCGGGCACCAGGTAGGCCTGCGCAATCTGGCGGGTGGTCAGCCCGCCGACAGCGCGCAGCGTGAGTGCGACGGCGGACGACGGCGTCAACGACGGGTGCGCGCACAAAAAGTAGAGCTGGAGTGTGTCGTCCACGCCCGGCACCGACCCGCTGACCGGCCGCTCGCCTGGCTGCTCGCCTGGCTGCTCGTCAGCCCGAAGCTCCCGCCTGCGGCGAGCCGCATCCGACCGGATCCCGTCGAGGAACCGCCGCCAGGCCACCGTGACCAGCCAGCCCTTCGGGTCCCGCGGCGGGTTGTCCGGCCAGACCCTGACCGCCTCGAGCAGAGCGTCCTGCACGGCGTCCTCGGCCGACGCGAAATCTGCTCCGCGGCGGACGAGGATGCCGAGCACGCTCGGAGTCAGACTCCGAAGCAGGGCGTCGTCCATGACAGGTTTCAGTCCGTGATGGTCGGCGGCTCGGTCAGGAACGGGCGCAGTTCGAGCCATTCGTGAATCGGCTTCCCGCCTGCGCCGGGCGCGGCCGAAAGCTCGCCGGCCAATTGGACGGCACGGTCGTAGTTGTCGACGTCGATCACCATCCAGCCGGCAATGAGGTCCTTGGTTTCCGCGAACGGACCGTCGGTGACCGGCGGGCGACCCTCACCGTCGTACCGGACAAAAGTGCCCTCAGGAGCGAGAGCCTGACCGTCGACGAACTCGCCCGCCTTCTCGAGCCGATCCGCGAACTCCTGCATGTACTTCACGTGGGCAGTGATCTCGTCCGGCGTCCACTGGTCCATCGGCACGTCGTTGACTGCAGCCGGAGCGCCGCGGTAGTGCTTGAGCAGCAAGTACTTGGCCATCGTGAATCTCCTCTGTGTCGGTGCCACCCATTCTGGTCGCACTTCACTACAGGGACGAAGCAAGTCGGGGATTCTCGACATCGCGGGGCCTTCGGCCCTGTGCGCCTTTTTGGTAGTGCCCGCAACCAGAAAGGCGCACGGGGCCGGAGGCCCTAAATCCACCCCTGCCGGCGGGCGATCACTGCGGCTTCGTGCCGATTGGCTGCACCGAGTTTGGTGACAGCTGACGACAGATAGTTTCGGGTGGTACCCGCAGACAGGTGTGCCCGGGAAGCGATCTGCTCGATGGATGCTCCGTCGGCCGCGTACTCGAGTACGTCCGCTTCGCGCGGAGTAAGCGGTGAGTCGCCGGCGCCGATTGCCTCGGCAGCCAACGACGGATCGACGTACCGCCCGCCCGCGTGGACGCTGCGGACCACCTCGGCGAGCGTCGCCGCAGGCGTCGTCTTCGGCAGAAATCCTCGGACGCCTGCTGACAGTGCCTTCTTCAGATACCCGGGACGCCCGTGGCTCGTCACGATGATCGAGACGCACCCCGAGACCGTCTGCGCAATCTGTTGCGCCGTCTCGATGCCGTCGATACCTGCCATTTGAAGGTCGAGCACGGCTACGTCAGGTTGATGTTTTGCAGCAGCGACCACGGCATCCTCGCCGGATTCGGCTTCCGCGACGACAACGATGTCGTCCTCGAGCGACAACATCATGGCCAGAGCCGAGCGGATCAGGTTCTCGTCGTCGGCCAGCAGTACCTTGATCGGCTCGGTCACCGAGACTCCTTCGTTCGGGACGGAAAGTGGGCGGTGAGGGTGAAGCGATCTTCGTCCTGCACGGTTTCGACAATTCCTCCGACGGCGCCGACGCGCTCGCGCAATCCGTTCAGGCCGGTTCCGTTGTTCGGCTCTGCGATCCGTGCGCCGTCGTTGGCGATCACGACGCCGTCCGCGAACACTTCGATGCTGCAATTCTCGGCACTGGAGTGCCGGAGAATGTTGGTGACGCCTTCACGGACGACCCAGGCGGCAGCTTCGGCCAGTTCCACCGGCAGCTGATCTGCCGATCCACGTATCGCAGTGGAGATTCCGGCGGCCTCGAGCAGAGACTGCGCACCGGCCAGCTCGGACGCCAAGGCGATGGACCGGTATCCCCGAACCAACTCGCGCGCTTCGTCGAGTGAATCTTGCGCAAGTTCGCGTACTTCGTCCATCTGCGCGGCGGCACGATCGTCGCCGCGCCGTGAAAGAGTAGCTGCAAGTTCACTTTTCACCGCAATTGCAGACAGTGCCCGCCCGACGACGTCATGGAGATCGCGTGAAAATCGCAACCGTTCCTCGGCGACGGACAGAGCGGCAGCGGCTCCGCGTGCCTCGTCCAATTCGGTGACCATCCGCAGCAGCCACACCGACATGTAGACGGTCAGCCCCATGAAGGCGGCGACGATTCCGACGGACACGCCGCTTTCCGGACCCGCAAGCAGTCCCAGTACAACCCCGGCGGCCACCGAGCCCACGATCAGCCAGCGCAACGACGTCAACCCCGCAAGGGGCACGACAAGGATTGCCGCCAGCCAGAAGTACGGGCCGTTCTCGCCATTGCTTCCCAAGGCAATTCCCGCCGAGCAGAACGCCGACAACGTCATCACGGCAAGAGGAATCTGGACGGGCTTGGCCACGACTCCGCCCAGATCAGGCATCCGAGACACGGCGATGACGCACGCAACGGCACTGATTCCGAGGAAGACACCCGACAGGTACCGATCCGCAACGACCTCGGTGACCGCACCGAAGCCACCGAAAACCACTGCGACCATGATGAACGATTGCCGCGTGTAGAGGCGAACCTTGTCGACGTTCGACGCGGTTCGCCACGTCCGTCTCGGATTCCAGCGTCCGAAGTTCTGCGCGATCATGCCCACTACCTTCTCAGAGTTCTACGAACGCTTCTCAGAGTTCTACGAACGCGGTTCCCAGCGGAAGTGGACGTTCGCGATCAGAACCGAACCGACGATCCACGCCAGCATGACCAACAGCGGTTGCGCAGCCGAACCGAAGGTGTCGACAAATCCCGCTGCCGCACCGGGCGCATCGCCCAGATCAGCCAGTTCGCCAGTGGTCCGCCCCAGCCATCCGAGATTGAGAAGGTCCACTACTGCGGCCAGCGGAGTGAAATCGAGAATGCGAGCAACGTTGTCCGGCACGACATTCCTGATCGAGGACATACCTGCCGTCGCCAGAATCAGAATCGGCATGCAGGTGATCTGCGCCGCCTCTGCATTTCGCGTGACAGCCGAAGTGATCAACGCCAGCGCCGTGAAGAGCGCGGCGCCGCCGATCACCGCGACCAGCACCAGGACCGGATTGACCGGAGCACTACCGCCCAGAACCATCACGGCGATTCCGATCACCACCGTCAACAGGCCGGTGAGAACCCACGACGGCACTGCCGGGCCCGCGAGGATCTCGGCGTCGCTGCATTCCCCTGTCCGTAGTCGCTTGAGAACCAACTCGTCACGACGCGTCGCGTACACCGACAGGAGGTTGTAGAAGACCACGAACACGAGCAGGAAGAGTGCAAACACCTCGAGGCCTGCCGACACCGACTTGTCGGACAACCCGCCATCGCGCGACAGGTACAGCATCCCCACGGGAAAGATCAACGGGAGGACGATTGCGTTGAAGAGCAACAGTCGATTTCGTCCCAGGAGCGTGAACTCCGAACGAGACAGGGTTGCTATGCGGTTCATGCTGACGCTCCTTCGAGAGTTGCGTGATGATCGAATTGGTCTGCAATGGAGAGGAATACGGTCTCCAGGGATGCCGCGCGGGCATCCAGGCCGGTCAGCAGGATGTTGTTGTGCTGTGCCCACAGCAGCAGTTCCGTCAGCGTCTCCTGCACTGTGCGAGTGGTGATCACCACCAGATCGTTTTCGACGCGTACCTCCGCGCCGGCCAGGGCCGGGAGCGGAAGACCGGGACGGTGCAGTTTGATCTGGGCAGGATGATCCGCGACGACGTCCGCCACGGTTCCGCTGCGCACCACCGATCCTCGGTGCATGATCGCCAACTGGTCGCACAGGGACTCGGCTTCGTCCAGGTAATGCGTCGTCAACATGATGGTGACGCCCGACGCTTTCAAGTCAGCGATCAATTGCCAAGTGTTACGTCGACTTTCGGGATCCAAACCAGTAGTCGGCTCGTCGAGAAACAGGACGAGTGGCCGGCCGATGATCGCGCACGCCAGATCCAGTCGCCGCGCCTCACCTCCCGAGAGGAACTTCACGCGGGTATCACCACGGTCACGCATGTCCACGCGCTTGAGCACCTCGTCCACGGGCAGCGGATTCGAGCAGGTTCCGGCCCACATCGCCAAACTCTCACGAGCAGTCAGGTCTTGGGGCAAGCCACCCTTCTGAAGCATGATGCCAAGCGACGGGCGAATCTGCTTGCGGTTGCGCACCGGATCCATGCCCAGAACGCGCACCGTTCCGGCACTGGCTCGTGAAAGACCCTGAATCACTTCGAGGGTGGATGTCTTGCCGGCACCATTGGTTCCGAGGAGGCCGAACAGCTCGCCTTCCTGAACACTCAGATCCAGATTGCGAACAGCATCGAACGCCTCCTTACCGGAGCCGTAACGCCGCGACATTCCGACTACGTCGATCACGGGATCGCCCTTCATCGCTGCGCCTCCGCTCGGTTCCAGCCGCGCAGTCCGATCACGAATCGGATACCCGCATAGACAGCGAGAGCGGCAACAAGAATCCAGAACACGGGATTGGAGCCGATGATCACGAACAGCACTCCGATGATCGCGATATTCACGACGATCACAACAAGTTCGCGGCCCATCGTGGGTGCGGGTCCGATGTCCATCAGGTCCGTCAGGAGGCTTCCCTCATGTGGTTCTCTCATGCATCCAAGCTTCGCGGGAAGTCAGAGCCGAAAACAGTGCACAGCGTCATCACCTGCGGTGACACCGTCACGGATCAGCGATGACAAATGTCATGCGACGTCCCCGCGGGGACGCGTCGTAAACCGCGGGTAAGGGTCACCTCGTTGTTTTGCCGTTCATTTTTACGTTCCTTTACCCTTGCTTAGAGCTTCTACGGTTCCCGAAGTCCGTACATCGAATCTCGGGAGTTCACGGTGGCTATCAAGCCTTTGGCCTTGTTCGTCAAACACGACGGCGTGTCTGCGCGCGCGTCGATCACCTGCCAGTACAAGTGCGGAAACGCGTGCTCTCACGAGGTCCCCAACACCTCGGGCGGCGAGTACTTCCGCGACATCGCACGCACAGCGCTGAGTCGTCGCGGCTTGCTCCGGGGCAGCGGCATGGCAGTCCTCGCGGTGGGAGCGGGCAGCGCCCTCGTCGCGTGTTCGGACGAATCCGCAAGTGCGGAACCGGGAACCGGTTCGACGAGCGGCAGCAGCGGCGGATCGACACCAACGGGGACGAACTTCAGCGCTGTCGCGCCCAACAAGGAAGACAAGGTCACCGTCCCTGACGGATACGATCAAGCCGTCGTGATTCGCTGGGGTGACGCCGTTCTCGCCGGCGCCCCGGCTTTCGACTTCGACAAGCAGACTGCGGCAGCGCAGGAACTGCAGTTCGGATTCAACAACGACTTCGCCGGATTGCTCCCGGTCGACGGGCAGCCCAACACCTACCTACTCGTGGTCAATCACGAATACTCCACCGAGCCGGCGATGTTCCGCGGCTACGATGCGGAGAACCCGACCGAGGAGCAGTTCAAGATCGGCCTCGCCAGCCACGGACTGTCGGTCGTCCAGGTCAAGGGCGAATCCGACAACGGCAAGCTCGTACCGGAGATCGGATCGAACAACCGCCGCATCACCGGAACCACGGAATTTGTCGTGACCGGCCCCGCTGCAGGCAGCGACTTCCTCAAGACGAGTGCCGATCCCACGGGAACCAAAGTGCTCGGCACCCTCAACAATTGCGCCGGCGGCGTCACCCCCTGGGGCACAGTGCTTTCCGGCGAAGAGAACTTCAACCAGTACTTCGCGAACGCCGAGGGTGTCACCGATCCCACGGTCGCAGCGCGACTGAAGCGCTACGGTCTTGCCGGCGCCGCTTCCGAGCGCAAGTGGGAACGATTCGACAAGCGGTTCGATCTGGTCGCAGAACCCAACGAGGTCAACCGATTCGGATACGTCGTCGAGATCGATCCCTGGGATCCGTCGTCGACTCCGATCAAGCACACAGCGCTCGGACGTTTCAAGCACGAAGCCGCCACCATTTACATCACGTCGGACGGCACCGTCGTCGCCTACAGCGGCGACGACGAGCGCTTCGACTACATGTACAAGTTCGTCTCCAGCCGAAAGATGCAGGACGGCAAGAGTCAAGCAGCCATGCGCCACAACATGACTCTGCTCGACGCCGGAACACTGTACGTCGCAAAGCTCAGCGGAAACTCCGCCGGCGAGATCGACGGCAGCGGCAAACTTCCGTCGGACGGCACGTTCGACGGAACTGGCGAGTGGGTAGCCATCCTGCGCACCGGCGAAGACGGCAAGGGCGAATCGCTGGTAGACGGTATGAGCGCCGAAGAGGTCGCCGTCTTCACCCGCCAGGCCGGTGACAAGGTCGGGGCAACGAAGATGGATCGCCCCGAGGACTTCGAGGCAAACCCGAAGAGCGGCAAGGTTTACGTCGCACTGACCAACAACACCAAGCGCGGAGTCGACGGTGGCGCCGCGGCCGACGAGGCGAACCCGAGGAACAACAACAAGAACGGCCAGGTCCTCGAAATCACCGACGACCACGCCGGCACCACCTTCGGCTGGAATCTTCTTCTCGTCTGCGGAGATCCGGCCACAGCCGATACTTACTTCGGCGGGTTCGACAAGAGCAAGGTCAGCCCCATCTCATGCCCGGACAACCTTGCCTTCGACCCGCACGGCAATCTGTGGATCTCCACCGACGGCAACGCACTCAAGTCCAACGACGGGCTGTTCAGCGTTGTCCTCGAAGGCGAAAACCGCGGTGAGACAAAGCAGTTCCTCACCGTTCCCGTCGGCGCCGAAACCTGCGGCCCCATCGTGGACGAGAAGCGCGTCATCGTCTGCGTCCAGCACCCCGGCGAGACCGACGACGCCAGCATCGAAAGCCCCGCATCCCATTGGCCCGACGGTGGTTCCGCCCAGCCTCGCCCGTCGGTAGTTGCAGCCTGGAAGAAGGACGGATCTCGGCTCGGCTCGTAACACACATGAAAACGACGTGGGGCAGATCGCATACTCTGCGATCTGCCCCACGTCGTTTACCTCAGATTCTCAAGAGAATCAGTTGTCACCGTCCTCGCGACGCTTACGCGTCAGGAGAACAACACCCGTTCCCAGCGCCAGCAGCAGAACCAATCCACCTGCTGCGAGCAACCCGGTGTTCACGCCACTCTCACCAGCGCCACCACCCGAGTTGATCGTCCCGCCCTGAGGAGCAGACGGCTTCGGCTGACCCGGCTGACCCGGGTTTGCTGTCGGCGGCTTCGGCTGTCCCGGAACCGTGCTCGGAACCGGCTGACCCGGAACCGTCGGCGGTACGACGATCGGAGGCACAACGACGATCGGGGGAATGATGATCGTCGGTGTAACCGGCACCGTCGTGTTCGGAACCGTCGTGGTCGGCGGAACTGTCGTGACCGGCGGCGTTGTCGTCGGCGGCGTCGTTGTCGTCACGCCACACGGATCCACAATCTCTTCCGCGACAACTTCTTCTGTCGTGGTCTCCTCTGTGGTGGTCTCCTCCGCGGTGGTGGATTCCTCCGTACCGGTCACATCAGCGTCACCGGCAGTGATCGCGCTAGCCGTCGTCGTCGCAGCTGTTGTGGTCGGAACCATCCGCGTGGTCGTTGTCGGAGGCACACAGGGCTCCGTCGTGACCGGCGGCGTCGTGGTGGTCGTCGGCACCGTAGTGGTGGTCTCCGGCGGGTCTATCGGGTGTTCGGTGCAGAGAGCGTCGCCCGGGACACAGTCCACTGGCGGGTTCTCGCCACCAACCACCAGGTAGTTGTTCAGGACACCCGGAGTGAATCCGGGACCTGACAACGTTCCGATCTCAGGATTGACCTTGACGGTGTACGTCACTGTCGCGGTCTCGCCCTTGGCCAGCTTTCCGGTGACCGTGAAGACGTTGTCGACGACACCCGAAACAACCAGCGTGGAAGTGGTAGCCGGATCCTTCGTCATTACTGCATCGTCGAGAACATCGGTGAGATCGTCGTAGAAGCTGATCTCACCATCCGCGGTACCCACATTCTTGAACGTGAGCGTGTACGTGATCTCCTGGCCGCCAACCACACGGTTCGTGGTGGACGGAACAGAGGACTTCAGTACCTCGATCGCGGGTGTGCCATCCACCGGATGCTCGGTCGTCACCGGCGGAGGAGTGATCTCCGGACCGGTCGGCGGCTTCGCAGTACCGGTGACCTTGTTGTTGATCAGAACCCCGCCGGCAACACCATCGTTGATCTTCACCTGATAGGTCAGGACAACCGACTTACCGGCCTCGAGCACACCAGTCCACGAGAGCGTCGTCCCCGACAGGGTCGGAGCAGCACCGTCGACACCGTCAACAGTCGCCTTCAGCGAACCGTCCACCAACGTCGCGTTGTCGAGAACCTTCGACAGATCATCGGTCAACACCACCGGATCAAGAGTCGTGTTACCCGTGTTGGAACCGGTCACCGTATACGTGATCGTCTGACCCGCAGCAACATTGGTACCCGACGCCGGATCCGCAGCCTTCGCGACCGTGAACCCCGGAACCTTCACCGGGTGTTCGGTCGTCACCGGCGGAGGAGTGATCTCCGGACCCGTCGGCGGCTTCGCAGTACCGGTGACCTTGTTGTTGATCAGAACCCCGCCGGCAACACCGGCATTGATCTTCACCTGGTAGGTCAGAACAACCGACTTACCGGCTTCCAATCCACCGGTCCAGGTGAGCGTCGTACCCGACAGGGTCGGAGCAGTCCCGTCGACACCGTCGACCGTTGCTTTCAGCGAACCGTCCACCAACACCGCGTTGTCGAGAACCTTCGACAGATCATCGGTCAACACCACCGGATCAAGAGTCGTGTTACCCGTGTTCGCACCCGTCACCGTGTACGTGATCGTCTGACCCGCAGCAACATTGGTACCCGACACCGGATCAGCAGCCTTCGCAACCGTGAACCCCGGAACCTTCACCGGATGCGTCGTGCACAGCTGCGTCACCGGATCACACACCTCCGGAGGATCAACCGGCGGAGTCGTCCCCGGAACAACGAAGTTGAGCACCGTGTTGTCGGCATTCGCCGCAACGCGATCGGCATCAGCCTTGACCGTGACGGTGTACGTCACCGTCTTGCTCTCACCGGCCGCAAGGGATCCCGTCACCGAGAAACCATCCGTGCCGACCATCGCAGCAGTCAACGGAGCATCAGCACTCAAGCTGCCCGCAACCAGATCAGCATCATCGAGCAGACCACGCAGATCATCGAAGTGCGCGACCTCACCCGCACCGTTACCGGTATTCGAGAACGAAAGCGTGTACTTGATGTCCTGACCGGCAACAACATTCGAACCCGACACCGGATCAGAAGACTTCACCACAGCAATCTTCGGAGACAGAACCGGATGCTCCGTCGTCACCGGCGGAGGAGTGATCTCCGGACCCGTCGGCGGCTTCGCAGTACCGGTGACCTTGTTGTTGATCAGAACCCCGCCGGCAACACCGGCATTGATCTTCACCTGATAGGTCAGAACAACCGACTTACCGGCTTCCAATCCACCGGTCCAGGTGAGCGTCGTACCCGACAGGGTCGGAGCAGCACCGTCGACACCGTCGACCGTTGCTTTCAGCGAACCGTCCACCAACACCGCGTTGTCGAGAACCTTCGACAGATCATCGGTCAACACCACCGGATCAAGAGTCGTGTTACCCGTGTTCGCACCCGTCACCGTATACGTGATCGTCTGACCAGCAGCAACATTGGTACCCGACGCAGGATCGGCAGCCTTCGCGACCGTGAACCCCGGAACCTTCACCGGATGCGTCGTGCACAGCTGCGTCACCGGATCACACACCTCCGGAGGATCAACCGGCGGAGTCGTCCCCGGAACAACGAAGTTGTTCACGA
>NZ_JBIYCY010000020.1:0-65310 GCF_044908235.1 Rhodococcus sp. 27YEA6 | reverse complement strand
GCTTTTGGTGGCGTAGTAGCTGCTCGGAGGTATCTGCAAGGCCTTGCAGATACGCTCGACCCCAAGCCTCCGACCCGCGATGACATCGCCGCGATTGGCATCGATGAACGCGGTCATCTCTTGTGCTGGCGGCCCTGCTCCGCCCCGAAGAAAGACGCCGCACGCTTCAATATCTCGTTGGCGCGCTGCAGTTCTCGGATTTCCTGCTCGAGTTGCTTGATCCGATCGGCCTCGGCGGTGCTCACTCCCACAGTCAGACCGTCATCGATATCGGCCTGCTTGACCCACGACCTGACGGACTCGACCCCGTAACCCAACTGCGAGGCAACCCGCGCTGTCGTCCCATGCTCGGTCCCCAGCTCGGCCCGCAACGCCCGGACCATCCGCACCGCACCGGCCTTCTCCTCCGGCGAATACCGCCGCATCGTCGGCCTCCCTGACACCCGTTCATTCGGCATGCTTCCATCCTCGTTTCCAAGGCCAGAAGTCTCCACCGAACCCAGAGCGATTCACAATCGGCACATAAGAACACACCCCAGCAAGCATCGGAATCTACGCGGAACTGTGAATCAACACGCGGACAATACGGCAGACATCGCATCCTTCTCTGCTTGAGTCACCCACAGGCGGTAGACCGACTTCACCGTGATCTGCTTCGAGACGTAGGTGCATCGGTACGCCTTGTTCGGGGGAAGCCAGGATGCGGCATCGGAATCAGACTTCTTCGCGTTCGTCGGTCCATCCACCGGGATCAGATTTCGGGGATCGTTCGCCAGATTCGTGCGCTCCTGAAGACTCAATTGTTGCGCACCCTTCTGCCACGAATCGCTCAACGCGACCACATGGTCAATCTGAACCGCAGTCGAAGTATCCTGTCCCCGAACAAAATTGATCGTCTTTCCAGTGTAAGGATCAGCCAACGTGCCAGAGAGAACAACACATTGCTTCTTTCCTTCTTTGAAGACCACGTCAGTCAGCCGCGAAGCCAACAGATTATTGCGCGTATCGCACCCGTCATGCCCGAACTCCACATCGACATCATCAGACCATGCCTGACCGAACTGATCTCTGCTGTAACCAGTTTTCGGAGCACGCCCCTTCACCGGAAGCGTCTCCAACAGCGCAACGGAAGAAGCCACATCAACATCGTGCTGACCAGGGCTATCCACAGACAACGATCCTGCTGGGATCACATCCGCCAACGTCGTACTGCAACCGGAAATCGACAACCCGACCAAGGCAGTGACGGCAACCAGGAGGGAACGGGAACGCACCAAGCGACTATGCAACGTGAAACTCCTAAATCATATGCAGTGCAGAGGATCTGCACTCTTATCAACAAAACTCATGAGGATGATTGTCGGGAAATCCCGACATCAGACCAGGTGTGCTACACATCCACCGAACCCAATCAACCGGCCACGTGCGTGATTGAACATGCCATCGTCCCTATCCGTGCGGTCGAACCGGTCGACCGTCACACGAACTGACCATCGTCACTCACATAACTCACACCGTCGACATCGAACAATGGGGGCCTACCAGCAAGGTTTTGAGATATGTCAAAACTGCGTGCAGATAATGCGTGTATCGCAGCCGTTGTGGCCGAATTCGACGGTGACGTCGTCGGTCCAGGCGGTACCGAACAGCGCGCGGTCGTATCCGGTCTTGGGTGCGCGTCCCTTGACGGGGATCTGTGCCAGCAGTTCAATTGCGGCGGACGAAGGAGCCGAGGCTTCGGTCACGACCGTCGTGGTGACACCGGATCCGATTCCCGAACCGAGAGAAGATGTTTCGGGCGCGTCGGCGTTGGAATTGGCGCAACCTCCCAGCACGATCACGGCAGCAATGCCGATGGTGACGCCGGTGATGCCGCGCCTGTGATGTGCCGTGCGTGCCATGTGTGAGAGTCCATTTCTGCGAGAGATGAACTACAAGTATGTCATTCACGACAATTCGGGCCTAACCGGCACTGTCTGTCAGTCTGGTCGAAGAAACCATCGAGTCACCGGGACCGAGACGAGGACCCGCGGACCGTCACGAGTTTCGTCTGCGGCATCCCAGCCGTCGTACTTCTCGCCGAAAAGTCTCAGGAGGTCGACGAATTCGCCGACATCGTGATGAATTGTCGCGAGGCCCTGTGCGACCCATGGGTCGCCAGCGGATCCGTCGACTGCCAACGAGACCCGAGGATCGTCCAGCAGGTTCCGAACCTTACGATTCTGCTCAGCGCTCGGTATCCAGAATGTGTTCTGATGCAGTAAGAACCAGACCGGAGTCGTGTGCGGCGAGCCGTCGCTTCGGAGGGTGGTCAACCACACGCAAGGAGCATCCGCGATAGTCACGGTCCCAGTATCGGCGCCGGCGCGAGGTTCACCAATCGAGTGTTCGGAACGAACAATGCCCGGCCCTCGCCGTTGGCGAGGACCGGGCATTGTCGGGAAGGGAGTGGAAGCGTCAGATCTCGATCTTGGGGGTCTGTTCGCCCAGCTTGTGGCGGGCCAGCGCCAGGTTCGCACGCGCACGGTCCAAAACGAGGTACACGAACAGCGTCGACAGTCCGGGCGTCTCGAGGACGCGAATGAGGTGGTACTGGTTGCTCAGGGTGATCAGGATGTCTTCCAGGGTGTCGGTAATCCCCAAGTTACTCATCGTGCGGAGCTTTGCTCGCACAACCTCGGAGTTGCCGGCGCCGGCGTACTCGAGGCTGAATGACGGGTTGCCGCTCATGCCGAGAACCATTCCGCTGTCGGCGTCGACGACGGCTGCACCGCTGGCACCGTCGATGCGCATCAGTTCGCCGAGGATCTTGTCGATGTTGCTCATTGCTTCTCCTTGGTAGGGCCGAGTCGCGCGGGGCGACTCCAGGTGATGCTTCGGTGGTGAAGTCATCGGTACATTTCGAGGTGGAATCGTTGGTTGCGGCGTCGGGAGTGGGTCGGGCGGCAACTTTTCAGTTTGTGAGATTTGTGGGCTCGTTCCGTTCGGTGCAGATGGGCGGCCATTCGACGACTCGAATTCGTCGATGCGGTCTGCGGGTAGCCAGCTGTCTCCGGCGGGTGCGTTGAGTGGCCGTCTCGTATCCGTCTCGTAGTCCGGGGCCGGCGGCTGGAGTTGCGGATACACCGGTGCGGTCAGCGGTCGCTTGTACGGAATCGGCTGACCACCCGCGTCGGCGACGTTCGCGAACCAGGCGGCGTACCCGGGGTCGCTGCGATCGAGGTTTTGCCCGCGATCGTCGTCTTCCTCGCGGGAACCTCGTCGACGAAAAAGTCCCACTCGTTCCAGCCCCTTATAGACGAACTATTTCCGATCGGAGCGTTCCGGATGAACGCGGCAGACCGGACAATCCCACCCGTAGTTATTTTGCAGTTAAGTCACCGTAGCATGGGTTCGCGAACGGGGCATATAGTCCAATCCCGCAGTCGGGAGGGCGAGGCGCTCGGATTCGGCAGGATGCTCGGGCAATTGGCGCTGACGGGCGATGCCGGTCCGTTCGAATGCCAGTGGCCCTCTGGCATCCTTGAGGGATGAAGAAAACGATCACCGGGTTCATCGGTGCCTGCTCGCTGGTGGCGCTGGTTGCCTGCGGTTCTGACGGAGACAAGCCGACCGAGGTCGGAACACTCACTTCCTCTGCTTCGGCGACCACCACGGCGACGTCGACGACGTCATCCGAGGCTCCGGCGACGTCGTCGGAAATACCTACCGAGACCCCTTCGGTCGACTCGAGTGCTCCGGCTGAGGTCCCGTCCGACCCGAATGTGAGTTCGGCACTGCCACGGACCTACGCGCAGGCGTGCTCCGACGTTCTCCGGTACCTCGACGCCTACCAGCCGGCCATCGACGAGTCCGGAGAGGAAATGGGCATGACGCGTGAATCATTGGCAAACGACATGCTGACCTCCATCCAGGCTTATCCCGAATGGTCGAGCCTGTCTGCCGACGAGCAGGCCGAGGTCACTCGCGGATTCGCCGCAGCGACTGCGGGAAGTTGCTGACCTACTTTCAGAACAACGATTCCTGAATCGCCACGCCAGGGGACTCGAACTCGCCGACGGTGATGGTTCGACCGACCAGTCCGGACACGTCCGCGACAAAGCGTGGCGATTCAGAGTCGGGGTCGATCCGCAGCGAGGCGATCGAACCGGCAAGGCCCTCCAAATACAAGGAATGTTCGCCGGACTCGAAAGTGTGCGGGTACGCGATCAACGGTGCCGCATCGAAGACCATGTCAGCGCACGCCGGCGCCGTCCATTCTTCGGGAGCCTCCAGGATCTCGATTCCGTCGATGTCCGATCCGATGTCATTCAGCTCGTCTTTGATCGACGATACGAAGTGGTGCAACGACTTTCGTAGTTTCTCTCGATCCAAGGGCCCTGTCAACGCTTCGATTTTCCGAGACGTACGTATTGCCTGGCTCAAGTGGAAGTGCTCCGAAACTCGGGCTTCGAGGGCGCGAATGCTGTAACCGTCCGTCGACCGCGCTACGAACAATGCGCAGACTGCCCCTTGTTCGGCGACTCGCGGATGCTTGCGGAACTCGGAAGCCGTCCCCACCTTCATCTGGCCGCCGGCGAATACGTCGACGTAGAGCCATTGTGGTTGTGCGAGGTAGGTACGCACATTCGGATGAATGTGCGCGCCGCTGACGTGTGCCTGATGAACCGTGGTGAACCCCTCACGATTTCGGCATCGGTCGCATTGGCGTCCTGCGGTGACCGTCGCCCCGCGGTCGCACGGCGAGTGTCCTGGACCTTCGGCGGTGAGATCTCGCCAGCCGAGGCAGCGGCGGCCCTTCGTCTCGTCGACGGAGAATCGCAGCACCGAGTCGTGAGTGAAGAAGGTCGTAGCGGAAGTGGTGTCGTCGACGCATCGGATCCGCGGTGCTGTCGGGTTCGACCAATCGATTCCGCGAACGAGCAGGGTCATGATGAAGTGTCGATTCCTTCTGTAGTTCGCAGGTCGACACCTATGGTAGTCACTGCACATGCGGGTCAGTGCAGTGGTTGTGCCCCACGTTGTTCGAGCATCAGCGTCATCAGCCCGGATTCCTGACTCTGGGTGTTGATCATGTCGCGGGCGGACTGTTTCACCGGCCCGCTCTCGAGCAGGGCATCGGCGGCCTGCGCCATGGCGATCCCGCCACGGTGGTGGCGTTCCATCAGTTGAAGGAAAAGGACCTCGGCGTCGAGCCCGCGAGCGCTGCTCAGTTTCTCGAGTTCTTCGGTCGTAGCCATACCAGGCATGGAGTCGGTCTCGGTGTCCAGCGTTGCCGGGTGATGACGAGAGTCACCCGCGCCGCTCGGCGACGCCTCCATCCACGCCATCGGCGTTCTACTGTTCGGCGGGACACCGGCCAACCTCAGCCAACCGAGCATGACACCGATTTCCGTTCGTTGAACATCGTCGATCTGCTGGGCCAGTCTCGTCACCGCCGGGTCCACATCGGGACTCAGACGCGCGAGAATGAAGAGGGCCTGTTGATGGTGGGCCGCCATGTCGTGCACGAATCCGATTTCGGTTTCGCTCAGAACAGCTCTCTGCGTGTGGTTCTCGGGTGCGAACAGCGGACGTAGTGCTGCGCCGAGTACGAGCAGCATCAGTGCTGCAGCCACGAGTGCGACGGCTTTGACCGCTCGCGGTGCCGTCATGATCCCACGGTCGTCTTCTGGTCAGCCGGTGGTGTGTAGACACCGTTTTCGAGTTGCATGGCAACAAAGCCGTTGTCGGCGCACGTCGCCCACAACGTGGTCCCGCGCCATTCGGGCGGGGAGAAGCACCAATCGGTCGAGATGTCGCCGAGAGCGACCATGCCCGACCGCGAACTCAGTGCTTGGCCGGGGTCGAACTGGCCCTGCGCGATCGACTGCGCGATTGCCGGGGTGCTGAGAACGGGTACCCCGATGAGCGACGCGAGAGCGTGTGGCGAGTTGGCGAGTTCGAGATTGCCGCCGGTCCGAGCAGGTGGGTTGAAGTACGCAATTTCGTGGACGTCGAAGGGATCTCGAACATCGAAGACCCGAATCCCGCTCGAGATCCATCCACATGCCAGCGCCGTCGGGTCGACCGGGCGATCTGCCGAACAGTAGTGAGATTCGTACGCGAACAGCGATCCGCCGGCAGCAGACGCCAGCGCAGCGTCTTGATTCTCCGGCAGATTGATTTCGAGCTTCACTGAATTGACGACCGACGGTTCGTCGTCATCGGAGACGTCGATCAATTTGACTCCGCCGGAACCACCTTCGTCGACGGTGAACAGGTACGGCGAACCGTCGTAGGTGACCGGAATGCTGTGTTGGGTGGCCCACCCGTCGGTCCACGAGAGCTGGGACAGTTGGCGCACCCGAGGATTCGGGACGCGGCGCTGAACCTCACTGATGTCGAGGACATGTATTCCGCCGAGATTGTTCGACAAGTACATGCGATTTCCGTCGGGACTGATTCCGAAGCCGTGCGTCGACAACCCGATGAGGTCCTGCCAGACGACGCGTGGGTTGGCGGGATCGGTGAGATCGACGGCGCTCACCACGCCGGGAGCGGTGCCGGAAGACCAGTAGGTGTTCCCGTCCGGTGAAAATCCTCCCTCGTGATTGGTGATGGGCAGCAGCATCCCCAGATCGGTTCCTGGTCCGGGGTTGAGTAGTTTCGGGTGCGCGCAATCGGAGATGTCGTAGACCGACATCAGGCCGACGCCGGTCAAGAGCGGAACGCCCGTGCCCACCAGCAGCTTTCGCGCGGTGTTGACCTTGAGGCTCTCCCACGTTCCGGCCAGCATCGCGGGTTCGGTCAGCGTGGCGGTGAGAGCAGGATTGGCAGGATCCGATACGTCGAGAACTTGGACGCCCTGGGCGGGGCCCAGGAGGTTCCCGGGGAAGAAACTGCCGACGTACGAGCAGTGTTCGAAGTTGGTGGACGTGATCCCGCCGCCGCGACCCGAGTAGCCGCCGATCTGAGACATGTTGCAGCTGTAGCCGTCTCGGCTGCGTCCGCTGTTTCGGTCCTCGGCCGGAACATCACCCTGCAACCCGGTCTCGGGCATCGATCCCGGGCCGCATTCGGCGCGGCTTGCGGCGGTGGAAGCGACACCCGGGTTCTCGTGGATCGAGCCCGGGGCAGTGGCGGGCTCAGCCGACGCGACGCACACGGGAAGGACGGTGATCAAGGCGACGAGTGCGATGGCAGATCTGGTTCTGATGGTCGTGAACGATTTCATCGAGTCCAACTCCCGGTGCGGGATTGCCTTTCGTATCTCACGGGCAGACGTATCTCACGGACAGGCAGCACGGAGGGCAGGCGCGTGTTCGAGCGCTCACGACGATCGGGTCGGGGTGTGAACCGGTGTCGGGCCGCAACCAACCGGACAATGCTGTCCGGTTGGTATCGTAGTGTGCGTGACATCGTCTGGCCGCGTCAATAGCGGATCTCTCAACAGAGGGCCGAGAGATGCGGCGCGCAATCGTGCGGCACTCGTCTCAGCAGCTCGTGAGGTGTTCGCCACTCAGGGTTTTGCTGCTCCGCTCAGCCTGATCGCCCGCACGGCCGGCGTCGGTCAGGGCAGCCTCTACCGGCACTTTCCCACTCGCGAAAGCCTCGCACTCGCGGTGTTCGACGAGAACATCGTCGAGCTGCAAGATATGGCTGCCGATCCGGATTCGACTCTCGACGATCTTTTTCGATTGTTGGTAGACCAGATCACCACCTCCATCGTGTTCGTGGAGGTCATCAAGCCCGTCTCCTTCGGCGACTCACGACTGAATTCGGCAGGCACCCGCCTGACCGATCTCCTCGAAGGACGCCTCGAGGAGGCGCGTCGAGCTGGGAAGATACGCGAGTCCGTGACTGCTGAGGACGTGATTCTGGCGATCGCGATGTTCGCCGCGATCATGGAACGGACTGCCGAGAGCTCGCGAAAAGAAGTCGCGCACTCGGCCTGGAACCTACTTGTGCAGGGACTGGCCGGGCCGGCAGCGGCGGGCTGAGTCGCGTTCGCCTCGCGCCTCGAGGTGATCGCCTAGGCTCGTGGCATGGCTATTGTCTGGACAGTTCCTCGCGCTATCGGCTCCACCTTGCTCGTTGCTCCGTTGATCAAGGAGTTCCTTGTCGAGGGTGACGGCACCCTCGATGCAAAACTGACTGCGGTCGGTACGGTCTCTGCCTCTCTCGAGAAGCAAGTCGGCCGCACGTTCACCTCGATCAGCGCTGCTTCGGCGGCAATCTTTTCCGGTGCTGCCGGTTCCACCAGCGTGCCAGACGCACTACGTCTGGCCGTGATGCGCACTCTGTCCACCGAGGTCGTCGTCAGGAAGCCCGCTCCGCAGCCGTTCTCCGAGAAGGTCGGGAAGAGGCTGGGGCAGTATGTCTTTGCTTTGCGTGACCCGCGTAACGACCAGGTGTTCCATGTCGGGCACGGCACGGGAAATCAAGTATTCGCGCCGGTATTCGAAGCGCTCGGTGAACTCGCGAACCTCGAAGGAGCGGACGCTCCGGCCGAGTCGAATGGTGCTGTGACGGCAGCCAAGATCGCTCGGATCCGCGAGATCTACGACGCAGGTTCGGCGGTGGAGCACTTCGTACTCCTCCGCTCGGTCTCTGCCGCCACGGATTCGGCCGCCACTACCGACGAGGTCGTCCGCGGCATCGTGGAAGCCTTGCGGATCACCGACGCGGGAGAGGGTCTGACCAATCTCGCAGGCGATACCTCGGACAAGGACGCCCGAGCGACCCGCGTCGAGGAACTCGCATTGCGCTACTCGGCTGATCCCGCGCCGGAACTCCCGACGCCGAGCATCGTCCTCCACGTACCGGCCTCCGCCCGTCCGGGAGCAACGCCGGAAGAGATCTACGAACTCGCGCGCGCCGAGTGGTCTGCCGGTGCGGCTGTTCGTGCCGAGATCGGAATTCCCGTTCTGGTGTTTGCCGACAGCATCATTCGTGGTGCCTTCCGTGCTCAGTCATGGGAGGTGTCCACCCGCAATGCCGACGGAAGCCAACTGTGGCGGTTCAACGGAACCGTCGACGACGAGCTTGCTGCCAAGTACGTCGGAACCGAGGTCACCCCACACAACGTCGGACTGAAGAAGTGGCCCGTCAGTGGTTGGGTCACGAGGTTGACTACCGCCCGTCCAGGTGCGGTCATGCCGGGACCTCGTAAGTCCAAGTAACGCAACAACTTCAGGTAGAAGGAATTGTGGGGGCGGGATCCGTTCGGATCCAGCCCCCACAATATCGTTGCCCGGGGTTGTCAGCCGAGCAATCCGCTTCCCAGATAGTCGTTCTCGGTGCATCCCGGCGGAATGAGATACACCGCAGAACCGATCGGCGTCGTCCACTCGTTGAGTGCGTCGAAGTCACTCAATCGCTGTTGGACCGGTAGATATTGCTCGGCGATGTCCCGTTTGAATGCTGCGAAGATCAATCCCGAATTCGAGGTCTGCCCGCTCTCGGGTGCGTCGTCGTAGTTGTATGCCCGACGGAAGAACTGCTCCTTCTCATGCGTCTGGTGGGCTCGCGCGATGTGTGATCCTGGCGGGATCACCGGAATCCCGAACTTGTCCGTGAGTGTGAAATCCGCTTCGTCGAATTCGTTGGTTCCGTTGAGCGGAGCGCCATTGGACAACGTGCGCCCCATCGTGAGTTCGCGCCCCGAACGGTCGAGTTCGTCCCAGGTATCCATTTCCATGCGAATGCGTCGCAGTACCAACGAGGTTCCGCCCGCCAGCCACGGTTGACCGGCGCCGTCGTGCCAGATCAGTGAATCGAAATCCACTGTTCCCGGAGCAGGATTGACCGTCCCGTCCACTTGGCCCATGAGATTGCGCATCGTGGTTCCCTCGGGCGTGGTGCCGCGAGCGTTGCGGAATCCCTTTTGTGTCCACCGGATTGTCGTCAGTGATCGGACGTTCTTGGTCAGAACTCGCACAGCATGAGCAATGGTCACCGGATCGTCGCCACAAATCTGCAGCAACAGGTCCGACCCGCCCCATCGGTCGTCAAGTCGGTCGATCTCGTAGCTCGGCAACGGCTCGAACCAGTCCGGTTGACGTGCTTGCAATCCCAGCTTGGTGAACAGGCCAGGACCGTAGCCGACGGTCACCGTCAAGCGGGCCGGATCCACGGCCAGTTCCCGTTCGGTATCCGCCAACGCCGGGTTACCGGCGGTCAGCCGTGACGCATCCTCGGACCACATCTTCATGATCCCGACGACCACAGCTCGATCGGCTCCAGGCAATAGGTCGAACCCGATGAACGTGCCGTGCGCTTGCGGAGTGGTGGCGATCCCAGCTTGGTGGACGCCGTAGAACGGTTCCACCAGCTTGCCTGCTTGCTGCTCGTGTTCGCTGCGCTCCACCACTGTGGTTGCGCCCCAAGTTATTCCCGCGACGCCGAGCGCGGCGGCGCCTCCTCCGAGAAGGCGCCGCCGGCTGAGTGCTCGGCTGGGCGGGTTCGTGTTCTCAGCCACCGTGATTCGGGTCGTAGTTCTCCTGATTACCGGAGAAGTCGCGAATCTGGGCTGTGAACGTCGTGCTGGAACCGTCGTCGTAGATCAAGGTGAGGTCGGTTTCTGCGCCCGGGAGCAGCGGCGCGGACAGGTCCATGAACATGAGGTGGTCACCGCCCGGGGTGAGGGAGGCGGACCCGTTGGCAGGGACCAGGAAACCGCCGTCCTTGGGACGCATCGTCATCGTTCCGCCGTCGCCGGTCACGACTTCGTGCAGTTCGAGTCGAGACGACGCGGGGCTGGTGGCCGAGACCACGCGTACGTCCTTGTCACTGGAGTTGACGAGTTCGGCGAACGCCGCGCTCATTCCTTCCGGCGCGGCCTTGACCCATTGATCCTGAACTGTGATGGATTGTGCAGCTTCGGTTTCCTTGTCGGAGTTGGAAGAACAGCCGGTCAGGGCGAGAGCTGCGGACAGTGCAACAGCTGCGAATATCTTTGTGCGAACAGTCATGTGTGTCTCCGTAATTCGTGAAGTGTCAGGTGGTGGCACGGCGTTTGAACGCCGCAAGGCACAGGTCGATCAGCAGGAATGCGAGAAGGCTGATGCCGAGTAGCGGAACGAACCAGCCGACCAACGCCGTGATCGCGACGAGAGCAACGAGGCCGACCGGGGAGAGGTTGCGGATTCCGCCGCGGGCAGGAACCCGGCCGACTGCCCAGTCGGGGCCACGAGTGGGGCGTCGGCGCCACCACATGATGTAGCCCCGAATGACCACGCTGACCAGTGCGAGTGCCAGTGCGGCGAGTGCGATCTGGTTGGCAAGACCGAACAGCAGGCCCATGTGGAGTTGGATTCCCCAGGCCGAAAGTTTGGCTGCGAGTGGCCAATCCGAGAACCACAACTCGTCGGTGACCTTTTGCGTCGCTCCGTCGATTGCGATGGTGTTGTTGCTGTACACCCAGGGCTGACGTGTCTGGGCGACGGTGAACGCCGTCTCGGCGTTCGCGGGTATCGATACTTCGACAGGACCGGTGATCCCGTTGTACCTGGCGATACCGAGGACGGTGTCGACGCGTCCGACGTTGGTGTCCGTCAGCGTGCCGGTGGCGGCGGGGGCCATGTCGTGACCCTCGTGCCCGCCTGTCGCCGGAGGGGGAGCGTCGCCGAGAGTTTTCACAACTGAGGGCGTCGTCCAACTCAACGCGGTTCTCAGATTGCTGACGTTCTCTCCGGCGTAGGTCGACCACGTGAGGCCGGTCGCCGAGAGGAAGACCAATGCAACTGCTATCCAGATGCCGACGACACCGTGCCAGTTCAGGGTCCGGCTTCGTCCGGTGGATGCTCGGTCGATCGTGAGCAGTCGAGCGTTCCGGGCGGTGCGGTATCGACGGAACCAGAGGTAGACACCGCCGAGTGCGACCACCCACATCCACGACGCGGCCAATTCGCTGTAGAGGCGGCCGGGTTCGCCCAGATGAAGGTGGCGATGCAGTTGGGAGATCCAGGTTCGCAGTGGCAGCGAACCACTGCTTCCGTAGACCGCCAACTCGCCGACCGGCTGTGCGAGCACCGGATCGACGAAGACGGCGAGCCTCTCCGATTCGCCCAGTGACGGATCGGTGAACAGGACTCGGGTGGTTTCGCCGGCAGCAGGGGACGGACGTACTGCCGAGACCGTCAAGTCGGGGCGGTACTGCTGAGCGGAACGGATCTGGTCGTTCAGTGACGCGATCTGTCCGGTGGTGTCGGTCTGGAGGTAGTCGCTGTAAACGAACTTCTCGATGGTGGGTGCCATCGCGTAGAGGCCACCGCTCAAAGCGGCGATGAGGATGAACGGTCCGATCAGGACGCCGGCGTAGAAGTGCAGACGCAGGATCAGTGGTCTGGCGCCGCCAACCTGCTTCTTCGGGGGAGAACTGTCGTTGGACGCGCGCGTCTGTGCGCGCTCCAATTCGGGTGCGGACATGCGTGTACTCGATCCCGCTGTGCGCCTTTGTTAACCGCGGGCGGTTAATAAAGGCGCACAGCAAAGTGGCGCACGTAATCACGTGCGTGAAAGGAAAGGGGAGGTGAGTTACACGAATGCCGGTGGGCCGCGAGTGCCCAGGCCTGAGGTGAGAAGTTGACGTAGAACAACTTTGGCGCGGTATCGAGTACGTGCAGCGAACGGTGACGGTTCAGCTGCCCACGGGCGCAATAGAACGGCGACGATTGCCGCTACCGTCGATGCGGCCACGACGTATCCGCGTTCTGCGCCGCGGATCAGCACTGCGCACACTCCCACGGCAGCGATGTGTGCCGCGAGCATCGGAAGGGACAGGAGCAGGCCGTGTTGATGATCCGAAGCGATGGTCAACGTCGCGTGACCGATGGCCTGGCCCGCAGCGAGCATGAGGGCGAGCAAGAGCGCGGGGGAGCGACGGGTGTCGATGGACGTGACCACCGCGCCGACGCTCGCGCAGGCGAAGATCAGCAACACGACAGCGCTTTCGGACGGGGCCATGCCGCCACCACCGAGCGCGTGGGCTGCGACGGAAACCGCGCCGGAGGTGCCGCCCACGAAAGCACCGCGCAGCTGCGCGACATCTTTCGGACCCGGCGTCATACGCGAAAGGATACAGGCGCCTACTACCGGGCTTAGTAGGTGATCGGTCGGGATCGTTTCGGTGGCCGACCGACGAACGCGTTAGGTGGGGGATTTGTCCGATTCGCCAAACTTTGCCGAGGACCGGGTGAAACAAACGTGACGGTCATTTTCCGGTGCCAGACTTGGCTCTGGTCGCCGGCAACGGGTCGACGGCAGGGCAAACACATAGGAGAGTTTCATGAGGCGTCGATTCTTTGCGATATTCGCCCTGATGGGTGCGTTCGGTCTCTTCCTGTCTTCGGTGGCCTCGGCGGACCCGGTCACACGCTCCGTGTCGGGCACCCTTGTCAACTCGTGTAGCGATACTGGCGATCCGGTCGGGATATGGATGGTCGTATGGGATGGCTCGACGCAGATATCCTCGGCCACTGTCGGGGTGGGTGGCGGATACACGATCACGAACGTTCCTCCGGGCAATTACACGGTCAGTCCATACTCGCCGGCTGGATGCGGATCCGTACCCGACAGGACGGCGGTAGATCTGACGACGTCCGACGCGACCGGGATCGACTTCGAGTTGGTGAAGGTGTTCAGCATCGTCGGAACTGTCACTGGGTGTCCGGGTGCTGACGGGGTCGGCGCGTCTGACGTGACGTTGAATCTCCTCGATGCCGGCACGCAAATCGCGACGACAACGACGGATGATTCCGGTGACTACTTCTTTCAGTACAAGCCGGCCAAGGACGGCTATTCCGTAGAAGTGGTTCCCGGCAGCGGATGCGGTGCCGATCCAGCAGTAATTCCGGTGAATCTGAGCACGAATGACGTCACCGGTGTCGACTTCGCGCTCACTGCCGACGGCTGCGATACGGGCAGTTCGTTCGGAAGTGTGGATCTGTCGACGATTTTCGGAAGTCTCGGCAGTTCGGAATTCTGCAGCAGCTGAACACTTGTCCATGAAGGGAGGGCGATCGCCGAGGCGATCGCCCTCCCTTTTCTCGTTTGTTACCAAGGGATTTGCCCTGACATTGCGGAAGGCTGTTTCTAGCGGCAGATGAAGATATCTGTGCCGCATATCGTTACGACGTTCGTATTTGCTGAGATCGGCACAAGCTTGGGGACCAAAGTCATCGAAGTGCGGGTGTAACGGTCTGTTGTGCCACGACGGTATTGAGCAGAGAACGGCAAGCCCGCCAGAGTGATAGCGTCCGAGAGGCTATGTCCGAAATGATTCCGAACTCGACCTAGGAAAACGGTGCGCAGCGATAACAACGGTTCGAATAACGGAGTCCTGGGGAACAACTCCGGAACGACTCAGGGCGACGGCCATTTCGACGCGTCCGACGACGGCTATGCAACGTCGATTCGAACCGTCACCTTCACACCACAATTCGACGAGCCTGCAGCAAAACCGTTGCCCAGTCAGCGGATGCGCCAGCAACGTCGTGAAGAGCCGACCGATTTCCGGACCTCGACGCCCAGGCCTATGACCTCCGTCGACGACCTGGACATCATCAAGCGGGCGAAGCGTCCACCCGAACGCGGTTTGGGCAGTGTGTTGTTCAAACTCACCGGGGGCCGGATCAACACTGGGCAGTCGGCTGCCGAACTCGAACACCAGGCTCTCGTGCGCCGCGCCAACCGAACGGTGCGCGGCGTGTACAAGATTGCTTTCATCTCACTCAAGGGTGGAGTGGGGAAAACCACGGCGGCCAAAACTGTCGGTTCGACGTTCGCATCGATCCGTGGGGATCGAATCGTAGCCATCGACGCCAATCCCGACCTGGGGACTCTGGCTGATCGCGAACGACGTGAACATCACCTGACCGTTCGTGATCTGTTGGCCGACGGTGACATTCGTACGTACAGCGATGTTCGTTACTACACCTCGCAAGGCGACAGCCGACTCGAAATCCTTGCGAGTGAGGCAGATCCGGAAACTTCGGAGTCGTTCAACGAGCAGGACTACCTCGATACTCTCCGAATTCTCGAGGTGCACTACAACATCGTCATCACCGACTGTGGCACCGGAATCATGCACTCGGCCATGTACGGAATTCTCGACGAAGCAGATGCTTTGGTTGTCGTCAGCCCGACAGCTCAGGATGGTGCCCGTAGTGCTGCAGCAACGCTCAGTTGGCTGACCAAGCACGGATACGCAGATCTGGTGAGCAGGTCGGTCGTGGCGATCAATTCGACGCGGCCGGGTTCGTCTTCGCTCGACCTCGATCAACTCGAGGACGTTTTCGCTCAGCGTGGAGTGCGAGCGGTCAAGACGTTGCCCTACGACGATCACCTGGGCGAAGGCGGTCCGATCGACTTGAAGTTGTTGAACAAGCGCACGGCACGGGCATATCTGGAACTCGTCGCAGCAATTGCCGATGGTTTCCCGGACTCGGTGGGCAAGCACGCTTCTCGATAGAACGTGCTCGCCACCGAATCTGATCAGCAGGCTCCGGCGTTCAAGGGTGCCGAAGTATCGCGCCGTATCCGTCGGCGAGAACGAGGCGTTCGTCGATCTGTACCAACTCGGTGCCGGTCCCGATTGCGATGTAGGGGAGTACGCGATCGGCGGGCCCGATCAACTCTCCACTGGTGACTTCCTTGTCGTCAGGATCGGTGAGCAGCAGCGTCTCGACCTTGCCCTGTTCGAGGGCGTCGAGGACGCGTGCGGTCCCGTCGATGGAGAGGCCGGAGTCCCGGCCCTGCTCCGCGACGTAGCGTTCGGTTTCCACATCCATTCTGCGCAGTCGCTGCGTGTCGATCAGTTCACGAATCGACTTGGACACCTCGGCGGGTGTCGAACCGACTGAACGCGAACCCTTTTCGACGTCCACCACCCGTAGCGTCGACGGCAAAAGCTGTGCAAAAGCTTTGCGGGATTGTACTTCTCCGA
Source organism: Rhodococcus sp. 27YEA6 (assembly GCF_044908235.1). Lineage (NCBI taxonomy): Bacteria > Bacillati > Actinomycetota > Actinomycetes > Mycobacteriales > Nocardiaceae > Rhodococcus > Rhodococcus sp. 27YEA6. Next base: position 49,382 of record NZ_JBIYCY010000020.1, on the reverse strand, counting down.
TGACAACTACCAGCGCGACCTTGTGTTCACGGGCGAGCGCCGCCGCGCGCTCCACAGCCTGAGTCAGGTTCTTCCGGATATTCTCCTCCACGAGGCTTTGGCTGTCGGTGTATCGCTCCTGACCGCCCACGTGTGCCTTGTGGACCGGGAAGCCGTCTCCGTCTACCGTTTCGCCGTACACGTCACGCCCGCGAGCATCGCGCACGCACAGGTCCGCGCCAGTGTGGTCGACCTTGGCGATGAGGAACGGTTCGGTGTCGTATCCATGTGCGATCAGTGGAATCAGGTAGGGCAGTTCGCCCAAGGTCGCGATAGTGGAGCCGGCAGGTTCGAGCAGAATATCGTCGATCAGCACTGCCTCGGAACTGGCGACGATCGCGCGTCCGGCGCGACCTGAGATGCCGTGATGGTTGTCCTTCACCTCGTCCAGTCGTGCGATCAGCGATTCCGATGCTCCCTGTTTCGTGAGTTGATTGCGCATCGAGCGCCATTCGAGTTCGAAGCGCTCGCGCGCATCTTCCCGGTTACGGACGTCTTCGAAGTACACGGAGGCAAACGGGCCGTCACTCGAACCGACCTTCTTCAGCCGCCCAGCATGCATGTCGGCTCCCTTCTGTAGTGGTCCTATGCCGCGTACCCGACAACCGGTGATTCGACACGACCGCTTTCAGTTCGCACGTTTGTTCGACTGCTGGTACTGTCTGTGAACGTGAGGGTGGTGCAGAGGGAAGCCTGCATCACCTTCACGCCAAGAGCCCGGGACCTGCCGCCGACTGCCTTCGGCGGCAGGTCCCGATTCTGCTTACTCGGCGTCGTCAGTGCCCTTCGACCTGTCGGAACTCTTGCGCCAGTGGGTGAATCGTTCCTTGATGTCCGACGCTACATCGCCGACGCCATTCCCCACGGCGCCCACCGCACCGCCCAATCCGCTACCGATGTCGCGCACCATGCGGATCAAAGGGTCCTCCGACTCGTCGAAGTTCTGCTTGTAGGTCTTGGCCGCATTCTTGAACTCGTCGCTGATCTTCGCTCCGTCGTCATCGCCGCGACGGGGGTAGTTTCCGCGCAGAATCGCGGCGTAGTCTCCGCTGTCCACCCACTTCTTGAGCTCGGCGGCGCGGAGCACCGAGAACGGGTGAGAGAGCAGTTCGATGTTGAGGAGCTTGAGTACACCGTCGCGGAGGTCGCCGCTGGCGTCGTACTCGGCGGCCTGGGCAAGAAACGCGTCGATGTCGATTTCACTGACTCGGGAGCCGCCCGCCAATTTCATCTGGACGCGAATCGCGGTGTGTACGTCCTGCCCGCACAACAGTCCGGCACGATCACCGGACAGTTCTGACTTGCGCTGCCATTCCATGAGGGCGGCGATGATCGCGCGCAATGCCCATCCGCCGACGGGCAGCCATCCGATGGTTCCGGCCAGTCGCATCAAATGCATCAGGATGGTCCGATACACAGCATGACCGGACAGCGCGTGGCCAAGTTCGTGGCCGATGATGAACCGCTGTTCCTCGTAGTTCATCACGTCCAATAGGCCGGTAGTGACCACCATGAACGGCTTGTCCATGCCGATGGTGAAGGCGTTGACCATCGGGGTCTGGAGTACGAACAGCTCGGGTGTCTCGTCGGCCTGCAGGATGTCGACGCAGTCACGGCGCAGGTCGTTCAGGTCGCTGAACTGGCGTTCGTCGACTCGCACCGACGTGGCCAGGTACATGAGGCGGTGCTGACGTTCTTGGAGCAGTCCGGACAGCGTCCGCAGGACAGTGTCGAACCCCCGAAGCGTCCGGAGCGTCACCAATGCAGCCCGATCGGCTGGGTGTTCCCACGCACGCGAGCTGATGTCCGGGAACTCGATTCGGGTGCGATCTGGTGCAGTGGTCATGGTGGCCCCTCACTTCGATGTGTGTCGACTCACCTCCAGGGTAACGACTAGTCGGTTTAGCGTGGATTTCCCGCAGCTCACTCGGTGGGCTGGGGGAGCGTGCAATCGGTGACTTTGGGGTTGACGCCGAAGTAGTTCAGCGGACCCGCGATGACCGTGAGCGCGATGGTCCCGACGCCGGCGCAGTTGGTCGGCGAACTGCTGTAGTAGCCGCGTTGGCCGGCCGCGACGGCCCCGACTATCAGCCAGATCAGAACGATCAGAGTCACAATTCTCATCATGGCGGGCTCGATTCTTCAAATATTATGGTGCCCAGCGAAATACCCGGTCAGAGTGGGTATGAAACGCTCTGCCGACGGGTATCCACGGTGTATGCGGCTCGAGGCGGGCGTATCCGCCCGAGTGAACGCACTGAAGGAGCTTGTGATGATCATCCTCGGCGTGATCCTGCTGATAATCGGTTTCGTGGTGAACATTCCGATCCTGTGGACGATTGGTGTCGTCTTGCTGGTGATCGGAATCATCCTGTACGCGCTGGGCGCGGCCGGGCACGCCATCGGTGGTCGGCGGCATTACTACTGATCCGTTGTCGGCTCGTCGTGCGTATCCGTGCCAGTCGGCGCGGTCGGTACGGTGCGCTGAACGGCACGCGCAATCAGTTCCCGAAGGCAGACCTGGCGCAGCGTTCGCTGTTGCCAGTCGCTGCCGTTGCCTGTGACTGACTTGAGCTGCAGCGCCGACTCCACGCTCGCGTACTCGCCTCCCTCGTCGAGGGAGTCACGGACATGGATCAGGAGCCGGTGCAACAGTTCCGTGGCTGAAATTCTTTGTGAGGTAATCGGATCGATCGACGCTCCCAGGACGCCTTCCTTCGCGGACACCCAGGTTGCGAGGCGGAGGCTCTCGAGGGAAATGTTCGGAGCCTCGATGCCCCGGTCTATCGCGCGTAACGCAGTTGCCACCAGAGCCCGTCCAAGGGTTGCAAGTAGCGCTGCATCCTCTGCTGTCGGTTGAACGTCGCAGACTCGGATCTCGACGGTCGGTAGGTGGCAGGAAGGTCGGATATCCCAGTAGGCCATCCGCTTGTCGAGCATCACGCCGCAATCCACCATCTTCGCAACCGCGGTGTCGAAGTCCCCGGTGGTCTCGAAGTACGGCGGCGGCCCGGCGACTGGCCACCTGGACCATTGGATCGCCCGCCAACTCGCGAAGTCGGTGTCGACTCCTTGGTGGACACGGGAATTGGCGCTCAGTGCCAACAAGGCGGGCAACCAGATGCGCACGTGATTGCAGACCTGCACGGCCTGTACTTGATCAGCGACGCCCACATGGATGTGGCAACCGCAGATGCTTTGTTCGGCAGCGAGGGCGCCGAAGCGTTCGCCCATCCGGCGGTAGCGAGGCGAGTCGCTGATCTCGAAACGCGAAGGCCCCGAAAGCGGTGCGCCGACGGCCAACAGCCTGCAGCCGTTCAACTCGGCAGCTTTTGCCGCGAGCCGACGCATGTCGATCAAGTGGGTTCGGAGTTCGTCGATGCCATGGCACACGGGAGAGTTGGTCTCGACTTGGCAGCGGGACAACTCGAGCTGAAGATCCAACCCCAGTGTCGACGCGGTTTCCGCAACCGCAACATTGTCGGTGGACGGCAACCAGGAGGTCGGGTCGACGAGGATGAATTCTTCTTCGACGCCGACAGTCGGGGTCGTCGATTCGTGGCGGCCAGCGGTGGATTCGGTCGAGCAGGTGGCGCCCATGCTCGCGTCTACCCGGTCGGTCGAAGGCGGAAACCGACCCGAGGAAGCCCCGTTCTCGTCGGGAGAACGGGGCCTGTGGTCGGCCTTGCCAACATCTCGGAAGCGTCAACGAGTCCTTGCACACCGTATGAATCTGGGGACTGGCGTGCCTGGGAAAACGTACTGTGTCGGACTCGGTAAAACGAGACCCCAAGGCATGTCTCACCCCCTATTTCACCCTCGTGTGGACTTGTCCGCACGCCCTTCGCCGAGTCGCGGATCATGACCTGGCGGCCTGCGGTGGTGCAGTCTCGGCTTTATCCGTGGGGCCGCCGTTATCGAGCAGATTCCGAGAATGCGAACCCATCTAAACTAACGTCCAGCATTCGGATGTGGCGTTCTGGCGGAGTGTGTGGGTTCGGTGAGTCAACAGATATTTGATCAGTTAATCGCGTGCACAGCATCCGGAGAAGTTGTGGAACTTTCGAACTGGTATTGCGTTTCACCAGCGCAAATCTTCAGTGGTCATGGGTAAAAGTCAGAAGATGGGAGAAAGTGCCTGGGATTGTGTTGGTACCGGTTCGTTATCGCAGACGAATGTCCACTATGTGCGTGGATGACGACTCTTGAAGGCGGGCAAAACTGCGTGTCAGCTGTGTCGGAGCTTCCTCTGTCTTTGTGTTCTTGGATTGAGAGTTTCACCAGGAATATCTTTCGTGATCGACGCGCCGGGAAATTTTTCTCAAGATTTACCCACTTGCTAATTGGGGAATTCAGCGGGTTGCAGAAGACTGAAATATTGCGGGTGGGAGCTGTTATTTCCGGTGATTTGCCCATATCTTGCTGAGTGGCGTATTTGCGACCGAAGTGTCGCGCGGTCGAGAAATAATGCTTTTCATGCTTTACATTGGAAATTGCAAGATGCACGTTTCATCCTCAGTGTTAAACGAAAGGACGAACGCAATGGGTAGCTTGGAAGATTTCGACATCGCGGCACTTCTTCAGAAGGTCATCGCATTCTTCGACGGATTCTCGTCGGACGAGACCGAGACCCCCACGGGCTAAGACTTAGCGAAGCCGCTGTGCATCCGGATGACACTGGATGTGCAGCGGCTTCTCTGTATCCGGCGCCTTCATCGGCGAAGGCAATGAATCGGCGTGCGTGGTTTCGGCCCGCCACTGGGCACTAACTGGTTGCATCCGTCTGGATCAAGAGCATCGCGTCGTCGACCGGATCGAAGTACAGAGCCGGGTCGGCAACCAGTGCAGCGTCGTCACCATGAGTTTGCATGGTGACAACCCAGGCACGATCGTCTTGTTCCACGTAATAGGCACCCGCGAGGACCCCGATGGAACTGCCGCCCTTGAATCCGCCGTAAGTGAACCATTTCGCGGACTCGTCACTGAGCGCCGGATCCTCGGCGAGAATGTCTCGAACCGGTGCGCCGCTCTCGGTCTTCGCCTTCTCTTGCAACGTGACCAACGCGGCACGCAGGTCGGCGGGCGAGGCGAACCAATCGATGTCGAAAGGCCATGCGGGGGTGGTGAATGCAGACGCCGGGATGTCCACCAGGCCGTCAGGTAGTGCCGCGAGTATCGCTCGACGCTCGTCCGGAGTTCCGTCGCGCCAAGCGATACGTTGTGCGCCTTGGTCACCCCAGCCGAGTTGGAACAGTGCGCGGGTCGGCTTGAGCGGGATGTTGAGCGAAGGATTTGCCATGCCCATCGGGGCGAATTCGGCTTCTACCTGCTCGCGCCCGACAGCGGCGATCAGCATGTCGGTGGCGGTGTTGTCGCTGATCGAGATCATCTTGCCGGCGGTATCTCGGACCGTGACTTCAGTTCCCGATGGCAGGTCCTGCATGGTCCCGCCGGGCATCGATTTGAGGTCGTCGGTGATGGTGAGCTTCTGATCCCAGGAGAGTGTCCCGTTCTGGACGGCCCTCGCGACCGCGCCGAGAACGTACAGCTTGATCGTTGACCCTGTGGGCTGTGGTGAGGTGTCGCCGACATTGAAGACTTCGGCGTTCTTTCCTTCGGTGACCTCGGTGACGGTCAGATTGGTCGGCGCGGGAAGCGCTTTGACAGCTGCCTCGAGTTCTTGCCAAGATGCGGCCGGCACATGAACGTCCTTGGTCGGTGTGATCGCCATTCCGAGGATCAGCCCGTTGCCGTTGCCGTCGACGTCGACGACGACGTTGACGTCGAACGCACCGCCGGTGGTGCTGGTGATGGAAACTGTGCCGTCGGAGTCGCCTCCCCTGTAGTTCACTGTTGTCCAAGGCTGTCCGGCTCGGATGGAGTCGAAGTCCGGAGGTGTCAGGATTACGGGTGCAGTGGGCCCGAAGTGTTCGGCGATTTCTTCCTGGGTCAACGGCGTGCTCGTGTTGAACGCACTGAGAAGCCAGGTGATCTGCTTGCCGACGGAGCTGTCAGGGATCGTGACCGTAGCGGGTGCCGCGGTGGGGGAGGTCTTTGTGCTGTTTTCAGAGGTTTGTGCGGAATCAGTCCCGGAAGTACATGCGGCGAGGGCGAATACCGCTGCGGAGGCAAGTGCTACCAGCGCGAGCGGGCGGCCTTTCCTGCGTGTGTGTTCGAGATTCATGGACTTATTTCATCAGCATCTTCTTCGGCGCGCGTCCGTCTAAGGTGTAGACATACTCAGCCTGAGGTACTGAATCGCTTCATCCTGGAGTACCGTCAACCACTTGTAGTGGTGACACGCGCCTTGCCGCTGGACAAATGGGAGAAAGGCTGCACTCGAAGAACTTTCGTGATGACTGCGAGAGCTAGTTCTTGGTCGCGGCCAAAAAGGACGGTTGCGTTGACAGCGCTGCGATTTCTTCGGGGAGTTCGGGGATCCGACGATCGTACAGTTCTGCCAACTCGACCGAGCTGAAGCGTCGGACAGTCCAATTGTGTTCAGCCAACCACTGGCCCGGATCGGATCGCTTGTCGCTGTAGAACAGTTGCGAAATGTCCAGGTCTCCGAACGGGTCCTTGGCGAAGTACTTGGATCTGATGGCCGCAAGCTTGCTCGGGTCGGTTCCGGCCGGAAAGTCGTTCACCGCCAAGCGACTACCGGTGGCCGAGAGTTCGTCGATCCGCTCGAACAGGGCGTCGTGGGCCGGGCCGGGGAGATAGGCGAGCAGGCCTTCCGCCGACCAGGCTGTGGGTTCGTTCGGGTCGAAACCAGCCTCCTCGAGTGCGGCCGGCCAGTCGTTTCGCAGATCAGTAGGCACAGTGCGTCTATCGGTCTTCGGCTGGGCGTCGTGCGCAGCGAGCACTTCGGCTTTGAACTCCAGCACCTTTGGCTGATCCACTTCGAATACCGTCGATCCTGAGCTCCAATCCAGCCGGTACGCACGCGAATCCAACCCTGCTGCAACGATTACCGCCTGCCTTACTCCGGATTCGGTTGACGACGAGAAGAATTCGTCGAAGAACCTGGTTCGCAACCCCATGAAACCGCCGAAGGGGGTGTCCTCGAGGAGCGTGGGATCTTTCAGAAGAGCTGTGAAATGCGGCTCGGCTGCAGCTTCTACGAACCACGATGCGAACTTGTCTTCGATGATCGCGTCCGGACGGGTGCTCTCCAGTGCTCGGAACGTTGCCACTGCCAGCGCGGTAAGTCCGACGCTACTGACGATGTCCCACGTATCTCCATCGCTCCGCATTGTCTGGGTGTCCTTCCGCTCTTGACGACTGAGCCGAACTCTCTCGACCCTACGCCCGTGTGACCCCTCGTCGCCTGGAACGGAACGGTCGGACTTGGAGCAGCAAATACACGCTGACCGGATCGAAAAGTTCTGCAGTGCAAGGCGTTCGGTTTGAATCAGCATCCTGCCAGGAATTTGCCAGGTCAGTGCCAGTGAGCGGCAAGGATGCAGGACTTCACTGGGGTGTGCCTCAGGGCTGAGAGAGAGCCTCGAGAATCCTTCGGGCAGGGGATTGATCGTGGCATGACCATCCGCCGGAACCACTTCGTGGGACCGTTCGGTTCCAGTTGATCTCTCGGACCGCACAACGAATGTCCCGTCGAGAAAGAGAGATGTGAGCCCATGTTGCAGGAAGGCTCGCTGGATGTATTGGCCGCCGCGGCGCGGAGCGGTAGCCGTGAGTCCATGGCCAGTTTGTATGCGGCGTTTCGTCCGATGGTTGTGCTGCGGTGCCGCGCCGAGCTTGATCAGGCCGTTTCCGATTCCGCCGCGGATGCCGCGTGCGTCGCCGTTCTCACGGCAGTGTGCGACGGATCGGAGACGTATCAGCCTTTTCTACGCGTGCTGTACGCGAGTACAAGCATCGCGATTGCTCGGGCGGCATCCGACGGGTTCAGCGGTGGATCGCTCCCGCCTCCGACAACGCTCCCGATTGTCGAACGCGATGTCCTGGTGTTGCGGCTGATCGTCGGGCTCGATACAAAGGCGACCGCAACGTCGCTTGCCCGTACGACAGACGAGGTGTCGCTCGACCTGCATCGGGCGCTGCGGCGACTGCGAAAGTTGTCTTCTCTGAATGCAATCAGAAAAGTATTGACAGTCACCCGTGAGGTCGGCGAAGGTTGGCACTCTGGCGTCTGTCGAGGGCGATCTGGGGGATCGCCCATCTCGGACTGATGGCTCTCGTGACATGGTGCCTCGTTCTTGCTCAGCCTTCGAATCGAGTATCCCTGGATACCAATGTATTTCGAAGAATACCAAGCTTTTCGACCTCGACCTCGACCTGATCGCCTGGTTGTAGTAGCCATTGGGGTGAGCGTGCGTAGCCGACTCCCGACGGTGTGCCCGTAGCGAGGAGATCGCCGGGGTGCAGTGTGAAGGTCTGAGAGATGTGAGAGAGGGTGTCGCCGACTGTATAGACCATTTCGTCGGTGCGGGCGTCCTGAACGATTTCGCCGTTGACGCGGGTTTGTATTCGCAGGCCGTCGCGCAGGTCGCCGACTTCGCTCGCAGGAACCATCGGTCCTAGTGGGCCGGATCGGTCACCGTTCTTTCCGAGTATCCACTGCGAGGTGAGTTTCTGTGCTCGCCTGCAGGTGAGATCGTTGAACGTCGAGTATCCGACGACAGCTGCAAGGGCCTGGTCGGGAGTGGCGTCGGCAAGCTTTTGCCCAACCCAGGCGACCACCTCTCCTTCCCAGTCGAGACCCTGCTCGTTGGCTGGAACGGGGACATCGGTGTCGCCGACAGTGAGGGAGTTGGGCCACCGGGCGAACAGAGTCGGATAGGCGGGTAGAGGATCTGCGCGGTAGCTCCCCTCTGCGACGTGGGCAAGATAGTTCAGTCCGATGCAGACCACCCTCGCGCCCGGCAGGACCGGTGGAACGAACTCGATGTCGGCTACCGGCAGGTGTGGCCCGGTCGGAGTCGTCGCGAGCTTGCCGGCGGGATCCGACCAGAACTCTTCGAGAGTGCACACGACACTCACGTGGGAGCCGTCCTCGGACAGTCGAGCCACCTGAACTCCACGATCGGGTTGCTGAATCCCAACGATTTTCATCAGTTGCCTTTCAGGTTCGAATTAAACCTATAAACCTTCGGAGGTTTATGGTTTCATAGGACTATGCCTCACGACACCCCAGATGGACAAGGCGGACGCATGCCCCGGATTTCTGTTGCGCCGAGTGACCCGATTTCTGTGCTGTCCAAAGCGGTGGGGAGGGGGACCCGAGCCGAGCAGTTGGCGGCGGCGATCGACAGCCGGATTCGGGAGCAGAACCTGGAGCCCGGTGCGCCAATCGGCACGCTGGAATCGCTTCGCGGCGAGACCGGATTTGCATATTCGACTGTCAGCGAAGCGGTTCGACTGCTTCGTGATCGGGGAGTGCTGGAGATCCGCCAGGGGCGAGGTGGCGGCTTATTTGTCGCAGAGAAAAGCCCGGCGGTTCGCTTGCGCCATACGTTGCTGAGTGTCAGCGAGGGGGCCTCGGTCGTCGCGGATGCCATCGAGTTGCGTGATCACCTCGAAATCTTGATCGACACTGCTGCGGCTCGGCATCGAAGCCGGGCCGACATCGCCGACTTGGGGGCACACCTGAAGCGGATGGAATCCGCCCCCGACTGGGACACCTTCCTCCGAGCGAACTGGGCCTTGCACGAGCGAATCGCGACGATCGTTCCCAATGACCTTGCGCGATCGGTCTATATCGGCACTCTGGGCCCGCTGCACGGCACGGCCACCGAGTTCGACAACGAGCGTGACGCAGCGGGCTACCGCACCGAGAGGTTTCACATCCACGTCGAACTTGTCGACGCAATCTCCGCCGGCGATGTGGCTGCAGTACGTGCGGCCGTCGTACGGCACAACACTCCAGTCTGAAAGGACGATTCATGTCCGGTGAGTTCCGCTCACATCTGTTTCCTCACGACCATCGCCGACTATCGAGTGTTCGAGGTTTGGATCCCTACGCCTATCGCGATGTGTCAAGGCGGCCTGGGACCTTTACCGGTGATCTCGTTGAGGGATGGAAGCCGCTATATCTCAACGAATTTCGAGGAGTCACCGAAAACGGCACGATCACGGACGGGCTTTACCCTTTGACAGCCGTCACGCACGGTGAAGAGGCTCCGGTGGATGAAATGGTGGATGCTGCGAGAGATCTACTTGCGGAGTTGAGTGACGCCGATCGCTCCAGGATCAGTTATCCGATCGATGCTGTCGAGTGGCAGACGTGGGCGAACCCCGAGTTCATGCAGTTCGACACCGGAGTACGACTCGAGTTCCAATCGCAACGTGTTCGACAGTTGGCTTTGCGATTGGTCGAGGCCTCGCTGAGCCCCGAAGGTTTCCGAATCGTCCGAAACATGATGTTGATCAATGGTTTTCTCGGCGAGGTTGTCGGATTGGAGACGATACTCAACGAATTCAGTTACAACGTCGCTCTGTACGGTGAACCGAGTGTCGTCTCGCCGTGGGGATGGCAATTGTACGGTCACCACTGCGCGGTCAACTGTCTGATCATCGGCGGGCGGATGGTTGTGAGTCCGGTCTTTCTCGGCGCGGAACCCAACGAGATAGACGATGGTCCCCACGCCGGCATCGAATCATTCACTGGTCGAATCGAACTCGGTATAGAACTGATGGCCGCACTCACTGACGACCAGCGGCGTGAGGCCACTGTATACGGGCTGATGAACGATCCGGCCATGCCTCCCGGGCGAGTACACCCCGGGGATGAGCGGCACCTCGCCGGAGCGTTTCAGGACAACCGAGTGATTCCCTTCGAAGGCATTCCCGTCGATCAGATGGACACGCGTGCCAGACAACTAGTGCTCGCGATCGCCGAACAGTTCGTGGCATTGTTGCCCGCGGGACCTCGGACTGCTCGTCTGCGCGAGATCGAAGAGCACCTGGACCGGACATGGTTCTGCTGGATCGGCGGGCACCGCCCTGGAGACGTCTTCTACTACCGCATCCAATCCCCGGTCTTGATAGCTGAACTGGATCACCACTGCGGTGTCTTCCTCGACTACGACACTCCTCAGCCCTTCCATATTCACACGGTGATGCGCACTCCGCATGGCAACGATTACGGACGTTCCTACGTTCGACAGTGGCAAGAGCAGACGGAATCGTGACCTGCAGTCAGCTCCAGGGAGTCGTCTCGGCCAGACACTGGATTTCGAACCTACTTCACACGTACGTCGACTTTGCGGACCGCAAAGACGTCGACGGTGCTGTGGGGCTCCTGGCTTCTGCCCGGGTTAGCTTCCCCGGGACGGGTTTCGATCATCCGGACGATGCGGAGAAGTTCTTCGCAGAATTGTGGAAATCACCTGTCGCACATCGCCATGACGTCAGCAACCTCGTGGTGCTCGCCGGGTCTGGCCCCCGAGTGTGGAAAGCTCACGCGCACTACACTCGGTGGGTGTTCGAACCCGATCCCTCGGTGCACACCCTCGGTGAATACACGATGGTTGTCGACGAACGAGACTGGAGCATCATCGAACTTGCGGTAACCAGGACCTGGACGAGGAGTTAGTCGTGGCGAACATAGGCAGGGCCACGGTGATTCTGGATTCGATCGCCGAGAGTCGCTGGCCGATGACGCTGACAGACCTCGCAACCCGCACCGGACTTCCACGTTCGACGGTGCACCGAGTTATTCAAGCTCTCGAACGTGAGTTGTACGTGGTCCGAGTTCCGGACAGATCCGGATACATCTTGGGCCCCGGCTTACTCAAGTTCGGGATGAATGCTCACCTACGGCTACTCTCGGCCAATCGATCTCAGCTGGCGACGTTGGCTCGTACCGTCAACGAGAACGTGGAGTTGGCGATCTTCAGTGGTCGCGAGGTTGTCGTCGTCGATCAGATTGCCTCACCGGAAAGGCTCAGAGGCGTCACCAAGGTCGGCAAGAGCTTTTCGCTGCATGCGAGTTGTATAGGGAAGGCCATGCTTGCTCAGTTGCCGGAGGAGCAGGCAGTTGCGTTGTTGTCACCGGTTCTACCGCGATTTACGGATAAGACGATCACCGAACGGGCGGCGCTGCTGGCGGAACTGGCGGAGGTGCGTCGCTCCCACGTCTCCGTCGACATCGAGGAGCACGACGTAGGGATCTGCGCCGTGGCTACTGCAATGATCGGACCGACTGGCGCGCTTCAAGCGATCGCCATCGTCATTCCGTCCGGGCGGTTCAAAGCGAAGAAGGAACTCGCGGTCGAAGGTCTCAAAGTGGTGAACAGTCAGGTGGATCTGGGTTTGTCGCGAGCGCAATTCTGAATGCGACTGCCTGAGAGCTTCTTCTGTGTGCTCCCATGACTTTTGCAGATCGCGCGAATCAGTTCCCGGCTCCTACTGGGAGGTCGGGAACTGATTCGTGATCAGTGGTATCCCTACCGTCTGATGCGCCTATCTGCAAAACAGAGTGCACAGACCGCGACCAAGCACACTGCCGCGGCACCCGCGAACGTACTGAACAATCCGACGGCTCCACCCGACGCAATGGAGGTACCGCCGATTACCGGGCCTAAGAACGCCCCGACGAATGATGTCCCGTTCGACCAACCAAGGGCAGTTGCTCGTGCAGGCAACGGGTAGACATCGGCTGTGGTCGTGTGCACCAGATTCATCGTGGAATGGCCGCCGATGCCCATCAGTGCCACACAAATCATGGTCCCCGTCAACGATGTCGGCAGATAGACCATTCCGAGAAGTCCGACGAGCGTGCACGCGCTGGTGGCTACCGCTACAACTGAGGCCCCGCGGCGGTCGGCCGCCCACGCACTGGCAAAGGAACCGATTACTGCGGCACCGGTCAGAGTAAAGGTGATCACAAGAGCAGTGTTCAGCGTGTACCCCAAGTCAATAATCGACTGCGCTGCCCACACGTTGAGTCCCTGCCACGCAACCATGTTGGAGATTGCGCATACCGCGACAACCAGTGCGATTGTGGACCCGCGGCCGGTGAACAGTGCGGCAATCTTTTGCCGACCAGACCATAAACGCCCCGCCACCTCCTGGGGAGTGTCGGTCGGGATGTCGATTATCACGACGGCGGCGAGGATCACCAGAGCCGTACATGCACCGATGAAGAACATCGGGCGCCATCCGAGCGCAGGAAGCACTGGAATCGCGAGCAGTGACGCGACGACGCCGCCGAGTGGGATACCTGCCATTGTGATCGTGACGACCAACGACGCCCGTGACGATGCCGCACTGTTGCGAGCGACTGTCATCGCGGTGGTGAGCGCGCCGCCCACGCCGAATCCAGTGACAAATCGACCCACTGCGAGCATGACGATGCTGATCGACGCTCCGGTGATCACGGCTCCGAAAGCGAACAGTGCGATGGCAACAATGAGAACCCACTTTCGACCGGAGCGCTCGGCAGCGAGAGGGGCCAGTACTGATCCGGCGATGGCTCCGATATAGACGAGCCCGCCGACCAGCCCTGCTTGTTGATCGGTTATGCGCAGGTACGAGTCTTCCAACAGCAACGGAATAACAGATCCGTAGACGATCAGGTTGAATCCCTCGATCACGGTGATAACCATGCACAACCCGATGACTGCGGGGTGGGATCGAGTCTCCCCACGTTCATCGGTTCGCGCGGGTGCATTGAGATGCATGTGTTGTCTCTCCAGACAGTGAGCCCGATTCGGGCGGTCGATGTGATGCGTGCCATCGTCCGATGTCGACTTCTCGGGCGTAACCGTTTAGTCCCGGAAACCGGGACAAATGGGGTGACGCGCAGCACATCTGGCTCATACCTTCAGCTCGTTGGAAAAACTCGATCCGAGGAGCTGAATCAATGGACCTGTCAGAAGTCACCGCTCTACTAGATCCGAAGCCTCTGCAATTGGAGATGGGATACGAGCGACTGCCATCTGGAGGGCTGCACGTCGCAGTCCGTACGGATATGCACGGTTGCACCGGCGAGATGCTCGAATGGTGGGTCCGCTGGCGTTGCGACACACAGAAATACATCTGGTGGCATCCCATTGACCACACGTACAGCAGTTGGCAGGGTAATCTCTCGGACGACACTCATATCGGCAGCGAGCACGTCGTCACCGAATACTTCTCGGGGCAGCCGGCCGATGATCTGGTCATCCAATTTCGGGATCCGTCCGAGTTCTTCGACGAAGACGCCTATTCCAGAGCAAGAGAATCCGGCGCTGTGTCCGGAGTGGTTGTCGGACGATTGGGGGTCACCCACAATCCACCTCGTCTCCCGGACGGGCGCGTGCTCGGCGGCAGGCTGCTGCACATCGCTCGCGATACCGAGTGGGGGATGGCCCTGCGAAGTCACTTCTTCATCGGACACGATCTCGAGACACTCGGGCAAACCGCGGAACAGATTGCGGCACAAGCAACTGTGGAGTTCGCTCAAGGACTCCTGCAGCACGCGTACGACGAGTTCACATTTTTGTCTCGTTTCCTGCCGTCGCTCTACGTAGCCGAAAACCGGGACGTATCTCCGCCGCGAGCACCGTGGTGACGGCAGTTGTCTCGGTGCCCGCCAGGGTCGTGCAGCCGTTTCAGGCGGCACCGAGAATTTTGGCTCGTCCCGATTTCCGGGACCTGATCCGTGACAAAAGGAATTAACGAACCGATCCTTGTTCTCAACATCAAAGCTATTTCACCAGAACGGAATTCGCTGTGCAGAGTGTCAACGCCGAAGCAACGAGGATAGCTGCTGACGTGATGATCGTCGGTTTCGGGCCGGTGGGGAAGCTTCTCGCCGTCAAACTCGCTCGGAAGGGCCACGATGTCGTCGTCGTGGATCGAAATGAAGTCGGATACCCTCTGCCGCGAGCAGTAACCCATTGCGCCGATTTCGCGCGAATCCTGCAGTCGGTCGGGCTGGCGCCGGACACCATTCCCGAGATAACCGAACCTTATGACGACATGTATGTGTGGCGAAACGGTGACGGGCGGACACTGGTGGAGGTCGACTGGAGTGGTAAAGGTGAATCCGGTTGGTACAACACCTATTTCTTCAGTCAGCCCGCATTGGAAGAGGCCTTGGACGCCATTGTCGCCGGGTTGTCCAATATTCGGGTGATGAGGGGGTGGGAAGCGGTGGCATTGACGCAGAATTCGGCACTGGCAACAGTAGTCGTCCAATCCGTGGACAGCGGTAGGTGTGTCGCCGTCGATGCGCAGTGGATTGTCGGTGCAGACGGGGCGAACAGTCGCGTTCGTCAATGGGCCGAAATCGACTGGCACGACGAGGGGTACTTCTACGATTGGTTGGTTGTGGACGTCAAACCTTCGGGCGGAACCAGTTTTCCGAACGTTGCCGCGCAGAATTGCGACTACCGACGCCCTTCCACGATGGTTCCCGGTGGTCCGGGCCGCCGTCGCTGGGAGTTCATGCGACTGCCGGAAGAGAGTCGAGAATCCCTTCAGCGCGAAGACACGGCATGGGAACTGCTCGAGCCGTATGGGCTGACCCCTGACAATGCAATCCTTGAACGGCATTCCGTGTACACGTTTCAGGCTTGCTGGGCGACGCGATGGCGACAAGGACGCGTGTTGCTCGCCGGCGATTCCGCGCATCTTATGCCGCCGTTCGCCGGACAAGGCCTGGGTGCTGGTGTCCGTGACGTGATGAATTTGTCGTGGAAGCTCGATGCGGTGTTGCGTTCGGCAGCGGACGACCACCTGCTCGATACATATGGAACAGAACGACTAAGGCACGCACAAGCTTTTGTGCAGTTCTCGACCGAACTAGGTCAAGTCATCTGCATGTCCGACCCGCAGCAAGCTGCTGAACGTGATGCCCGCATGGTGGCGAACTGGACTGCGGGAATGAAGCCTCCTGCTCCGCCACGACCAGGGCTCGGCCCAGGGATACATGTCGGGACTGCCGGTGGCAGTCTGGCTTTACAAGGTCAGGTTCGAGTCGGAGATGGCGAAGTTGCCAAGTTCGACGATGCGTTCGATGGGCCAGGGGCTTTGATTTCACGCACATCGGCCGCGCTGCGAGAAGTTCCGGAGGCGACGCGAACAGCTTTGGCGACGTTGGGGATCGACCTCGTAGCGCTCGGAGGTGCCGAATCGGCGGGCGTGACCGTTGTCGACGACGTCGACCTCACCTACACGCGCTGGCTCGACGATCAGGACGCAGATGTCGTTCTGGTCAGACCGGATTTTCACGTCTACGGCGTTGCTGGAACGCACCAGGCAACCGAGCTGGCAGCAGGTTTTCTACACAGGTTGCGTGTGCCGGAACCTGCTCGGACGCTTGCCTGACAGCGCGACCGCCACATCGACTATCGACAGGAAGTTACATGTTCAACTCAGTGACCGACGACATCGATTCGGTCGAATCATCTTCGGAACAATCCGGATCCGATGTTCGAAGAGGGCCCTTGGCAGGCATAGTCGTTGCAGACCTCACGCGCGCACTCGCGGGACCTCACGCTTCAATGATGTTCGGCGACCTGGGGGCGACGGTCATCAAGATCGAGACACCCGGTACCGGCGACGATACGCGCGGCTGGGGGCCACCTTTCATGGAACCTGCAGGTGCACAGCGAGAATCGACATACTTCTTGTCCACGAATCGAAACAAGAAGTCAGTCGTACTCGATCTGAAATCTGAAGAGGGTCTTGCACTACTGGAATCCCTTGTCTCACGCGCCGACGTTCTGATGGAGAATTTTCGGACCGGCGTCCTCGATCGTTTGGGGCTTACCGCCGAACGACTTTCGGAGCTGAATCCGCGGCTCGTCGTGCTGTCCATCAGCGGATTCGGTCACGACGGACCGGAAGGCGGACGTGCGGGGTACGACCAAATCGCACAAGGGGAGGCGGGTCTGATGTCGCTGACAGGTTCGGGTCCCAACGACTTCCAAAAGGTCGGAACTCCGATAGCCGACCTACTGGCAGGGATGTACGGCGCATTCGGTGTACTCGCGGCACTGCAGGAGCGAGCGCGAACCGGCGTTGGGCAGACGGTACGAACCTCTTTGCTGGCCGGCATAGTAGGTATCCACGCCTTCCAAGGAACTCGATTTACCGTCGCTGGTGAAACTGGTAAGGCACAAGGGAATCACCATCCGTCGATCTGCCCCTACGGGCTCTTTCCGACAGCTGACGGCGTAGTTCAGATTGCGGTTGGTAGTGAAGGACTTTGGAAGCGGTTCTGCTCGGGCTTCGGGTTGGCCCCAGATGCCCCCGGGATGGAAGACAACTCCGAACGAGTTCGAAACAGTAAGGCGGTCCGCCAGCTTATCGAAAGCATTTTTTCGAAGTATGGCACGGACGAGCTGCTGCTCGAGCTGGACCGCACGGGTATTCCGGCGGGACGTGTTCGTGGAATCGACGAGGTGTACCGCTGGGAACAGACTCGTTCGCAGGGGTTGATGGTCGAAGTCGAACACGAAAGCCTAGGTCGGATAACGCTTCCTGGACCCCCACTCCGGTTCTTCTCTGTGGACGGCATGGAGGTCACGAAGAACTGTCACTCGGCTCCACCGCTTCTCGGTGCAGACAACGCTGTTATCACCGGTTGGCTCAGCGAAGCACGCCGATGAGACAGACATCGATGGTTTCTGCTATGAGGCCGAGCCGGCGCGACTCCGGCATGGTCGATGTGACGTTCGACGGCCCAATCGCGACGGTGACGATCGGCACAGGCCGTCGTCGAAACGCTTTGAACGGTGATGCTTGGAAAGATCTCGCGCATCAGATCATTGGCGTCTCGACCCACGCATCGCTCGGTGTTGTCGTCCTTCGCGGCGTCGGCGATACCTTCTGCGCCGGGTCCGATGTCACCGAGTGGGTTGGTGCCTGTGCCGAGGACGTGGAGGAGTCGTTCGCGCAAATGGAGGCAGCCTTCCGCGCTATCGAAATTTGTCCCGTTCCTGTCATCGCACAGATTTCCGGCGTAGCAGCTGGAGCAGGGTGTCAGTTGGCACTCGCGTGCGATATTCGAGTCGTGGCGACTTCCGCCAGAATCGGAATGCCTATTGCGCGTCTCGGGATTCGACCCAGTCCGGCATTCGCGGCGCGCCTTGTCCGTGTTGTGGGACCGGCTGTGGCCGCTGAACTGCACTACACCGGACGGCTGGTGAAGGGACCGGACGCGGTAACAACAGGTTTGGCGAATCGGTGTGTGTACGGCGAGCTCCTCGCGTCGACTGTTCGGGATTTGGTAGAGGAGATTGTTCGCCAGCCGACATCAGCCGTGCGTGCGGCGAAGGAGGCATTGATTGCTGTTACCGGCCCTCCTCCTCACCACACCCTCGGTCCGGCCGTGAATTTGCGCGACCTCCAACTTGGCATCGCGCAAATTCTGCATACGTGAGTCTGCAAGGCTGTTACTGGCCGGCGATGTATTCGATCGACGGGCCGGCAGTCCAACCGCCGTCGACGGCGATCTCGGAACCCGTTGTGTACGAGGCATCGTCGGAAAGCAGGTAGGTGACCGCGCCGACCAACTCCTCCGGGCGACCGACACGGCGATACGGATTGTTGGGGAATGCGCCCTCTTCGAGGCTGATACCCGTCGGTGCAGTCATGGGCGTCAGGACCATGCCGGGGTGAACCGAGTTGACCCGGATCTTGTCGCGGCCGAGTTCGACGGCGGCGATCTTGCTCAGCCCACGCACGCCCCACTTGGCTGCGCCGTAACCGCTGGTCAGGGCCATGCCCATCAGGCCGGCGGCCGAGGAGATGTTCACGATGGATCCGCCGCCGGCTGCCTTCATGAACGGCACCACCGTGTGGATACCGGTGTGCACGGACACCAGGTTGATCTGGATGATGCGCTGGAACGTCTCGAGTGGTTCCTCGGCGACTGTCTGGCCGGACGCCGAGATTCCGGCGTTGTTGACCAAACCGTTGATCGCGCCGAACTCGGATACCGCGTACTCGGCGGCGGACTTCCAAGACGCTGGATCGGTGACGTCGAGGTGAACGTAACGCGCTGCGTCGCCGAGAGATTCGGCCACTGCTCGACCGTCGTCGTCGAGTAGGTCGCCGATGACGACGCGGCCGTTGCCCGCGACGATGCCGCGGGCAAACGCCTCGCCCAGGCCGCGTGCGCCGCCGGTGACGAGAACGATTTTTCCGGAGAGATCCTGAGTCATGATTGTTCCTTACCTGTAGGTGTTACGAGATATGGCTTCGAGAACGCCCCGAGCGCGCGGGTGATGGCCTCGGGTGCGGGCGTCCGGAGGTCTGCCATCTCACGCAGTGCGGCGACTACCGCAAGTGTTGCCTGGCCCGAAGCCGCTGTGGTGTCGAGCGAGGTTTCCGGACGGTCGATCAGGCGTGCGACTTCTGGGCGGATCAGTTCCATCGTCTCGAAAGTTGCTGATTCCCAAACTCTCCGGAGTGCCGCATCACCGAAGATGATGGGCATCAGTGACCGGGTCATCGGCTCGAAGGACTCGCCGACCGATGCGATAAAGGCATTCTTCACAGCCGCTGCGAGCCCGAATTCGCGGGCTTGCGCGCTGAGTGCGGTGGCCAGACTGCGGTTTCCCTCGTCGAGCATCGGCCAGATGCTCTCCTCTTTGGTGGCGAAGCAACGGTAGAACGTTCGCTCGGAGATTTCTGCCCGCTCGGCGAGCTCCGCGATGGTCGTCGAAGTGTCGCCGCGTTCGACGAAAGCGGCAGCACAACTCTGCGAGACGCGGAGAAGTAGTGCAGTGCGGCGGGCTGTTGCCATATCCGCACTGTACCAAAAGTGGCAGAAACTGCCACAAATGGTGTCGGCCGGTCAGCCGACGTTACCTTCGATTCCGGAAACCTCCTGCTCAACTGCGTTCTTGAGGTTCAGGAGCGTCTTGCGGATGTTGCCGCGCTGAAAGTCGGCGAAGGTCTTTCCTCCGGTGGCAATTTTGTCGAACATGTCGGCGGCGAAGTCCGGCCAGCCGCGCCTGTCGTCGGTCCACGTTTCGGTAACTCGGGTTCCGTCGGGCACCGGCGAGAATCGGTACTGCCAGGTTGCGATAGAGGCGGGGATCCGGGGAGTACCGAGGCCGATCTTGTGAACACGGAATTCGAAGAGCTTCCCGGCCTCGGCAGCGGTGACTGTGCATCGCGTGGTCCACTGCGCGCGCCCACGCTTGTTGTGCCCGTCGAACTCCATGCCCAGGAAAGCGCTTTCGCGGTCTCCCCGCAAGGTTGCGCCTATGTTTTCGGGACTCCAGGCACCCATACGAGTGGGATCGCTGATGACCTCGTAGAGGGAAAGCGCGTGGGAGCTGACGACGATGCTGTCGGAGACGGTAAGTTCGCGAGCCATTTCGGTTTCAGGTTCTTTCTGTCGAGCGTGTGTGAGGTGTGAGTATGACGATCGGTGGTTTCGCGAACAAGATGCGGACGTGGCGGATGAACCGTCGAACTGATCGGCGTTGAACTACAGGTGCGGTTTCAGTTGGATCTTGACCGCGCCTTCCTGCTTCTTCTGGAAGATCTCGTAGGCGTGTGGCGCCTCCTCGAGCGGCAGCTGATGGGTGGAAAAGGTGTCGACGCCGAGTGGGTCGTCGTCAGTGAGCAGGGGCATGATGTCCTCTACCCACTTCTTGACGTTCGCCTGGCCCATCCTGAGCTGAATCTGCTTGTCGAACATGGTCATCAGCGGCAGCGGATCGACCATTCCGCCGTAGACACCGATCAAAGAAATGGTTCCGCCGCGCCGAACGATGTCGATGGCCGAATAGACAGCGCCAAGGCGATCGATTCCTGCGTTACGCATCGCAGGCGCGGCAAGAGCATCGGGAAGGAGTCCGACGAACTGCTGCGCGAGCTTTCCGATCGGAGACCCGTGCGCTTCCATACCGACAGCGTCGATCACCGAATCGGTTCCGCGGCCGTTTGTCGCGTCTCTGATGGCATCGCCGATCTTGCTGCCGTAGTCGTCCAGGTTGAGGGTCTCGATACCGCGTTCGGCAAGGCGCGCAAGGCGTTCGGGTACACGGTCCACACCGATTACTCGAAACCCCTTGTGGTGGGCGATACGAGCCGCCATGTCACCGATCGGTCCGAGGCCGAGGATTGTCACGGACCCACCCGGCGGAATGTCGGCGTATTCGACCGACTGCCAAGCGGTGGGGAGCACGTCGGAGAGGTAGACGAATCGCGAATCCGCGGGACCTTCGGGAACTTTGATGTGTGTGAAATGTGCTTGCGGTACTCGGAGGTACTCAGCCTGCCCGCCGGGCACCGAGCCGTAGAGCTCGGAGAAGCCGAACAATGCTGCGCCCGTTCCCTGATCGCGGACCTGCGTCGTCTCGCACTGTGTGTAGAGGCTCGAATCGCACATGAAACAGTTGCCACACGAGATCTGGAACGGAATCACGACGCGGTCACCTATCTCGAGATTCGTGACTTCCGAACCGACTTCTTCGACGATTCCCATCGGTTCATGGCCGAGAATGTCGCCGGCATTCATGAACGCACCCAGAGTCTCGTACAGGTGCAGATCGGATCCGCAGATATTCGTCGTGGTGACCTTGATGATTGCGTCGGTGGGTTCGACGATCTTCGGGTCCGGAACCGTATCGACGCTTACTTTCCGTTTGCCTTGCCAAGTCACTGCGCGCACTGGGATCGACCTCTCATCGTGGAAATGCTGTTCGCAGTCACCTGCCCGAAAGCACTGAAATGCAAACAAAATCGGTGAGGGTTGCGAGAAGTCCTGAGCGCGTTAGATTGAGATGGAGCTGGGTCCCGGTCTCTTTGCGCCGGCTCCAGGACCGAGACGACGAGATGATGAGGACGATCGCATGACCGACAAAGACGACAACGACCAGTCGCCCAAGGGCGGGCACCCAGGACCCGTGGACAAGGGCGGCGACGGGGGAATGGCAACGCGAGAACAGGCGCCTGAACTGGTCGAGGAGACCTCCGACGAGAAGTCTGACGACGAGTAGTTTCCTTTTACTCCGCGTTGGGTAACAACGGGGATAGGCCGCATCGGACCGTCCCGGAATCAATGCGGGCGAGGTTCCTCGAGGTTGAGCAGCCAGCCACGGGAACCGCCTTAAGCAGATCCCTCAACCCTGTTGTCATTCAACCCTGTAACAGCACGTGATCGAATCGGGTCCGCAGTAGTGTCGGGACCCGGAAGTCGTCAAGCGTTCGAACTATCAACTGTTCGGCAACATCCCGGAGTTTCACGTTGGTCTCTTGAGAACGCCACACGAGGATGTCGAAGGCGAGATCGGCCGAAATGCCGTAGATCACCATGAGCATGCCTTTGGCTTGCTCGATTACTCCGCGAGAAGCGGTGATTTCGTTGACCAGCACGTCGACAGACGCTTTCACCGTACTGTCGAGGGTTTCGGTGACGTCGATGTAGAAGCCTGAGCTGCCGACCACGGCACCCGACTCGTCCACGACGCTGTCGCCGACGACGATTACCGAGTGAGTGTCCCCTGCAGTGTCGATGATGCGGTGGCGGCTGCTGAACGGTCCGCCTGAAGTGCGGATGGCGTGCAGTGTTTGAGCAACGTGTCTTCGGTCGTCGGGATGCTTGTGCGAGAGCATCAATTCTGTCGTCGGAGCTACTTGGTCGGGTTCGTATCCGTGAATCCGTGCAACTTCGTCCGACCACTCCCACCGATCGCCGTTGCGGTGATAGAGAAAGCCGCCCACCCGGTGTGGAGCCCCCGATCCTGACGTTCGCCCCAACCCGTCCTCGTTCACCACACACGCCCCCTCGTTCTCGACCTCGTCCCAACCGGCGTACTCGCCAGTTAGTTATATCGGACAAATCCGGCGGAGGTGGTGTCGGTCCCATATTTCGGAGCATCGTCTGGATCGCTACCGCATGGGTCGGGGAAACCGGCCCTCAGAGTACTTGGCGACGGTCCCACGTCACTCGCGGTTGAAACAGTGTTGCCGCTGTGTCCATTCGGTGATCGCCGCCGCGATGGCCGCAGGCTGATCCTCGGGGGCGAGATGTCCTGCGGGACCGCACTGTTCCACCTCGAGATTTGCGATATTCGATCGGCTCCACGTGACTTCGTCAGGTCCGATCATGAGAAGTTCTGCGGGGCCGCTGAAGGTGAGAAGAAGTTTGGGTACGTCGGTGCTTTCTGCGAGCCAATCGCTGTACGCCGCCACACGTGCATTCACGTCACCGGGAGTTCCTTCGATGGGGAAGGATCGTGGCCACTCGAGAAGGGGTCGGCGACTCTCTCGTGACGGATAAGGGGAGCGATAGGCCTCGGCATCGGTTTCGGTCATTTCACCGAGAACCGTTCTGTGAAGCGCTATTTCGAGAAAGAAGTTCTCGTCGAGTACCTTCGTCTCTCCTGTGTCGGAGTCCCTCAGAGCTTCCACCCGTGCCCGTGCCTCTCCTGGGAAGTGTTCGTCCCAGGTCATCGGACGAAGGATCGTTTCGAAGAAGGCCACACCTCGGACGCGATCGGGGTGGCGGGCAGCCCAGTCCAGTGCAAGCGCCCCGCCCCAGTCGTGTCCGACGAGTACGACGTCGTCGAGTTCCATCTGGTCGAACCAGGCGTCGAGGTAGCGGGCGGTGTCGAGGAAGCCATAGTTGATTGGCGGTTTGCCTGACCGCCCCATTCCGATGAGGTCAGGGGCAAGTGCGTGGCCCAGATTTCCTATCTGCGGCAGGATGTTTCGCCACAAGTGCGAGGATGTGGGGTTTCCGTGGATGAGTACGAAGGGTGGTCCTTCACCGCGCGAGCGGTAGGCCATGGTCGAGTCGAGCACGGGAATTGTGGGCATTGCGACTCCTCAAATAGTTTCCATATACTCTAATTGAGATAGTAGCCATGTATTCTATTTGTATGCAAGATCGAGAAACACGGACGACAGGGTCGCTGGTGTGGCACCTTGGCTTGCGCTGGCGGGCGGGGGTTGACCGAGCGATCGCGCACCTGGGGTTGACTCACGCCCAGTATTCAGTGCTCGCGTCTCTGCATGGTCTGGTGAGTGCGGGGGAGAGGCCGAGTCAGCGAGAACTCTCAGTGCACACAGGATTGCAGCGAATCTACATATCCAAGCTCGTGCGAGCGTTGGAGAAGAGCGGGTTTGTTGTCAGTGAACGCGATAGTCGCGATGCGCGAGCCGTTCGCCTCGATCTCAGTGACGAGGGCAAACGAGTCATAGAGCTCGCTAAAGACATTGTCCGCCAATTGGATGCAAAGAATACGGAAGTGCTGACGAAAACCGGAGGGCGGGAACTCGCCGAGCTCCACCGCGCCCTTGGCGCGTTACTCGACGCCACCGAAGCAGGAGATGGATAACGCGCCGGTCCGCTTCGTGGCGTAACCGAAGGCGATCGTGTGCGGACCCGGTCCACAGGACGTTCGTTGGGGGAGCGACGGAAGCGTCGATCCCCCAACGAGCCTATTGTCTAGCTGTCGATCGTTACGGCGTCACGTTGATCGGCGAGGCCGACGCGAACTGCAGTGTGCCGGACATGGTTGCCGTGCCAGTGGCTGCGGCGGGGCAGACGGGCCCGGTGCCGGTACGCGTGTAGTTCACAGTGCCGGTGTTGCTGGCCACGACGCGCTGGTTGGGAATATCGAATGGCAGCGGTCCGACAGTGCTGGCCCCGACGGTGACTGTGCACGTGGATCCGGGCATCGTCACGACTGCGCCTCCTGCAGGAATGACCAGGGATCCCTGAGCCGATCCGGTGTCTGCCGAGACGTTCAATAGCCACGAGCCGGAGGTGGTGACCACAGCGGGTAGGCCGTTAGCCTTGCACCCGGTCAGGCTGGGGGTGCCGATATTGACGTTGACTCCGCCGGTGCCGGTGTTGGAATTACCCGGCGCGGATGGGATGGTCCCGGAGCCCGTCGTACTGGAGCAGGTAAGTGTGATCGTTCCTGTCTTGATACTGAGATTGCTGCTCGAAGCAGTCACGGTTTGACCCGCTGGAGTGACGACGGTCGAAGCCAGAGCGGTGCCGGCTGCGACTGCAATCGCGGCTGCGGCGGCAGCTGTGACGATGGTGGTGCGGCGAACTGCATGGGACATCGATATCTCCTTGTTGTCGGTGATACTTCGTGAGTCGCCGGTGCTTGCTCTACTGCGTCCGCAGGCTGTCGGCGCCGATGTTGAACACATCGCTTGTGGTGGTCAACGAGTTGTGACCACTCGAAGACGGAACGTTGGCGCGAAGATTGACTGCCCAATTCAATGCGCCGAACAGTCCACATCCAGATGCGCCCGGTACCGCGAACGTCTGGTCGGCGTGCGTCACGTTTCTGACGGCGGCGGTATCCGGAAATCCTGGAACTTCTTCCAGGACACCATTCTCGGACACTCCGAGTTTGAACATGATCGGGTTGCTCGCAGAACCCAGATAGCAGTTGCCGCCCAGCAAGGGGTTGGAGATCTTCAATCTTGCCGGAAGTGTGACACCGAGTTGGAATGCGTCGACTGTTGGCAACGCGACCGGTTCGACTGTT
Organism: Rhodococcus sp. 27YEA6; assembly: GCF_044908235.1. NCBI lineage: Bacteria > Bacillati > Actinomycetota > Actinomycetes > Mycobacteriales > Nocardiaceae > Rhodococcus > Rhodococcus sp. 27YEA6. The sequence continues at coordinate 23,910 of NZ_JBIYCY010000020.1, read as the reverse complement.
GCCTTGATGGTGGTCAAGCCGCCGGGGAACGGTATACCGAGCCCGAAGATTCCTCCTGGTACCTCGATGGGGCTGGAATAGACGCCTTTGGTGCCGTCAGTGGGAGGAATGAAGATCTGGTCGAACCCGAATTCTGCGTCGGGGTTCTCGCGATAGGCGACACCGCCGGCGATATTCAACGAGCCGGAAGGAATCGGTACTTTGAGCCCGTTGATGTTCATTTCGCCGCCTTTGACGACGACGTCGACACAGGTGCTTGTCTCCGGATTGGCTATCGGGCATTTTCCCCAGCCCCCGAACGGCGCATTGGGCAGCGGGGCCGCCGTCGCGGTTGACACCGCCCCGAGAGTGAGGACTCCCGCTGCGACGACAGCGAGCGCGGCTCTGAATCGTATTGTGCGCATGGACAAGTGAACTCCGTTTCGAGGTGGCAATCTGTCGTCGATGACGGTTCTGTGGCAGTGGGTTGGATTGCTAGTTGGCACTACGTTCGGCAACGACGGCAGCGGGTTCGGGTGAGCCGGCCGGCTGGGGCCTGAGGCTGTCGGCACCGATGTTGTAGACGTCACTCGTCGTGGCGAGGGAGTTGGACGTGGTGGACGAGGGAAGCCCGGCGCGCCAGTTGACGATTGGATTCAGAACGCCGAACGGGCCACACCCGGAAGCTGTCGGGACCGCGAAGGGCTGTCCGGTGTGCCCGGTGTTTCGAACGACGGCAGTATCCGGGAAACCTGGAACCTCTTCGAGGACACCGTATTCGGTCACATCCAAGTTGAGTTGGACGGGGTTGTTGTCCGAGCCCAGGTAGCATTTGCCGCCGAGGAGAGGGTTCGCGATCTTCAATTTGACGGGTAGCTTCACACCAAGCTGAAATGCATCCACGGTGGGGAGTGCAGACGTCGACTCTACGGTGGCCGAAGCCTTGTTCAGTCCGAAGAGATTGTTGAATGGCAGGTCGATTCCGAGTGCGCCCCCGGGGATGTCGATGGGTTTGGCGTAGATCCCCCGACTGTTGTCGTTCGGCGGGATGAATACTTGGTCGAATCCGAATTCAGCCTCTGGATTCTCCCGGTATGCAACTCCGCCTGCGATGCGCATCGCCCCGGCGGGAATGCTGACGGAAAGCTTGCCGATCTTCATGTTTCCGCCGGTGACCGTGACGTCCATACAGGTGCTGGTCTCGGGATTGTCGATCGGACATGAATCCCAACCGCCGAAGGGGATCTCCGCTGCCGGGGCGGCTCCTGCAATGCTTGCTGACAAGCTTCCCACCGCAGCGGCGGTGGCGAACACAGTTGCGGTGGCGAGTGCGCCGAAAAGCCCACGCGACGTCGAACGTCGGGACATGTATTTCTCCTTTGGGTACAACCGACCAGTCGGGATTGTGATGATGAGTGACGGTAGTCACGTGTGACTTGGATGTACAGACAATTTGAAACAATTCCGACAAAAGTATTACTGCGATCGCCTCCGCTACTACTTGTGGCTGTGAGGATTGAAATTTGTTGCAGTGCTCTGTGTCTCGTCATTCACCCACGAATCGCTGTGAGGTGCTTCGACCCGAAAAGGCGTTCGTCGACGGGAATATCGGACTCCTGTCGAAATCGAGGGGGCAATGTTTTGTCGGAGTCGCCAATGAGGGAAGTCAGGGCGAGTAACTTTGTCGAACAGCGGCTGATCGGTACTCCGGGCAGCTGCCCGAGAGAACGGATCGCAATGACGCTGATGCTGCCGCTCGACTCGATGTTCCTTCTGATGGAGTCACGGGAGCATCCCATGCACGTCGGTGGCCTGTCGCTTTTCGTTCCGCCGGAAGGGGACGACGGCGAATTCGCCAGGTCGCTCTACCGTTCGCTGACCGACGTCGACTCGATTCGGCCCCTCTTCCGTCGCAAGCCGGTGCAGTTCTTGTCGAACTTCGCGCCGGTGCGTTGGACGGAGGACGAGGACGTCGATCTCGAATATCACGTCCGGTTGCTCGCGCTGCCCAAGCCGGGGCGAGTCCGCGAGTTGCTCGAGCTGACCTCCATGCTCCACGGCACGCTGCTCGATCGGCATCGGCCGCTGTGGGAGGCGTACGTGATCGAAGGTCTCGCCGACGGCCGAGTTGCCGTGTACATGAAGACGCACCACGCGCTCATGGATGGTGTGTCTGCTGTTCAGGCGTGGTACCGCAGCCTCTCGTCGGACCCGCTCGATCGAGAATCGATGCCTCCGTGGGCGCAGCGACCTTCTTCGGGGCGGGTTCGTGCCGGTCGCGGGCTGGACCTGCAGAGGCGGGTGGGCTCCGTGATCGAGACTGTGCAAGATGTGGTCGGGGTCGGCCCTGCGATAGTGAACGCCGCTGCCTCGGCAGTGAAGGACCACGTCGCACCGTTGCCGTTTGCTGCCCCGAAATCTATCTTCAACGTCCCGATCACCGGAGCGAGGCGTGTCGCCGCGCAGTCGTGGCCGATCGAGCGCCTGCGCAAGGTCAGCTGCGTTGCAGACGTGACGCTCAACGATGCGGTGTTGGCAATGTGCGCGGGTGCGCTACGGCGATACCTGATCGAACTGGACGAGTTGCCGGACAAACCGTTGATCGCGATGGTGCCGGTATCCCTTCGCAAAGGTGAAGAGGGTGAGGCTTCCGGCAATGCCGTAGGTGCGGTGTTGTGTGATCTGGCAACCGAATTGGCAGATCCGGCGGCCCGACTTCAGAGAGTTCACGACTCGATGAGTAGCGCCAAGTCTCTGATGTCGGGCCTGACGCCCCTGCAGATCACGGCGCTCAGTGCATTGAACGTCGCGGGTCTCGGGCTGCCGCTGATCCCTGGTTCATCCCGACTGATCACTGGGCGTCCAGTCTTCAATCTGGTGATTTCCAACGTCCCCGGCCCGACAACGACGCGCTATTGGAATGGCGCGAAGCTCGAGAGCTGTTACCCGGCATCGATTCCGTTGGACGGGCAGGCGATGAACATCACCGTCATCGGCTACGCGGCCACCATGCAGTTCGGGCTCGTCGGCTGCCGCCGCAATGTTCCGCACTTGCAGCGGCTCCTCGGCCATCTCGAGGAATCCTTGAGTGAGCTCGAAGCCGCCGCAGGTTGAATGCGTGAGGAAACCTCAGCTGACGGGGACCGCTCCGCGAGCGTTCGATACCAAGTGAGTGCCGATCTGAAGGAACGCGGGTACGAAGTTCGGGGTGTCGATTGCAGGCGAAAGGATGTGGGCTCCGAAATGCGCGACCACAAACTCCAGGTCGCGTGAGATCAAGAGCCTCTGGCCATGGATTCCGCTTGCCATGAACGATCCGAACGGATCATTGAGGATCCACCAGTAGTCGTGGTAGCTCATCGTCGCGGGGGAATCGACAGGGGCACGCGGGCTTCTGACCTCCGAAGGATAGCCTGCGGGCACTCCCGCGGTCATCGATCGCGCGATGTGCGGTGGGATCACCTGACGATCCTCGACGGCACCGTCACAACGAATCATCTCACCCACTCTGGCCACGTCTCGAAGGGTCGCACTGAATCCGCCCGCCGCCATTTCCGTTCCAGCGGAGTCGACTATGTAGAACGCATCTTCTTCGGCTCCGATTCTTGACCAGACCAGCTCACTGAGTAGTTCGGCGAGTGAAGTTCCGGTCACGCGGCGCAGTATTTCTCCGACAGTCTCGACATTGCCGTTCTCGTAGCGGAATTCGACGCCGGTCGGGCCCGCAGTACGTGCCGTGGCGAGGTGCTCGAGAATGGTCTCCGGGCCGCGGTAATTCATGGGGCGCAGCTTCGGGGCGACTACGGCCCAGAAACGGCTGGCTTCGATGGTGCGATGGAACGGCCGACCGCCGTACGTTACATCAGTGCCCATGTGAAGAAGGTCCTGAATCCGATTGTCTCCGAACGCAGTTCCTGCCAACTCGGGAATGAATTTCGACGCCCGATCGTCGCGGTCGAACAATCCTTGTGCTTCGACCAGTGCAGCCATCAAACCGACGTAGGATTTCGCCATCGATGCATTGAGGTGCGGTTCGTGCGGTTTGCAACCGTGCAAGTAACTCTCGTACACGATGCGCCCCCGATGTAGCACTGCGATACCGTCACTGTGCGCACCCGCGAGGAACTCGGACACCGTCTGCTTCGGCTGATCCGGAAGGTTCAACGTGACACCGGACAGATCCGTGTAGTCGGTCGGGAGGGTCCATTTGGGTCCGTCGCCGCGCCACACACGGCGAGTCGCTACCATCTCTCGTATGGTTGTGGCTTGTTGGCGCACGTCGGCCGGGTCGGTGAATCCGCGCGCCCAGGGGATGTCACCCGTTGCGATGTTTCGTGCCATCTGAGGTCTACTTCCGTCTTGATTGCCGAGTTGGAGTGTTGATTGCCGCGTTCGTAGTTGATGAACTGAATTGCCTAGTGCCGAAGCGCATTCTGTTCATGTAGGGGGTTGGCGGATGGCCCGGAGAGTAGGGCCGCACTGTCGCGGGCGTAGGGGCGATACAGTGCGCCTGAAGCGACCCCGTTGACGGTGGTCAGCACTACGGTGACGATGAAGAGCGCGCCTTGCAATCCGATTCTGTCGCCGAGAGTTCCGACCAAGACAGCGTATCCGGCGTAGGCCAGCGCTTCGACTGTCGAGACGGAGACGGCAAAGGCCAGGGCTCGCAGTTCCGGACGAACTACGGCCATGATAATCGGCCGATTGACCACTGGGACCTGACCTTGAAGGACGCCGACGATCCCGAACAAGACCGCGTAGGCGCCGATGCTGTTCCAGGAAATCTGCGTAGCGATCAGTGCTGCGGCCGCGAATCCGAGTTGGCTGGCCTGAAGCATGATGATGCGGCCGTTTCGGGGTCGTTTGACGTGTACGGCGTCGTTGACTCGTCCGCCGACGAACGTGCCGAGCAGGTACCCGATTGCGAAGGGCGGTGCGATGATCGAAGCAGTTGCGGTCGTGAATCCGTGCTCCTCGACGAGAAATACGATGCTGAAGCTCATGATGACGTTCTGGCCCGAGAATGCGCGTTGTACGAGTAGGTATCGGAATGTCTTGATAGCGAGTAGCTCTCGTATCCCTTCGCGCCAGAATCTTGCTTTGGAGCCGAGATCGTCGGTGGTCGTCTGTGCGGGCGCATCGCCGGATTCAGGATCGTCGAGGAAAAGCATGATAAGCACACCGATGGCGATGCAGATTGCACCGGTGATGATGTATCCGTAGCGCCATCCATCTTCGAAGCGAGACAAAAGCCCGAATATCGGGGCGGTCGCGCCGGTGATGACGGCGACGCCGCCGTATACCAATCCCGTTGCGCGGCCCCTCCGGGCGTCCTCGTACAGATCTCCGAGGATGGACAATGCAATCGAGCCGGCGCCGGCGAAACCTGCGGCGCCGATCGCATAGAGGACGAGAAACTGAGTGAAACTGCCGGAAAATCCGGCCAGGATTACCCAGACACCCCAGAACCCTGAACAGATGGCAAGTACCGACTTACGAGAATATCGTCGGGCAAGGAACGCCCAGGGGATTGCCGTGAAGACCCCGACGGCCTTGGCCACTGCAACGATCGTGCCGAGCGCCGCGGATGACAATCCCATGGCCTCGCGCATGAGAGGGAAGAGCACGGACGTCACGCTGCTTTCGGCGTTGTCCATTGCCGTGGAGCCGGTCAGGAGTGCGAGGTTCTTACCTCGCCGACTGCGTGGAAACTGAGTAGGTGCCGCAAGTTCTGTGGTCATTGTTCCCTCTCGAAAAATGCCGATGATTGCTTGGGCGCGGTGGGCAGCGCTCGGCGGTCGACTGTGCACTGAGTCACAGTGAGCATTAATGGAGACAATATACATAAATAGACATACTGTCTATCTCTTTGTTCAAAGTTGGATGACAGTGCAGGTGCCGAGTCCCGCAACCGTGACGCCTACGGCCAAAGTCGCCATGACAATGAACGGTATTTCTCGAGAATCCTTGTCGTCCAGAGTGAGTCGACGATGACGGATTGTCGTGCCCACGATGACTCCGGCAGTCGTAATGATGAGCGTGGCGAACACTGCGATTCGTAGAACGGACGGATGCAAAGCGATTTCGCGACCGATGATCACTGACACAGTCACAGAGGAGAGGGCAGTTCGTCGCCAGGCGAGCACGGTTCGCTCGGGTTGCAGTCCGGGCGGCTCGTTTTTCGTCACAACACGGTCATCCCTACGCCGAGACCCGCAACGACACACACCCCGCCGACGAGAAGCGCGATCATCGGTGACGTGGGTAAGGGAAGATCACGCCTCATCGCGGTTTGGACGGCCTTCCAGTGTCTGAGCGCGCCGAGCGCTACAGCCGACGCCACGACGGTGCACACGACTCCGAGCATTTTGTACATATTGTTGTCGTTTTCGGATACGTAGAACTGACCGACTGCGACGCCGCCTGCCAACAACCCCAACGCAGTTCGTATCCAAGCCAGAAATGTTCGTTCGTTCGCAAGACTGAATCTGTAGTCCGGTTCGTGATCGATCACGGTGATTGCCTCCGAAATGTCGAGTGCCCGCCAGGCCGTCACGTCGAGCGTATGACGACCTGGCGGGCGCGAAATTGGATACGACTGTCCTTGAATGATCTTCAGGTGGTGAGTAATTGACGCGCGATTCCGTTCTTCTGAATCTCGGAGGAGCCGGTCAGGATTCGGAACATCCTCAACCGCTGGAACAGTGATTCGACCTCCGAACCACGGATGACCCCGGCTTTTCCGTGAATCTGAACTGCGTGGTCGGCGATGGTGAAGGCCTTCTCGGCAACGAACAGCTTGCACATAAATGCTTCGGTACGCGGACTCCCACCGGCATCGAGTGTGGCGAGTGCGTCGTAGGTCATCGAGCGCGCAGCGTAGTAGTCGGTCGCCATGTCGGCGAGTTTGTGTTGGATGGACTGCAACATCGCAAGAGGAGCGCCCTGCACCTGGCGAGTCTTGCTGTACTCCAACGACAATTCCAGTGCTCGGCGGGCTCCGCCGAGGACGGTGGGGCAGTGCAACAACCGGTTGACTGTGACTCGACCGAGTCCGATTCTCAAGCCTTCGCCCACATTTCCGAGAAGCTGTTCCGGCCCCACGTAGCAGCCGTCGAGGATGATGTCCGCTTCGATGTGCTGACCGGACATCGGGACGTCACCGTCCGCCACTGTGCAGCCAGGAGAATCCAAGTCGACCAGGAAGGCCGAGTACGAATCCGGTCCGTCGCCGTCGGATGCCATCTTTGCGATCAGTACCGAAAAGTCGGCGAAGGGGCCCGCGGACGAGAACACCTTGTGGCCGTTCAGGCGCCATCCGGCACCGTCCGGGGTAGCTGTGGTGAGCATGCCGCGAACATCGGAACCTGCGTCGTTCTCGGTGAGAGAAAAGCAGCACGCCTTCTCTCCTCGCAGCACCGGAATCAAGTACTTTTCCAACTGGTGCTCGGTGGCGTATTGAAAGATCGATCCCGCGCGGAGTGGGCCACCCATGTCTCCGAGCACGGACGTCGCGAGGACCCGCGGCGATGCACCGACCTCTTCTTTGAGTGCGGCGAGTTCGGTATAGGTGAGGTTCTGGCCGCCGAGTTCGGTGGGGAGGTGTATTCCGTAGAAGCCGAGTTCGCGGCTGCGTCTCCACACTGGCTCGAGCGTCTCACGGATGTAGTGGGATTCTTGAGTGAGACCCAATTCGGCTTCGTACTCGGCTAGTTCGCCGTCGAGATAGTCGCGTAGACGCTCGACGAGCGATTGAAGTCTTGGATTGTCTTCGTAGGTAGGGGTGAGAGCGAATGACATGTCTATTTCCTGTCAGTTGACGTGACGGTCAGCGGTGGTCCAGTAGGTCGCGCGAATCGCGCGGCGATCGATCTTGCCGTTTCGGTTGACAGGCAACGAATCTGCGAAGTCGACCGAACGTGGCTTCTTCATGCTTGCCAGACGCGTCGAGCAGTGCGCGATCAATTCCATTGCGGTGGTGTCAGTTCCATCTCTGGTCACGACAACAGCCTTGACTGCTTCGCCCCACTTCGGATCGGGAACTCCCACTACGCAGACTTCGGAAACGGCAGGATGTTCGTACAAAGCGGCCTCCACCTCGCTGCAGTAGATGTTGAATCCGCCCGAGATGATCATGTCCTTCTTGCGGTCGACGATGAACAGGTAGCCGTCTTCGCGGAAATAGCCGACATCGCCCGTGTGGACCCAGCCGTTCCTGAACGTCTCAGCCGACAGCTCGGGTTCGTGGAAGTATTCGCGGACACAGTCCGGACCACTGGCTACGATCTCGCCGATCGTGCCGGCCGGGACCTGTACGCCGTTGTCGTCGACCACGCGAACATCGGTGTCGTATGCCGGCCGGCCGCACGAGAGAAGAAGCTCAGGGTCGGATTCGATACCGCGCACCACGTCTTCAGCGGTCAAGACAGTGACGACGCTGGTCGTTTCGCCGAGCCCGTATCCCTGAATGACGATGGGACCGAACACCTTTACCGCGTCGCGCAACCGTTGTGGAGAAACCGGCGCTGCGCCTACGCCGATGCAGCGCAGAGAGCTCAGGTTGACGTCGGTAACCGACGGATGGTCCATCAGCAAGTTGAGCATCGTCGGGACCACCATGGTGGTGGTGATCCGCTCACGTTCGATGGTCTGCAGGAACGTCCTCGTGTCCCATGCCGGCAGGATCACCACTGCGGCGCCCCTGGCGAACATTCCGAGCATAACCATGCCGGAAGCGTGTGTGATCGGGCCGGGGGCGAGGTAGCGATCACCAACAGTCGGCGCGCCTTCGGGGCTCATCAGTCGCTTGCGCATGTTCGCCAAGCGGTTGCCGTGACTCTGGACCGCAGCCTTGAGCTTGCCGGTGGACCCGGATGTGTAGTTGAGGACAGCCGGGGCGTCAATGTCGACGTCCACCTCGACGTTGTCTTCGCTGCCCCTTGTCGTCAGTTCGTGATAACTGTCCGCGCCGGGAGTCGAAGTGCTGTAGTCGATCACCCTGCAGTTCAGCCCTGCGTCGGCGACGACCTTCAGTGCCATCTCGGCATGGGCGGGGTCGACGAAGAGGACACGCACATCGGCGTCGGCGAGGATATGCCCGAGTTCGTCGGCGCCCAGTCGTGCGTTGATCGGCACCCTGACGAATCCTCCCTTGTACAAGGCCATTTCGGTCACTACGAGTTCCCCGCAGTTTCCGGCAAAGGTTCCGATCATGTGTCCGGGCCGTGTCCCGGTCACTGCGAGAGCGGACGCGAGACGGTTTGCGGCCGTATCGAGCTCGCTGTAGGTCCACCGGCCTTCGCCGCAGACAAGGGCTTCGAGATCGGGGTAGTAGCTGGCGCTTCGGGCGAGATAAGTACCGAGGTTCATGGACATCTCCAGAGAAAATCGACATCACGAATGTTAATGGACAGTCTGTCTATATTCGATCGTCCTGTCAATGTTGAACTATGCTTCGTACAACAGTGCGAAGGAAGGGAACCCAATGCCTCCAGAAGACAGACGTGTCCGGCGTACCCGACGATTGCTGCGGGATGCCTTGGTCTCGCTCGTTCTGGAACGGGGATATGCCGGGATCACCGTCGAAGACATCACGGACCGTGCAGATTTGGGTCGGGCGACGTTCTACAGTCACTACACCGACAAAGACGATTTGCTCGGTCAAGTCGTGTCCGATCTGGCCGATGACCTGCAAGAGCGGCTCGGTCCACTCATTCCCGCCTCTTCGATCGGATTCACCGGCAAGCCTGTGCTCGAGATGTTCAGGCATGCCGCTGAGGAACGTGACGTCTACCGTGTGATCCTGCGTGGTGAGGGGGATGGCAAGGCGCTGCGAAAGTTCGTCGAAGACCGCAGCGTCGCCGCTGTGCGGATATTTTCCGCACGGGCAGAAGCGCTCGGGGTTACTCCGCGAATCGACATCGAAGTACTCTCGCGGGCATGGGTGGGTGAACAGATCGCGGTCATGCAGTGGTGGCTCGAGTCCGACCCGCCACCGCTGACGCCGGAAGAAGTCACCGAGATGCTGCTCGAACTTTCGTTGCGGGGACGCTACTGGTCTTCGGGTTTCGACGGCGAATTGAAATCCGAATAGCCGCTGTCACGTCTCGCCGTTGCCGCGGCGGCTTCGTCGAGAACCGACTCGGTGTGCTCGCCCACGTATGGAGTCGGAAGTCGAAAACTGTTCAGTCCCAAGCTGAATTGCGCCGGGAATCTCATCTGGGGCCAGCTTTCTCCGTTTTCGGTCGCGACCTCGCTGAACAGGTTTCGAGCGACGACATGGGGATCGCTCATCAGCTGTCCGGCGTCGGTGAACACCGGCGCCCATGGGGCATTGATCGCAGTCAACGATCTTTCCCACCACTCGTATGTGTGCGTACCGAAGGTGGTGACCAGGAGTTCCCGCAACTCAGCCTTGTGCTGTGTTCGGGTCCATCGATCGTCGTAGCGCAGTGTGTTCAGTGCTGGAAACTCAGCGCTGAATGCTGTGCGGAACTCGATCCAGAACCTGTCTTCGAAAGTGGCAAGTGAAAGCAAGCAACCGTCGGAAGTCTCGAAAATGTCGTTGTCTCCCTGGACGGTCGGTGAATCGGTAGGGTTCTCGATATCGCGGATCATGAGCGCGAAAGGCGCGCACCACGCGGTTGCAGCCTCGGCGAGGGAAATGTCTATGTGTTGTCCGCGTCCGTGCTTGTCCACGCTGGCGAGAGCAACCGAGATGGACAGTGCTGCGTACATCGAACCCACCAGATCACCGGCCCGGATACCAGGGCGAGTGACGACTCCGTCGGTGCACCCGGGAACTGCGAAAAAGCCGGAAAGGCCGAGGAAGTTCAATTCGTGCCCCGGCTTGTCGGCATAGGGTCCGGACTGCCCGTAACCGGTGATCGAACATAATACGATGCGTGGGTTGGCTTTTCGAAGTACGTCGTAGCCGAGTCCCATGCCTGCCAGTACCTGTGGCCGGAACCCCTCGACCACTGCATCTGCAGTCTCGACCAGTCGAAGGAACGTCTCGCGATCGGATTCGAGACGGAGATCGAGCGCGATCGATCGCTTGTTCCTGTTCAACGAGGCCATCCGTTCACCAGCTGCCCGCGTGGGATCAGGTCGCTTCGGGTTCTCGACCTTGACCACGTCGGCGCCCAGATCTGCGAGCAGCGTCGTCGCAAACGGGCCGGGCAGAAGGCGAGAGAGGTCGAGAACGCGCTTGCCGTGTAAGAAACTCCATTCCGACGTGTTGTCACTGTCCATGTTCACACTCCGAAGGCTGTCGAGGCAGTGGCCGATAGCGCCAAACCCTCATCGGCATGGCGTTGTCCGTAGCTGCTGGATCCCAGGATGATCAACCTGATCGATAATTGGCAGACTATCGATTAATGAACAGGATGTCTACGAATTGATTGCGGCGAGGTTTTGTTCTGCTTTGTCGACGCGACGCTCAGCAACACGGAGTTCCTTCTCGGATTCTCGAACCGCAGCGTCACTGGTCTTCTCGGCGTTCCGTGCGAACTGCCGTTGCTGCTCAGCGTGCTCGAGTTCGGTGCGCAGTTCTTCGACGCGCCGTTCGACGTCGGAAAGCGTCGTTCTGGCTTCCTGGAGTTCGGCGGTCTCGGACTTCACCCGGCGGCGGATCTCGTCGGCCTGCGCCGTGGCTTCCTTCAATTCTGCTTTTGCTCTGGCTTGTTCGGCCTTCGGTTCCGGAGTTTTCGACTTCGGAGTCGTCGGCTCTTCAATCGCGGCGTGCTGCGGTGATTTCTCATTCACCACGGCGAGCCCGGCGGGTCCGAAACCGCTGTAACTCGCCGCGGTCACGACCCGTCCGAGTCGAACCTGCGCGGCAGTCTCCTCATCGGCCAGAGCGGCATTGAGGGTCTGCGCGACATCACGTAAAGCATCCTCGCCGACGCTTTTTCCCCGTGAAGCCGCGATATCACCGGATTTGTGGGCGAGACTCCGCACCACCTGCTGCCTCTGTGTCGTCAGCCGTCGCAAGTCCGGGCCCGAGAGATGGCGTTGAGCGTCGCGTAGCGATTCGCCAAGCGCGAGAAGTGCATCCAGATCCTCTGGTGCATCGCGCGAGATGAGATTGACCAACCACCCCACGGTGGTCGGCTTCCGAAGTTTGCCGATTTCCGCGGCCAATGTGCGGTCGTTGTCCTCCCGGGCGGCCTTCACATGATGTGTACGTGCCTCGACGAACTCGCCGGGGTCGAGCCCGTACAGTTCGTTGGCGACATCATCGAGGGTCACGTATCCATATTGGCACTCGGAACGGTTACATGTGGCAAGGCGGAAGGTATCGCACGGTAGGTACTCCGCCGGGACCGTCCAGGCGAACCTCGGCGTCGACCTGGTAGACCTCGGCTATCAGGTCAGCGGTGAGGACCTCGGTCGGGCTTCCGTGGGCAACGATGGATCCCCGGTTCAGCATCACTATCGAATCGCAGAACATGGCGGCCAGATTCAGATCGTGCAATGCCATGATCGTGGTGGTGGGGAGGCGTCGCACGAGCGCGAGCAATTCGAGTTGATGGTTGATGTCCAGGTGATTGGTCGGCTCGTCGAGTAGCAACTCATGAGGTTCCTGAGCGAGGGCGCGCGCGATCTGGACGCGTTGGCGCTCCCCGCCGGACAGGGTGTGCCACGACCGGTCCAGCATGCCGGCGAGGTCGGTGTGTTCGATCGCTGCCCGAACGGCGTCGCGATCGGAATCCGACTGCCCACCCCACAGTCCGCGGTGAGGTGTGCGTCCGAGTTCGACTACCTCCGCGACCGTCAGATCGATCTCGGTGTTGCTGTGCTGATCAACGGTCGCGATCCGACGCGCGATGTCGCGGCGTTTCCAGTCGGACAACGGGGTTCGGTCCAGGGTCACAACACCGGATGTCGGACGATTGTGCCCGGCAAGCAGTTTCAGCAGCGTCGATTTCCCCGAGCCGTTGGGGCCGAGAAGCCCCACCGTACTTCCGGTTGTAGACGAGACGTCGAGGTCGTCGACTATGAGCGCCCCGCCGACCCGCCAACTGACGCCGGTAGCTTCGAGTGTCATGGCCTGGCCTTCCGTCTCCAGAGGATGACGGCAAACGCAGGCACACCGACCAGCGCGGTCACCACACCGGCCGGGAGTTCCTGCGGCGCAATGGCTGTGCGTGCCACAGCGTCGACCCAGACAAGGAAGATGGAGCCGATCAGTGCGGACGCGGGCAGGAGTCGGCGGTGGTTCGAACCGACGAGAGCCCGCGCCGCGTGCGGGAGGACCAGGCCCACGAAGCCGATGGCACCTGCGACGCTCACGATCACCGCGGTCATCAAGGCTGTTGCCAACAACAGGGTCACACGCACCCGCCACACGTTCACCCCCAGCGACGACGCCGCGTCCTCGCCGAAGGCAAAGGCGTCGAGTGCGCGGGAGTGAGTCAGACAGACCACGAGGCCGACTGCGACCACCGCAGCGCAGAGTGCGACGTCGAGCCAGTCGGCGCCGCCGAGTGAGCCCAGGAGCCAGAACATCACGCCGCGGGTCTGCTCGGGATCGGCCGAGGTGATGACGATGAACGAGGTGAGCGCGGAGAACAGTTGGGTCGCGGCGACACCGGCCAGGATCACCCGATCCGGCGTGCCGCCGGCCGCATGGGCGAGCAGCAACACAAGGGCGAAGGAGATCACCGCGCCGATGAAGGCGCCGCTCGACAGGCCGATCACTCCCGACCCGACTCCGAGGATCACGATCAGTACGGCACCGGTCGAGGCGCCGGACGAGATACCGAGGACAAACGGATCGGCCAGCGGATTGCGAAGCAGCGACTGCATGATCGCACCGCACAACCCGAGACCGGCACCGCAGAGCGCGGCGAGCAGGGTACGCGGCAGACGGAGGTCCCAGACGATGCCGTCACGGATAGGGGTGACGTCCGCCGCGGTACCGCCGAGATGGCCGACGACGATCGAAGCCACCTCACCGACCGACAGACCGGCCGGCCCCAACGTGATTGCCACGGCAGCCGATCCGGCCAGCGTGACAACACCGATCATCCACAGCAGGGTGACGGTCGTCGGGTTGTCACGCAGCCGAACTCTTGTCGTCATCTCACGCCGTAGACCACGTAGTCGTCGAACAGCTGCCAGACCGTCCCTGACTCCCGAAAACCTGCTTGCGCGAGCGCCGCCAACTGGAAGTCGACGGCCGTGGGCGCAGTGGCGTCACGTCCGGCGAATCTGCGCTCTCGCTCGTCGGTCATTGGTCCGATGCCGGGAGTTGCCCGCAACTCCTCCCACCAGCTCTCCCACTCGGGAGCACCGGCAGCAAAGGCGGAGCGTTGCGTCTGCTCGTCGTGAGCCTTCGCCCATCGCCCGATGACAGGGAAGCGGCTGTCGAAACGAAAGTGATCACCGTTGAGCAGGACTCCGTCCGGACTCAGCAGTTCGCGGCACTGCCGGTACACCTCGACGAGCTGCTGCGGTTGCAACCAGTGCAGCGCGGTTGTCGACACTATCGCCTGAACCGGCGCAGCCACCGAATTCGGCCAATCGGCTCCCGCCAGATCTGCGTCGATCAGCTGCAGTCGGTCACCGAAACGCGTCGACGACTGGCGGGCGAGCTCCAGCAGCATCGGGTCGTAGTCGATCCCCACAACGCTCGCATGCTCGAACTTCTCGAGAATTCGGGCGCTCAGTGAACCCGGCCCGCAGGCCAGGTCGACAACCGTGAACGGGGTGTGCGCGTGCTGCAATTCGAGAACGTCGAGAATCACGTCGAAGCGCTTCTCACGGTCGGCGATGTATGCCGCCTGCTGGTCGTCCCACTGGCGCACCAGTTCACAGATCTCCGCGGACATCTAGACCACACCCAACTGGCGCAGCCCGTCGGAGAGCTGTTCGATGCCACCGACATTGCGGATCGAGGGATCCATCGTCGTTCCTTCGAGGATGATGTAACGCTTGTTCTTCACTGCGGTGAGCTTGCTGGCGACCGGGTCCGATTCGAGGAACGCGATCTTGTCTGCGGCACTGTCGCCGTCTCCACCGCGGTCGAGATCTGCGAGCACCAGCACGGTCGGGTCTCGATCGAGGACACTCTCCCAACCGATTTCGGGCCAGTACTGCTTGTTGTCGTCGAAGGCGTTCTTCGCACCCACCGCGTCGGTCATGATTCCCGGTGCACCGCAGCACCCGGCGAAGTACGGAGTCTTCGTGGCTGCGTACCACCACGCCAGCGTCACGTTCTCAGCTCCCAGTGCCGCCGTGGCGGTGGCCGCGCGATCCTTCAAATTCTCGGTGAGCTCGACACCTTTGTTCTTGACATCGAACAGTGTTGCCACGTCGTTGATTTCGTCGTACAAGTCGTCGAGCGTGAGGGCCTTGCTCTGCTCGGCATCCTGACCGGTGCACTCGCTGGGTGACTGATATGTCGCGACACCGAGGTCGGTGAACTTGATCCGGTCGGCGATGCCCTCCGAGGTGAACGTGTAGTTGAACGTCGTGTAGACCATGTCCGGTTCGCGTTCGAGGACACTTTCGAACGACGGGAACTCGGTGTCGAACGCCTGGACCTGACCACGCGCCTCGCGCAGTTCTGGGAGGACATCGTCATCGCTCATGGCGTACCCGGCCATCCGGTCCTGCACTCCCAGCGCGAACAGCATCTCTGCTGCAGGTTGATTTACCGCGATTGCCCGTTCGATCGGTCGCTCCACCGTGACGTCTCGGCCACAGTTCTGGACTGTCACGCGCGATTGTTCGGAAGAGTTGGATAGTCGGGCAGCACTGTCGTCGGAGGAGCAGGCAACCAACGACGCGCTCAACAGGGCAGCGACGGCGGCGGCGGGTAGGCGAAGTCTGGACAGACGCATGGAATCTCGTTCTCGCAGGGGCTCGTTCGCGGAGCCCGTTACCGTGTGAACAGGCGCCTGTTGACCCCTGCTGCCAGCCGGTATTCGGACTCGAGATCGCCCCACCCGAGCGCCTTCCCAGATTCTCATCCAGTGGCGTAAGCCCGGGCGGTCACCCTCACCGCTGCGCGTCAGTTCCGGATTCACACCGGATTCCCTGACCCCCTGTGTGGAGGTCCGCTGGCACAGAGGAACTTATCACCGCAGTGCACCGCCGGTCAGGTCGGCTGGTGTGAGGCAATCAGATCTCGATGGCCAGGTCGTCGATGTCGGTGAGGGTTCCGCCGTCGGCGAGGATGCGCTCGTAGTTCTCGCGTCGACGGAGGTCGATTTCGGTGTTGCTGACGCCCTCCTTCCAATATCCGAATATCGCGACGTCGTTTTTGTCGAGTCCGACGGTCGATCGAAAGTGCTTCCGGATTGCGCGCATCTCGTTGCGTTCACCGGCGCCCCACACGACGTAGCTCGCGGGATTGGCGAGCTCGCGTGCTCGTACCGCCAGTGGGCCGTCGGGCTCGGCCGGATCTGCGCTCACGCGGTGAAGCTCCAGGCCGGGGAGGGCGGGCAGTTCGGCGAAGGCGACCTCGTCATCTGTTGTGACCCAGCCGATTCCGACGACGTCGGTAGGTAACTGCTCGATGATCGAGTGCAATGCGGGTATTGCGGTGCCGTCCAGAAAAAGTGCGATACGTCGACCAGGAACATCAGGGATCAAGAAGTGTGGCCGCGGACCGGTGAGGCCGAAGGTGTCACCGACGGCCAACGCTGCTGCCCACCTCATCATCGGACTGGTCTGTCCGTGCAGGACCACATCGACGACGATCGATCCGCTCGCTGAATCGTAGGAACGCACCGTGTACACGCGCGAAGCGTCGTCGAAGGCCGGCCCGAGATTCATGCGTACGGTCACATTCGGGCGTGACCAGGTCGGATCGTCGGTCGACTCCGTCAAACGAGCCGTGATCCGCAGCAGGTGATCGCTCGGTCGCTCCATCGCTTCGACGATCGCGAGAACGTCGTTGAGTCCGCGATTGTGGTCAGCGGTCCGTAGGACGGTCGTCGGGGGAGTTGTTGTGCGCGAGGCGTCTGCATGTGTCATCGACTGTGCTCCTGGATCGGGTTTTCGGGATGCCGCCAGGTTAGTGCTGCCTAAGTCGGGCGAGTTGTCCAGAAGTGACATCTGATTACCTGAATGATTCGGGTCTCGAAACGACGCGGTTGAGCGAGTGGTGCCGGCGCTGCTACCGTGCCTGTGATGTCCATACGCCGCTGTTCTCTCGCTTCCGGCCGTGCACTGCGCACGGCCCGATTCGGCGTAGCGACTTTCCGACGTGGGCGTAAGGCGATCGACCGCCGCCCGTCCGGTCTTGTCTGGATCGAAAGAGCCTTGGCCGCACCGGCCGGATCCGTCTGACATTCGCCACTTCGGCGAGCATTGCCTCGCCGAGATTTCGCAGTGCCACACCTGTTGCAGTGCTGCGCATTTCCCGTACCTGAAGTTTCTCGCGGGTGAGTTGTGAGTGTCGGCGCCACCGAGCCTGGAATGCCAGCCAACTCGTTTTCGTGAAAGGTACACAGCAATGAATCGTTTCGAAGGTCGTCGTATTCTCGTCACCGGCGCAGGATCTGGAATCGGGCAGGCCACCGCGCTGCGGTTGCTCGCCGAAGGTGGCCGCGTGGTCGCTGCCGACATCTCCGAGCAGGGTTTGGCGAACACCCGGAAATCGGCAGAACATGCTTCGACGGAGGATCGCCTCGACACCCTCGTCGTCGATATCGGTGACGAGGGTTCCGTCATCAGGGTTGTGGGTCAGGCGATTTCGTCTCTCGGGGGATTGGACGTACTGGTCAACGCCGCCGGGATACTGCGTGGTGGGCACACCCACGAGACCTCGCTGGACCTGTGGAATCAGGTGCTCTCCGTGAATTTGACGGGCACTTTCCTCGTTACCCGCCAGGCACTGCCGGCTCTCCTTGCCACCGGCAACGCAGTCGTGGTGAATTTCAGTTCCACCTCCGCGGCCTTCGCGCACCCGTACATGGCCGCGTATGCCGCAAGTAAGGGAGGAATCCAGTCCTTCACTCACGCACTGGCTCTCGAATACGGCAAGCAGGGTCTGCGTGCCGTCGCGGTGGCTCCGGGCAGTGTGAAGAGCGGGATCACCGACACTACGGCGTCGTACTTGCCGGAAGACACCGACTGGTCGCTCTTCGGCAAGTTGTCACCGATTCTGAGCACTGATCTGGAGTCCGGTGGTGCCCCCATGGCCGGGCCGGAAAGTGTTGCGGGAGTTATCGCGATGTTGGCATCCGACGATGGTGCCTTCATCACGGGCACGGAGATCCGTGTCGACGGCGGCACACACGCCTGATTCTGAGTCCGTCTGACGGCCCGCACAGGCAGGCCGTCAGACGCGAGCCGTCATTCTTGCGAGCGAGTGATGGCGGGGACGACGTAGGACTGATCGAGCACGGCGGGCGAAGGTTCGTACATTCTCAGTACCGGTCGGAAATCCCCGCGCGGTGCGGGCAGCCAGTTTGCCTTCGCCGTGGGATCTTTCGGCTCCTCGTGGCTGATCGTGATCGTCAACGCACCGTCGGCGTCGTGGACGATTCCTGGAGTGCGGTCGCCGATCGAGTATCGGTCGACGGGGTTCGCCACGAGGAAGAAGTCCGGCACCGAGTACATCGTCAGCGACCAGAAGGCGCTCACCGGCGGAGTGGGGTCGAGTCTTATTGTGTAGGTCTGGTTTCCGTTCAACTGCTCGCCCTGATCGTCGACGTAGGTCATGATGTACGCCGCTTCGTAAGGGTGGTTGCCCCACAGCCCGCCCTTGGCAGCCGCGGCGCGTTCGACGATGCGCAACTTGGGATCGGCGATCTTGAATTGTGGATCGTCGATTGTGCCGACCTCGAAGTAGTCGAGGTTGTAGTCGAAGGCGTGGAATGTGAGCTTCCATCCGTTGACTTCGGGGCTGGAGCCTTTGGTGAGGGCCTCGAGCAGGTTCTTCTCACCGATCGTCAATCCGTCAGCCAACGCGGCTGCCTCGTCGGCAGAGAGTGAAGCGGCAGAGTGTGAGCTATAGGGAGAGGCCCCGGGCTCGTCGATTCCGATCGGGGAGAAGGAATCCTGGAGTTCTCGATCGCGTGGGGCCGGCGGAAACGCCTGTGACCAGATGCGGAGTTTCTCGAGGAACAGGAGGTCCTGGCTTACCCCGGGTTCGGGCACTGGGAGACCCGCCGAGTTTCCGGTGGAGTCGACGACGGTCAGTGTGGTGGCGTCCTGCAAGGCGTGCACCGCAGGGAGGTCGTCGTCGCCACCGCATGCCCAGCGGCCCACGATCGACGCAATGTTCGTGGGAAATCTGATCACCGTGGTCTGGTCCGCCGGGGTTCCCGTCCAGGTGGGTGGGACGAGAAGGAAGTCTCCGCTCTTCGTGCCGGTGGCCCGATGCCCGACGTAAGCGAAATTGTTTGTCCAGGCGTCCACGAACTGGAGGACGTAGTAACGGCCATCGGTATCGGGGACGTGCAGCGCAACGGGGCCGACAGAGAGGTCGATCTGCGCCATGGAGTATACGGTGTCGTTGTTGATCGTGACGAAAGTGTCTGCCGGCCCGGCCAGTGTGCGGGCGTGGCTGAAGGTGTTGAAAGGTGCGGCGGGGTTCGCTCCGACACCGTTGTGAACATACCGATGGACCTGGTCGAGATTGAAAACGAGGGGGAATCCGTAGATATACCCCTGAGCTGCAAGCTCGGTGCGACTGGTGTCTGTCATCTCTGCCCTCTCGTCGTGCACGTCGGTTCGAAGTCCACCCTGCGGGAACCCTGCCGTCGGGGCATCACCCGCCGAGGGTGACGACGGTAGAGGGAGAAGACATGTCGGATCAGGAGAGTGCGGCATTGGTCGCTGTCGCAGACGAGTGGAACGTCGCGATGTGCTCGAACGACGCCGAACGGATCGGCGATTTCATGGCAGACGACTGGGTGATCGTCTCGGAATCCGGAGTGTCGACCAAAGCGGAGTTCCTGGGTTTCGTGGCCTCGGGCGACCTGACTCATTCGGCGATGGACCGCGTCGGGAGCGCTCGCGTGCGTTTCTTCGGTGACGTCGCACTGTTCACCACGCGGATCGTCAATACCGCGCACTACGGCGGCAGACAATACGACGCCGACGAGTGGACCACCGACGTGTTCGCGCGGCGAGACGGTCGTTGGTGCTGCGTGTTGAGCCACATCACGCCGGCGGTCGAGGCGAAGATCGAGGACGTGGAACTATGACGTAGAGATAAGAGAAAGGCTGATGTTTTAACGGTGACACTATTGGGTAGTAATACGAGTTTCGCATTTATGAGTGTATTTATCGGATTTATCGATTGTGAAGTTTCTGTAGTAGCGTCAGTTGAGTAGATCATTTTGATACGCATACCGGATGAGGTTCTCACATGATTGTTCTCGGCATTATTCTGGCGTTGATCGGCTTTTTCACGGGGTTGAGCATTCTGACCACCGTCGGCATCATCTTGGTCGTCGTAGGTGCAGTTTTGTCCATCCTCGGTGCTACCGGGCGCGCAGTGGGCGGACGAAAAGTCTGGTATTGATCAATACTGCGCGAGTAGCTGAGAAGGCGGTACCCGATCTCTTCGGAGATCGGGTACCGCTTTTTGTGCTCCAACTGGTTTTCGGTCTCTCTACCCCAAATTATCGATCTGAGCGGCATCGGGTAAACATGAAGGATGCTTTCTCGAGACCATGACGAAGAGAAATCTGCCGAGCGATTCAGATTCCCTCGCAGATGGAATCAGGTTGACGAATCGCGCCGCGGTTTGGTGTTGGCGTGGGTGGCCTTCACGTTGACGTTCGGCGGAGCACGTCTGGTGACGTGGTTGATCCAGATCGACACCAGAGACGTCGGCGACATCAGCGCCGGTGGCACTCATCTGCATCACTATCTATGGGGAATTCTGCTGTTGGCCGGGGTGGCGATCTTCGGACTCGTAGACCGAAGCCCTCGCGCAAGAACATGGATGGGCATCGCGTTGGGCATCGCACTCGGGCTCATCGTCGACGAGGCTGCGTTACTGATCACTCTCGACGACGTCTACTGGCAGAGCGACGGTTGGCCCAGCATCGCCATCGCTGTGTCGATCATCGGAGTGGTAGGAACCGGTCTCGCGCTGACCCGAAGCGGAGCGGAGAAGCCTCGAGGTTGATCCGGCCACGGCACGGGTACTCACTCCCGTGCCGGGAAGTCGCGCGGATCGTGAGGTGGCTTGAATGGATCCCAGTTCCGCGGACACCTCACCGGACTCCGACAGTGAAGTCAAAGCGGCAGATCCGATGGCGGAAGCCGAACGTGAAGCCGCAGCATTGGCGACTCCCGTCCGGCCGCTGGGCGAACCGGGGCCGAGATTCGATCGTCGTTCACCGTTCTTCATCGGTCTGAGCGCGGCGGCCGGTGTTGCCGTGACGTACGCGGTGATCGAAGTGCTCCTGGCGGCGCGAGGCATGCTGATCCTGATCGTGGTCGCGCTGTTTCTCGCGGTGGGCATCGAACCGATGATCGTCTGGCTGGAGCGGAGACATTTCCGGCGCTGGATCGCAGTCACCGTGGTACTCCTCGGAATTGCAGTGATGTTGGCGCTGTTTCTGGTTGCTGCGATCACCCCGCTGGTCGAGCAGGGACGTCAGTTCGCATCACACGCTCCCGAACTTCTGACACACATTCGTGACCGGTATCCGATCGTCAGCGACCTCGACGAGAAGTATCACCTCGAGGAGCACCTCACCACCCAACTGGACGGTTCGGGGTCTGCGCTCGCGACGGGTTTGCTCGGAGCGGGGCGGGCGGTGTTCAGCGCAGTCGCCGACGCTGGAATCGTTGCTGTACTGACGACGTACTTCTTGATCGACTACCCACGAATCCGCACGAATCTGTATCGGCTGGTGCCACATTCGCGGCGGCCACGAGCAATCGCCATCGGTGATCAGATACTGGCAGGTGTGGGTGGGTACGTCCTCGGCAATGTTCTGATCTCCGTGATCACCGCAGTGTGCACCTTCGCGTGGTTGTTGATCTTCGACGTGCCGTATCCGTTGATCCTGGCGCTGCTGGTCGCTCTGCTCGATCTGATCCCGATAGTCGGTTCCACGATCGCAGGGGTTGTCGTCGCCCTGGTCTCCCTGACAGTCTCTGTCCCAACGGCATTGGCGACAGTTGCGTTCTTCATTGCGTTACGTCTGCTCGAGGACTACCTGCTCGTTCCGAAGATCATCGGGAAGACGGTGGCGGTCCCGGCACTGGTGACCGTTGTCGCGGTTCTGTTGGGTGGAGCGTTGCTCGGTATTGTCGGTGCGTTGCTGGCGATTCCGGTCGCTGCGGCCTTGCTGCTGCTTGCAAGGGAGACGCTCTTTCCGCGCCTCGACGCTTCTTGACCGGCTTCTATCGGACGCTTCGCGCGCGACGCCGAGAACCAGGATTCGGCTTGGGGCACATCCGAGTCGGGATGGTTTCTCCCTCGGCGGTGATACGGAATACCGAGACTTTCTCGCTACAACCGTGATTCAGATCGACCGCGTATGCGATTGCGGCGCGATCCGAGACGAAATCTTCCATCACCGTTGTACCGTCCGGTAGTTCGATTCTGTAGTTTTCCATGACTTACACAACCTTCTTTCGCTAAGACGATCCTACCCGGCTCGAGAAGTGGCAAACCCGTGGAACACAACGTGCGACAGTCGTCTTCGTGCCTTGCCGGTGCAATGTTTCGACACCTCGCCTGCTGGGTAGTGAGAGTCGGTCAGCCGCTCAGGCGGTACGTATCGAACCACGGAGGATCCGCGCAATGAGCGCAGTATCGAAAGCGATGTACAAGCCACTCTCACTGGCGACCAGCGTCCTGGGCGGCATCTTGGCCGGCGCTGTCTTCCAGCAGGTGTGGAAGCGCATCGGTGACGACAAGAATGCGCCCGAGCCCAAGGACTTGAGCAGGTCGAGCAAGGAAGTCCTGATCGCCGCAGCCCTGCAGGGAGCCATCTTCGCTGTTGTGCGAGCCGCAGTGGATCGCGCGGGGGCAAAGGGCTACCGGGCCCTTGCTCATGAAGATCCTCGGTAGGAACGCCCGGTTCGGTTCGAGTTCAGTCGACGACGGCCGCGATTGCCTCGATCTCGACCAGTTGATCGTCGTAACCGAGAACGGTCACACCCATCAGAGTGCTCGGGGCGTCGTGATCACCGAACGCGTCGCGGACTACCTCCCACGCCGCAACGAGGTCGGCTTGATTGCTCGACGCCACCAGGACGCGGGTGTTGATCACGTCGGTGATGGACGCGCCCGCGTCCGAGAGAGCTGTTCTCAGGTTGTCGACGGCCTTGGCTGCCTGTCCTGCGTAGTCACCGATGGCGGCAGTAGAGCCGTCCTCGTTCAACGGGCAGGATCCGGCCAGGAAGATCAGTCGGGCCTCGGCGGGAGCCGTTGCTGCATAGGCATATTCAGCCACCGAAGAGAGTGACGTGGAACGGATCAGAGTTACCGACTTCGACATTATTTCCCCAAGGAATAGTAAAGTTTTGCAGCGAGTCTTTCACAGCACGCCAGGGGTTGCCAATTCATCGTCGGACCCATCCATTCAGTCGGCAGCTACGAATGACTGTCAATGAGCCGAGAAGAAGAGCACACAGCACCTGTCGACGAGTGGCTGACGACCAAACAGGTTGCAGCACTGTTCCACGTCGACAGGACCACGGTGTCCAGATGGGCGAGGGAGGGCAAAGTCGGCACTCTGAGAACGCTTGGCGGGCATCGGAGGTACCGGCGATCGGAGATCGAGACGTTGCTGCGTAACCGCTCGACGACGCTCGATCACCAATAACCTCCGGCACGAAACAGACAGGTCGCCGAGCATGATGAGGGCTCGGCGACCTGTCTGGTCAGCAGGAAGTAATTACGCCTTGGGGACGCGGACGATGAGTGCGTCGCCTTGTCCGCCGCCGCCGCAGAGTGCGGCTGCGCCGATGCCGCCGCCGCGGCGTTGCAGTTCG
>NZ_JBIYCY010000019.1:0-84868 GCF_044908235.1 Rhodococcus sp. 27YEA6 | reverse complement strand
GGGAAAAACAACTGGCCGCCACCGGGGAGAACCCGTGGCCACCAGCGGGGAGAACTACTGGCCGCCTACGGGGAGAACTTCGTGGCCATTGACACGTGAGTTCGCGACGGCCGGCCATCACGCACAACGAACCCCGACATGAGCTGTGGGATCCATTTCGAACGACAGATGATTTCATGGCAGTGACAAAACTACAGAAAATTACTGCGCGGTAAATCTGAGATCCCGGGTTTCGCGGCAGGGTGCAATCCAGATCACCGGGTTTGGATCAACGTCAGTCTTCGTCAAGCCATGGCAACTGACTGTCTTGACCCGTTGCAGCAGTACAGCGTTCACGCCCGAAGGTAGGACAGCAATGCCCCTAACGAAGAAATACTCGCAGACATACAACGACGCGTTGATCGCCTTGGCTACCGTCACCCAACGCCCGGCCAACGTCGTCAATGTTGCCGGCGACTACGCCATCCGCGTCGACCTCGAATACAACCGCTACCTGCTGGCCACTAACACCACCCGAGGGCTCTCCGACGAACCCGACACCAGCGGCTCTTGGACGGATCGCATCTTTCACACCGATATCGCGAAAGTACAGGACGCACTGCTCGGCGAGGCTACAGCCTCATGGCTCATCGACGCCTTCGATACCGCCTTCGCCCATCTCGACACCGACGGCAACAGTATTGTCACCGACGCCGACTTCGGCGCCATAGGATTCACCGGCACACCCACATCAGCAGATGTCAAAGACCGAATCACATAGGTCCGCCTGCTGTTTCGCTCTCGGAGAAACCACTGCCCCCCGGATTCCAACCGTCATCGCAACGAAGATCCAGATACCAACTTCGCATCCAAACCTTGATCCCAAAAGGCTTTCCGTGGTGCGAGTTCTACATACGGGCGTGGGGGCCATCTGACTTGTGTGAAGAATCCGGCGAGATCGACATGCTGCTCATCTCCATGCACTCACCGACGAAGGCGAGAAGCAGCGAATAACCCGCTCGTCTCTTGTAGATCAGATCAAGATGGCCATACGCACATGTACGCCGGGCACCGACTTTTCGATCTGATCGCAATGGAATAGTCTTCAGTGACAGCCACATTCACTCACAACATCAGATCATTGCCCGACATTTCCACTTCTGTCGGAATGACACACAACGCCGGCCCAACTATCGCGCATAGTCCACTGGAACCACTTCTCAACGGTCGTTAACACGTTCCTGGCTTACATCGGTCGATCATTTTGTGGAGCCATGTGGCGGCTACGGGGTTGGCGCTATGCACCCGAATCTCCTGTGGCCACATACCGTTCTCGCACATCCATCGAATGATCGGTCGAGCGGTGTCGTTACCGGCCAGGTCGTGAGCAAGAGAAAGTCGTCGCACCATGCCGAAACAGAGTGCATCGATAGCGCCTACGCTCGTTCTCGCCCACGCCCATCCATCCGGTGGGGGTTGCACGTCGTCGACCCAAAGGTTCATGCTGCAGTCCTATTGTCTCGTCAACTCGCTTTGTCAGTCGGCAATCCCGGAGGGAACGCTCCGACGCAAGTGATATCAGCCCCGACACTCGAGAGCAGTTCGTCCGCCTCACCTTAGGACATTCAGCCTCAATGCAGGCAATTGCAAGTCGAGACTCACCCTTCGTCGAGACTCAGAACCACAATCACCACCGCACTCTGAGTTGGAGTTGCTCTCCTTGAGTCCGGCGCACCCCCGGCGCGGCGGTCTTGGGAGCCCGGTCGCATCGCTGGCACATCAACAACGCCACGAACAATAAGTAAACCCGGGCTGATCGGCGGGAGATCTCCCGTGAACCGAACACGCAGGAATTCTTGTGTGAGCCGACATCGTTCATGCTGTGTCGATGCACGATTCGTTGATGGCACAAGATATTCCGGCGCAGAATACCCACAACGAGGTTTTTTGGGCCGTACGGCTGGAAAACCACCTGAAGTGGAGTGAGAAGGTCGGAAGAGAATGCAGTAGAGACTCTTTCGCGCTGGACTGACTCGGGAGCGATGTGGCGAGTTCTCCACCGGGCCCCGACGTCGATCACCGTGTCGATGTGCCGCTATGACGGCGGCAAAGAAATGGAACGTCTGACCTCTACCGACCCGAAACTTCTCGCCTGGATCGGCGACAGGCAGGAGAGCAACCACTGGTGCGCCCACCGCCGGACTGCAGCGGGTACGAGGCGGCGGCTGTCACGGGCATCCTGGCCAGGCCATCCTGGAAACCGATCACCACCCGTAAGTGTCAGTCGCACAACATGAAGCACTCGAAAGGCGTCGACGCAGCATACGCTCGGTGAAGGGATTTGCATGGCCGATAGCACCGTCAACGAAATCAGCGGCACCACGTTGAACAGCAAACTCCACACTGCGGACGAGGCGACAACTCTGTGTGGGTTGGGCCCGGCACCCACACCGCCGCGATCGGATCCGGTAATCGAATGCAATGCCGGCGAGAGAATCTGTGAATACATCCATCCCGAGGACACCTGGACGGTTAACCGAAAGCTGGTGTTTCAAGGCCCCTCGCAGTGTGAACCCCCTCAGCAGTGAGGTTCTCCCTTCACACGATCACCCGTACCGTGCCCCTCGGACCACCGCCGTCAACTCCACGCAGATACGAAGCCGTACACGTCGTCACCGATATGACGGCCGCATCCGAAACGGATCACGTCGTGTGTAACGTTCCCTGCCAACAACGGATAACTAGAATATTGCTGACAAATGGTACAGAAGAGATGAAGGATCAGGGATCAAACTCGGCATGAACGGCAGGAAACACAAAACCAGAGGTTGACCCGCGCTCACCAGTAGTGATCCTCATGCCTGTCGAAAAGAACATGTGCGCATCGACATGGTCAGCGCGAATCACACACGCATACCGAGAACCTTTCTGCCGCGGCACTGTTGATAGGCTTCATATCTGCCAAGGCAACCTACCTCCAGCATTGATGTACAGCTCTGAATCGGGAAAAAGCAGCGGGCCAGATCCGATGTCCTGTACTACCTCAGGCATAACCGTGTCGACGATCCGGTCAGACCGCATGAGCGCGGATACAGATTCGAAAGGGCACAGGGACTGCAGCTGACTCCAGGTCGGCGGTAGCAACATCGAGGTGCCGTTGCGCCATGATCGAATTGCGTCGGAAGGTGACATCCATTCCGCAGCATCGGCTTCTGACGTAGCGTCGTCTGCGATCTGCCCATCCGGTAGAGCTGCAACGAAGAATCGAGTGTTGTACCGACGCGGTTCTACAGACGGAGTGATCCAGTTCGACCAAGGTTTGAGCAACCCACTGAGAACGATGAGGTTGTCGCGCCGAAGGTAGTCCGAGAACGAAAGCTCGTGTCGTTCGAGCAGCTCTCGACTTGCCGTGTGCGACGGTGTATTCACAGCAGCGTCCGCGCTAAGCCCGGCGAAGAGGACACCGCATTCCTCGAATGTTTCGCGAACCGCAGCGAGGACCAGCATCCTGGAAGTTGCGGGGTCTGTCCTCCACTGTTCTCCCCACCATTCGATACTCGGACCACTCCAGCCGATGTCAGGAGAGCTGTCGGCACTGTCCGCCCGACCACCCGGAAACACCGTCATTCCGCCGGCAAAGGCCATACCCTTCACACGGTGTTGCAAGAACACCTCAATGCCGTTCAATCCGTCGCGCACAAGGATGACCGAGGCCGCATCCGTGATAGGTGCAGCAATTCCGTCAGAAGATTTCAGGTCGGTCTTGATCTCATTAGTCATCCGAGCCCATCTGCCTTTCCGATGATTTTTTTCATGATCTCCGTCGTACCGGCGAAGATGCGAGTCACTCGAGCATCTGCATAGAAACGTGAAATTGGGTATTCCTCCATGTATCCGTACCCCCCGAACAGTTGCAGACACGAATCGACAACGCGGCCTTGAAGTTCCGTACACCACCATTTCGCCATTGCTGCCTGCTCGGATGACAGTCGACCATCAATCAGGTCGACCGTGCAACGGTCGACGAAAACCTGAGCGATTTCAATTTCCGTTCGCATTTCAGCGATGACGAAGGCAGAGTTCTGAAATGATCCGAGCTTCTGGCCGAAAGCCGAACGCTGCGTAAGGTATTCGATTGTCATGTCGAGCGCTGCCCGTGCGGCCGACACACCGTGGATAGCCGTGTTCAGTCGTTCCTGTCCGAGATGGTGAGCCATCAGGGCGAAGCCTTCACCTGCAGATCCGACGAGGTTGGCTGCCGGAACGCGGACATCGGAAAAGAACAATTCGGCTGTGTCCTGGGAGTGCATACCCAGTTTCTTGAGGTTCCTGCCGCGTTCGAATCCCGGCATCCCACGCTCGATCATCAACAATGAAAGACCTGCGTGTCGCTCTGGTCCGGTGCGTACTGCTGTGAGCACCAGATCTGCATTAATTCCATTGGTAATAAATATCTTTGAACCGTTGACAATGTAGTCGTCACCGTCACGAACTGCGCGGGTGGCGATACCCGAGAGGTCAGATCCAGCGCCCGGTTCGGTCATCCCCACCGCGAGGATCGCCTCGCCGCTTGCCACACCCGGTAACCACCGATCCTTCTGGTCCTTTGTCGCGTGATCGAGTAGGTACGGAAGGACGACATCGTTGTGCACGGTAATTCCCTGACCGATCCCGGTAAGTCCGAGCCGCGAGCATTCCTCGTTCAGGACGACGCTGAAGCGATAGTCAGTCTGCCCCATTCCTGCATGTTCCTCAGTGATACCGGGGCCAAGAAACCCGGCTGCTCCCGCCTTGCGAAATATTTCTGCGGGAATGGATTGATCACGTTCCCACTCCGCGTCGTACGGAACTACTTCCCGCGTGAGGAACGACCTGAAGCTTCGACGAAGATCGTCGTGTTCGGTGTCGAACAACGTCCGCGGGATGGCCGTGCGAGACTGGTTGGGCAACGTAGATGTCATTGAATGGGATGCTTTCTAGATCTTGGTGGGCGACGAATGAGAATTGCTGGTTACTCGAAAGGCCCGTCGTGTCAAACAATTCGGTGTCCCAGATCAACATCTGATGGGTTCCAACGGATCTGCCGATTTCATCCAGCGAAATTAGGAATCGGGCCGGACTGCGACCGCGACGCGGTGCTGGGGGTCAGGGGCGGAGGATTAACCTAATGGGGTTGTCAACCTTCTCGTCGAGGCGACGGATCCCGTCCGTCGCTTCCTCAAGTGGCAGAACCCCGCTGATCGATCCCGAGAGATCGAGGCGACCCCACGAGACGAGATCGATCAGCTCGGGGATGTCAGCGTAGTCCTGGCCGAAGTGGCCGCGGATGGTGTGCTTGAAGACGCTGAAGTCCACACTGTTCTGGATCGTGATCGGCCGGCCACTCAGGCCCACCAGGACGGTCCGACCACCGTGCGCGAGGCTGCCTAGCGCCTGCTCCTGGGCTGCGGGCACGCCTGCAAAGTCGAGGGCGAGGTCGAGCATCCGTCCGTGGGTCACGTTCTTCAGCTTGGCCCCGAAGTCTGTAGCGGTGGGGTCCAACGCCGCGTCAGCACCGAGCGCCAGCGCCCGATCACGGGCAGCGAGCAGCGGGTCGACCGCGATAATGGGGGCAGCACCGACCAGGCGCAACAACTGGATGGCATGCGCACCAAGACCCCCCACGCCCCACACTCCGACCGACTCCCCCGCTCGTACGTGACCCGTGGTCCGGATCGCGCTCCACGGGGTTGAGACAGCGTCAGGGATGATCGCTGCCTCCTCGAAGCAGAGATCGTCGGGGATCGTGACCAGTGTCGAGGCGGGTGTCACCACGTATTCCGCCCAGCCTCCGTCGTAATCCACACCGAGCGTACGAGATCCGTCGGGCCGCCAGACCAGTGGCTGCAGCACTACCCGATCGCCAACGGTCCAGCCCGTCACTCCCTCGCCGATCCGCGCTACTACACCGGCGACCTCGTGTCCCAGCGTCACCTCGCCTGTGAGGATGCGGCGAGGCGTGATCAGGCCTTGTGCGATGTGGACGTCCGAGAGGCAGACGCCGGCGGCGTGTACTCGAACAAGAACCTCGCCATGGCCAGCTTCCGGGACGGGAACAGTTCGCAGCGCCAGTGTCTTGCTCTCGACGTCGAACCGCATCGCGCGCATTGAGTCACCGATTTCGGATCCTGTCGTATCTGCCATTGCTCGACTTTCCCACGCCGAAGCCGCCCATCGCGCGACCCGTTCCGTGGGGCGGAACCGGTCAGATCGAGGTCGAGCGCGGTATGAGCAGAGAGGGGCTCTCAAGCTGTCGGGCGAGCAGCAGGAAGTCGCGCGTCGACGCTCGACTGGAGGCAGCGGCGCGATATTGGATGAGCTCACGTTCGAGTCGCCCCGGCTCGGCTCCGTTGAAAATCAGCATTTTGGTCTCGGAGGAGACTGGCGAGGTGATCTCGGTGAAGACTCGCCGTCGATCGGCGGCATAGCGGTCGAGAATGGCCTCGTCTGTTTCACCGCGGGCCAGTGCGCCGAGCACCTCGGTGGCGGCCAGGACGTCGAAGAATGAGCCGACGAGCCCGAACCCGCTTGTGGGGGCGGTGATGTGCGCCGCGCCTCCAACCAAAAGAACGCGGCCTACTCGGAAGGTATCAACGACCCGCTGGTGCATCCGATGGGCTGCCCACGTTTCGACGCGGGGATCGGCACCCTCGGGCAGAACATTTGCAAAGACTGCCTGCATTCGTATGCCGATCGAGGTTTCCAGCAGTTTTTCGTTCTCTGCGTACAGGTAGCTCCAGAGGCCTGTGCGGTCGATCTGAGCGATCAGAGCACCCCGCTCCGGATCGATATGGGTCGCAGCTTGTGCGACACCCATCGTCGAGAAGTCGAATCGTAGGTTGACTGTTACGAACCGCTCAGGCCAGGTCATACCAGGGAATGCAAGGCCTAGACTGCGGCGGACGAGACTATGCGTCCCGTCCACTCCGACAACCCATCCCGCACGAAACGTGAACTCGCCGACGCTGCTTGTGGCGACAACGGTGCAGCCGTCCCGGTCCTGGTCGAGGCTCTCGACGCGTGTGTCCCACTCGATTGTCACTGCTGGCGACAACGCCAGGCGCGCCAGCAGGATGTCGACGAACTGGCCCTGTTCCATGTTGAGGGTGAAGGCGTGCTCGACGTCGTCGGACAGTGCAGACAGATCGAAGACGATTCTCTCACCGGTTCGAAGGATGTTTAGAGACACTGCGTTCTGGACCACTCCGACGGCCATCATCTCGTCGAGGATCCCGAGACTGTCGAGCCCAGCCATCATCGACCAGTTGAAGACCAGCGCACGGGTCACGCGTTGCCGTGCGGGTGCAGGCTCCAGGACTGTCACCTCTACGCCGGCCTGGGCCAGTCCGAGCGCTTGCAGCAGTCCCAGTGGACCGCCACCTACGATAAGCACACTATTCGTCCGCATCGAACCAGCGTCGCACAACCTCAGTTGGTGCGCCTCACCCGACTGCTCATGCGGCCGAACACAATCTTGCTCAGTTCTCTTCTGCTATGCCGAGCTCGGCCATCGCCCACGGTCGTAGCTCACGCTTCAGTAGCTTGGCGTTTGCGCTGCGCGGCAGCGGTTCCCGGCGGATGAGAATGCTGCGTGGACGCTTGTACGACGCGAGCTGCTCGCGGCACACCTCGGCGACGAACTGCCCATCGAAGTCAGGGTCTGCGGTGACCACGACGGCCACCGCCGTTTCGCCGAACGTATCGTGCGGGACGCCGATAACCGCGACCTCCCGCACCCCGGGAAGGCGTTGCACGAGATCCTCGATCTCTTTGGGATATACGTTGAGCCCGCCGGAGATGATCAGGTCCTTTGTCCGGCCGACGATCGTGATGTAGCCCTCTTCGTCCAAGTCAGCCAGGTCGCCGGTGTGCAGCCAGCCGTTTCGGAACGCCGCCTCGGTCTGTGCCGGCCGATTGAAGTAACCGCGCATCGTGGCAAGCGAGCGGATCAGCAGTTCGCCGCGACCAGAGGTCCGGATGACTCCTTCGCTGTCCTGCACGGAGACGTCGGTATGCGGCAGCGGCCGACCGGCGGAGCCGTCATGGTTCACGACCTCCTCGGCCGACAGGACCGTAGCGATCGTCGGGAACTCCGAGAGACCATATCCCTGGCATACTGCAACTCCCGGCATGCCGGAGACGCAACGCTCGATGACTGACCGGGGCACGGGTTCAGAGCCCGTCACGATCCACTCGAGCGTGCTGTTGGTGAGCCGTTCCAGCAGGTCGGGCCGAGTGATGAAGGCGCGCAGTAGGCTGGGAACCAGCATGATGTGCGTGATCCGGTCGCGCTCGATGAGCTCGGTCAGTTGATCCGTCGTCGTACCGCCCGTTCGGCGGATCTCCGAGTATCCACCGACCCATATCAGCGCCATCACCAGATTGTGCAGCCCCGCGGCCCAGGAGAATGAGGGGATCACGGCGTAGCGAACGTCGCGTGTCAGACCCAATCCGGCGATCTGCCCAGTGGCATTCCACAGCACGCCATCGTGTGTGTGCTCCGCGGCTTTGGGTAGCCCAGTGGTGCCCGAGCTGTAGTAGAGGATGAAGGTGTCGTCGAGCGCGGGACCGTCGAGCACGGTGTTCGGACAAGCATTCGTCAGCATCGTTTCGTAGTCGACGGACGCGACCCCCTGTATTGCCGTGGCGTCGCCGATGGTGATGACGAGCTCGAACGACTGGGTGAGTTTGGCCGCGGAGGCCGTTGCGATCTCGTCCATGACCAGAACAGTCGAACCACTATCTTCGCACACATGTGCGATCTCAGGAGCGGTCAGTAGGACGTTGATCGGTACGCAGACCGCCCCCATCGCGGCCAGACCAAAGTAGACCTCAAGCCATTCCAACCTGTTGCCCATCATAACGGCGACCCGGTCCCCCGGGCGGACGCCGTGGTCGACCAATCCGCGGGCTACCTGCTGCGCCCGGTCACGCAGCTCGGCAAAGGTCACGCTAAATCCTTCGAATCCGAAGGCGGGCTCGTTCCCGTAGTGGGCGCGTGCGGATCGGTCGAGGATCCCGAAGACGTTTCTTTCCAGCTTCACGGCTGTACCTTTCGTCGGGCGGGTGGGCGGGTGCGGATGAACAGCAGTCATCGACCGAGAATGTTCGGTCGATGGGCGAAGAGAGCGGATATCGATGGTGCGATGAGCTCGTTCTCGGGGTCCACGCGGTGACCTGTTCTATGCAGCCGGACATTGAAGGCGGTAATTCGAGCCGTAACGGAAACACGCATACGCGCGGTACCAGTCGAAGTCGACGAGTTTTCGGTTCGATGCTGCCTCGTACCAGGACCGTATGTCGGCACGATCGATCCGCACGTGCAGCGACGCGGCCCGTACGGCGTCCCAGGCTTCAACGTCGGTCATCATCGACAGCCACGCGGCAGCGACATCGACGGGTCCGATGCCGGCTCTCCCAGTCGACAATCGCACGGACGTGGCCGTCGGTGGCGCGCTGGACGTACGGCCCCGGTGTCATCGTCGATCGGAGACACACCGGCGGCCCGGTCGTACATGTGCAGCGGTCCGCCGGTCAGAAATTCTTGGACGATCGCGTCGGTGCCGAACCATACGGGATCGTCCGTCGACCACACGAGGTTCGCGATCGAGGACACCACTGTCTTCGCGGGCAACGAGCAGCGGAATCTGCCGAAGGACGTCGGTGTTTCCTCTGCGGATGATGCCGGGTGGTGCGAACCGAACCGCGAGTCGCTGCTTGTAGAGACTGCTGTGGACTGTGAATCCGGAGCTGAGCCCAGCGTGGCCGGGCATCGTTTGATGTCACTGATCGTCGCGTCAGAAGCTATGACCTGCCCGGCCCGCTGCGTCAGTTCCGAAGGAAGGCCGTCTACGAACGTGCTCATGAGGTCCAGTGCTTGACGGCCGTGTCGAGGGCGGTCATCGTGGAGGGCGTGCCCTCGGCGATGCGGCCTGGGGTGCGGGAGAAGCGTGGTGCCGACGCAGCCACTATGTCGTTGCCTGCTCCGACGAGGGCGCCACGCGCAGCGACATGCGGATGCGACGGTGCCTCACTGAATGTCAGCACCGGGGTCACGCACGCATCGGTGCGGTCGAAGATCTTGACCCAATGGTCACGATCGTGCTGTAGGAAGGCCGCACCGAGTGCTCCGCAGAGATCCGGCCACGTCGCGCGGTCGTCCCGAGCGGGGAGAGATGCCTCCTTCAGTCCCAGGCCTGACAGGACCAACGTCCAGAACTGCGGTTCGACCGCCCCGACCGCCATGAAACGGCCATCGCTGCACTCGTACGTCCGGTAGAACGGCGCAGCACCGTCGAGTATGTTCTGGCTACGACCGTCCTCCCATGCACCGATCGCTCGGAGCTCGTGGATCGGCTGCGCTAATGCACTGACGCCATCGATCATGGCTGCGTCGACGACCTGACCGAGTCTCGACGAGTGACGCTCGTGGAGCGCCGCGAGGATTCCAGTGACGAGGAACATCGAGCCTCCGCCGTAGTCGCCTACGAA
The DNA here is from genome assembly GCF_044908235.1 of Rhodococcus sp. 27YEA6. Classification (NCBI taxonomy): domain Bacteria; kingdom Bacillati; phylum Actinomycetota; class Actinomycetes; order Mycobacteriales; family Nocardiaceae; genus Rhodococcus; species Rhodococcus sp. 27YEA6. The sequence continues at coordinate 74,359 of NZ_JBIYCY010000019.1, read as the reverse complement.
GTTCAGCGGAGGGAGTGGCGTCTCGGTGGGCCCGATCGCATCCAGGACACCGGTCAGCGAGATGTAGTTGATGTCGTGCCCGGCAGTGTTCGCCAGCGGGCCGGACTGTCCCCATCCTGTCATCCGGGCGTACACGAGTTGTGGGTTACTCGTGGTGAACTCGTCCGGTCCGAGTCCGAGACGTTCGGCTACCCCGGGGCGGAAACCCTCGATCAACACATCGGCCACGGCTACTAGCTCATACACGCGCTCGACGTCCTCACTCCTCTTCAAATCCGCGAGGACCGTGGTACGTCCACGCAAGACGTGCGATGTTGTTGTGTAGTCCATCTCGGGGGTTGTGGGCCGAACCACGCGGACGACGTCCGCACCGAGGTCTGACAGCATCATGGCTGCGTGTGGTCCCGGGCCGATCCCGGCCAGCTCAACGACTCTGAGCCCGCTCAGTGGTCCGCTCATCTATTCGGCCTTCCGTAGTTGGTGGTGATGGTGGATGCTCGGCGTCAGCGGGCAGCCGACGAGGTCCCGTCCGATGGTGCCCGGTCTGTCGGCGATTTAGAGCTGCCGTTTCACGGACGTTTTACTCCGCCGCGGTATTTGAAGTCGTGGTGACCGTTCGATGTCGTCGCGGGCAGTTTGCAGAAGGCTCGCGACCATGTCGCCTAGGCCCTGGAACCCCTCGCCGCGGGTGTGTCCCGTCTGGTGACGCACATGGATCTGCTCGAGGATGATCGCGAGTTTGAACTGAGAGAAAACGAGATACCAGTCGAGGTTGTCGACCTGCAGCCCTCGCCGCGTCACGTAACGCTCGATCACCTCGTCGCGAGACGGAAAGCCCTCGAACGCAGTGAGGCCATCGGTAATCGGGTTGAAGAGCCGCCCTGCCTCATCCCAGAACATGAGCAGCATGCCGAGGTCGGCCAACGGGTCGCCAAGTGTTGCCATCTCCCAGTCGAGCACGGCAGCGATCTTGGACGGGTCGTCGAGGTCCACGATCACGTTGTCGATACGGTAGTCGCCGTGGACGACCGAGGCTGTGCTCATCTGCGGCATGCCGGCGCGCAGCGCTGCGACAACGTCGTCGACGTAAGCAAGCTCCCGGTTCTTGATCACCGCGTACTGGTGGACCCACCTGTCGACCTGTCGCTGTAGGTAACCGTCCGGGCGGCCGAGGCCTCCGAGACCTGCTGCTTCGAAGTCTGCGTCATGGAGGTCTGCCAGCGTGTCAATCAGTGCATCGCCCAGTGCCGCACGGGTTCGGGAGGCGAGCGGTTCAACCATGTCGGTAGTGCGGAGAACCTTTCCGGCGACCTCGTCCATCATGTAAAACGGCACGCCGAGGACCGATTCGTCCTGGCACAGCGTGACCATCTTGGGTACCGGAACTGCGGTATTCCCGAGGCCGGCCATGACACGGTGCTCCCGAGCGACGTCGTGCGCGCCTGCAAGGATGTCGCCGAGTGGTGGGCGACGCAGCACCCACCGGCTGACACCGTCAGACACGAAGTACGTCAAATTCGACCGACCACCGCTGATCAAACGCGCCGTCAGAGCTCCCTCCAGCGGGACGGACTCCCGCTGGAGATACGTCGTGAGTGCGATCAGGTCGAGACCGTCAGGCGAGCTGCCAGTGGTCACGCCGTAGCTCCTGCAGAAATCGACAGGTCGAACAAAGACGGACGCCGGAGCTCGTTCCTCGCAATCGAGCGGATGTGCACCTCGTCGGGTCCGTCGAAGATCCGCATCGCACGGTGCCAGCCCCACATCGCCGCCAGTGGTACATCGTCGGATACGCCGGCACCACCATGCACCTGGATGGCGCGGTCGATGACCTGGGTCGCGACCCTCGGCACGACGACCTTCGCCAAGGCCACGTGATTGGCTGCCGCCTTGTTGCCGTGCAGATCGATAATCCGGGAGGTCTGCTGGCACATCAGACGGGCCTGGTCGATCGCGAGCCGGGACTCGGCAATGTCGCTTTGCACCAGGCCTTGCTCGGCCAGGGGTTTGCCGAACGCCATGCGGGACTTCGACCGGGTCACCATCATCGACAAGGCACGCTCTGCCGCACCGAGCGCCCGCATACAGTGATGGATGCGGCCCGGGCCGAGACGCGCCTGCGCCATCGCGAAACCACCACCCTCCTGACCCAGCAGGTGAGACGCCGGAACCCGAACGTCCTCGAAGTGAACCTCGCAGTGACCGTGTTGGTCGTGCCTGCCGAAGACCGGGACATCACGGACGATCGTCACGCCTGGTGCGCCGGTCGGGACGAGGACCATTGACTGCTGCACGTGGCCGGCAGCGGTCGGATCCGTCTTCCCCATCACGACGAGGACTGCGCAGCGCGGGTCGGCCGCACCGCTCGTCCACCACTTTCTGCCGTTGATGACGTAATCCCCACCGTCGCGCTCGATGAGGGTCTCGATATTGGTGGCGTCACTACTCGCGACAGCAGGCTCAGTCATTGCGAAGCCGGACCTGATAGTCCCGTCCAGGAGCGGCGCGAGCCATGTCTTCTTCTGCTCGTCCGTACCGAACAGGTGCAAGAGTTCCATGTTTCCGGTGTCGGGCGCCTGACCATTCATCGCCTCGGGTGCGAGCTCCAGGCTCCAGCCCGTAATCTCCGCGAGCATTGCGTAGTCCAGCTGCGAGATGCCCGACGTCGCCGGAAGAAAGAGGTTCCACAAACCACGGCGTCGGGCCTCGATCTTGAGCGTCTTCACTACCGGAGGAAGCGTGTGATCTTCGACGCCCATGGCGCAGCGATGGGCGTGATAGTCGGCCTCGGCCGGGAACACGTGCTCCTGCATGAACTCGATGAGCAGATCTCGCAGTTCAAGCGCGTGAGAAGAGGGGCGGAGGTCGAGGTGGTCGACGTCGAATGGCTGGGTCATGACTCTCGGTTCTGTAGGGGATCGAAATCGGTGAGCAGCATGCGACCGAAGAGATCAGGCAGGTCGGACGACACGGGTCGTTAACGAGGGCCTCCTGCGCAGCTATCCCCACCGCTCGGGTCCTCGTTCACGGTGATCATCGCGCGGCCAGTGAGGATGATCAGGCCATAGCGTCGAACACCATTGCGGTGTAAACCGGATCACGCCGCCGAGACGGGTGTCACGAGAGATCTCTTCATCTACTTGTCATTTAGGGACACTAAGTGCGCGACGGTCGACCGCCAAGCGGGTGTTCCGAGGCTCAGAACATGCTGCTTCCGCCGTCTATGGCGTCCGAAGATCCGGTAGGTAATCGTCGGCTCTCGTAGAATTAGTCGGGGGCCGACGGACGCACGATCAACGCGAGTCAGATCAGCGCAGGGGACGCCCGCCTACGTGCCTACTACGGTCATGTTGGACCGTATCGAGATCGACCTGGTCTGCGCTGCCTAAGTTGACTATCGACTGCCTTCCACACCAAATGCCCTGCTCCAGCGCCACTTTGAATCGACGTCATCAATCCGAGATCCGCTGAATCGCTCTCTCGAAGAGCCTCAGCGTTATCTCGTGGAGGCGGAGTCCCGTCTCGACAGAGGCCTGGCCGGCGAAGGAACGCGCGTAAGTCCCTTCTAGGACAATCCCGAGTTTGAAGCATGCGAGCACGACGTACCAGTCAATGGCGGAGATGTCCCGCGAAGAACGGTCGGCATAGCACTGCACGATCTCCTGCTCTGTCGGCAACCCACCCCCGCTCGCGTAGGCCGAACCAAGGAGGTCGTCGACGTCGTCCGGACCCGCCCACAGCGACAGCATCCAGCCGAGATCGAGCAGTGGGTCTCCGATCGTCGTCATCTCCCAGTCCACGATGGCTGCGATCTCCGGCTCGTCGTGACGGAACATCACGTTCGAGATGTGGAAATCGCCGTGCATGATGCCGGGAGTCCAGGTGCGTGGTCGGTGCCGGTCCAACCATTCAGCGACACGGGTGACATCGCCAATGTCAGCACCTGGATAGCCCGCGAGCTGAGAGTAGGAGTCGAGCTCACCGAGCCACCGCGGCACCTGTCGCTCGAGGAATCTGTCGGGCCGCGCGTACTCCGAAAGCCCCACGGCGTCGTAGTCGACCCCGCCGAGCGTCGCAAGCGCCTCGACCATGCTCAGCCCCATCCGGTGACGCATCTCGGGCGCTGCGGCATGATGCTGAGGCAGGCTTACTAGAGCGTTGTAGCCGTCGATCGGCTCCATCAGGTAGAAGACCGCACCGCCGAGAACCGACTCGTCTTCGCAACTCGCGATGAGTCGCGCGTGCGGGACGTCGGTCTGCGCGAGACCGCCGAGTAGGGCGATCTCGCGGCCCATGATCCTGTTACTGCCTGGGCGCAGGTGCCGAGGGCCACGCCGCAGGATGTAACGTCGTCCGTCCTGCATGAAGGACACCATGATGTTCTGTGTGCCCCCGGCCAAGGGCTCGACTTGTTCGAGCGAACCTCCGCCCAGACCTACCCTTTCCATCCAGTCGGCCACCGCTGCCGCGTCGATGTGGGCATCCCTGGAGTTTGTCATTATGAGTCCTCGTATCCGTCGCGGGCGACTCCCGGCATATTAATTCAAGTGAATCATATATGAAATCGATTGATCCATAAACTGACGCAAGGATGGAACTTGCGGGTACGCTGCGATCATGACTGCGAGTACGACACATCGCGAACCGACCCGCGACGCGCACTCAGCGATCATCACCGCCGCCGAGCGACTGTTCGCCGACCAAGGCATCGAAGGAGTCTCCCTGCGCGAGATCATGCGCGCGGCAGGCCAGCGCAATACCACCTCGTTGCAGTATCACTTCGGTGACCGCGACGGACTGCTTCGCGCCTTGGTCGAGAAACACATTCAATCCATCTCAGTGCGCAGGGATGCGATTCTCGACCTACTCGCATCACACAAGGAGACCTCACTTCGTGACGCCTGCTCCGCACTCGTCCAGCCACTCGTAGCCAAGCTCAACGATCCGGACGGCGGCCGAGAGTTCCTGCAGATCGCCGCCCAACTGGTCAACCGGGACAACCGGGTGATCGACCCGGAGGAGCCGGCAGGCGCCATCATCTACGACCACAGTGGCAGCCAGGACCGTTGGAACCACCTCGTCGAACACCTCATGCCCCCCGGGACCACTGGGAGTCCACTGCACCGCCGGTTTGCGGCAATCCGCTTTGTACACATCGAGATTGGACGCCGCGCCCGCAGCTCCCCGGACGGGGACCATGCCTTGTTCTCAAGCCAACTCGTCGACTTGTCCGCGGCGTTGCTCCGCGCGGAGATCTCCGAGGAGACGCAGCGACTGCTCGACGAACGACCCCGACGGAAGTCGAACTGACCGCCCAGTTCCTTGCCCGTCTCAAGCACGCCGCTGGATACGGCCCATCCAGCGGAACAGGGGCTGTAGTGAACGATCGATATCGACTTAAGTCACCCGCATGAGCCTGTCGATCCTCCTGCCTTCACGACATAACTGTCGCGCCTTCCTGCCGGAACAGGTCGCCGAAGAGACCGTCTCGGACTTACAGCTGCCCCGCGGCTACTCTCACGTCCGGGCCGACGGTTGCCGACAGGCGGGATTCGACCTCTACTCTGCACTGGGGATACACGAAGTGGTCCACCAAATGAACACCTCGGTCGCGTTGCGATGAGAGCCTGGCACGTCGAGGCCTTCGGCGCCCCGGCCGAGGTCATGCGTCTTGTACAAGTCCCGGACCTCCAGCCCGGTGCGGGCCAGGTCGCAGTACGGGTCGCGGCCTGCACCCTAGGATTCCCCGACGTCTTAATGTGCCGCGCAGGGTACCAGCACAGGCCGACCCTTCCCTTCTCTCCCGGCGCTGACTTCTACGGGGAGATCGTCTCGGTCGGTCCCGGCGTCGACCTCGCTGCACGCGACCTCTCGGTCGGCTCGAAGGTCATCGCCATCGGCGCCGGGCTTCACGGAGGGCTAGCCGACATTGCACTGGTCAATCTCGATCTCCTCTTCCCCGCACCGGCCTGCCTGGACGCCGCCGAGTCGGCTGCCCTCTTCGGCGCGTACCTCACGGGCTGGCTCGCCCTCACCCACAGTGCGCGCATCCAGGCCGGCGAGGTGCTGCTGGTCCATGCTGCCGCCGGCGGAGTGGGCAGCGCCGCCGTCCAACTCGGCCTCGCGGCCGGCGCGACCGTCATTGGTGTCACGCGTGGCGAGCGGAAGGCCGAGGTGGTGCGGGATCTCGGTGCCTCGCTGGTGATCGACAGGGATCAGGTCTCGGTCATCGAGGCAGTCAAGGACGCCACTAAAGGTCGGGGCGCCGACATCGTCTACGACCCGGTGGGTGGGTCGTCCTGGTTCGAGTCGACAAAGTGCGTGGCTTTCGAGGGCCGACTCCTCGTCATCGGGTTCGCCGGCGGGGAGATCCTGTCCCAGCCGCTCAACCACCCGCTCGTCAAGAACTACTCGATCATCGGGATCAACTCGGGCCTTTACACCGTGAAACGGCCCGATGTGGTCGCGCGCGCCATGGCCGAGCTCTCGAACCTCGCTGCCGGTAGGGCGATCCGGCCGCTGATCGGTGAGCGGGTCCCGCTCATCGATGCTCCCCGAGCCTTACAGGACCTGGACGACGGGGTCACCGTCGGCCGCTCTGTTGTCATGTTGGACGGGTCCGTCGGCTGACCAGCCCGCCCTCACCGTTCACTACAAACCCATCAGCTCCCCGAATAGGAACACTCGGCCCTCATCAAGGCGCACAAAGATACTGTTCAACACCCCAACCTCGAGCAGCTGACCAAGCAACCCACATGAATTGCTCTCGCGACACCCTCGGAGAGCAGCGATTCGAGAACTACCAGCAAGAGATATGGCACCCACGAGGACTGCTCCGTAGCGATTCCCGTCTTCGTCTGCAAGTGACCACCCGCCGCGGATACAACCCACAATTGACCTACATCAGGAGTAACCATGGAAGAGTTCAAGGACCAAGTCGTCGTCGTGACGGGCGGCAGCCGCGGTATGGGGAAGGAGATCGTGCTGGCCTTCGCCGAGCGCGGCGCCCATGTCGTGATCGCGAGCCGCAAGATCGAAGCGTGCGAGATGCTCGCTGAGGAAGTCCGCTCGAGGTTTGGGGTCCGCGCACTCCCCGTTGCCTGCAACGTCAGCGACTGGGATCAGTGCGGCGAGCTCGTCGATGCGGCTTATGCCGAGTTCGGCCAGGTCCATGTCCTGGTCAACAATGCGGGCCTCTCCCCGCACTACCCGAGCCTGGTCGACGTCACCGAGCCCCTGTTCGACAAGACCATCGCAGTCAACCTCCGTGGACCGTTCAGACTGGCCGCACTGGTCGGCCAAAAGATGGTGGAATCCGGCGGCGGGTCGATCGTCAATATCGGCTCCGTCGAGGCTATCCGTCCATCCCACATGGCTTTGCCGTACGCCGCTGCGAAAGCAGGGCTGCACATCCTTACCGAAGGCTTCGCCCAGGCATACGCGCCGACCGTACGCGTCAATACGATCCAACCCGGACCTTTCCTGACCGACATCGCGGACAACTGGGCGGAGGGCGCCCGAGAGGAGCTCGAAGCGGTCGTAGCACTCGGCCGGTGCGCTGAGCCCGCCGAAGTCGTCGGTGCAGTGCTGTTCTTTAGTGGGTCGGCGTCGTCGTACTCTACAGGGGCACTGCTCCGTGTCGACGGTGGATGGCGCTGAGATGGCGACCGAGGGGCGTAGTTGGCGCGCACACGAGTTCGGCGATCCACAGGACGTCCTGAAGTTGGAGAACGTGACGTGGGAACCGCCGACACCTGACCGGTTGCTCGTTCGTGTCGCCGCGTGCGGTGTGGGCCTGCCGGACCTGCTGATGGTGCAGGGCCGCTATCCGCTCACGCGGACGCCGCCGATCCAACCGGGCCAGGAGGTTGTCGGCGTTGTCGTCGAGGCCGGCGCGGACACCCACTTCCGGGTCGGTGACCGGGTCATGGGCCTGACCCCCTTCCCCGAGGGGCACGGTGGATTCGGCGACCATGCCTACGTTCGTGCGTCCAAGGCACTGCTCGCGCCGTCGACGCTGTCCGACGCCGAGGCTGCGGGATTCATGATCGGGTTCCGCACCGCCCACGCCGCGCTCATCAGTCGACTGACGGTGCACACCGGGCAGACCGTCGCCGTGCTGGGTGCCAGTGGCAGCTCGGGGCTCGCCGCCATTGCCCTCGCCAAAGCCGTGGGTGCTCGGGTGATCGCGGTGGGCAGCAGCGTGGAGAAGTTGACCTACTGTGCCGAGGCCGGTGCTGACGACTGCATCAATCACCGCACGTCGGACGTCGGTGACGAGCTCCTCGCGCTGACGGGCGGTATTGGTGTGGACATTCTGTTCGACCCGGTCGGCGGGGCCGTCGCTGTTCAGGCCGTCAAGGGAGTCCGAAGCCGGGGCTCCGTGGCTGTGATCGGCTTCGCTAGCGGCAGTTGGATCGACGCCGCCATGGACGACGTCGTGCTGCGCAATCTCGCGCTGGTCGGTGTCTTCGCCGGCGGCTTCTCCGTCGAGGAGGACGCAGAAATGAATCGGACGCTACTAGAGATGGCCGAGCAGCGACGCATCCGCCCCGCCCTCGGGAGCTCGTACGCGTTCGCCGAGGTGCCAGATGTACTCCATCGTCTTGAACAGGGCATACCGCCCGGAAAGATCACGGTGCACGTCGACGGCTCTTGACGAGTACTTCAGACGTTTCATCACACGGAATTTCTGGTGTCTTCGGCGTCGAACGACCGGCACTGTGGTGGGGTGACCCACCTATCGGGTCACTGGACGTGCAGTCGCGACTGTGCACCGTCGACATCATCGAGGAGTCTGACCATGCCCCCTGCCCTGAACGAATCCGTGGTCGTTGTCGCCGGAGGAGCACGCGGCATCGGCCGGGCAACCGCGCTGCGGCTCGCCGAGCGGGGTGCAAGGGTGGCCGTGCTCGATGTCGATCTGAGCGCGGCTGCCGAGTTTGACGAGAATCTAACGGCCGCATCTGTCGAGGATGAGCTCAAAGACCGGGCCGGCGACGGACTCTGCGTGCAGGTCGATCTAACCGATCCAGAGGCGACTGAACGCGCGTTCGCCGAGGTCGTCAATCGGTTCGGGCACGTCGATCACCTGTTCATTCCGGCTGGCGGGGCCATCACTCCGTACTCTGGCAGCGCGGCGAGCCAGACTTCGCACGACGCTTATAGCAAGCTCGTCGCCGTCAATATGACGACAGTAGTGAACTGTTGCCGTTCCGCCGTACCGTATCTGTGTGCCGCAGGCGGGGGAACGATCATTACGGTTTCGAGTGGCTCGGGCTTCAAGGTGGCGGCCGGCGGCTACATCGCGGGCTATGCAATGAGCAAGGCCGCAGTGCTGCACTATTCGAAGTACCTCGCGGTCGAGGTCGGTAAGCACCGCATCCGGGTGAACTGCATAGCCCCGGGTGTCATCCGGACCTCGCGCCTGATCGCCCAGTCGAACGTCACCGGCTTCGTCGCCAGCGACGACGACCTCGCTCTGATTCCCTTGCAGCGTCAAGGCGAGCCCTCGGATGTCGCCGACGTGGTCGAGCTTCTGCTCAGCCCGCTCGCTGGCTTCCTGACTGGGCAGCTCATCGCCATCGACGGCGGGGCATCGATTGTCTGACGATCCAGGATCGCGATCGAGGTACAGCATTCCGGAAATCGTAAGCGCGTTGCCCAGTGTCTGGCCGACGAGCCTGAAAGCGTGTCTGCTATGTGCGAACGCGTTGACGAATTACGAGTGCCGCCATGACGGTCGTGAGCCAGCTTGTGCCGATCAGCGGCATTTACCGACCCGTTCCGGACCGCGGAAACGTGTGTGGGCACGACTACGGGCCTTGCCTTAGTGTGACCGAACCGTGTCACTAGCCAGTGAGTGGAACCAGCCAGGAAGAGAGCGACGCATGCCGCACGCCCAGATCTCGGACGATGTCTCATTGTTCTACACCGAGCACGGAAAAGGTGGCCCCCCGATCTTGCTGGTGCATGGCTGGGCATGCGACTCAGGGGACTGGATGTGGCAAATCCCTGATCTCGCAGAGCGACACAAGGTCTACGTCGTCGACCTCCGCGGGCACGGTCATTCCTCGGTGACCAAGGACTGTTACCGCGGCACCGACTATGCACAGGACTTAAGTCGCCTGATTGAGGTCCTGGGATGCGGTCCCGCGATCGTGATCGGTCACTCGCTCGGCGGTTACATCGGCGTGCACCTCGCCGTCGAGCACCCGGAGCACGTGCTCGCGCTCGTCTGCGTCGATCCCGCCTACGCGCCGTCGATGGCGGCACCTGACCCATCCGAGCTCATCTCGGCCCTTCGCTCCGAGTCGTGCCATGGCCTCATGGAGCAACTGTTCACGAGCTTTGCTGATGCATCCACGCCCGCCTTCTTGACGACCTGGCATCTGCGTAGGCTGCTCACGGTGCCACGGCATGTCATCTCGGAGTCGATCGCGGGCATGACCACCAACAACGTCGTCAATGTTGATCAAGCTATGCTCCGACTCCGCTCATGTCCGACGCTGACATTCTTTCGTTCCGCCGACGACAGTGCGTGGGAAGATGCCGCTGCCGGGACGGGTCCGGGCATGACCATGACTTGGGACGGAGCCGGGCACTGGCTGCACCAGGAGAGACCGATCGAGTTCAATGCCATCGTCACGAAGTGGATCGACGAGATCTGTTGAGGTCTGTTTTCGTACGGTGGTCAGGATCGTCAGTCACGTGAAGGCAGCACCCACGGGTAGGGTGCCGCCTCCACAGTACGAGGACCTGCGCCCTCCGAAAATCAGCCGACGAGGCGACCCATCAGCGTTCGTCCGACGACGATGCGCTGAACTTGACCCGATCCTTCGAAGATATCCATGATCTTGACGTCGCGGTACCACTTTTCGAGGAGGAGCTCCTCGCTCGTGCCCTCAGGTCCGAGCAACTGCATGCACCGACGAATGACGCGTTCGACCGTCTCGGGCGCGTAGCCTTTGCCGGCGGCCGAGATCGCCCTGTCTTCCTTGCCCTGATCGACGAGGTACTGCGCCCTGAACGACATCCGCCGTCCACGTTCGAGGGCGAAGTTCATCGCCTCAAGATCCTGCTCGACTGCGCGCCAACGCTGTGGCGAGAAGGCTGCTTTCTGGCCTGCGAGGATGCTTGTCGTGAGGTCAATCGCCGCCTGGCCCAGACCGATGCACATCGCCGCCATGTTGGGTCGGTTGTTGGCCAGTGCACCCAGCGCGCCACCCTGCCCACTCCGTCGCGGGGCCGCGTTTCCGTCGGCGGTCCAGCCAAGCTGGTTTTCGACGGGGATGACGCAGTTGTCGAACAACAGTTCCGACGTGACCCAGCTGCGGATGCCGAGCTTCTGCTCGTTTTCCTTAGCAATGATGAAGCCAGGTGTACCAGCCGGCACGACGAAGGCGTTGATGCCCTTGGCTCCGAGCGACTTGTCAACCGTCGCGAACACCACGACGTAGTCGGACGTGGCACCACCGCTGCAGTAGATCTTGGAACCTTTGAGCACCCAGTTGTCGCCGTCGCGGGTCGCTGTCGTCGAGACCTGAGACGTGTCGGAGCCAAAGTGCGGCTCGGTCAGCGCGAACCCGGTAGGCAGACCCCGCTCGACGACAGGCGTGTACCATTTTTCGATCTGCTCCGGCGTGCCCATCGACTCGACGACAAGATGTCCAATGCCACCGCCGAGGGTCGGATGCACCCAGATGTCGCCGTAATTAATGTTCTCGTAGAACACAAGACTGCTTGTCCAGTAGCCCTCGTCGAACGTCGGGATCGGATCGGGCTCGGCAGTGTCGATTCGACCCAGCGGAACCGGGCACGTGTCGAGGATATCGGCCCAGTTGGACGGTGGGCGGTGGTCGAGGTCGGCCTGGCGCGCGTAAGGGCGGGCCTCAGACGCGGACCACTCCCGGATGGCACGGCCGTAGTCGACGAGCGGCTTGCTGAGCTGGAAGCTGTAGGACATTTTCTTTCCCCTATTCAGAGCGCGGGCTCGAAGGACGAGCGTGTTGGGTCGAAGTCGAGTGCCGCGAGGGCGGCGGCGGACCGGTACCAGATCTCCACCGGGTGGTCCGTGATGAAGCCGTGTCCGCCGAGCGTCTGCACGCTGTCGCGAGTTGCCTCAAGTGCGACCTCGGAGGCGTACGACACCGCACGGGCGACATCTACCTCACTCACACCGACGCCTAGGTCGAGGCGCTCCGCAACGTCGTTGATCTCGAGCCTCGCGGCGTCGAGACGCATGATGCCCTCAGCGAGCGGGAACGAAACACCCTGGAAGCCAGCGATCGGCGTGCCAAATGCGATGCGAGTCGTCGCATATTCCGCGGCGTACTCGATCGCACGCTGGCCTGTGCCGACTTGGGCCGAGGCGTTGAGGAGCCGTAGCTGCTGCACGGACGTCGTCAGCGCCTCGGCGTCGGCGTCGACGCCGCCGAGGAGCGCGTCGGTCGTCGTCGTAACGTCGAACGTGATCGAACCGGTAGCAGCAGCGCCGAGCGCGATTCCTCGAGTTAGCTCGTCTACCGTAACGCCGGCATCGGCGCTGGATAGCACGACCGCCCGCAGTCGGCCGTCCTCCGCGTCACGACCGACGACCACGAGCGGGTCGGCCGTGGCCGCGAAGGCAACCCCGACCTTTCGGCCCACGATCTTCACCGTGTCTCCGTCGATCGCGATTGTGGTCTCGAGCTCGGCCGGACCGCGGCCATGTCCCTCGTGCAGCGCAACCGCACCCCTAGCGTCGGGGCTCGAGGCGAGGATACGCAGGCCGTCGGTCTGCGACGGCGTCCCGTGCCGTGCGATCAAGCCACCGGCAGCTCCGCTCCACACCGCAGCCATTGTGATCCCGGCGTCACCAAACGCAAGGTTCTCCACCGCGAGCAACTGGGTGATTGTGTCTGGAACACCACCACCGCCGAACTCCTCCGGAATCGGGACGGTCAATCCGCTCTCGAAGAGCTTGATCCAGACGTCCTTGGGCACGGCCTGCTCCTGCTCAGCCTCACGTGCAGCGGGCGACAGGATCCCCGTCGCGATGCTGCGTGCCAACTCCGTGACTGCCTCGTGCTCTTCATCGGGTAACAGGTTCATCAGGTCTCCTCAACTCGTCGGGCGCGATGGGTCGCCGGAACGAACGTGTGCGTCGGCGAGCCTCGCTGCATATTTCGTGATCCCAGTCACGAGAGCAACGGCGTGTTCCGCTCCCCGGAAGCGACTCAGGGCGTGTCCGAGACGCGGGTGGACACCACGTCACGTCCAACGTTCCGGAGGCCGGAAATCACTGTGCCGATTGGGGTCGGAATGCACCTACTGTCAACGTCCATGACCCTCGTCACGCTCGAACGCCGCGGGCCGATCGCGATCATCACCCTCGACCGGCCCGACATCCGCAATGCCTTCGACCACCAGATGGCGCAGGCACTCGGCGCCGAACTCGCCGAAGTTGAGGACGATCCTGAGCTGCGCGTCGCGATCCTCGCTGCAACCGTCACCGAGCCACGACCGGTCTTCTGCGCCGGTCACGACCTACGCACGATCGAGGACGAGCGCAACGGGTGTGCCCGGGCCGAGACCGAGACCGGCGGCTTCGGGGGTCTCACCCAGCTGGCCCGCACTAAGCCGCTGATCGCCGCCGTCGACGGGCTCGCGACGTCCGGCGGGCTTGAGCTCGTACTCTCGTGCGACCTCGTCGTCGCTACCCGACGCTCCTCCTTCGAGTTGGCAGAGGTCCGGTGGGGACTCATCGCCGGCGCCGGCGGGTTGTTCCGGCTTCCGTGGGCGATCGGCCGGGCCACCGCGATGGACATGATCCTGACCGGACAACCGATCGATGCGGAGCGCGCGTACGCCCTCGGGCTCGTGAGCACCCTGACGGACTCCGACGTCATGTCTGCGGCGATCGGGCGCGCCGAGCTCATCGCCGCCCACCCGGCGACCGGGATCACCGCAAGCATGTTCGTCGCGACCCAAGCCTTCAGTCAGTCCGAGGACGGGCTGTGGGCAGCCAACGACACCGCAATCGACATGATCATGCACTCCGACGACCTCACGGCAGGGCTCGCGTCGTTCGCGATCAACGGGGCGCCGCGCCCAACTGACAACTGAGACGCCGCCATGGACCTGGGAATTACCGGACGCGCTGCCATCGTGACCGGTGGCAGCAAGGGCATCGGTCGCGCCTGCGTCGAGACGCTGCTCTCCGAAGGCGCAGACGTCTGCGCCGTCAGTCGCGACGTTTGGTTGCTTGATGACCTCGTCACCTCGTCCGCGGGGCATTTGGTAACGGCGAGCTGTGACCTCACGACCGTCGAGGGCTGTGACCGTGCTGTCCAGACCTGCCTCGATGCTTTCGACCAGATCGACATCCTGATCAACTGCGCGGGATCGGCAGGGATGGGCAACGTCCTCGAAATCTCGGCCAACGATGTCGACCGTGCGCTACTGCTGAAGTTCCACGGCTACCTGCGGATGGCGCAGCGCGTCGCCCCCTCAATGGCAGAGCGCGGGTGGGGCCGAATCGTCAACATCGCAGGCAGCGCCGGCACAAGCCCCACGGCCAACAACCTGCCGACGAGTCTGGCGAACATCGCGGTCCATAACCTGACCCGCGCGCTGAGCGACGAGCTCACGCCGTCTGGGATCCAGGTAAACCTCGTCGCACCCGGCCTGACGCTGACCGACCGGGCAGTGACGCTCTTCACGGACGCGGCGCGGCAGCAAGGCCGCACCCCCCAGGAGCTCATCGACGAGGTGGGCACCGCACTGCCGGCGGGTCGTCCCGCCAATCCCGCCGAGGTCGCGCGCGTCGCGTGCTTCCTCGCCTCGGATGCCTGCAGCTACGTACAGGCATCCGCGCTCTACATGGACGGCGGCGCGCGACGCGCGACGCCGTAACTACCGACAAGGAGATACACATGCTTGACGACATCGTGGTCCTGGAGGCAGGAAGCCGGGTCTCTACCGGCTACGCAGGCAAGCTGCTCCGTGACGCCGGCGCAACGGTCGTACGCCTCGAGACACCCGAAGGCGATCCGCTCCGCACGGATTCCCCGGAGTACGCCGAGTACCTCCACGCCGGCAAGGGATCGGTGACCGACGTGAGCAGCTCCGCTGCGGGCCGCGCTCTCGCCGACCGGGTCGACGTCGTGATCTGCGACGAGAAGTCCGCCGTCCAGTCGCTGGTCAACGAGCTACGGTCGCGTCGGACACGCCTCATCGTCGTCTCGGTCTCCCCATACGGCCTCGACGGTCCCGACGCGACGACCCCGGCGACGGACTTCACACTGCAGGCCGAGGCCGGTATCTCGTTGGTGCACCCGACGTTCGACCGGCCGTCGATCGCAGCGGGTGTGCCACTCGCGGAGATGACCGGTGGTTCCGCCGCGGCGATGGCGGCAGTCGTCGGGTTGCTGGCCGACGACGCCGATAAGGCCCCCGTCAAAGCGGACGTGTCCCTGTTCGAGTCGGCCATCGCCCTACAGCAGTTCCCTTGGCTCTACAACCGCATCGAGCACCACTCGGAATACCCTTTGCCGCAGGCACCGATACCCGGTGTCGAGCAGGCCAGTGATGGATGGGTATGTGTCGTCAGTGTGACGCCACCGCAGTGGAAGGACTTCAAGCTGATCGCCCAGGTCCCTGCGCTCGACGATCCGCGATTCGACACCCTCAACGACCGGGTCGATCACGCTGCCGAGGTCACTGCGCTCGTCCGTGAGTTCACCCGCCGACACACCGTCGACGAACTTGTCGAGCTCGGCGCCGCCAACCGGGTGCCGATCGTCCCGGTCGCCACACCGGGGACGATCGCGTCGATCGCGCCGTTCGCGGCCCGGGACTCGTTCGTCCAGAGCGCTTCAGGTGGGTTCATCGCACCCCGCCCCCCGTTCCGTGTGGATGACGAGGTGGCCTGGACGCCGGCTCCTCTCACAGACGTCGGCCACGACGACGGTCACGACTGGTCTGACACGGTTGCCCGCACACGCAATACCGCCGACGGTATCGATCCTCGCCTGCCACTGGCGGGCCTCCGAGTCGTCGAGTTCGGCACCTTCCAGGCCGGCCCGATGGTGACCATGAACCTCGCGAGTCTCGGCGCCGAAGTCATCAAGGTCGAGACCGTCAACCGACCGGACCTCATCCGATTCAACGGAGTGCCCGGGACAGTCGATCGTTCCTGGGAGCGCGGTGCGCCGTTTGTGGGTGCCAACCTGGGCAAGATGGACGTCACCGCGGACCTTGCCGATCCCCGAGGACTGGCCGTGGTCCGCGAGCTGATTGCCGAGGCCGACGTCGTCTTGGAGAATTACGGACCGCGGGTGTTGGAGTCACGCGGGCTCGACTACGAGGGCATCCGGGCGATCAACCCCGACGTCGTCATGGTCCGAATGCCTGCTTGGGGGCTGGATGGACCGTGGCGCGACCGGCCGGGCTTCACCTATACCGTCAACGCAGCATCCGGAATGGCCGAGCTGACCGGCTATGCCGACGGCGAGCCACTGCTGACCGGCACAGTCGTCGACCCGTTCGCGGCGCTCGTGTGCTCCTTCGCCACGATTGCCGCTATCCGGCAGCGACGGGTGACCGGCCGCGGGACGCTCCTCGAAGTTCCGCTGTGCGACGCCGCGATCCAGCTGACGGCCGGGCCGGTTATCCAGCGATCGGCGACCGGTAGAAATGTCAGCCGCACGGGAAACGACCGGCCGGGGACCGTACCGCAGGGTGTCTATCGCGGTGCCGACGGTAACGAATTCGCAATATCGGTCGTGGACGACGAGCAATGGTCCGCCCTCGCCGCGCTGCCGTGGGCCAAGACATGGGCAGACGAGCGATTCGCCGACGTGGCTGGTCGCGACGCGCTGGGCGCCGAGCTCGACGGTCTGCTGCGGCAAGCCTTCGCCGAGCTCGACTCGGAACAGATTGTCTCCGACCTCAGGGCAGCCGGCGTCCCCTCGGCGCACCTTGAGGTCGGAGACAAGCTGGTGCGGCACCGCCAGCTGCTCGCCCGTGAACGGGTCGTGGAAATCAAGCACCCCGTCATCGGGTCGCAGGAATACCTGGCGGGACCGGTCCGGTTCGTCGAGGGACCTGATATGGTGCCGCGTGATCCGGCCCCTCTGTTCGGGCAGCACAACGACGAGATCCTGACTCGGCTGGGTCGCACGACGGAGGAGATTGCTGCACTTCGCGAGGACGGACTGATCTCGGATTCGCCGTTCAACGCTCCATTCGACCGCACCGCGTCCTTGCAGTGATTGTCAGGGAGCCTTGCGAGCAACGGCTTTGGACGGTTCCATACGCCACGACGGTGGCTGCGACCGCGCTGATCTTCATCTCGATCGGCATCACGATTCCGGTGCTGCCGTTCTTCGTGACCGACACCCTCGATGCCGACGAGAGTGCCGTGGGTCTGGTGTTCGCAGCGGCCGCCGTCTCGGCAGTGCTGTGCCGTCCCGCGCTTGGTTGGATCGGCGACAACCGGGGTCGGCGAATTCTTCTGCGCCTGGGCTCGGTCCTGTGCGCTGCGGGTCTGCTCGGGCACTTGCTCGCCTCCGACATGACGAGCTTGGTGGTGGCCCGCCTTGTCGTCGGGGCAGGCCAGGCCGGCGTCATGGTCGCCGCTACGACCTTGGCGATCGACCTCTCGCCGAAGGGTCGTCGGGGCGAGGCGTCGAGCTATCTGTTCATCGCGCTTCAGGTTGGTTTGGGGACTGGCCCGGCGATCGGTGAGGGCTTTCGGCATTTCGGTGCCGATGCCGTGTGGATCGCCGCGACGGCCACGTGCCTACTCAGCGCCGGCTTCGCCTCGACGCTTCCCCGCGTCCGGCGCCGCAGTTCGAACGAGCGAGCGGCCGACGGTAAGCGTGTCAACGTCGACTACGGCGTCGCGATCCGTATCGGGCTGCTTGCCGGGCTCGGAACGCTGGGCTTCGCCGGCTACCTCGCGTTCCTGCCGCTGTATTCGTCGGAAATCGGCGTTGCCAGCACCGCGGGGATCTTCCTGCTCGCCTCCGGCACCATCGCCATTGTGCGCTTGTCCGCCGCCAAGGTGCCCGACCGGCTCGGCGCACGACGCGTCGCGCGGGCGTCGCTGGTCATGCTGACAATCGGCTTCATCGTGATCGCCGCATGGCACAGCCTCCCGGGTTTGCTGGTCGGGACGGTTGTGATGGCCGCTGGGATGTCCTTACTCGTGCCGTCATTGGTGCTGAGCGCGACAGCGGGTGTGTCCGAGGGCGAGGAGACCCGCCGGATGAGCGCGTTCACCCTGTTCCTGGACCTGGGTGCCGCGCTCGGCCCAGCCATGCTCGGCATCGTCGCGACAAGCGGATCGTACGCCACCGCGTTCGCGGTCTGCGCCGGCGCAGCCGGCGTCGCGCTGGTGCTGCTCCTGCGGTGGGTCCCGGCAAGGTCGCAGGCTGGTTAGTTCATGTCTCGGCAAGTTCAGTATTCAGGTTACGTCGTGTATGAGTCGTTGATCTCGCCATTGGGCGCGTCGTCGCACCCCTTAAAGTGATCAGGGACGGGATTCGGCAGCGATCGACGAGGCCACCGGCCCCAACTGGCGCCCCCGGAGGCACGAACATCTCGCGACTCGGGGCCCACCAGTGAAGTCAGTTCGACATCGGATCGCGGTAGATAGACTTCACGACTTGGTACGACTGCAGCGCTTCGGGCCCCATCTCACGCCCGAGGCCGCTGTTTTTGACACCGCCGAACGGCGCGGTCGGATCCTGCGCGTACGCATTGATACCGATGGTGCCCGTGTGCACTCTGCGGGCGATGGCCTCACCACGTTCGCGGTCGGCGGTCCAGACCGTGCCCCCGAGACCGAAATCGCTCGCGTTGGCGATCGCCACGGCCTCGTCGTCGTTCTCGTAGGGGATCACGGCCAGCACCGGACCGAAGATTTCCTCCTGGGCGATTGTGGACCCATTGTCAACGTCGGCGAACACTGTCGGCTGGACGAATAAACCGCTGTCGAGACCCTTGGGACGCCCGCCGCCAGTGACGAGCCGGGCTCCGTCGGAGACTCCCTTGGTGATGTAGCCCTCGACACGGTCGCGCTGCGCCTGCGAGACCAAGGGGCCCATCTGTGTCATCGGATCGAGCGGATCGCCGACAACGACTGATTCGGCGAATCCGACGATCGTGTCGAGGACGTCCGAGTACCGGCTGCGCGGCACCAGTATGCGGGAATTCATATAGCAGATCTGCCCGGCATGGATGAATGAGACGTTGAAGAAGGCCTCGAGGTGAGCTGACAAGTCCGCATCGTCGAGGACGATCGCTGCCGACTTTCCACCGAGCTCAAGCGTGACCGGACGCAGGAGTCGACCGCACGTCTCCGCGATCGCACGGCCCGCATCCGTCGAACCGGTGAAGGAGACCTTGTCGATACCTGGGTGTCCGACGAGGTAAGCCCCGATGTCCCGCCTGCCGGGCACGATGTTCAGCACCCCGTCGGGAAGTCCCGCCTCAATTGCGATCTCACCCAGCAGTTGGGCGTCGAGCACCGTCTCGGGCGCCGGCTTGAGTACAACGCTGCAACCCGCGGCAAGGGCTGGAGCCAGCTTTAGGAACGAGATGCCCTGCGGCACGTTCCACGGGACGACCGCAGCCACCACTCCTACCGGCTCACGGATCACCCTGCTGCTGCCGCCGAACATCCCCGGTCGCAGTTCCTCTTGGGGCAGGTCCTTCATCATTTGCGCGTAGAAGCGCACCATGAGCGCCGGAACCGCCGCTTCGAGAGCGTTAGCGAGCGAGATGGGCATGCCATTCTGCACCGATACACGCTCCGCCATGGTGTTCCCGTGCTTCTCGAGCGCTGCGGCAAATCGTTCGAGGGCTGTGCCCCGTCGCTCCGCGTCCCACTGAGACCAGCCAGTGGGATCGTCGAACGCCCGTCGGGCAGCCGCAACCGCACAATCGACATCATGGGTGTCAGCTTCCGGCACCAAACCGACCGTCTGGCCGGTAGTGGGAGAGGTAACGACGATCGTGCTGCCGCTGGACGTCTGACGAAACTTTCCGTCAATGTAGAGCTTGTCGTAATCGATAGTCATGGGTGTCCTTTGGTTCGGGGTATCAGGGAGTGAGGACAACCTTGAGAACGTCACCGCGATGCTGCTGCGCGATGGCCTCGTTAAGTTGTTCGAACGGGAACGTGGTGATGAGCTTCTCCAGCGGGAGTTGTCCGCGACGATGCATCTCCAGGAGCTCCGGGATGAAGGTGTCCGGGTTGCTATCACCTTCGACAACGCCGATGATCCGAAGTCCCAGGCCTTGGCAGTAGAGCAGCGGAAGAGGCAGGGTTGCCTCCGGGTTGCTGGGCACGCCCAGCAGTACGACCGTCCCCCGTTGTGTCATCGAGAGCACCACCTCGCCGAGGACGTCGGCGATGGCCACCGTGTCGATTGCGTAATTGACGCCGGCCGGGACGATGGCTCGCACCTGCTCCGACAATGGCCCGTCCGCAGGGTCAAGGACATGGGTGGCTCCAAGCTCGAGAGCGAGCTGTCGTCGGATCTCATACGTCTCGAGCACGATGACGGTCTCCACGCCGCGCGCGGCCGCAGCCATGACGGCTGAGAGTCCGACCGCCCCTCCTCCCACGACCAGCAGGGAGCTGCCGGGCTGGCAGTCCAACGAGTTCAGCACCGAACCTGCGCCAGTCTGTACCCCGCAGCCCAGCGGACCTAACAGCTCAAGCGGAGCATCGTTAGCCACCTTGACCACGTTCCGCTCGTGAGCGATCGCATGCGATGCGAAGGACGACTGACCGAAGAATTCGGACCCGAGTGGCGCACCATCTCTGGTGATCGGGGAGGTACCGTCGACCCGGCCACCGCCGAAGTTCAGCGGGGCGAAGCTCGGGCAGTACCCCGGAGCGTCGTCTTTGCACTGGGGGCATATGCCGCAGCTATTGAAGGACAGGACCACCTTGTCACCAGGTGCGACCTTGGTGACCGCGTGACCGATTGCTGTCACGGTGCCACTGCCCTCGTGTCCCAGGACCGCGGGGAACGGGAACGGCAGATGGCCGTGTCTGACAGCCAGGTCGGTGTGACACAGCCCCACTCCTGCGATCGCCACGACGACCTCGTCGGCGGCGGGTTCTGCCAGTTGTACCGTCTCGATCGTGAAGTCGGCACCGATTTCGGAAATGACTGCTGCTGTGATGTCCACGAGGTGAAAACCTTTCGCGCTACTCTGATGGTGTGGTTGGTCAGTTGTTGCTGTCTGGAACCATGACCCCGATCTCCGGGCATTCGCCGCGAAGTATTAGCTGGCACGCCAGCCTTGAGGTGGTCCTGGTGCCCTCGGTGAACTCGAGGAGTTCGCGCTCCTCGTCCGACGGCGGGTCGAAGGCCGCAGCGCATTCCGGGTCAAGGTAGACATGACAGGTCGCGCATGAGCAGCTCCCGCCGCAGTCGGCCACGATGCCCGGCAGATTGCTCTGCACCGAGCCTTCCATCACGCTCTGCCCGTCGCTCACGTCGACCTCGTGGACGGATCCGCTGCTGAGTCTGTAGCGAACTATCGTCATGCGCGCACCTGCGGCTGGGTCACGATCGCTTGCGCCGGGCTCGTTGCCGTATTGGCGAGCAGCGTCGGGTCTATGACCATCGCGCTGCCGATAAGTTTCTTGGCTGCCATGAAATCTCCTGAAGAGTTGACGGTCTCCGCTGCGGTGACGATGCCGTCAGCGTGGTGATAGGCGGCGAACCGGCCCACACCCGGATCGTTGCGCAGCACCACCGAGTCACCGGCCCGTACGACACCGGCGATCTTGATCTTGAGGTCTCCCTGGTCCGACCAGAACCACGGCACCTCGGAGGGGGGTGGGGCGCTGCCCATGATCACGGAGCAGGCCTGCCGGGCCTGCTCCGTGCTGCTGGGAATGCTCTCAAGGCGAGATCGACCGGGTAACATGCCGACGGGACGCCGGGTGACGTCGCCGATCGCCATGATGCTCGGATCGTCCGTGCGGGCACTGTTATCGACCAGGATGCCTTCGGAGCATTGAAGCCCTGCTGAGACGGCGAGGTCGTCGAGCGGCAGGGCACCAATGCCGACCAGCACGACGTCACAGTCGACCGAGGTTCCGTCGCCGAGGACGACCGACGTCACCCGACCGTCGCTGCCCTCGAAGCAGGTCACCTCGACGCCAGTCACGATGGTCGTACCGGCGGCACGATGGTGCTCGGTCAGGAATGCTGAAAGCTCGGCGCTGGCCACGCGGGCCAGGACTCGTTGCTCACGCTCGAGGATCGTGACCTCGGCGCCAGCGCCGACGGCCATGGCCGCCACTTCCAGGCCGATGTAGCCTCCGCCCACCACGACCAGTCGACATCCGGGTTGCGCTAGGAAACCACGGAGTTCGCGGGCGTGCCCGAGGGTCCGAAGCGTCAGGACACCCTCGAGCTCGGCGCCCGGCACGTCCAGCGACCGCGGCACGGCACCTGTGGCCAGCACCAGGTGGTCGTAGCCGACCCGCCGACCGCCCACCTCGACGACTTCGTGTCGCACTCGGTCGATCCGGTCCACCACGGTCCCCAGTCGTAGGACGATGTCATGGTCGCTCCAGAAATGGTCGGGTCGCAGTGGCTGCTCCGCCTCCGGCTCGTGGAGGTTTTTCGACAACGGCGGCCGGTGGTAGGGGGCGTCGTCCTCCGCCGACATCACCATGACCTCGCCGTCGTATCCGGACTGCCGAAGCAGAGCAGCCAACGTCACTCCTGCGTGCCCGCCGCCCACGATCACCACACGATCGGTCAACTTAGTTCCAGCCGTACCGGCAGGTGCTTGAGTCCGCCCACGAAGTTGGTCTGGATGACCTTGCGATCTCCGGCTGGCTGCAGGCTGCGGATCCTTGGCAGCAGCTCTTCGAGCATGATGCGGAGCTCCTGCTTGGCCAGGTGCTGCCCGATGCACATATGCGGCCCGT
This sequence comes from Rhodococcus sp. 27YEA6, assembly GCF_044908235.1. Classification (NCBI taxonomy): domain Bacteria; kingdom Bacillati; phylum Actinomycetota; class Actinomycetes; order Mycobacteriales; family Nocardiaceae; genus Rhodococcus; species Rhodococcus sp. 27YEA6. Next base: position 51,405 of record NZ_JBIYCY010000019.1, on the reverse strand, counting down.
AGCCGAAGGCGATGTGGCGATTAGGCTTGCGTGTCATATCGAACACGTCGGGATCCGCAAACACCTCGGGATCGCGGTTTGCTGATTGGAACAGAAGCATGAATCGGTCCCCTGGCATGATCTTCTGGCCGCGGAGCGTGTACTCGCTTAACGCCTGCCGGGTGAAGCTCTTTACCGGCGAGACCCAGCGGAGGCCCTCGTTGACCAGGTCGGGAACCAGCGAATGATTGGCCTGCACCTGGGCGAGCAGATCGGGCTGGTGAGCCAGCATCTCGACGATTCCCGACAGAGTGCTCGACGTCGTGTCGTGCCCGGCCGTGGCGATCGCCACGAACCAGCCGTAGGCGAACGACTTGGGGAAGTACTCACCATCAGCTTGGCGTGCGTTGGCGATGACCGTCGCGAGATCGTCCTGGGGGTCGACTCGCCGACTCTCGACCACATGGTCGAAGTAGGTGAAGTAGTCCTGCAATGTGGCGGCGAACTGGCGCGCCGAAGAATCCTCACCACCTGCCTCGACGTCCTCGCGCACGTCATCGGGATCGGAGGCACCGAAGAAGTCCTGGGTCAGTGCCATCATCCGCGGCTCGTCCTCGGCTGGGACACCGAACAACGACATGATGACATGTAACGGATAGTGGATCGCGAAGCCTTTGACGAAGTCGATCTCGTTGACGCCAGGCTTGAGGAACCGGTCGATGCCGTCCAGGGCCATCTCGCGGATCCGGTCTTCCCACTTCTTCAAGTTGATGGGGCGGAACCAGTCGGCGGCCACCCCACGGACCGCGGTGTGCTCAGGTGGGTCCATCGACGTCAGCACGTCCAGTATGCGCAAGCTGCCTCCGTTTACCTCCCGGAAGTAGTCGTCGCCGACCTTCGGCAAGAGTGTCGAGTTGTGCGAGCCCTTATCTTCGCCCCCGCCGTTCGTGAAGATCTCGGGCTGCCGCTCGATCTCCATGATGTCGGCATGCTTGGATACCAGGTATAACGGGTCGTACCCCTCGACGTGGACCTGGGCCAGGGGTGCGTTCTCACGCAACCACGCATAGGCCTGGAACAGCGTCGTGTCGTCGCGATGACCTTCTGGCAGCACCACCGTGCGTGCGATCTCATCCGGGACGTCATGAACTGTGGGAATGTCGAAAGTCGTCATGTCTCTCCGAGGTTTCTGGCGAGACGGCATCGCGTCGACGGTGCCGCAGGTCGCGTGGAGGCGGCCTCACTCCACACTGACCGAACGAGACGTGAATCACATCTCTCTCTATGGGGGAGATTTATCCCCTCTACCGGCAGAGCCGTGGCGGTGAGCTCAGGCCAAAGGGGCGCACGCCTCGGCGTCCGCGCACACCCCGCAGCATCCAGCCGCCTCCTGGGTTGCTAGGTGCCGAAACCGCGAGACCGCTTGGTCCCGCGAACTCACCTCAAGCTTGCGCAGAATGCTCTTGACATGGGTCTTGACGGTGCCCACGGAGATAAAAAGCCGTTTGGCGATCTGCGGATTGGTCAAACCTGGACCGATCAAGCGCAGCACGTCCAGCTCACGACGGGTCAGCCCCGCAGGCGCCTCTGGCCCGAACATGGGGTCTCGTTCGATGATTGGCAAGGCGCACCGAGGTCCGAACACCGCTCCGCCCATGTCGGTGGGGCCCAGCAGCTGAGTCTTTCCGACGACCTGCTGGTGGTAGTGGTGCACGCGCTCCCGGAGGCTTGCGTGTTCGAGCACCGCCCCCATGCCTTCAGCGAAGAGCGCCAGGATCGCCCTGTCGAACTCGGCGACGGCAGGCGTGTCGCCGACGCGGTCGACGTGGATCATGCCGATCACCTCGTCTCCCACGATGATAGGTGCCACGACGTAGGTTTCCGTTCTTGTGAGGTCGGCCAACCTTCTATGCACGTCAGCACGGGTTCGTGCGCCAGTGACAAGCAAAGCCGCGCGGTCCCGGATCGCTGCGGATTCCGGATCCTCGCGACCTATCTTTCCCGGCACCGCCTGACTGAGCTGGAGGACCGCGACGGCGATCTCGGTGTTATCCGCGGCGTAGGCCGAACGTGCGATCCAATGCTCTTCATGCAAGCGCGAGACCATGGACCGGGTGTACCCGAGACCGGCCAGTCGCTGCGGCGTCTGTTGAACAATGTCCGAGACCGTCGAGAGTTGGCGCAGATGCCGCAACGATCCGTGGACATGGGCCACCGTCCAAGCGTGATCGAGTTCCATGGCCATATCCGCACCTCTTCCTGGTCGAATCCTGCGGTGTGGCAGGGACTCGACGCCAGCACCTGTCACACCGTTCCGCACTCAGCGAGCACAAATCAACGTGGATCGTCCGAGTGCCGCTACCTTCCGATAGAACAAATCAGGTCCAGGGTCTGACAACCTTCAGGCGGTTCCACGGAGCGGAATAGACCGCGTGAGTCAGTCCCCGGACATACCTTGACAACCCACGATGCCCGACCCGACGAACACCACAGCACCATCCTGGCGCGCCGTCGCGACCTTCACCATGGCGCGCTGCTCACCGTCCTCCTCCAACAGTTCGGTAACCGTTGCCGTGACCGTCAACGAGTCACCCGGCCACACCTGCGTCACGAAGCGGCCACCGAAAGCCCGCAAGTTCTGCGGGCCGAAAACATCGGTCAGGATGCGTCCCGTCATGCCCATCGTCAACATGCCGTGTGCGAACACACCTGGGAAGCCAGCGATCTCGGCAGCATAGGTCGCATCGGTGTGCAGGGCGTTGAAGTCGCCGGAGGCACCGGCGTATTGGACGATCTGCGTTCGGGTGAGGTTCTCCACCAGAACCTGCTTGTGAGTGTCTCCCACTGCAACGGTCATGGAGGTCTGCTGCTCGATCACGGTCAGTTCTCCTTGGGCTGGTGCTGTGTAGAGACACCGACGACGCGAGCCGTCACGACGAGTTCGGCCGCCGCATCGTGGTAGTCAGTGATGATCTCGAAGAAGCGCAGCTCGCCGCCGCGCCGGCCTAGCTTGGTCCAGGTGTCGCCATCGCGGACGGTCGCCGTCAGAACGTCGCCCACGAGCAGGGGTCGGTGGTAGACGAAGTGCTGCTCACCATGCAGCATCCCGCCAGCGGTGTCCTCGTCGTCGGGGCCGTAGCCGGTCGCCTCACGCCCCGATCCGAACCAGGGCCTGTCCGGGTGCGGGCGCAGCGGATAGTCAGGGTCGAAGTGCGCGCTCGCCTGAACATATGTCGGCGGCGCCGGGATCGCGTCCAGGCCCGCAGATATCGCGACTTTCGGGTCCGTGAAGACCGGGTTGACGTCGCCGAGCGAGCGCGCGAACTGCAGGACCTGTCCTGCCTCGACAGGGAATCGGCCGATGGCCATGGGTGCCTCCTCGTGGAATTCACATGGACTGTGGCACGGAACGACTACGCAATGCCTCAAGTTTTCCACGGGTTGGAAAGTTGCCGCACCCGGCGTCGACCACGCCACTAGCGTGCCATCAACCCAACAGGAGAGGTATACAACATGTCAGGACCCATGCAGGGAACACGCGTCGTAGAGCTGGGGATCTGGGTAGCAGCGCCCTCGGGTGGGGCAATCCTCGCCGACTGGGGTGCTGACGTCATCAAGCTCGAGCCGCCGACCGGTGACCCGCTGCGACAAATCCGCCACGTCCTCGGGCCGGATATCGTGGACTGTCCGTTCTTCGACGCCGACAACCGCTCCAAGCGCAGCGTGGCCCTCGACCTGCGAAGCTCCGAGGAACTGGCCTCGGCGCTCGAGTTGATCGACAGCGCCGACGTCTTCCTGACCAACATCCGGCCCGCTGCCCTCGAACGCCTCGGCCTAGACAGCCGCACGCTGCTCGAGCGCAAGCCGGATCTGGTCTATGCGATCGTCACTGGCTACGGCCTTGAGGGCCCTGATGCGGCCGCCGGTGCCTACGACATGGGGGCCTACTGGGCCCGCGGTGGAGTCGCCGACTCGTTGACACAGCCCGGCGGCGAGACCCCGATCCAGCGCAGCGGCATGGGTGACCACGTCACGGGCATCACAGTGGCCGGCATGATCAGTGCGGCACTGCTTCACCGCGAACGGACGGGTGAGGGCCAGCTCGTCTCGACGTCGCTGTTGCGGGTCGCAGCTTGGCAGATCAGCAGCGACATCAACATGCGTCTGATGCTCGACCGCGAGCCGACCCGCAACCAGCGCACGACCGAGGCCAACCCGGTTTGGAACAACTACAGCGCCGGCGACGGCAAGAAGTTCTGGTTGATGGGTGTCGAGGCCGACCGGCACTGGCCGAAGCTACTGCGCCTGGTTGACCGTCCCGAGTGGGCCACCGAGCCGCGCTACGCGACTCCTGCCCTCCGGGGCGAGAACGCCGTCGAGATCATCGCCCTCCTCGACGAGATCTTCGTGACCCGCACTCGGGCTGAATGGGGTGCGTTGTTCGACACTGAACGTGACTTCTTCTGGTCACCTGTCAACACCGTGGATGAGGTCATCTCCGATCCGCAGACCCACGCCAGCGGCTCGATCATTGACGTACCCAAGGGTGACACGACTGTCGCAATGGTGGCCAGTCCGGCCGACTTCCATGGCACTCCTGCGGCCCCGAGCAGATTTGCTCCCTTGCTGGGAGAGCACACCGACGAGCTGCTGACCGAGCTGGCATCTCGCCGCGCAACGACACGATGATCCGCTCCCCGGGTCGTCGTGCTGGCCGAGCACAGTGTGGGTGCCGCGTGTCGTCGACCATCCGGTTCTTATCCCTGGTAGCGGGCAAATCCGCATACCGATGCTGGCCTGCGGCATCTGCGGCTCCGACGACCACATCATCGACGGCTCGACCGTCCCACCGATTCTCCCCGTCGCCCTCTGTCATGAGGCCTCCGATGTCGTAGACCAGCGCGTTTCGAGGTCATAGGGCTGCAGGTAGGTGATCGCGTGAGGATCAACCCCATGATCAACTGTGTCTTGCCGGCCGTGCGCGACGTGACGCGCCAACCTCCGCCGCGCGTTCACAGTGATGGTGGGTTACCGGTATCGACGGGGCCAACCCTCTCTTCCCGTCCGGCAACGTCATCGCCCTGCCCGACTCGGTCGGGTTCGCCTCCGGGCGATCGTCGCAGCACCCCTACATGCGATCTCCCGGGCTGGGATCCGTCCCGGTGACACCGCCGCGTTGTCCGAGCTCGTCGGCTCACTGGGTGTAGTAGAGAAGGCCACACGCTTGTGGCCTTCGGGGGCCGTTGCGTCGCAGTCGGTGTGGGGGCGGAGCGGCTAGGCCTCACAGTCCTGCAGGAGACACTGGCTTGCCCGCTGCGGGATCGCTCTGCCGCCACGATCCTCGTCGTCATCACCAACCAGCCGAAGAAGCTCAAGCCGCAATCAACGGGTCAGGCGCACCATCGTCTTACCAGCATTCTCCCCGGCGAGGAGCCCCAGGAGCGCACGTGGCGCGGAGTCGAGCCCGTCGTATGGGTTCTCCAACGGCAGCAGCCGACCGTCCGCGAGCCAGCCATTCATCACCTGGCTTGCGAACGGCCACCGGTCCATCCAGTCGAGGACGATAAAGCCCTCCATGCGGATACGGCGAGAGATCAACGCTCCAGGAACGACCTCGGCGAGTCGACTCTCCGGGTCGTACGTGTAGTGAGTCACCGAACCGCAACATACGACCCTCCCGTTCTGGTTCATTCGTCGCAGCACCGTCTCAAGGATGCGTCCACCGACGTTGTCGAAGTAGACGTCGATCCCTTTTGGACACGCTGCTTTCAAGTCGGCCCGGAAAGTCTCGCTGCGATGGTTCACGGTCGCGTCGAAACCGAGGTAGGACTCGAGCATCAGGTTCTTCTCGTCCGAACCGGCGATACCGACAACGCGAGCACCTCGGATGCGCGCGATCTGGCCCGCGAGATGCCCCGTCGCCCCGGCTGCAGCCGAGACGACGACGGTCTCGCCCGGTGCGACCGCACCGACCTCGGTGATGCCGAAGTACGCCGCCATACCACTGACGCCGTGCACGCTGATCTGGTGCGTGAGCTCACCGTCTACTACAAGTGGGGTTGCGTCAGCTGCCGGGACGGCCGCGTACTCCTGCCATCCCGCGTCGCAGAACACGATCGTGCCTTCGGGCAGGCTGGTGCCGTTGGCGTCGACTACCTCGCACAACCCATAGCCCGCCATGACTTCGCCGGCCACGAGGCGCGGCCGATACGTCTCTACGTCCATCCACGTGCGGTTGGCGGCATCGACTGAGATGATCAGCGTGCGTACGACGATCTCTCCGGGGCGGGGGACCGGTACAGCGCCGCAGGCGCTGGTGAAATGGCCCTCCTCCAGCGTCCCGTCGGGCAGGGTCGCCAAGATGATCTGGTGATTGGACACCGCGATGTGCTTTGTCGTCACCATGGCCGACCTCCGTTCACGAATACGACCTCACCGGTCGTATAGGACGCTGCCGAGGACGCGAGATAGACAGCCGCGCCGGCCATCTCCTTGGGACGTCCCAGCCTCCCCATCGGCACAAGCGACAGTAGGTCGACGTGTGCCTGGTGGGCTGGCTCACCGTCAGGACTGACGGTGCCCGGGCACAGCGCGTTGACCCGGACGTCGGGCGCCAGCTCGCCCGCGAGCTGGCGCGTCAGCATCCACAGCGCTGCCTTGCTGACCCCATAGGCGCCGATGCCAGGAGACGGCAAGAATCCTGAACCCGAAACCACGTTGATCACCGAGGATCCCGACCGGCCCGCCATGAGCGGCACGAGCTCCCTGCACAGCCGGAACGGCGCGATGACGTTAGCCGCCAGCACGTCGTCCCAGACTGTGTCTTCGAGGTCGAGCACCGGACCCAAGACCCCGCCCGACGAGTAGGCATTGTTGACCAGCACGTCGATACCTGACCATGTCGCACGGGCGCGCTCGGCGATCAGTGTCGGCGTATCGCCGGCCGTGACGTCGGCGACGACGGTGACAACCTGTCGCCCGGTCCCAGCACGCAGTTTGTCCGCGAATTCCGTCAGTGCGCCATGGCGACGCGCGACCAGCAGGAGATCTGCCCCTGCTTCGGCGAAGGCTTGAGCGATTGCGGCGCCGATACCTTGGCTCGCGCCCGTCACCACGGCCACCTTGCCGTCGAGTCGAAACATCCGGTCAGTCACTGCCGCACACCCGCAGTCTGCTGGCGTAGCTCGTGGCGTTTGATCTTGCCCGAATCCGTGCGCGGCAGCTCTTCGACGTAGTCGATGATCTTGGGGTACGCGTGGCGTCCGAGGTTGTCGCGCACGTTCACGGTGACCTCGTTGGCGACCTGCTGCCGGTCGACAGTCCCGTTGAGCACGATGACCGCTCGCACGACCGAGCCACGCGCCGGATCGGGTGCCGCCACAACGGCGACCTCTGCAACCCCGGGGTGCGCCAGGATAAGACTCTCGACCTCACTGGGGCCAACGTTGTAGCCGGAGGTCACTATGAGGTCGTCATCTCGTCCGACGAAACAGTAGCGACCGTCGTCATCTCGGCGCACGACATCGCCGGTCAGGAAGAGGTCGCCGCGCCAACGCTCCTTCCAGAGGTCGTCGCGGTTCAAGTAGCCGGTCGCGCCCTGGTACTCGGGGTTACGCAGCGCCAGGACGCCCTGACTCTCCTGTTCAACGCCCTCGCTATCCACGAGTGCGATGTCGAAGCCGGGGACGACGGTCAACGCGCCTGGCATGTCCGGCTTCTTCGGATCGGCGAGGTTGGCCAGCACCATGGCGGACTCACTCTGGCCGTAGCCGTCCTGGATCATGCTGCCGGTCAGCTCCATCCAGGCCTGGGCGAGCGGCGCGTCGAGCGGCTCACCCGCACTGGTCGCGCCGCGAATGCTGCTTGAAATACCCCGGCGTTGGGCGAGCGGGACGAGGCGACGTAGCGCGCTTGGCGCGGCCGCGATATAGGTGACCTGCTCCTCGTCGAAGATGCGCAGCCAGGCGGCCGGGTCGAAGTCGCCGCTGTAGACCACGCGTGGGATGCCGAGCGACATCGGTCCGGCACCGGTCGTGTAGAGGCCGTAGGACCATCCGGGTGCCGCCCCGGTGAAGAACATGTCGTCGGGTGTGAAAGCCCATGTGTGCCGGATAAATGGCTGGATAGTGAGGATCATCGAGTGCGGCTGGATGCAGCCCTTTGCCGCGCCGGTCGTGCCGCTCGTATAGATCAGGGTTGCCGGGTCGGAGGGCGCCGTCTCGACCATGCCGAAATCAGGAGCGTGGCCGTCGATCTCCGCCCACAAGCTCCGGTCGCCCTTGACCAGGCCCCGGCCTGCTTGGCCGGCCACGGTATAGATCTGGGGGTCGACCGTCAGCAGAGGCAGCGCGTCCGCGAGCTGATGCCGGTAGCGGTAATCGACCACGACTGCTGCCGGCTGGGCACCATTGAGCCGCTGGACGAGGGCATCGGTGCCGAACCCGACGAACAGTGGCACGTAGACCATACCCGAACGCCAGGCAGCGAGAGCCCCAATGAAAGCCTCTACTTGCTGGTTGACCAGGGATGCGACCCGGTCACCGCGCACGAGTCCCGCGGCCTTCCATGCCGAGGCCAGTCGGCTCGACGTCCGGGCCAGCTCGGCGTAGGTCCAGCGGTCACTGCTGCCGTCGGGGTGTCGGACGATCATTGCGAGGCGAGCTCGGTCGCGGGCCCATCGGTCCGCACACTCGTGCGCCGTATTGAGTCCGCGCTCGATGGGCCAGTCGAGTCGCGCCTCGGCGGCTCTCCAAATCTCGGAGCTTGAGAATCCACGCTCGGCGTGGAGTTCGGCGTGCAGGTCGTCGCGCACTGCAGACATAGATTTTCACCTCAAGGTCGAACGGCAGGAAGCTCACCGAACCACCCCACATCACGCCGCGCACCACCGTGTTCCACGCCTCGGAACCGTAGGCGGTTGGGCACGCAATCCCCGGCTTAGACTGATGACGCCCTGACCAGCATCGCGGTTGACGCACCCAGCAGTGTGCAGTAGGGAGAGGAGACGGTGAGATGTCCGGACAGATAAGGTTCGAACACACAGGACGCGTCGCGTGGATCACGATCAGCCGGCCCGAAGCCAAGGGCGCGCTGACTTTCGACATGGTCTCCGCGTTGCATGGCATCGTCGCCGACCTACGCATCCGGGCGGAGGTCGAGGTCGTGGTGATCCGCGGCGAGGGTACCGACTTCTGCGCCGGATCGGACATGGGCGACATCACAAGTATCCTCGGGGCGACTGCCGAAGAACGCCGGTCTGCTTTCGACGCGAGCATCTCCGGGACGATCCAGCCGCTGCTGCGTGACCTGCTCGCGCTGCCGCAGCCCATCGTTGCCAGCACGCGCGGCCATGCGATCGGCATTGGCGTCATGTTCATGCTTGCCGCAGACCTCGTGATCGCGTCCGATACGACGACAATCTCCCTCCCACAGCCCCGCCTTGGGCACTCGCTCGACCACGGTGAGAGCTGGCTCCTCCCTCGCCGCATCGGACCGTCACGCGCGCTGCAGATCTGTCTGCTCGGCGACGTCGTCGGGGCCGAGGATCTTGAGCGGTTCGGAATGTTTAACTGGCTCACCGATGATGCCGACCTAGAGAACCGGACCAGGGAGGTCGTCGACGGTCTCCTCTCCGTCGCCCCGAACTCGCTATGGCGCACCAAGGCTTTGCTGCGCAACTCGGTTGACGCCTCGTTCGAGGAGCAACTCCTGATCGAGCGCGAACACGCCGCCGCAGGAGCCGCGACCGAGGATTTTGTCGAGGCGATCAAGGCTCAAGTGCACCGTCGCGCTCCGGTATATACCAACAGCTGATACCGCGTGTTTTGTCGTATCTCCTTGGGGCAATTGGCAACATCGGTCCCGATCTGCTGCGTGAGCTCGAGGTCACCGTTTTCATAGTCCATCACCTCGTCCCAGTGGGACTGCCGAAAGAGATAGCGCAGAAAGGTGGGCGGCTGCCGCCAGCCCGCCAACGTCTCCAGCCGCAGGCTTTGCCACGATGACGCGTGCTGCTTGAGCACGGCAGCGACCGGATCGGGCGAGGTCGCCGCGAGGTTCTGACCGAACGACGCACCGGACGACTATGTCCTCAAGCACGAGGAAACCCTTGCTGCTCGGCACGGATCTCGACGTAGTAGGCCAATCGGGATTGAGGTCAATATCGGGGACTATGTCGGCATAGAAACGGACCTCCTTTCGCAGCGCCATCCACACGTGCTCACCACGCCTCGCCGATCCCGGCATTGACATGGACACTGCCCGGACCAAGTTCGCTGCCAGCGCCAGCCCAGTCGGGCCGAGGATGCGGCGTCGAAGAATCATGATCCCTGCCACCTCTACGGCATCGATTCCGGGAAAAACCCGGCGAGCACCGACTTAACCCACGCGGTGTCAGATCGTCAGAGTAGGAGCAATACATCATGGAGGTTGGTCCCGCCCGATGATAGGCACGGCCCGGTGACTGTTGCCCGGGTATTCCGGTTCCACGGAATGCCCCATTAGACCCGCATGTTCAGCTTCGACAACAACGGCTCGCTCTGCAACTCGCGCTCGGCCAGCATGGCTCGCCGCATCAAGTCACGGTCTCCGGTGATTCGGCGGTAATGCTCCAGGTCGGCCTCGAGCCCAACCGGGTCATGGCTGTCGAAAATCAACTGTTTGCGCTCCGAGGAGACTGGCGACGAGATCTCGGTGAAGACCCGCCGTCGGACATCCGAGTAGTGATCAAGCATGTCCTCTGGGACGTCTCCGTGGATCACTGCGGCCAGCGTCTCCACGAGTAGGGCGGAGTCGAAGAATCCTCCGGCGACGCCATAGCCGCTCGACGGGTTGGTGACGTGGGCAGAGTCGCCGACCAGTAGCGCGCGGCCGACGCGGAACCTGTCGGCGACACGCTCGTGCATCCGAAAAGCCGCCCATGCCGTGACCTGTGGGTCGACGTCGTCGGGCAGCGAGGCACGGAGGACGGCGGGCATTCGATCTACGATCGAGTGATCCGGCAGTGTCAGGCTCTCGGCGTACGTGTAGCGCCACGGCACGGGCTCGCCGAACTGCGCAACCAGCGCCCCGTGCATTGGGTCCGCCCGGGCGACGGAGGGCCCATAGCCAAGCGTCGCCAGGTCGAGGTCCAGGTCCGTGGCGACGAAGCGCTCGGGCCACGTCATACCGGGGAAGGCCAGCCCGAGCTGACGCCGGATGATGCTGTGGGCGCCGTCGGCCGCCACAACCCATGCAGAGCGGTAGTCACGCTCACCCGCCGGACCAACTGCCGACACGGTGCAGCCGTGCCCATCCTGCTCGAACGAGCGGGCCGACGTATCCCACTCGATCCGGACGTTGGACATCGCACTGAGCCGGGCCAGCGCGATCTCGCTGAGCGCGTCCTGCCCGAGGTGGAGCGTGAAGGGGTGCTCAACGGAGTCGTCCAGCACGCTCAGATCAAACACGAGTTCCTCGCCGGTCCGTGGGACCGCCAGCGTCCAGCTCCGTTGAACCAGTCCAGCTGACGTCGCGGCGGCTAACAGACCGAGCCTCTCGAGTTCCGCCATGATCGACCAGTGGAACAACATTGTCCGCGGCGCGCGGACGACGGTGGTCGCGGCCTCGAGTACCGTGACACCGACGCCAGCCTGCGCGAGGCCCAGTGCCGTGAGGAGTCCAACGGGTCCCCCACCGACGACAGTGACGTCGTGCGTCGTCATGGTGCTATGTCTCCGCGCCCGAGGTAAGATTGCTGCCTCGGACAAGATCTAGAGCATTGGTCCCCAACACCCCGAGGGCTTGCTCCGCCGTCAGGATTCCGACGTCGACCGCATCGCGGACCTGCGCCTGCTGACCTTCTAGTTGGCCGGCGATGAACGGGTGATCAGTGCCGATCATGACGTGCTCGGCGCCGAAACGCCGGACTAACAGCCGCAGGTGCTCGGCATCGAAAACGAGGGTGTCAACCCACAGTCTGCGGGCAAGGTCGTCATGGTCGGTCTCGGTGTCGCCGCCGACGACGGCACCGAGGCGCAAGCGCGGCAACGACCAGGGAAAGGTTCCGCAGCCGTGCGACATCACGACCCGCAGTTCGGGCAGGTCGCGTAGGACTCCCCCGAACACCAGGGCTCCCGCGGCGAGCGCCGTGTCGGTCAACATACCGAGACCGAAGTCGTACGGCTGACCAGTACGACGCAGCGCTCCATCGCCGCCTCCCAATGGGTGCACGTAGACGACAGCCCCCAGCGCGGCAGCCGCCTCGAAGAGCGGGCGTACAGCCCGGTCGTCGAGCTCGCGGCCTGCCAGTCGGCAGCCTATCTCGACACCCCGTAACCCGAGCGACCTCACGGCGCGCTCGAGCTCGACGACGGCAGCGTCAATGTCCTGGACCGGCAGCGTGCCGAGACCCAACAATCGACCGTCAGCGGCGGCTACGTCCTCTGCGATGCCGTCGTTCATGGCACGGGCGAACTCAATGGCCTCTTGCGGAGGCGCCCAATCGGTCAGCGTGATCGGGACTGGCGACACAAGCTGCACATCGATACCTGCTGCGTCGAGCTCAACGACCCGGTGGGTTACGTCCCAGAGGGCAGAGCGAACCTTCCGGAACTCGCGGTCACCGAGCATGATTCGGCCCGAGCGGTCGTCGTCGTGGACAAGGCGGGGCCACCGTTTGTCGCCCGTACGCGCCGCGAGATCGTCGAGCCCCCGTGGGAAGTGATGTGCGTGGACGTCAACCGTCGTTCCGCGGTGGGTACCTGAGGCAGCGGTGCACATCCGAATGGCTCCTAAGAGAGGACGTAAAAGACAACCAGAGAGTCGTCGCACCGCATGTTAAACACGGACCTACACTGAAAAACAGTCTTTGTTCCAGCCGGCGGAATATCTCCGTGGTCGCGCGAAGCCGCGTAAAGTGCACAGAGTCTGCGTGGGTAAGCTGGGGTGAACCACGTCACGTTGCGAGTGCCGTACAACCCCTCGGAGTTGCACACTGTGAATGACCCTCTCGCCCATGGGTCTCGGACCCCCGAGCCGCCATCGATTCTGTCCAAGGCGTTCGACCTCCTCCGGGCCTTCAACAGTAACGAGCGTGTCATGACCCTCAGCGAGCTGTCTCGCGCGTCGGGCCTGCCCAAGTCCACGGTGCATCGGCTGATCGCCCGGCTGATCGACCTCGACGCCATCGAGCAGCACCGCTCCGGCTATAAGCTGGGGCTGGGCCTAATGGAACTTGCGGTCAACACACCGGCTGGCAGCATGCGTGACGTGGCGATGCCCTACATCGCCGCGCTTCACCGGTGGTCGGGCCAGACTGTCCACCTCGCGGTGCTGCGACGGTACGACGTCGTCTACCTGGAAAAGCTCGCTAATCCCGCCGCCCCACCCGGTCTGTCCGGTGTAGGCGTACGCCTCCCGGCCAACTGCACAGCCATCGGTAAAGCATTGCTGTCCTGTGAGAACCTTGAGGACCTTGAAGCGTTCCTCCCCTCGCCCATGCCGACGCTAACACCGCACTCGATCACGAACGTCGAGGAATTCATGATCGAGCTGCGCAAGGTCCGCAACAGCGGCATCGCTTACGAGCACAACGAGGCGCAGCTCGGCCAGGCTTGCGTCGCAGCCCCGATCGTGGTACACGGCTTCGCAGTCGGCGCGATATCTATCTCCCACCAGGTTGACACCGATGCCGGTCAGAAGATCGTGAACGCCTTGCGCGACACCGCGGCGCAGATCTCCAAGGAGGCCCGCGAGGGCCTGGCCCAAGGGCGGGCGCACTGGTTCCCACGCGAGCTCTGACGCACGGCGGCGCCGGACCCCGGACAGGATGACGGCGCCGACGGACGTTCCGCCTCAGCGATAGATCGCGAAGGCCTTGTTGGAGTTGAAGACCTCGGTCTCAACGAACTCGCTCCACTCAAGCTTCATATCGAGCTCCGACATCGCACCCAATAGACAAAACCAGTTGAGCATCTCATGCTGGCCGGCCTCGACGACCTCACGCGTCGTGACACTCTTCCATGCCTCGTAGTCGCAGGCGACCATCGCGTCGTACAATGCGCGGTCGGCCACGGTGTCCGGACGCAGGTGCCAGTCCTTGTCGTTCAGGAAAGCGTGTGACCAGCTCGCCGAAGCGATCAAAGCAACACGCTTATCGCTGGCGCGCGCGGTGCGGCCGATCGCCTGACCAAACTGGAAACAGCGCAACGGTGACGGTCCCGGTGGATCGAGGTTCTCCCCGGCCTGGATGTCAGCGAAGCGGGCAATGCCACCCTTGCGCGCTATGACGTGCTCGCCGTAGCAGTTGACCGCCAAGGGAATCACCGGATACGGGAACTCTTTACCGACGTTGTCGTAATCGAGAAAGATCTGAGTGTTGCCGAACGCGTGCGGAAAGTGTATCCCCTCGCGCTGCTCGTACGAGTACGCGATATCGATGCCGTCGTTGAGCACGGAAGCCGCGATCTGCTTGGCAAACTTGGGGTCGCCCTTCATCGTGAACCGTTCCTCGTCCGGCAGACCCCAGACGTTGGGGACGTTAAGCATCTTCAACACTGCAAAGGGCTCGACCGAGGTGTCCTCATACGCCAGGACGCAGAAAGACGGGATGACTTCCTCCCGAAAGTTCTCGTACTGGTCGTCGCCCCACACCAGTACGACGTCGGGTTCGAAGTCGTCGAGCGCGGCGCGGACCGTGTCGAGTCCCTCACGCAGCTGCGCCCGGTGACTGGCCGCGGCAGTGGTCCCCTGGTCGTCGCCCCATTCCTTCTGCGCCAATGCCGACCAGTTGGCTGGGTCTTTGCGGTCCTCTGGGATATCTGGATCCTTCAGAACGCTCTTCATCAGGTTTGCCATGTGCGTGTCCGCACCGGCCAGCATCGGATAGTGGGTCATACCGAGACCTATCACTTCTGCCATGTGTGTGCTCCTTCTAATCGCTGACACCGGCGCGGTCGAGATTCGTCGATGAGCGCCGATGATCCGGGCGCACTCGTATTAGAGACCTGTGGCACGCATCGCGCCACGAGGAGTTCTGGTGCTCGGAACCCTGCGTTGGCAACGGGATCCAGCGATCGAAGGATGATCTACATGGCATTCTCCCGTTCGGCATCTAATGAAGCCGGTGACGATCAGCGTCGTGACGATGCAAAGAACGCCGCTGTTGCACGACTCCAGCAAGTAGAAGCGACCGGCATCCCCTGTGCGTCGCTCCGCGACCTCATCGGGTCCGAAGACATCCCCCTGGCCTACCTAGTGCAGGAACAGATCGTGAGCGCCCGCGTCACCGACAACAACGGGCGGGTAGAGCGCAAGATCGGGCTGACGTCACCGGCCGTGCAAGCACAGCTCAAGGTCGACCAGCCCGACTTCGGTACGTTGCTGCACGACATGCTGGTCACACAGGCCGAGCCCGTTGCAAACGATCGGCTGCTCCAGCCCCGGATCGAGGCCGAAATCGCCTTCGCGCTCGGGGCCGACATCGACGACCTCGCCCCCTCCCTCGGGACCATCGCCGCTTCGATCCAATTCGCTCGTCCGGCGTTCGAGATCGTCGACAGCCGCATCGCAGGGTGGGACATCGATTGCCGACACCGTCGCCGACAACGCTTCCAGCGGGCTTTTCGTACTCGGCAATGCCGAGGTATCTCTGTCCGACTTCGACCCTGTCGCGGTCGAGATCACAATGACCCAGGACGGCGAGACTGTGTCGTCCGGCAACGGTACAGCCTGCCTCGGTAATCCTCTCATCGCCCTGCAGTGGCTCGCACGAATGGCCGCGAGCGTCGGCGACCCGCTGTGTGCAGGCGAGATCATCCTCAGCGGCGCCCTCGGCCCGATGGTCCCTGCACGGGTCGGCTCGACCTATCACGCGACACTCACCGGCCTCGGTGAAGTCCGCGCATTCTTCGGCCCCGCCAGCACATCAGGAGCATCAACATGAGTTCTTCGAAGGTGGCCGTCATCGAATCGGGAAATATGGGCACCTACACTGTTGATCAAGGTCCAATGTCTCTGTCGACCCTTCGAGGTTGGTGCCATGGTCGGTATCAACCCAGCGCGACGGCGTCGCGCGCGCTGCTGGCCCGGGGTGCCGATCACCTCGGATGGCTTCGAGGACATCGCCGTCGTGTTTGATGCCACCTCGACGGGGCCCACATCAAGAATGACGCACGACTCACGACTTATCAGTGCGCGAGTGGTCGTCCTAACGCCCGCAACGAAGGCCTGGGTCCAGTGCAATACCGGACCCAGGTCCTTGAAGATTAGGCGTCTACTTGGGCAGTCCAACTTCCGGGGATCAGTTCAGATCGCCCCCGTTCGTCGTATAGGACGTCAGTTGTTGGTGACGAAATCCGTGATGATGCGGTTGAATTCGTCGGCATGCTCAATCTGCAACCAGTGGCCGCAACGGTTGATGATGTGCGCGCGCGAGGTCGGAACCGCCGCCAAAAAGCGCAGGGAGTGTTCGAAGCTCACGACCCGGTCGTCACGGCCGTGTAGAGCGAGCGTCGGCACCGTCAGTTTTTCCAATTCCGGCAGCAGTCCGAAGTACGGATTAGGTGGCTGTGGGCTGTCCCATAGCGTGTTCCAGCTGTCGAGGTGCTCGGTGTGAGCCAGAGCCGCAGCCGAGCGCAGACCCGCGAGTTCGTCGGTGGCCATGGACTGGTCAAAGCACATGATCTGTACGAGCCTTTTCATATTCTCCGGGGTGGGCTCGCGGTATGCATGGAATAGAACCTTCAAGCCCTCGGAAAAGCCGCCGCCGGGACTGAAGAGGTCGAGGCCAGGGGCGGGCGCGCCCATCGATACCAGGTGACTGACCCGCTCGGGGAAGCGCACCGCAGTAGCGACGGACGTCATTCCGCCCATCGAGTTGCCGACTAGTGCAGCCTGCTCGATCCCGAGCTCGTCCATTAACGCGATCACATCAGCGGGGTGGTCGCGGCCGATCGTGTCGTTCTGGGTCTCGCTCTCGCCCCACCCCGGCATGTCGACCGCGTGGACGTGAAACCGCCGCGAGAGCGGCTCGATGTTAGGGCGAAAGTTACTCCATCCGGTCGCGCCTGGCCCGCTGCCGTGCAGCAAGATCACGGGATGACCGGCACCGGCCTCGTAATAGTGGATCTTGTAGCGACTGGTCTGGATAGTTCGGCTTGCGCTCTCTGCGGTGACTGAGACCTTCTCTGTGGCAATACTCATAATGCCGTTCCCTTTGGTCGAAGACTGGAACTGGTTGTCAGACTTGAGCAACAAGCGCCGGAAGCTCAGGGCGTAGTTTGGATACCCCTGCCGCGTCCGCGCTCTGCCGGGAGACCTGGCCGTCCCGGAAGAAGTCGAGGAACACGTTGTTGAAGATTTCCGGCGAGTCGGTCTGCCCTTGGTGACCTGTCTCCTCGGGATAGAAGAACTGAACATTCGGCAGCACCTTCTCCTGCTCGTAACCCCACTCGACCGGTGTCAGGACGTCCTCCGTGCCGTAGAGGTAAATACCTGGAATCGTGAGCTTGTCGAGTCGGCCCTTGGTCGACAGGCGCGCCTCGATGTTGGGGTTTTCCCACGGGACTATACGGCCGTACTGGAGGAGGCCGGGCCAGAATTGAGCATGCGCCTTCTTGCCTCGCTCGGCGGCTGCGTAGCGCATCTCGATCAGGTCATCGTTGATCGCCTCGCCGCGGAAGATGATGGCACTCATCATCGAGCGCATACCCTCACGGGTGCCGTCGTACTGCGTCAATTCAATCTTGGCCGGTGGCTTGAGTCCAGCCGGCACCACGTCGCCGATGTCGCCGGCGATCAATGCGAAGCTCAGCACCCTCTCTGGATGAGCCACAACGTAATTGGCCGTGTTCATGCACCCCATCGAGTTGCCCGCAAGGTGGAACTCATCGAGGCACAGAGCTGTCGTGAACTCGTGAATGAAATCGACATAGCTGTGGACGCCTTCGGGCCAGAACTCCTCGCGGTCGTCCGACAGCCCGAATGCGGGCATGTCCGGGCAGTAGACCCGAAAACCGTTAGCACCCAGGAATGGTGCCATGAAGCGCCACCCTGCGGTACCCGACGAACCCGGTAGGCCACCATGCAGCAGGACAACGGCAGGGCCCGTGGTGCCGGACGTCATGTAGTGGGCCTTCGCACCACTGGCGAGTCGAATCCAGCGACTCATCATTCCCGGAACTTCGATGAGTCCCTCTTCAGTCAACGCCATGTTCACTCCTTGATCGATGTGGACCGCACGCGGACGCGTCCGGATCAGTCGTATGTCTGGTCGGGTCAGACCGGTGGAATATTCGCCAGGCCCAGATCGAGGTCGGCTACCGCGACGCGTTTGGTCACTGCCTTGCGGCACTTCATGAGCATCCGCGGGTCGTCCACGACCAAAGCTCCGGTCACGACACCGGCCTCGTCCGCATATACTGCGACGAGCCCGGACTCGACCGTGCCGTGTGAGATGGCCGCGGTCCCGTCACCCGGGCGGCCGACGATCTGGATCCGGTGGCCGTACTGGTCGGACCAGACGTACGGCACCTGCGCTTGCGGGACAGACGTACCCATCACGTCGGCTGCGATGATCCCGGCATGCTCATTGGCATTGGTCCAGTGTTCAATCCGCAGATCCGAGCCGTAGAAGCCGTGCGTCCAGCGGGCGACGTCACCGGCCGCGAAGATCCGATCGGTACCAAGGACGTGCAACGACGCGTCGCACTCCAGGCCGTTGGTGATCGGCAGGCCGGACGACACCAACCACTCGGTGGCAGGAGTCGCCCCGATACCCACGACCACCAGATCGGCGGGCAGAACCCGACCGTCCTCGAGAGCCACACCCGAGACATGACCCTCGCCGACGAAGTGGGAGAACTGCGCACCCGTGTGGACGGTGACACCATTGACCTCGTGCAAGCGTGCGAGCTCGGCACCTACTTCAGCTCCGAGGACATGGGTTAGTGGGACCTGCTGAGTCTCAATAATCGTCACACGAGTGCTGTATGCCCTTGCCGCCGAAGCGAACTCGGCACCGATGAATCCCGCACCGATGACGACGACGTCCTGCGCGCTCGTTAGGCCTGCCCGCAGTGCGACGGCGTCCTCAGCGTTACGCAACGTGTGGATCCCGGTGAGTGCATCCGCTCCTGGCAGTGTTCGCGGGGTGACGCCGGTTGCGATCACCAGGTCATCGAAGGGGAATGTCGTGCCGTTATCAGTAGTGACGACGCGTGCATCGGCGTCGAGCGCGACAGCGCGAGTTCCGAGATGCATCTGGATGTCGAGTGCCTCCAACTCGGCCTCAGACAACAGCGGAACGGGCTGGTCGGTGCCGTCGGGGAGCAGCATCTCCTTAGACAGCGGAGGTTTGTCGTAGGGCTGGTGAACCTCTTCGCCCACGACTGTGATGGCGTCTTTGTAACCCTGCATGCGGAGGGCCTGCGCCGTGCGGATTCCCGCCACGGACGCGCCGATTATCAAGATGGACACGGCGCCAGTGTCATCGGGGTCATGGGGTCGGGCAATGAGGCATACCGCTGGCTGGAACCGGGGCGGGCACGTTTCGCCCGTTGGAACATCGTCTGGGTCTCTGAGCGCACGCCACCCCAAACTGTGCGGGCGCATCATCGGTGCGCGATCGAAGTCACCGCCAACCATGGAGCACACCATCGTGAACGAGTTCGATGTCGTCGTCGTCGGAGCAGGACCAGTCGGGTTCACCTTGGCCATCGACCTGGGCAGGCGCGGTGTCCGAACGCTGCTGGTCGAGAAGGATCCGACAACCAAGGAGTGGCCCAAGATGGACCGCTCCAACGCGCGCACGATGGAGTTCTACCGACGTCTCGGTATCGCCGACAAGGTCCGCGCGGCAGGCTACCCTGCCGACGGCTCGATGGATGTCTTCATCGTGACTCGGTTGTCGGACCCGCCCCTGGTCAAGCTCAAGTACCCGAGCGTCGCCGAGCACCGCGCGACGATCGCGGCGACGACCGACGCCTCCGAACCGCTCGAGCCGTACCAACTCGTCGCCCAAAACGACCTCGAACCTGTGCTCAAGCAGGTCGCCGAGTCCACCCCGAACGTCACGGTGCGCTTCGGCTGCAACCTCGTGGACTTCGCACAGGACAACGACGGTGTGACCGTGACCCTCGAAGACCCCGAGGGGACAAGAAAGACGGTTCGCGCGGGGTACCTCGCCGGCTGCGACGGCGGCACCAGCACAGTCCGCAAGAAGCTCGGAATCAAACTTGAGGGGCAGGGAAGCATCCGCCAGCTGCGTCAGGTTACGTTCCACTCCGACGAGCTCTACGACAAGATCCCGATCGGCAAGGGACGCCACTACTACGTCGCCGACGCCGAGGGCAGCGCCTTCGTCGTACAGGGCAGCCGCAAGGACTTCACCCTCAACATCGGGATCGACGAGGACGCAGACCTCACGCAGGCCGTGCGCGACCGTGTGGGCTTCGACTTCGACTTCACGGTTCGTAACTCGACGAGCTGGAAGCTGCACCTCCTGCTGGCCGAGCGATACCGCGACGGACGCGTGCTACTTGCTGGCGATGCGGTCCATCTGGTGATCCCCACCGGCGGCCTCGGCATGAACACCGGCGTCGGTGACGCGATCGACCTGGCCTGGAAGTTGGCCGGGACGGTCCAGGGTTGGGGCGGACCGGGTCTGCTCGACAGCTACGAGACCGAACGACGCAAGGTCGGCGCCCGCAACGTCAAGGCCTCAGGATGGGCCGCCCAGGGCATGGGCCTGTGGCGTGAGCTCGTGACGCCTGAGATCACCGAGGACACGCCCGCCGGCGCGGCACTGCGGGCCGAGGTCGGTGCCGCGGCGAACGTCCACCACCGTCGCGTCCACGAGATGATCGGCGTCGAATGGGGCTACAGCTATGCCGGCTCGGATTTGATCGCCCACGAGGACGACAACATCACCGACTGGGACACCACGACCTACACTGCGCACACGCGTCCGGGGGTTCGTATCCCGCACATCTGGCTCCAGGACGGCCGTGCCATGCAGGACGCCCTGGGCCAGGATTACACGTTCATCGACCTGACCGGCTCGTCCGACACGAGAGCCGTCGAAGCGGAGTTCGCTAGGCTGGGTGCACCTCTGGAGATCCTGCGGATCGACGACGCGAACGTCCGTGCGGCCTACGAGTGCCCGCTTTTGCTGGTGCGGCCCGACCTGCACGTGTTCTGGCGCGGTGAGATCCTGCCCGATGACGTCGACCGCTGGGCCGAGCAGGCGGTTGGCCACCTCACGCAGGCCGAGCGCGATGCCAAGGCGCGAGAGGATGTCGCCTCCAGCGGCAGCTAAGCCGGGCAACACCCGCGGGTGTTGCCCGGCGTGGGCCTGCCACGTCAGGAGACGACGAAAACTTGACTCCCGTCGATCTCGACCAGATAGGTCGCAAGCGCTATGGTCGCCGGCAGACATAACGGCTTGCCGCTGGCCAGTTCGAAACGCGCCATATGCAGCGGGCAGACGAGCTCACTGCCCTCAATCTCGCCCTCACTGCCGAGTGACCACTTCTCGTGGGTGCAACTGTCCGCCGTTGCGAAGAACGTCCCGTCCTCGGCCCGATGCAGGGCGATCTCGCCACCATCGAGGGTCATAGACTCGCCCGGCATGAGATCATCTACGGCGCAGGCTAACTGGCGCTTCATTGTCTGCGTGTCTTCCATCGGGTGTCGACCTCCTCGTCATCGGCCGGAAATTCTCTCGGCAGACGCTCAGTCTGGTTCGGTACCCGGAAACCCGACAGGGATCGTTTCACTCGGCGGAAACGTCACGAGTAAGCAGCACCCTCAGCCCGGTGACCAGCGCGATCGGCTGATCGAGCATGACGTGGTGCTCCGCAGCGGGGATATCGATGACCCGGGCCCTGCCCCCCAGCCGCTCAACGATCATCTCGCCCATCGCGGCATCCACCAGCCCCCGCTCCGGCCGGAGCAGCGCGACACGGCATTGAAGCCGAGACAGCTCACCGGGACGCAGCGGCTCGTGGGCGAAGATCGCGGGATCGAACTTCCACGCCCAGCCACCGTCGACCTGTCGGACGGAGTGCTCGGCGATATGGTCGAAAATGTACGGCTCGGTGTCCTGTTCAGGGATAACCCGGAACCTCGCCACGACCTCCTCACGCGTCGCGAAGACTTTCTGTGGCCCGAACGCGACCTTGTCTCGTGCCGCAGCCTCCTCCGGTGTGGCCTCGTGGATCGGTGTGTCGATGATGATCGCGCCCGCGAGGTCGGTGCCATGCCACGTCGCGGCGGCGAGGGTCACCATGCCACCCATGCTGTGCCCGATCACGACGGGCGGTGCATCGAAGGAGTCTCGGGTGACGGCCATCACCTCGCCCGCCCATGCCTCAAGCGAGTATGTTTCCCTGCGATCACTGTCGCCATGGCCGCTCAGGTCCAGCGCGACGACGCGGTGTGTGGTCGCGAGCATCGGCGCGATGTGGTCCCACCAGCGGGCGTGCGCCGCGCCGCCGTGCACCAGCACCACGCCTGGCGCCCCGCGCTCACCCCAGGATCGACAGGTCACCGTGATGCCGCCGACGTCGAGCGCGTGGACGACGGCGTGCTGCGCCAGAACCCGCTGAAACCATGCTGGAATGACTGCCACCGGAGCAACCGGGCTGGGAGAGAACATAAGCAAGGACTAACAGGTCGGCCGCCCTGTGATGCAGCTCGGTTTCGCCCTCCGGAACATTCGGTGTCGAAAATCCTTGACTGCGAGCAGCATCGGCGGCAGTGACGCACGCCATTCCATCAGATCCGTCCCGATCAGGAGTGAACCGATGAGCAACCACGAGTCGCAGCCCGCCACATTCGACGTCATCGTCGTCGGAGCCGGCCTGGCGGGGAACACAGCGGCACTGTCCGCCGCCGAGAGCGGCGCCACGGTTCTGCTACTAGAGAAAGGCGTGCAGTACGGTGGCTCGTCGGTGAAGGCTGGCGGCGGGATGCTGTTCGCCGGCACCGGCCTCCAGGCAGCCGCCGGCGTCGAGGATGACAACGAGCAGTTGCGCTCGTCGATCTTTACCGCCGGGCGGGGTAAGAACGATCCGGCGCCCGTCCAGGTTTACCTCGATCACCAGCTCGACACCTTCGAGTTCATGCGTGGCCACGGCGTCGACTTCACTTTGACGATAACCGGCACCGACGCGGTCTCACGCATGCATGCGGCCCCTCAGGGCCACGCGACCAAGGTCATGCACGAGAAGTTCATGGCGCTCGACCACACCTACTACTGGTCTTCCAGCTCTGCTCGACGGCTCGTCCAGGACGCGGAAGGACGCATAACCGGCGTCGTCCTCGACCGTGCCGAGCAGGAGGTTGTGGTGCACGCCTCCGCTGTGATCCTGACGAGCGGCGGGTTCGCCCGCAGCCGCGAACTGCTCGAGACCTTCGCCCCTCAGTGGGCCGAAGCGACGAAGATGGGCGGGGTAGACAATACGGGTGACGGGCTGCGGATGGCATGGGCCGTCGGCGCCGACCTCGCTGACATGGGGTACGTCGAAGCTTCCTTCGGCGCGTCGATCAAGAACTACCCAGACCTGTCGGAGGACCCCCACAACGAGCCTCGCCTGCTGTACCCCAACTCCCAGGGCGCCATCATCGTCAATCGCGACGGCAAGCGTTTCGTCGACGAGAACCTCAATTACAAGATCATCAGTTCGATCTGCGTGCAGCAGCCCGAGGGAATCGGCTTCCAAGTGTTTGACGACTCGATGATGAACCGCTCCCAGGTCGCACCGACGCCAGCGGACTTCAAGTCCGCTCTGGCCGACGGATATGTCATCGCCGCCGACACAGTCGAGGAACTCGCCGAGAAGCTGCAGATCGAGCCGTCCAAGTTGCGCGCCACGATCGATGCCTACAACGGCTTCGTCGACGAGGGCGTCGATCCCGAGTTCGGCCGATTGCTGAGCGACTACGGCAGCGCTCAAGGCGGCCACCTCGACACAGCGCCCTACTACGCGTTCCCCTGCCGCTCGGGTCTGACCACGACCTATTGCGGAGTCCGGGTCGACGAGCAACTGAACGTCGTCGACGTGTTCGGCGAGCCGATCCCGGGGCTCTTCGCTGCCGGCGAGGTAGTCGGCGGCTTCCACGGCGCTACCTATCTCAGCGGCACCGGGCTCGGCAAGGCCGGTGTCTTCGGCCGAGCCGCGGGCTTGTACAGCGTCGCCCAACTCCCCCGCTCCTAACGCCTGATGCCATACCACCGCCGACCACGATGTAAGGACGAAAGAGACCATGACCGAGCTCAAACCAGACTTTCACGAGGTCCTCGCCAGAACCGAAGGCCCCAAGGCAACCCTCGACGTGTTCCGCCGCTGGAACGAAGCCATCGACGCGCAGGATCTTGAGGCTGTCCGTAGCTGCATGACCGACGACATCCTGGTTGAGATCCCGTTCAGCGAGTCGGGGCAGGTCGAGAAGGGCAAGTTCCGCTCTTACTCCGGCATCGACGCGGCGACCGAATTCTGGGCCGTCGCGTTCAACGCCGAGGGCGAGAGCGCCGGGCCCTGCAACTGCGAGATCACACTGTCTGCGGACGGCATGACGGTATTTCTCGAGACGTACGGCAAGCTGACGATGGCCACCGGCCGTGACTACCGCAACCGCTACATCATGAAGATGGTTACCGAGAACGGCCTGATCAAGCACGTTCGCGAGTACTACAATCCGATCCAGTCCGCGTACGCGTTCGGCCGCCCGATCGCCGGTCACATTACCGTCGAATCCCTCTCCGCATGAGCACCGCCGAGCATCGTTTCGACGGTCAGGTCGCCTTAATCACCGGGTCGGGAGCAGGACTGGGACTGGCCCACGCGCGACTGCTGGCCGAGCGGGGCGCCAAGGTCGTGATCAATGACATCAGCAGCACCGACGACGGCCGATCGCTGGCCGAAATCGTCTCCGAACAGCTGCGCGACGAGGGTTTGACGGCCGTCTCGGCCCCTGGAAACGTCGGTGCCGAAGCCGAGTCGATCGGTCTCGTCCGGCAGACCGTCGACGCCTTCGGACGCATCGACATCCTGGTCAACAACGCCGGAGCCGGCGGGACCGGTACCGCCCAGGAAGTCTCGACAGAGAGCTTTGTTGAGACTCTGAACGTCCATCTGCTCGGAACATTCTGGACAATGCGGGAGGCCCTGCGGCACATGCGTGGTCAGGGATATGGCCGGATCGTAAACACGACGTCGGCTCTCGGCGTGTTCGGCGCGCCCGGATCGGCGCCCTACGTGACCGCCAAGGCCGGCGTCGTCGGGCTCACGAAGGCCGCCTCGCTGGACAACCGCGACCTCGACATCCGGATCAACGCGCTGGCGCCTGTTGCGGCGACCGGATACGCCAAGGCGTATTTCGAGAAAAAACCCGATCTCGACGTGCGGTACCTACAAGCGTCGATCGTCTCCCCAGTAATGGCCTATCTGTCCCACGCATCGTGTGAACTCACCGGCCAGACACTGGCCGCCGGCGGAGGACGCGCAGCCCTGCTGTTCAGCGCCGCGGTACCTGGACTGTCGAGTCGGACGCTCTCGATCGAGGAGGTCGTGGCCGGACTCGACCAGGTCACCGCCACCGAGGGGTTCCGCATCCTCGACAGCTCGGTTGAACAGTACGATCTGCTTCCCCGCTTCGGTGACTGAAGGCGACTCCCGTGCCGAGAATAACTTTCTCGGCACGGGAGTCATCGATGGCGGCGGAGCGGGTGAACGTCGAGACTCAGGAGTCTGGACCAACCCGCACCATCAACTTGCCGACGTTGCCTCCGCTCAGCAAGTCGACCAGCGCGGACGGGGCCGACTGCAGGCCCTCCCGGACGTCCTCGAGAACCTTCACATCGCCGGCGGAAACCCAGGCCTCGAGGTCGGAGAGTGCGGCGGGAAACGACTCCGCGAAGTCGAAGACAATGAAGCCCTGCATCGCGAGTCTCTTCGTCACGAGCACGGTGGGAACATTCGCTGGACCTGGAGATCCAGCCGGACCGTCGTACTGAGATACCGCACCACAGCACACGACTCGACCGTGCAGGTTCATATTGTGCAGGGCAGCCTCCAAGATACGACCGCCGACGCTGTCGAAGTAGACGTCTATCCCACCTCCGCACTCTTCGGCCAAGTCCTTCTCGAAGGACGCGCTTCGATGGTTCACCGTGGCATCGAATCCCAGCTCGGCTTCAAGCAAACGATTCTTTGCGTCGCTTCCTGTGATACCCACGACCCTTGCTCCCGCTCGCCGTGCGATCTGGCCCGCCACCGATCCAGTGGCTCCGGCGGCAGCGGACACGACCACTGTCTCGCCACGGCGTGGCGTGCCTAGCCCGTGCATCCCGAAGTAGGCTGTCAGTCCGGTGGCACCGAAGACGGACATGTGGTGCGTCAGTGGTCCCCGCACATCGACTCGCTGAACCGACGCTGCCGACAGTAGAGAGTACGTCTGCCACGCTCCCTCACAGGACACGATCGTGCCCGGTGTAATTCCCGTGCCGTTCTCCGCCACGACCTCGGCCAAGGTGTACCCACTCATCGGTTCGCCAGCCCGCAGTTCGTCCCGATAGGTCGACTGCTGCATCCACGCGCGGCTCCCTGGGCTGATCGAAAGTAGAATCGTCCTGCACAGAACCTCACCCGGACCCGGCTCGCCCGGCGGAGGAAGAGTTATCTCACGGAAGTGTCCGACGTTAAGCTTCCCCCGTGGCCGGTCGGTGAGAAGAATCGCGCGGTGTGAATCAGTCATATGTCTCATCCCTAATGTGCAGCGCGGTGGGTGTCAGACCCATGGGCCCGGCCAGTAGCTCAGTGATCCGGCGGATGATCGTCCGCCGGATCACTCTGCGATGACGCTCGACTAGCCCGTCGTCTGCCCTTCGAACCGACTAGCCCGTCGTCATCTGCCCTTCGAAGTCATACAACTTGACGTTCTCGAACAACTTGGTATCCGAGTGGTAAGCAGTCAGATAAGACGCCTCGATCGCAACCTGGTCATCGAGGCCGTCAAGCTTGAACCGCACACCCGGCATGAGGAGGGTGGGTTGGAAGTCCAAGGTCGTGTACGCCGACATCATTCCAAGCCTGCTCAGGCCCAGCGGCGACTTCGCCGCAACCTTGGCCGCTTCGAAGAAGGGCTGCGGGTAGAGAAAGCCACCCAGCGTCGTCGTTGTGATCGGTGTATTGGGCGAGGCCTTCTTGATGGACTCAATGGCAGCGACGACGACCGGGTCGTTGACGAACTCACCTCGGGTAGCGTCCTTCACATACGTCGTGACGTGCCAACCGTCGGCTGCCGCACCGGCGACGTCGAACGTCGTGCTCGCGCATACCGACGTCATGTAACGATCCGCCTCCCAACCCTGATTGGCGACCTCCTGCATCGTCGACGCACATTGAGCAGCCGTTGGAACTGCGATCAGCACGTTGGCCCCTGTAGAGCGCAGCGTCGTGATCTGCGAGGAGGGTGACCCGGTCTCGGTAGCTTCGATGGTCTCGGTCTTGATGATCTTGCTCTTGCCGGCGTACTTTTCGAGATCGCTCAGATAATCTTTGCCCGACTCGTTGTTGGCATACAGCACTGCGACATTCGTACCGTTGGGATGGTTTTCGTTAATGCTGGCCATAATGATCCGCGCGTCGAGTGCAGACGGCTGGGTGAACGCCGACGTCCACGGATACTCGGTGGGATTGTTGGCGGATTTGCCGCCCGAGACCCCAGGCAACAGCGGCACACACTCCCCGCCGAGGACTCCCCGAACCGCCGCGACCTGAGCCGTGCCGATGACGCCGGTCATCATGTCAACACCGTCCTTGTCCAGCAACGTCTGCGTCGCGGTCAGTGCTTTGTCGGGTGTGAATGCGTCATCGCTCTGGACCAGCTCGAATGTCGCGCCGAGACCCGAGGTCTCATTGAATTGACGAAACGCCTCCTTCATAGCCGGCCCGATAACTCCCAAGGCGGGTGCAACCGGTCCCGTCTGCGGGATCGTGTTCCCGACCTTGACCGTCGCGCCGAATGGCTTGGTCGCGTCGGTTGGGCAGGAGGCTAGGTCGATACCGAGTGCCTCCGCTGCCGAATTCGCCTCGCTGGATACGTCCGTGACGCCTTCGCTGCCGCTGCTCGGTGAACTACAGGCTGTGACCAGGAAGGCAAGAGCCATCACTGCTCCCGCCAAGTGTTTGTGATGTGTGAACATGTTGTGCTCCTTCGAAGACTGGTCCGGGAACGGACCGGGAGGTTGCCAGGTTGACCATGTGGTCCTGTCAGCAGTGCGCCCTCATCAAGCGCACTGAGCGAATGGGTCCCGCGACGTGCACCTGCGGTGCCCCGAGAAATCTGTGTGGTCAGACGCGGTCCGTCATGGCCGACGCACGCCCGACATCTCTTCCGAATCAGCCAGCACTGCGTCTGGATCGAAGACCCCAGCGTCCCCCATTCGACCGTTCTCGCTGAGGTTCACGCTGGACGCGGGCTGTGACGGCTCAACTACAAGGAACCTTGCGCCTAGCCTCTTGAGACCGCCGATGACGCCATCACGGAGAGTGAAGACCATGACGATGATGAGGACACCGAAGACCACACCGGCAGCGGGGCCCTCGGTGATCTCGCCCGTCCACAGCGGCAGGAAGTAGATCGCGAAGCCGCCGATGATCGGTCCCCAATAGCTCGCGCGACCACCCAGGACCATCGCGACGAGGAGGTAGATCGTGAACAGCAGCGAAAAGCTGTCGGGGGTTAGAATGCCGGTATCGACCGCGAAGATCCCGCCGGCGAGTCCGGCGATCGCAGCCGAGATCCCGAACAGCACTGTCCTCACAACTGTGCGGTCGACACCCATGACGATCGCGGCCGACTCGTTGTCGCGAAGGGCCACGATGGCGCGCCCAGTCCGCCCCCGCATGATGTTCCAGACAGCCAGGCACGCCAGCAGCAAAGCGACGACTGCCACGTAGTAGAGCCAGATCACCTGACCGGAGCGACCGGAGAAGTAGGCGATGTCCGGAGCTTCGAACTTAATGCCGAACAAGCCGGCAGAGCCTCCGGTCAGTGACTCGAACCGGCGTACGAGACTCGGGAAGATCACGCCGATGGCCAGCGTTACCAGTGCGAGGTACATGCCCTTGAGCCGCAGAGCCGGCAGCCCGACCAGGACACCCACGATGAAACACACCAGCATGCCCATTACGAAGGCCAGGGGGGCCGACCAACCGTAGTCGGTCACCAGGATGCCGGTCGTGTAGGCGCCGAATCCGAAGAAAGCCGCGTGCCCCAGCGATATCTGCCCGCCGAATCCTGACAGCAGGTTAAGGCCGACGGCGGCGATCGCCAGAATGAGTGCACCGG
This sequence comes from Rhodococcus sp. 27YEA6, assembly GCF_044908235.1. Taxonomy (NCBI): domain Bacteria; kingdom Bacillati; phylum Actinomycetota; class Actinomycetes; order Mycobacteriales; family Nocardiaceae; genus Rhodococcus; species Rhodococcus sp. 27YEA6. The sequence continues at coordinate 22,092 of NZ_JBIYCY010000019.1, read as the reverse complement.
TGATCTGGTCGAGCCGGTAGGGCGCAACGACGTACGGCAGCGCGAGGATGACGACGACGACGAGGATGATGCGACCGAGGGTGAGCCCGCGGTGTGCGGCCGTGCCTTCGTGAACGGTAATCGGAAGTGCCATCAGACTCTCTCCACTCGCTTGGACCCGAAAAGCCCGGACGGTTTGACCATGAGGACCCCGAGCAGCAGCACGAGTGCCACGGCCAGTTTGAGGTCCGAGCCGATGAAGGACACGTAGCCACCCGCGAGACTTTCGAGCACGCCGATGATCAGCCCGGCCAGGACCGCGCCACCCGGAGAATCGAAGCCACCGAGAGTGGCCGCTGCGGAGGCGTAGATCAGGAAGTTGAACATCATGAACGTCGTCAGTGTCGTGCTGGGCGCCACGAGCGGACCCAACAGTCCACCGACGGCGGCAGCCATGATCCAGCCCAACGCGTTGATCCGGTTGACCCGGATGCCCAGCAGCTTCGCGGATTCGGGGTTGCTGGTCGCTGTGCGCATCGCCAGGCCCAGCTTGGTGTACTTGAACAACGCGAGGATGCCTGCAAGAACGAGTCCCAACAGCACCATCATCAAGAGCTGCTGATAACGCAGCCGCGCGCCGAAGATAGAGAGGTAGTCGTCGGGGCCGGAAGGCAGCAGGCTGGGGAAGGCCAGCGGCTCGCCTCCCCAGATCAATCCCGCGGCTGCGTTGAGTGCCAGGAAGATTCCGATTCCGACCAGCAGAATCGAGTAGTCGGCGTCGTCGCCCAGCGGCCGCACGAGTACTCGCTCGATCAGTCCGCCACCGATCGCACCTGCTGCGACGGCCAGGAGGATCGCGAACACGACCGGGACACCTATCTGGGTGAAAGCGAATGCGATGAAGGCGCTGAACATCGCCATCTCCCCCTGGGCGAGGTTGAGGTGCTTGGTGCTGCGGTAGACGCATACCAGCGCGAGAGCGAGGAAGGCGTAGATCACACCGTTGTTGAGCCCGTCGATGATGCGGGCGATTAAGAGGTCCATGAGTCAGTTCTCCTAGTACCCGAGATATGCGGCGCGGATGGCGTCGTCACCGGCGAGTTCGGATGCCGGTCGAGATGAGGCGATCGTGCCTACCTCGATCAGGTAGCCGCGGTCGGCGATGCCGAGCGCCATGGTGGCGTTCTGCTCGACGAGCAGGATGGACATGCTCATCTCCTTGCTGATCTGCGACAGCGAGACGAAAAGTTCCTGTGTGAGCTTGGGCGAGAGGCCCAGGCTCGGCTCGTCGCACAGCAACAGTTGAGGACGGCTCATCATGGCGCGAGAGACCGCGAGCATCTGCTGCTCGCCACCTGACAACAGGCCGGCCTTTTGCTTGCGCCGCTCCGCCAGGCGCGGGTAGGTGTCGAACCACCGCGCGATGTCGTCGGTGATCCCCTTCTTGTCTGAGCGCACGTGCGCTCCGGCCCGAAGGTTTTCCTCCACTGTGAGGTCTGCGATCGTGCCACGTCCCTGCGGGACCTGCGCTAGTCCAAGTCGCACGATCGCGTCGGGCGATGCTGTGGAGATTTCGTTTCCGTCTAACGTCACCCGCCCACGTCGTTGGATCATGCCGGAGATGGCGCGCATGGTCGTCGTCTTGCCTGCGCCGTTGGCTCCGAGAATGACGACGACCTCCTCCTTCTCGACGGTCAGGTTGATCCCGTGCAGGACATCGGCGGCACCGTAGTTGGCGTAAAGGTCCTCGACTTCGAGAAGACTCATGCGGCGGGTGCTCCTAAGTAGGCCGAGATGACCTCGGGGTGTGAACGGACCTCCGTGGGTGTGCCATCGGTGATCTTCTTGCCGAAGTTCATTGCGACGACCAGATCGGAAATTCCCATGACCATCGCCATATGGTGCTCGACCAGCAGGATCGAGAGATCGAACTCGTCGCGGACGCGCGTGATCGTGCTGGACAGCTCGTCCACTTCACTGTGGGTCAGTCCACCGGCGGGCTCGTCGAGCAGCAGCAGCTTGGGTTTGGCGGCGAGCGCCCGTGCCAGCTCGAGCCGCTTGAGGGTGCCGAAAGGCTGGTCGGCAGCAGGTAGGAAAGCGAGATCCGCTAGACCGAGGACCTCAAGTAACTCGAACGCCTCGCTCCGGAGCTGCTTCTCCGCCTTCGCCTGACCGAAGCGGAGCAGAGACCGCACATAGCCTCCCCTGCCACGGGAATAGGCGCCGGCCATCGTGTTCTCAAGGAATGTCAGCGACGGAAACAGGCCGAGGTTTTGGAAGGTGCGCGCGACGCCGTGACCTGCGATCTTGTGAGCCGGCACGGCGAGGAGCTCCTCACCATCCATTTTGATGCTGCCCGAACTCGGCTGGTAGATCCGGCTGACACAGTTGAACAGCGTGGTCTTGCCGGCGCCGTTGGGTCCGATCAGGCCGCAGATCTGGCCGCTGCCGATCGTGAACGAGAGGCCGTCGAGGGCCTTGATCCCGCCGAAGTGCATCGAGACGTCGTCGACGACGAGTTCACTCATGGCGTTCTCCTCGTAGCGGTGGCCAGGGACTGCTTCATGTGGTCTCCCGTGGTTCGTGTGGCATAGTGCGCGGCGCTTAGGTAAGCGAAGGCACTCTGGCCATCCACCTAGCGTCAGTGTGATGTGGGTTACAGAGAGGTGTCACAAACGGTTCCACCGGATGGAACAGGACACCGCGGGGACTGTTTTTGCTACTGCGCCCGACGCGGAGCGGCCATCACAGGACGGCGCTTCATCGGAACTCCCCGGCATGCCGGTGGCTGCCGGACAAGGAGTCGACCGTGTGATCGCCTGAAGCCTCCCTTGAGACTTCCGTGACGCAAAGCACTAATTCCGACATGTGGAACGGTCGGGCATCGCAACCATGCGCCGCATATCACGCTCCGTCGATGTTTCGCACCGTGGAACGCCTACCGCCGATCTCTCCCGCGATCGGGCAGCATATTCCCAATGAGAGCTATGCGTATGATCGCCGCCGGACGACCCATGGAGTTGCGGGACATTCCGCTGCCGCACGCAGCGCCTGGCTGGGTCGTGTTGCGCGTCGAAGCCGCTGGCCTGTGCCACTCCGACTTGCATATTCTCGACGGCTCGCTGACCCACACAATGTCCACAGAAGAGGGTGAACTGCTCACCACCACCGCCCCGATCACGCTCGGTCACGAGATCGCCGGGACGATCTTCGAACTCGGTGACGGGGTCCCCTCCCGATTCGCGGTAGGCGACCGGGTCATCTCCGGCGGACCGATGATCCCTCGCGCTGCGCCGGGCCTGACGATCGACGGCGGATTCGCCGAGTACGTCACGGTGCCACACGAGAAGCTGCAATTTATCCCCGATGGTGTCGGCTTCGACGAGGCCGCAGTCTCGACCGACTCGATCGCCACTTCCTACTCGGCTGTCCGAACCACCGCCGGCGTCAGCGCCGGAGAAACCGTCGCGATCATCGGACTGGGAGGTCTCGGTCTCAACGGTGTGCGGACAGCAGCGTTGCTCGACAGCACTGTCTACGGCGTCGACATCAACCCGTTAACATTCGAGGCAGCACGCGCGGCTGGAGCCACCGACTGCTTCACCGAGGTCGAGGCGTTGCGTGACGTTCGGCCGGATGTACTCGTCGACTTCGCCGGCACCGGATCCACAACAGAGCAAGCCCTGAGTGTCGTGCGTACCGGCGGGCGGGTCGTCGTGGTCGGGATGGCCGCGACCGCCGTGACGGTCGACACGCACCGTCTGATACTGGGCCGCCAGACCCTGCGTGGCTCCTTCGGTCGGACCGCCACGGACATGACGGAAGTCCTCGATCTGCTCGCGCATGGGCAGCTGCGACCCGAGACAACCGTCGTCGACCTGGCCGACCTCAACGAGGCGTACGCCCAACTTGAGCGTGGCAAGGTCGTGGGACGGCTCGTGACCCACCCGTGACGCCGGTCGATCACCGTTCCGTCCTGAGGAATCCGGACCGATTCCAACCGTCACGGCCCTACCTTACGGGCGCCACTCTTCCCCTTAGAGAGCCTGAACCCTGACGTCCGTCCCTCTATGTTCAGCGCGCCTCTGCCACGTTCATCGGCGTGGAAGACGCCTCGATCTGGTACAGCGCAGACTACGGCCCCATCTACATTCGTGCCGGCGCCCACGTCCAGGGCGATGCGGTGTTACATGGCCCATCGAGCCCTCTGACCAGGCGGGGTCACTCACGAGTGCGTCGTCCATGGCGCCGTGATCGAAGCCTGTGTCCTGATCGGCAACGGCTTCACGATTCTGAACTGAGCGCGTATCGGATCGCACTGCCTCGGTCGCTGCCCACTCGATAAGTCCCTACCGGGCGCTGAATTCGCACCCAACTCGCTGATCCGCCATGTCGTCAAGAAGAAATCCCGGGGGCAGTGATCGACGGTAACCCCGGCGTATATGTCGAACTTGCCGCGCGACACCTCGGCGCCATCCTGCATCGATGGAGGCATCCCAAACGGCGATGCCCACCAGTCGCGACTGGTGGGCATCTGTGTCTCTCTTGAACAACTTAGGTAGTGGGCTGCTGCTCCGGGACCCTGCGGGGTGCGGTGTAGCTCGCAGGCGGCGGATTGTGCTGCTCACCGGGCAGGACCTCCCCGGTGATCAGGGCGTTCCAACGCCGCCACCATGCCCGCATCTGCAGCTCGTCGGATCCTACGGGCTGGTCCTCCCCTGCCATGCCTCGCGAAACGTCCGACCATGGCAGCTCCTTAGACGAGGCGAAGGACCGTTGGCAGGTCTCGAGCGCCTCGACATCGTCAGGGGAGGCTAGACCGCCCGGACCCCAGAACGTCAGGAAGTTGTCAAGACGCTGGCGCTTAAGCTCGTCGCCCTCCTCGGGCGGGATGAGCTCCCAGGCCGAGACCTCCATGTAGTCAGGTGCGAGAGGGTCGATCTTGCGGACCACGACGCCCATGACCAAATCGATGATGACCAGGTTGGGGAAGATCACCAGGTTGCGGGACCCGGACATCCGATCGAGCCATTCGTCGCCGTACTTCGCGCGGAACTCTTCGAAGCGCGAGTCCCTCTCGGCAGTACCCTCCTTGGAGAGCGGGCGTCCGAACAGTCCACCTGTCGCGGGTCCGCCTGCGATGACGGCATGTCCGTTGCCCAGATCGAGGCCGACGGACTGCCCCAATTTGGCGCTGTCGATCTCGACCCCCGACGCCATCACCATCTCGAAATAGCGCTGGTGTGTCGAGACCGCATGATAGCCATCGACGCTGTTCTCTACGAGCAGCTTCCAGTTGGCCTTGACCGAGTACTCGTGCGTGCCCTCGAGGACCCGCATACCTTCCTCGGACTGGTCCGCGACCAGATCGATGAAGTCAGTTGCGCCGGCAAGGTATTCGACCAGCGGCTCGACGTCGGGGTTGAAGCTCACGAACACGAACCCGCGATAAGAGTCGACCTTCGCTGGGGCCACTAGGCCAGGGCGCTCGAAGTCCGGACCATACGACGTGTCGCCCGGCATCGAGACGAGTTCACCCCCGGAGCTGAAACTCCAGCCGTGGTAGAAGCACGTCATGAACCGGGCATTGCCCTCAGGTTCGCGGCAGATCATCGCGCCACGGTGCGGGCAAGAGTTGATCCAGACCTGGATCTTGCCCTTGGAATCACGACCGAAGATCAACGGACGACCCGCGACGTTGCGTGTCTTGAAATCGTTTGGCTTCTTTAGCTCGGTCTCGTGACCGATGTAGAGCCAGACTTGGTTGAAGATCTGGTCGCGCTCCTTGGCAAAGACCTCCGGATCGACCATTGCCTGGCGGTTGACCCGAAACCTCGGCATCTCACGATCGTCGTCGATGAACTGCGACATCAGCACACTTCCTTTGCATTCTCGGTGCTCTGAATGCTGCGGAGACCAAATTTCCGCAACATCGATGCTGGTCAACGTGCCTTGTGTCACACGGCACTGGATAGGGGACGTTCCGATTGGCGGAACCCTCCGTGGGAGTCGAATGGACCCGTGTTAGTCACTCATGGCTTCTTTGAGGGACCAGATCTCGGCATACGGCGAGGAGCGCGGCACGACCCGCAGGTTGAACCACTCGATGATGCGCTGCCAGGAGTCAAACATCGCCGCGTGGCCCAAGGCATCAGCCGACTCACGGAAGAAGTCACCGTCCACTCCGGGATAAGTCACAAGCTGTGTGTAGGCCGGCGAAGGATCCGTCAGCCGCTCGGCCAGGAGTCGGACGGCCTCAGCCGGCGCGGCCTCGTCGTCGGCTCCGAACATCCCCAGCCAGGGCGTCGAGACCGGTCGAGCAGCGTGGAGCAGCGCGGGCCGGACGCAGTTGCCGCGGGTCATGCCGACGGGCGAGACACTGATGGCAGCGCCGAGGTCTAGATCTGCAGCTGCACGCAGGGCGATCCGGCCGCCGAAGCCGTAGCCGACTACGCCGATCTGCTCCTCGCGCCAGCCTCGCGCCCCGAGGTGCGCCACGAATGCACGCAAGACCGCCAGTGCACGGTCGTCGCTGAGGAGCTCCGGGTCGATAGCCGTCACATTCGCGGCGAGCGACTCGTAGCCGTGCTCCGCCAGCCTGTTCATCAGCTCGACTGACTGGTCGCCCAGCCCGTCCGGCTCGCACAGCAGGATCACGGCGCCGCGGGGAGTGCCAGGCAGGTTGATCTGCGCGATCTGCCACACACCCCCCACGGCCGTGACGTCGGTATACGTGGGTGTGATCATGGGAACGGCTGTGCTCATCGGCGCTGACCCTCTCGTCTACTGTCCATCGATCGTGTCCCACCGGACCACCGCAAGTCACGGGACGTTCTAAACGTCGGAACTCCGTCGGTCAGCCGATGTGGCGTTCGACGTCGTTCCAGTACGGCAGGCGCAGCACGCGCTTGAGGATTTTGCCTGAGGGATTGCGTGGCAACTCGTCGAGAAACTCGACGGACGTCGGGCACTTGTAGGCAGCAAGGTTGGCCCGGGCATAGGCGATGACCTCGTCCTCAGTCAGCGTCGCACCGGTGTTCAGAACAACCATCGCCTTGACCGTCTCACCCCACCGATTCGACGGGACGCCGATCACGGCGATGTCGTTGATAGCAGGGTGCTCGATCAGGATGTTTTCGATCTCGATCGGGTAGACGTTCTCCGCCCCGCTCACGATCATGTCCTTGAGCCGGTCACGCAGGTAGAGGTAACCATCGCGCATCGAGGCACCGTCGCCGGTCCTGACGAAGCCATCGTCCGTCAGCGCGTCTCGCGTTGCTTCCTCATTCCGCCAGTATCCGTGCATGTTGGTTGGCGCCTTAATCCAAACTTCGCCGACGACGTCGTCGTCGACGTCGTCGCCCGTCGCGGGGTCAACGACACGCAGAGTGACGCCGGGAATTGCCCGGCCGACCGAAAGGATCCGATCGGGGTGCTCGGGGTCGAGGTGGTCCTCAGGGAGCAGATTGGTGGCGCTCTGCGTTTCGGTCAGACCGTAGATCTGCAGGAAGCGGGCATCGAAGATTTCCAGGCACCGTCGCAGCAGCTCCGGTGAGATCGGTGAAGCGGCGTAGGCGATCGTGTCCAGGCTGGAGAAGTCGTGCTGGTTTATCTCGGGCGACTCGATGAGCATCTTGAGCACGGCCGGGACGAGCGTCGTCATCGTGATCCGCCACCGCGCGATGAGCGACAACAACGTGGCGGGAGCGGCATCGCGGGCGATGACGCTGTGGGCGCCCGTGCGGATGCCCAGCATCCCCAGACTTGCTCCCGCCGAGTGGAAGACCGGCATTGAGATCAGCAGAGTCGACGTCTCGTCGACGCGCAGCACCTCAGCCATGCCCTCCGTCGCGAGCACGGCGCGATTGCTGAACAGGACGCCCTTGGGCAGGCCCGTGGTACCCGAGGTATACATCTGCATCGCTGTCTCGTCGGATCGGACGGGTACAAGGGGATCCTTCGCGACGTGTCGCTCGAGCCAGTCCTCGTAACTCTCCAGGCCCGGCGCCTTACCGATAACGACGACCTTCTCGACCGTCGTCATTTCGTCACAGAACTGCTCGTACTGCTCGACGAACTCTTCTCCCAGAAACAGCACCTTGGCCGTGGAGTGATTGATGATCTGCAGCATCTCGCGGGGCGCGAGACGCCAGTTGACTGCTGCGGTCACGGCGCCGGCCATCGCGGACCCGACGGTGATCTCGAAGAACTCCAGGTTATTTTTGTCCAGGAACACGACTCGGTCCTGCGGTCCGACGCCGGTCTCAGCGAGCCCGTGTGCGAGCCGGCTGGCCCGGTCGTGGAGCTCGCCCCACGTAAGGGTCACGTTGTCGCAGCTCATACAAGGTGCATCGGACCTCGTGGTTGCCCAGCGACGGACGTACTCGGCAATGGATGGGTCGATGTCGACGGACACAGGGAACTCTTTCAGTCGGAGGGAGTGGAGGTGATTCGGAAAGTGCCGTACGCACTCGGCAATGGACGGGTCGGTGTCGACGGATATACGGGTTAGCGTCGACGGAGACAGGGACCTCTTTCAATCAAGAGGGAGCAAGTGAGCGATTCGAGCAGCAGCATCGACCGCGAGCCGGCCTAAGGCACCCAGATCGGTGTCGCCAACGCGCATCACAATTGCAGTCGGAACACTCAGCGAGACCGCGGCAATGGCCACTCCGGCGTGCAGTACCGGCGCAGCAACGCAGATCGTTCCGTGGCATGCCTCTTCTCGCTCGATCGCGTATCCCTCCGTCTGTGCTTTGCCCAGCTGGTCGACGAACTGCTTGCGTAGGGAGACCGAGTACGGAGTGACCCGGGTCAGCGGCTGGCCGATGACGTACACGACCGTCGCACGCGGGCTATGTGCGAGGATCGCTTTTCCCAGTGCCGTGCAGGTAGCCGGAAAGCGGCCGCCGACTCGGCTCGGCAACCGGGTTCCGGCCGGCCTGGTGATCTTGTCGAGATAGAGCACGTCGCGACCGCTCAACGTAGCCAGGTGAACGGCGTCGGCGTTCGAGCGCTCGAACAGCCAGTTGAGCGGTCCGGGCGCTACGTCACGCAGCTCGCCGAACTCCGACCAGCGGGCCGCTTCGCTGAGCTCGAAGAAGCTGCCGCCGACGCGGTAGCGCGAGCCGGTGCGTCCGACGAAGCCGTGCTCCTCGAGAGTTTTGAGCAACCGGTGGGCCGTGCTCTTGGGGACACCGATGTCTGCCGCGACCTCGGTGACGCCGAAGGAGTTTCCGCGAGCTTTGGAGATGGCCTCGAGCAGTGCCAGCGCCTTCGACGCGGAGGACTGTGCGATGGTCTCAGTCGGTTGACGAGGTGCGTTGACCTCCTGGCCGAGCGTGAGTGGTTCTATCATGTCGATGCTCATGTGGGCCCTCTTCCTCACCGCTACCACCTACCCAGAGCATGCTGGTGCGACGGGAGCGTCGCTGTCAGTTCAGCCGAGTCGGTGTGATGTAAGTAACGCCGTAGTTAGTGGTCATGGTGGGATCAGCGTCCGATAAATGGCACCCAAGGTTCCGACCGCTGGAACGCCTGCGCACCGCCCGGGGCCCATATCGCGGTCACCATGCGTACCGTCCCGACCGCTGGAGCCGGTGGCCCGCACTGTAGATCCCGTCCGGCTCCACGTTGGCAAACCTAGAACGACATCGAGTGGGCCTGTCCCGGGCACTATCGCCTTGCAAAAGGTGATTTGCCGTGACGACACATAGCGACGAGCCGACGCTGCGCCGCGGGGAGCTGGCAACCGCGGAGCTTGAAGTGGCGGCACCAATGGTGATCAGCAGCGGTCCGAACGGCGCACACGATCGTCGAACTACTTGACGGATACTTCTACGGTCCTGGCCGGACGAGTCAAGGGTAGGTCCGGTGCAGACTGGATCGTTATCAGATTGAACGGGGCTGGCGTCTTCGACGTACGTCTGGTCATCGAGACCGAGGACGGATCCCCGTCTATGCCGAGACGCGCGGGCGTACGACCTCACGGGCCGAGAATCCACACGCTCTCTCTGCCCAAGACTTTTCGAGACCGCCAGTCCCCTCTCATGCGTAGCTAAATCGGACGGTAGTGGTGACACGGGCCGACTCGGACGGCATGCGCCTGAGTTACACGATCGTGGCCCGCCGCCACCAGCTGAGCCGAGGTCCACCCTCAAGGTGTGACGAGCAGCTTGCAGTGTGGCTGGTTTCCTGGCGCTTCCACCTCTCGGCGACATCGGCAAGGGCCGTACGCTCGGACTCGACGTGGATTCCACCGGTGAGCGCCAGTTGACTCAGGTCGCCGAAGGCCCGCGCCCTGACATCGATCGGCACCATGCCGATGCTGCAGGAGAACAGGTCTCGCTCTTTGAGGGGGATCCCGCGGAGTTCGACGGTCCAGCCGGCTCGCATCCCGAGGTTGACGATTCGGCCGCCCACGCGGGTCGCCTGGATGCCGGCTGCCATAGGCGCGCCGAACAGAGAGTCGACGGCGAGGTCGAAGCCCCCCCTTCGGAGGCGCCGGCGAGTCTGCCCTCGTAGGCCTCGTCGAGCGTCACCACAGCGCCTGCTCCGCGATCCTGCACGGCGTCCAAGGTTTCTCGGTCACGACCAGCAGCGACGACACGGCGCGCCCCGAGAGCCTTGGCAGCCTGTACGGCGATCTGGCCGACACTGCCCCCCAAGCACCAGTACCGACTCCCCGGGCGGGATTCCAGCCTTGTATGTCAGTGCGAGCCAAGCGGTCGTACCCTCTACATCGAGGCAAAGGGCTTGTTCGTCGGCGATGTCGTCTGTGAGCTGCTGGACTTGCCCTGCATGCGCCACAGCCTGCTCCGCTAACGCCCCGTGGGGGTGCAGTGCGGGATAAAGGTAGACCCGCTCACCGTCGGACGTTCTACCGACCGCTTCGGTCCAGGGAACGAACGGCGTCGGGCGAATGCCCGAGGCGTATATCCAGGTCCGCCGGATTGAGGGCGGCGGTCGAACTATGCACGAGAACTATGCACGAGAACGCCGTCCTTACCGGTGATCGGTTCGGGTCTCTCACCGAGGACCGGCGCAGCTCCGAGTTCGGCGATAATGGCAGCACGCACATTTTTCTCCTTGCTCGGTCCTATTGGTTTGGTCAGTCCTGCTGAGGCCTCCACGGCCAATACTTTGCAGTGGCGCCCCCATCAACCGTGATGTTGCTGCCGGTGATCATCCGGGCATCGTCCGAGGCAAGGAACACGACCGTTGGCACGTAGTCGCTCGGCGTCGGCAGCCGCTTCATCGGGAATTGGGCGGTGAAGTCCATCGGGTAGGCGCTGGGCTGGCTCGTCATCGCGGCCATCCGCGCCACCAACTTCGGGTCCTCCGGCTGCGTCGCAGTCGGGGTGAAGCCGTTGACACGGATGCCATACTCGGCGAGCTCCATCGCGACCGAACGGGTGAAGTTGATGAGTCCACTCTTACCGGTGCTGTAGCCAATATTTCCAGGCTGACCCTGCCACGCCGCGGTTGAGAGGACGTTGATGATGCTGCCTGCGATCTGCTGATCGATCATCACCTGGCCGACCGCTCGAGTAAACAGGAAGGCCCCACCCAGGATGATGTCGATCTGACGGCGGTACTCCTCGAGAGGCATTGTGAAGAGCCCCTTCTGGTTGAACCAGACTGCATTGTTGACCAGGACGTCGATACGCCCCCAACGCTCCAGCGCCTGGGCGACGACGTCCGCCACATGATCGGGATCGGTGACGTCGCCGGTCACGGCGAATGCCTCACCGCCCGCGTCCTCGATGCGGTTCACGGTCGCTGCCGCAACCTCGGCCGACATATCTGTACACACGACCTTGGCCCCCGCGGCAGCCAGCCCGGCGGCCAGCGATCCCCCGATGTTGGCACTGGCACCGGTGACGATCGCGACCTTGCCTTCGAGACGGTTCACAGGATGATGCTGACCTTGCCGTGAGGGCGAAGAGCATCCAAGGTCAGCACGGACTTGCGCTCGACGTACCTGAGGACCTGTTCGGCATCGTACTCGAGGATGTGGCGGTACTGGCCGACGTACGTGTCGATGACACCGTTACGGACGCGGTAGACGGCGAAGTTGGCTCGGACGCGAATACGCCCGCCGTCACCGTGCGTCGCCCGGATATTGGAGATCATCCGGGTCGTCCGCGAGTGTGGGTATTCCGCGTGAGCAGCGCGGGTCAGCAACGAATTGACACGCTGCTCCAAAAGGAACCGATCGTCCTGCACTAGGAACAAGTCTCGGCTCGGGTCGCCCTCGGGGCGGTCGGTGGCAGGAATGAGGTAGTGGGCATCTGCGGTGAAGAGCTCAAGCCACTCGTGCAACCGCCATTCGTCGAGTACCTGTGCCTCGTCGAAAAGGAACTGCTCGATCTGGCGGAGCTGCGTATCCGACACGGACAGCACGGGTCCGGGGTCCACCTGGACATTACTCATCGTCAACCTCCTGTTGTCTCACGGACCGTCAGTCTCTCGGACCGATCGAGCGTCGGCCAGACCACGTTCCAAGGTTCGGAACCTCCACCCCAGGCACCTAATAAAGCAATTGATTGTGCTTTTAATTCAATTGACCTAACGTCATTGCGATACTCGACTGAACGGACAGCCAACATGTGGAGCTTTGAGAACGATCCCGAATTTCAACCTGAGCTCGACTGGATCGACACTTTTGTGCGCGAAAAGGTCCAGCCACTGGACTACTTACTGGGCAGCCAGTGGAACATTCATGACCCCGAGTTCACCCGCCTCGTCCGGCCGCTGCAGGCCGAGGTCCAAGCTCGCGGCCTGTGGGCCTGCCACCTGGGCCCCGAACTAGGCGGCAAAGGCTACGGTCAGCTCAAACTCGCACTGATGAACGAGAAGTTCGGCATGTCGCGCTTCGGCCCGATCGTTTTCGGCTGCCAGGCACCGGATTCCGGCAATGCCGAAATCCTCGCGCACTACGGCACCGACGAGCAGAAGGAGACCTTCCTCTACCCTCTGCTGGCGAACGAGATCGTGTCATGCTTCTCGATGACCGAACCGCAGGGCGGTGCCGACCCCCTGGTCTTTACAGCCCATGCCGAGCCTGACGGTGATGAGTGGGTCATCAACGGCGAGAAGTGGTTCGCCTCCGAAGCCGACCACGCGGCGTTCTTCATCCTCATGGTGGTGACAGACCCGGACACCGAGAATCCGTACCGCCGCATGTCGATGTTCATCGTCCCCCGCGACCTGCCCGGCATCGAGAACATCAAGAATTACGGCTTCTACGGGGAACGCGACGATTCGCACGCCCACCTGCGATTCAAGGACGTCCGTGTCCCGAAGGAGAACATGCTCGGTGGACCAGGCGATGCCTTCGTCGTCGCCCAGGTCCGGCTCGGCGGTGGCCGCATGCATCACGCGATGCGTACCCTCGCTCAGGCCACGCGCGCTTTCGAGATGATGTGCGAGCGCGTCGTCTCGCGCGAGACCAAGGGCGAGCAGCTCTCACAGAAGCAACTTGTGCAGGAGAAGATCGCCGACAGCTGGGTCGAGCTGCGCCAGTTCCGTCTGCTGATCCTCGAGACCGCATGGCTGGCCGATCAGGGCAACGACTGGAAGGCGATCCGCAAGAACGTCTCGGCGGTCAAGGCGACGATGCCGAAACTCCTGCACGACATCTCCTCCCGCGCCTTGCATCTCCACGGGTCGCTAGGGCTGACCCACGAGATGCCGTTCGCGGAGTGGGTCGTCCACTCGTTCCATGTCGGCCTCGCCGACGGCCCAACGGAGGTCCACAAAGTCGTCGTCGCCAAGGAAGTCCTGCGGGATGTCAAGCCGGCAGTGGGCATGTTCCCCGCTTACCACAAGGCCGAGATGACACGCCGCGCCCACGAGCTCTACGACGCTTCCGAGGTGTTGTGACACCAGATTGCCTCGGTCGTTCCGCCAGACTTCCCGGTGAACACAACTGCATGAGCCGCTCGACTGGTGAACCGGTTCGGTCTGTTTCGCTTCAACCAACGAGACGCGACCCCTAGACGGGTGGTTTCGCCGATTACGGATGTCGGCCCTGACTGACATCCGTAATCGGGATACTCGGGATGCGCTCGTTCTGGTCTGTGCCGGCTCATGGGTTCTACCTGTAGTGGCCGAGCACACGCCCAATCCGCGGAGATCAGCGTGGGTACTGGCCGTCATCTACCTTGATGACGGTGCCAGTGACATACTGGGATGCCGGTGAGACCAGATAGAGAAGGGTGCTCTCCAGCATCGCTGGATCCCCGAGGCGCTTCCGCGGGAACGAGGTAGTGATGTCGCCCACCCGATCCAGCATCGCGTCCATCATCTCGGATGCGAACGCTCCGGGAGCGATTGCATTCACGTTGATACCGTATGCCGCCCACTCCACCGCGAGAACCTCCGCCATACGACTCATCGCCGCTTTCGTGACCGAGTAGAGAGCAGCTCCCTCTCCGCGATAGTCGAATGCCGACATCGACGACACGTTGACGATCCGACCCTCCAGCCCGGCCGCAATGAGTCGCGAGGCGACCGCGGTCGCCAGCAGCCACGGCCCACGAATGTTCGTCTCAAGGACCGTGTCGACCAACTCCAACGGCATTTGATGTGCTCGTCTTGCGTCCGGCACACCTGCATTGTTGACCAAAATCTGTGGCGGTCCATAAATTTGGGTAATGTGCTCCATCGCGGCCTCGATTGCATCGGGGTCGCGGACGTCGAGTGTCACCGGGAATGCGGTACCGCCCTCGGTCTCGACCCGAGCCACTGCGTCGGCCAACCGGTCTGGACGACGCCCCGCCAACCCGACAATGGCACCAGATCGTGCCAACGTCTTCGAGAAGCCGAATCCGAGCCCTGTGGCTGCCCCGGTGACGAGTGCAACCTGGCCGTCGATCCCTACGTCTACGGTCACGCCGGCCCTACCAGGGAACGGCCGATGATTTGCTTCATGATCTCGTTGGTTCCGTCGAAGATTCGTTGAATCCGAGCATCCTGGTAGGCCCGTGCGACGGGGTACTCGATCATGAATCCATACCCTCCGCGAAGTTGCAGGCAGCGATCGACAACTCTGTTCTGGAGATCTGCGGACCACCACTTCGCCTGTGCCGCATCGACATCGACATCGACTAAATCGACAGCATTCAGGGCGAGGATTGCCTGATCGACGAAATTTCCGCCGATATTCACCTCTGTCTGGATCTCGGCGAGTTCGAACTGCGTGTTCTGGAAGTCGGCGATCCGTTGGCCGAAGGCCGTTCGGTCTCGCACGTACGTGATGGTCTCGCGCAGAATCGATTCCGCGACGGCCAGAGCGTGGACCGCGATGCTGAGCCGTTCCAGGGGCAGCTTGACCTTCAATTGTCCGAATCCGCTACCGATTCTGCCGAGTACGTTCGCCTCGGGAACGAACACGTCCTCGTAGACCAATTCGGCGGTGTCCTGCGCGTGCAGGCCGATCTTCTGAAGTTTGCGTCCACGAATGAATCCCGGCATGTCTCGCTCGACCACCAGCAGGCTGAAACCGTTCACGCCGCCTTCTGGATCGGTGCGCGCGACGGTGATGACAATGTCGCTCTGGATACCGTTGGTGATCAGTGTCTTCGAACCATTGACAAGCCAGCCGCCTGCGACTTTGGTAGCGGAGGTGCGAATCCCCTTAAGATCACTGCCGGTTCCAGGTTCGGTCATGGCGATCGCGCCGATCAGCTCACCTGTCGCCATCGACGGCATCCACCGAGCGAGCTGGTCCTGGTTGCCGAGCTCTTTGATGTACGGGATGGCGATGTCATCTTGGAGCGAGAAACTCGACGAAAGCGCGGTGGCGTGCACCTTGGCGAATTCCTCCATGACTACTGCGCGGAAACGGTAGTCGGTTCCGCCACCGCCGCCGTAGTTCTCCGGTGCTGCAAGACCGACGATGCCCTGTTTACCGGCAGCGATCCACGTGTCGCGATCGATGAACCGCTGTTCGTCCCAGCGATTAAGATGCGGAACGACCTCGCGCTTCACGAACTCGGCCACTACCTCACGAAATGCTTGGTGGTCTGCGTCGTACAGGTGCCGTCTCATCGTTGTCCTCGCAGTTTGGTCGCGTCGAAGTCGGATTCGGGGAGAAGGTCAGTCACGACGTCTGGCATGTGTGTGGACACGTGGTCGGGGAACTTCGGTGGACGCTTATCCAAGAACGCCGCGAAGCCCTCTCGGGCGTCGGCACTCACTCCGCGCACGTTGAGAGCGTTCGTTTCCGCAGTGTGAGCAAGCATGGGATGCGGCGCGCCCAGCATGCGCCACACCAGTTGCCGTGTCAGTGCCGCCGATACGGGAGAGGTGGATTCCACGATTTCCCGGGCGAGCTCGTATGCCGCCGCGAGCAGGTTGTCGGGTGCGTGAACACTGCGTACCAATCCGTTTTCGTGAGCCTCGGCAGCGGGAAACACCCGGCCGGTGAGCATCCATTCCATGGCTACCTGAATCGGCACGACCCGGGGGAGAAACCATGTCGAACACGATTCGGGGACAACCCCACGGCGATTGAACACATATCCGAATCGTGCCCGATCCGACGCGAGTCGTATATCGGCAGCCAGGACCATCGTTGCGCCCACGCCGACAGCGGCACCGTTGATCGCGGCGATGATCGGTTTACGGCACGCGTACATCCGAAGCACCACTCGACCTCCACCGTCTCGTCGCATTGGGAGTGTCTCACCGTCGACCTCGTATTGTGTTCCTGGAGGGGCAGTTACGCTGGTACGCCACGCGTCGAACGCGTCCGCGCCGTCGACGAGGTCCATTCCCGCGCAGAACGCACGCCCCGACCCGGTGAGAACGATCACCTGTACGTCGTCGTCCGCGTCACACTGGTCGTACGCGGCGATCAGTTCCGCTTCCATCTCGTCCGTGAACGCATTGAGACGGTCCGGACGAGCAAGTGTCACGGTGGCGATTCCGGTGGCGATCGACAGTGAGATCGTGGTGAATGTCTGCATAATTCAGGAAACCTCCATGATGGCGACGGTCGGTATGCCGGCGCTCCCGCAGGGTGTCGAACTCTCGACACCGCAGAGATGGTCCAGCAGCCCCGGCACGGGCGTCACTGAAACGTTCCGAATGTTGGAAAACGTTGATGTGTAATACATTCCGAACTCGTTTCAGTCCGCAGACGCCTGGGTCAGGTAGCGCTCCTTGATTTTGCCCTTCACCAGCTTGCCCGTCGGTGTTCGAGGAAGATCCTGGGCGAAATCGACCGACGTGAGGGCCTTGTACTTCGCGATCCGCTCGCGCACGTAGTCGATGAGCTCTTGTTCCAGCTCGGGAGAGGGGACGAACCCCGTTGCGAGCTGCACGATGCCTTCACTGCTTCGCCTATGTCCGCGTCGGGAACTCCGACGACACCAACATCCAGCACTGCGGGAGGGAGCGTCAGAATGTTTTCCGCTTCCTGCGGATGGATGTTCGCACCGCCAGAAATGATCACCAACGCACGACGGTCGGTGAGATACAGATATCCGTCAGCGTCCAACCATCCAATGTTGCCGGTGGTGGTCCGCTTCGGGTGCTGCGTATGTTGCGCCTGAAGGGTCTTCTCAGGGTCATTGTGATACACGAACGGAATCATGTCGCGCTCGAAATAGACCAACCCGGTCTGACCCGAATCCACCTCGGGGTGATCCGGGAGGGAATCGTCGCACACTCGAAGGATCCCGAGAGATGACTTGCCGACCGAACCCAGGCGTACGAGCCATTCGTGTGAGTCAAGCATGGTGATGCCGTGAGTCTCGGTCACGGAGTAATACTCCTCGAAGACAGGCCTCCACCAGCGGCTCATCTCCTGCTTCACCTCGACTGGGCGCGGTGCGGCGGCATGGATCGCAACGCGCATGCTCGAAGTGTCGTAACGCTCGCGCACCTCTCGCGGAAAACTTGAGCATGCGGACGAACATCGTCGGTACCCACTGGCTGTGAGTGACCCCGTGCTTCTCGATCACGGCCAGCGCGCCCTCGGCGTCGAACTTGCGTAGAAGAACGACGGTTCCACCCAGAGCCTGTATCATCGCACAGAACCGCAGCGGCGCTGCATGATACAGCGGGCAGGCGAAAAGTAGACATGTCGGCGCCGAGCCCATAGCGCGATCCGAACACGACAATAAGTGGGTGACCCGGCTCGCTTACTTGATGGTCGGGCAGCGGGGCACGAATCCCCTGGCTTTCCGGTAGTTCCGGACGAATACAGCATGTCCTGTCCGGCAGTCTGATCTGCAAGCGGTTCCGTCGACGCTTCGGCGAGTAGTTCGTCGAGATCGGAGTATCCGGGAATCTGCCCGCTGATGGACGCATGCAGAGTGAGATCCGGAGGTTGCTCGGCAATCCTGGCACCGAGTTCGGCCTTAGCTGCGGACACGAAAATAGCTTCCACACCGCTGTCGTCGATCACGTGTAGGTGCTCGTCGAGAGCGAGGTAGACGTTGAGTGCAGTGAAGTAGAGACCACAACGCATTGCGGCCCAGTAGATCTCGAAATACCGTGGCGTGTTCTCTGCTAGTACAGCGATGCAGTCCCCCTGTTTCAGTCCGGCGTCCCGCAGGACGTGAGCCAACCGAAGCGACCGTTCCTCCAAGTCTGCGTAGGTGAGAATGCCACCGGTGTCAGCCACGATGACAGCGGCTTTGTCTGGATTTGCGATGGCGTGGGCTCCTGGGTAGGGATCGCAGGATCGCCCCGATTCTCGTCCGCCGGGACCATTTGTTCCATCGACTGGAAACCTTCGATACTCCGACGCGCTTCGACAAGCAATCTGAGAGAATGCCGACTTCATACCCTCCACCTCATGTCCCGGATCTGCTCCCCGCTGGCCTCCTGCGCGGACATACGGCGTTCATCACTGGCGGAGGCAGGGCATCAATCTCGCGATCGCACGAACCTTCGCACAAAGCGGTGCGTCCGTATCCATCTCCGGTCGAACCGAGCGCAAACTGATTGCCGCAGCTGACGAATTGAAAGCCCTCGGCGCCCGTGTCTGTCGTTCTGTGGCAGATGTTCGTGACGCCGAAGAAGTGGCTGCGGGCGCTCACTCGTACAGCCGAAGAACTGGATCCGGAGACCACGGTCGTCGCCGGTGCCGCAGGAAACCTTTTTCACACCCGCAGAAAAGATCAGCCCCAAAGGTTTCGGACCGTAATCGATATTGATCTGATGGGTGTCTTCCACACAGCTCACGGAGCGTTCGATCAGCTACGAAAGATATCACCCAATTTGCCGGTTCCTGAAAAGGCTTGCACATCCACTAAACGATCGAGGGCCAACGACGGACGAATGCCACCGATGCTTGTCTACTTGTCAGGTTTGCGGAATTCCTTCGATCAAGCACGGCGTGTCAACGTCACTCGAAGCTGATTCTGGTTCAGGATGGTGCACAAGGTTCAGAACGTATAAGTGCCAGACAGAAGGAGGCCGTGCCATGCCGATGCCCAGTAAGGGTGACCGGACGTCACTGACTGTCCGACTCCCGTCAGAGCTGATTGAGACGCTCAAGACACAGCGGAGTTCGGCAGGTGCTACGTCTCTGAGCCAGTACGTCGCTGATCTGATCGCGATCGCTAGTGATCGCGAGGATCTCGCACTTGAACTCAATCGTGAACTAAATTGTGGACATGAGCAGGGGGTTCTTCCTCTGACTGCGTAGCTGCTTCGCACTGTAACTGCTTGTCGACGACGGCTCAAGAATGACCCCGTAGCGACGGATTGGGATTGACCCCTCTCCGATGCTAGGAGGGTGATATCAGTGGAGGATTGGGCAGAAATCCGTCGTCTGCATCGCAGCGAAGGAATACCGATCAAGGAAATCGCACGACGGATGGGCATCGCCCGGAACACCGTGCGCACCGCGTTACGCGCGCAGGGCCCTCCGAGTCGGGAACGTGGTCCGCGTGGCTCACTCGCCGATGGAGTCGAGCCACAGATCCGGCAATTGCTGTCCGAGTATCCGCGGATGCCGGCGACGGTAATCGCCGAACGGATCGGCTGGGAACATTCGCTGACAACACTCAAGGATCGGGTGCGACAGATTCGGCCGGAGTACCAGGGCATCGACCCCGCCGACCGAATCACCTACGAGCCGGGCCAACTCACCCAATGCGATCTCTGGTTCCCGGAGACGAGAATCCCGGTCGCAGCCGGGCAGGAACGAATCTTGCCTGTGCTGGTGATGACGTTGGCGTTCTCACGGTTCATGACCGCATCGATGATTCCGTCGAGGCAGGGCGGGGACATTCTCTCGGGCATGTGGACCTCGATATCGCAGGTCGGTCGAGTGACCAAAACGCTGTTGTGGGATCGGGAATCGGCGATCGGCGGCACTGGAAAGGTGACCACCCCGGCGGTGGCGTTCGCGGGAACGTTGGCCACGCAGATCAAACTCGCTCCACCGCGGGACCCCGAGTACAAGGGCATGGTCGAACGGCACAACGGTTACCTCGAGACCTCGTTTCTGCCTGGCCACCGGTTTGCTTCACCCGACGACTTCAACGACCAACTCGGCGACTGGCTCGAACGCGCCAACTCTCGGATGGTTCGCTCGACCGGGGGCCGCCCGATCGATCTGCTCGACACGGACTATTCGGCGATGCTTCCGCTGCCGCCGGTGAACCCGTCGATCGGACTGCATCACCGAATCCGTTTGGCCCGTGACTATTACGTCAGGATGGACTCGGTCGACTACTCCGTCGACCCGCGAGTGATCGGCAGGTTCGTCGACGTCGCCGCATCACCGAACGAGGTGGTGGTCACCTGTGAGGGACAGGTCGTCGCCTCTCACCGGCGGTCCTGGGCGAAACATGCCGTGGTCACCGATCCGGCTCACGTCCAGGCGGCCGCGCAGTTGCGGCAACAGTTCACCGCCGACCAGCGACGCCGCCGTGACGCCGACCGCCACCATCTCGACGGGCACCGGGTCGCCTTGCGTGCTCTGCCTGACTACGACGCCCTCTTCGGGGTCGATTTCTCCACTCCCACAACGAAAGCGAGAACGTAAGTGGCTACCTCCACCAATTCGAAGACCGCAACACCAACCAAACGGGCAGGGCCATCCGATGGTTGCCGTCGATGATCGCCTACCTCACCCGTGTACTGAAAACCCCGACGATCGGAGCAACCTGGGAAGACCTCGCCGCCCAGGCGCGGGACGAGAACTGGTCCCACGAGGAATACCTCGCCGCGCTGTTGCAACGTCAGGTCGCTGACCGCGAATCCAAAGGTGCCATCATGCGGATCCGCACTGCACATTTTCCGGCGGTGAAAACTCTCGAGGACTTCAACCTCGACCACCTGCCATCGCTACGTCGTGATGTGTTGGCGCACTTGGCCACCGGAACTTTCGTCGCGAAGGCAGAGAACGTGATCCTGCTCGGCCCGCCCGGCATCGGCAAAACACACATCGCAATCGGACTCGGCGTCAAAGCGACCCACGCCGGCTACTCCGTCCTCTTCGACACGGCATCGAACTGGATTGCCCGCCTCGGTGCCGCACACCATGCCGGCCGGCTCGAAGCGGAACTGAAGAAGATTCGCCGCTAGAAACTCATCATCATCGACGAAGTCGGATACATTCCGTTCGATCAGGACGCGGCGAATTTGTTCTTCCAACTTGTCGCATCCCGGTACGAGTTGGGTTCGATCATGGTCACCTCGAATCTGCCGTTCGGGCGGTGGGGTGAGACGTTCTCCGACGATGTCGTCGCGGCAGCGATGATCGATCGACTGGTGCATCATGCCGAGGTTCTTACGCTGACGGGCGATTCTTACCGGACTCGGCAACGACGTGAATTGCTCAGTAAAAACAACCGGGCTGGCAGCGACTAACCAGAGCCAGCGGGGTCAATTCCAATCCGTCGGCAAGGGGTCAATTCCAACCCGTCGTTGACACTGCTCCGTACTTGACCGTTGGAGCAGGCATTCAACTGAATTTATGCAGCACGTGAAAAACGAAAAAACCCCCGGAATCCCGAGGGTTTTTCGAAAGTAACGAGTGACTAGCTGTATGAGGCGCGGACGTTGGTGACGCGGTGCCGGCGGTAAGCGGCGGGTGGTCGTCCTCCGCGTGTTGAATGCGGTCGGTGGTAATTGTAGTGA
>NZ_JBIYCY010000018.1:0-89222 GCF_044908235.1 Rhodococcus sp. 27YEA6 | reverse complement strand
GGACCTTGGCGCTTTGCTCCTGCAGTCCTGGGAGTCGTTCGGTCCCAGCTTCGATCCGGCTTTGCAGCGACCGGATCGTCGCCTGCCGGGCGGCGTTGTTGTTGGTGATGGCATTGCGTTGCGCTTCGAGCATGGTGACTTTCTGCTCGGCTTCGACCTGTTGGACGAACACCGGGTCACCGGTGGCGGCTGCCTTGGTCTGCGCCCAGGACAACGACAGGTCGCCGCCGACGTCTTCCATGGTCGGGGGCAGGTCTTCGCGGCGCAGCTGCGCGACGAACGCGGATTTGCGGGCCACGTACTGGTACATCATCGCGTCGTACGAGCGGCGGGCGACGACGTTGACGACGCTGACCTTGTCGAAGGTATTTCCCTGGCGGATGATGCGGCCGATGCGCTGTTCCATGTCCGCTGCCGTCCAGGCGGGGTCGAGGTTGACGAGCTGTTTGAGTGCTCGCTGGACGTTGAGTCCGGTTCCGCCCTTCTTCGTCGATGTCAGCAGCACCCGGATCCGGCCGTCGCGGCACGCTTCCATCAGTTTGGCTTTGGCCTTGGGTGAGTTGTGGTTGTGCATGAACGCGATTTCTTCGGCTTTCATGCCGCGCCGGATCAGCGCGTCCCGCATTTCGGTGTAGACGTTGCGGGCTCGGCTGCTGTCTCCGACCTTCGGTGTTCCTCGGTCGCAGAACACGACCTGGAACGCACCGGTCATGTCGGGGCCGTGCTTGTCGGCCGGAATGAACACGTCGGCGTTCTCGGCGTGCACGTCCCAGATGGCGTCGGCGGCGACCTCGACGCGAGAGTTCTCCGGTGGCGGTGACGGCAGGTTCGCCAGGCGTGGGTGCATGGCGACGTTGCGGCCGTCGGTGGAGATTTTGAGGGAGTTGTCGATGTGCATCGCATCGCCCTTGACGTTGCCCAGGCGCTCGTCGAGGTCTGCGACGAAGTCGATGACGTCCTGTCCCTGGTCGAATTCGAGGATTGTCGGTACTCCCCCGTCGAGTTCGGGCAGCGGTACCTCGATCTGGTCGGAGGTCACCACGTCTCGGAACTGGTCGAGCATGGCCACGAGCTGAGGGACGTTCGCGTATTCGGCCATGCGGGTGACCATCCGCAGTTTGGTGCCTGTGATGTTCATTTCCACGGCTGTGACGGGCTTGGCGAAGGTGCCGGCCCAGTTGTCGATGCGGCCCATCCCGGTCCGGGTCAGAAGGTCGGGGCGTAGGAATTTCGTCATCACCCAGATTTCGGACATCGCGTTGGTGATCGGGGTTCCGGTGGCGAACCCGATCGCCTTGGCCGGCGCATTCGGCCTACTTGCGTGGAGGTTGCGTTCTCGGGCTTGGCTGCGCAGGAACTGCGCTTTCATCTCCAGGTCCGTGGCGCGCTGCGCACCGTCGGGAACCGACAGGTCGGCGGAGTTCGAGGGTCGCGAGAGGTTCTTGTAGTCGTGGGCCTCGTCGATGAACAGGAAGTCGCAGCCGGATTGTTCGAAGCTCAGACCCTCGTCGGAGGACTTCTGAGCGACGATCGCGTCGATGCGTTTGGTGGTCGCTTTGATCGCGTTCTCGATCTGCTTGACCGAGAACTCGGATCCGTTCGTGTTCGCGGCGTCCAGAGCGACCCGCATCTCGACGATTTCGTTGTCGAGGTATTCGAGCTGCGCTTCGCGTTTCATCGCCACCAGCCCGAACACCGACTGCGGGACGATGACCATGTCCCAGTCCCCGACTGCGGTCTGGCCGATGAACCGTTGCCGGTCCTCGATGCCGTCCAGTTCGGACGCGACGAGGATCTTCGCGTTCGGGTACGCCTCGCGGGCGTCCTTGCCCCACTGCGAGAGCAGATGGTTCGGGACCACCACCCACGGCTGGCGGACCTGTCCGAGCCGTTTGGCTTCCATGCAGGAGATCGTCATCGTCAGCGTCTTGCCGGCGCCGACGACGTGATCGAGAAGGATCGTCTCGTCGTGCAGGAACCGCTGCACAGCGGCCGTTTGGTACTTGTACGGGGTGAACTTCGGGTTCAGTCCGGGGAAGGACTTGAACTCGGTGCTGTACTGCGGTTTGACGAACGAGTTGCACAGTTCGTTGTAGGTGGCAGCGAGCTTGACGTAGCGCTCCCCGTCGGACCAGAGCCATTCCGCGAACCGCTCCTGCAGAGCGTTCGCGTTCGAGCGGGCCGCCGCGGTCAGTTCCGGATGGAACCGCGGCTTGGGTGACCGTAGTTCTTCTTCCGGTGTCTTGAGGACCTGGATCGCACGGTTGTTGGCGATCAGGTTGAACATGTCGACGCCGGCCAGGCGGGAGCTGCCGTACTTGTCGGTGTAGCCGCGGGCGGCGTTGACGTGGCGGTTGTCCTGCTCGGTTTTGAAGTTCCAGTTACCGGAGACCTTGTCGAACTCGGTGGTCAGCGCGGCGGGATCGAGACCGAACTCCTTGACGAGGAATTCGCGGTAGTACTCCATCGGTACCCACGCCGCACCTGGCCGGACGCCGATGTTCGCCGGATCGACGTCGACGGGCACGACCCGCTCCAACGCCTCGACTGCGCCGCCGTACAGCTCGGGATCTTCTGCAGCGAGCCGCCGGGCCGTGGCGAGCTTGTCGCGGACGTGTCCGGAGAGGAATGTTTCCGCCAACTCCCACGCCCCGGGCTGATCGAGGGACGGGAACATGCGCCCACGCGCCTGGTCGACGACGTCGCCGACCTCGCAGTCGAGCAACTCCCCCATCCGCTCGGGCGAGATGTAGCCGAGCTCGTCGAAGCTGATCGCCATCGCCTCGTCGACGTGCTCGGCCGATTCTGCGCGTTCCTTGAACGGGGTGGTGTCTTCGGTGAAGATCGTGGACTTGCCGGCCTCGGCGTCGGTGCCGTCGAAGCGGGAGGTGAACGTCTCGATCGCCAGGACCATGCCCACACGGGGATCGCGGGCAATCGCGCCCTTGAGGTGGCTCTGGTTCTTCTGCGGAACCGGCTCCGTCGCAGCCTTCTCCTGCATTTCCTCGAGGATGTCCTCGGGGACCTGCCCGGTGTAGGGACGGGCCTGATCGGCGGGTAGACCTTCCTCGCGTGCTTCGGCCTTGCCGATCTTGATGCGCCACCGTTCGATCGCCTTGTCGAGTCGTTCGGCGATCTTCTTTTCGGTCAGCGGCGTTGGTTCGGTGAGGGTGAACCGGTTGATCGGCCCCCAACGGTCGACGTAGCCGTCGTAGAGGCTGTTCAGCTGGGCGCGGAGGGCATCGCGTTCGTCGCGGGTGGACTCGGTCGAGCGGCTGGCATCGGTGATGTTCATGACGGTCTCACCGAGTGCGATGAGTACCTTCCACTGCTCGGCTTTGTCCTTGCCGGTGCAGTTGACGTACGTCCAGCCCTGCCCGATCTTGAACTGCTCGAACTGTCCTTTGACCTCGTCGAATCGGGTGGTTCCCGGTTCGATGGTTGCGGACTCGAGACCGGCGTCGGTCAGCAACCCTGCGCTGGTGAACGCTTCGGCGACCTGACTCGCCGGCGCGGGTGCGGTGAATCCGAGTCCCTGTTCGAGGGCCTGGTCGACGATCGGGTCGAGCTGGCGGCGCAGCTGCTGCGGCAACGGTGCCCGCAGGTTCGCCTCGACGATCAGATTGCGGTTTCCGTTGGCTCCGTGTCCGAGTGCCAACGTTCCCAGGACCCGCTCGGGGCGTTCGACGAAATAGGCGTTGAGGCCGTATTCCTCGGCCCGCTTCTTCTCCTCGCCTTCCTTGCCTCGGACATCGAGAGCGATGTTCTTCGCCTCGCTTGCCCACTGCGCGGTCTCCCGCGTCGGCTCCTGTCCCACCTCGCGGCGCCGGAAGATCAACACGTCGGTCACGACGGCGGTCTTGGCTTGGCGGTCGAACGCGCCGGTGGGCAGCCTGACCGCTCCGACCAGGTCGGCGTCGGCGGTGATCTTCTTGCGGACATCGGGCCGGCGGGCATCGGAGGTGTACGCCGAGGTCACGACCGCGACGTAGCCGCCGGGTGCGGTCAGGGCCAGGGACTTGAGGATGAACTGGTTGTGCAGGGAGTGACCGTCGGCGTTGTGGATCGGGTCCGGGACTCCGTGCTTGCCGAAGGGTACGTTGCCGATCGCTCCGGAGAAGGTCTCGTCGGGGGCGAACGCTCGCTCGAATCCGTGGTTACGGATCTGCTGGGACGGATACAGCTGGTGCGCGATCTGGGCGCTGATCGGTTCGATTTCGACGCCGACCATGTTCACCCCGGCCGGTGCGGTTCCGACGAAGTGCCCGACGCCGCACCCGGGTTCGAGGATCAGTGCATTCTCGGGCAATCCGGCGCGCTCGACCGTTCGCCACAGTTCGGCGACGATCGACGGGTCGGTGTAGTGCGCGTTGAGGGTCGTCTCGCGGGCTTGGGCGAAACCTCGTTCACCGAGAACAGCGAGAAGGTCGGCGCGTTCACTCGCCCAGCGTTCCTTGAAGCGGGGGCGGTTGTCGAAGACCTCCGGAACGGCTCCCCATCCGGACCACTGAGCCAGAACGTCCTGCTCCGCTGCGGTGGCGGCACGTCCTTGCTCGGTCAGCTCGGTCACCAGTTGCGCAGCAGCGATGTTCGCGCGTACTCGGGCTTTCGCTCCGGAAGGCACCAGTACCTCGGTGCCGAGTGCGAAGTCCTCACCTGCCACTACCGGCGCAGCGGCCGACTCCTGCCGCTGTGGCTGTGGTTCCTCGACTGTGGTCTCGAGCTCTGCGGTCTCCTCGACCACGGCGATCGGTACGGTGTCGGGTTCGGCCAGTGCCTGCGGCGGCTGGTATCCGTACTCGGCGGCGGTCTCCGGAGAGATCCAGATCGTTGCGCCGGATTCCTTGCGGGCCTGGACCAAACCGCCGTTTCGCCACAGTGGGCTGGTGATCGGTTCGCCGTGCAGCTCTTCCGGAACGATCAGCACACCGTCGTCAGCGGTGACGCTTTCCGCCGGCGAAACCGGTGCGGTTTCCTGGACCGCCTCGACTACCGTTTTCGTTTCGGCGGCAGGTTTGCCGGGAAGCGGGATCCGGGCGGTAGGCGAGGCCGGTTCGGGTACTGATTGTGTTTCTACGGCGCGTTCGGGTTCGGGTTCGACCTCTACGGTCTCCTCCACTGCCCGTTCGGATGTGGTCTCCACCTGCGGCTGTAGCGGCGCGTTCTGGTTCTCGGCGGCGCGTTTACGGGGCAGCTGCTGGCGGGCCTCGTCGATGGCTTCGCGCCAGGTGTTAACTCCTGCGTAATGCTGACCGTCGAGAGTGACCGGCGCATCCTTGTTGAACGCTGACTGTTCGAGAAGGATATGTGTGCCCTCTAGGTCACCGACGATGACCGGACCGGCCGCCTTGGCGATGACATCGTTACCGAACATCGGCTGGGCGGGATCGCCTTCGGCGTGCATCGCCTCCAACAGCGGTGTGTCGACCTCCTTGAGCAGGACCCAGTCCATGTCGAAGCCTTGGGCCTCGAGCAACGACATCTCGGCCGGGTGCATCCGGCGAAGATCGTCGAGGATCTGGGTGCGGGCGAAGCGCTGCAGCCGCGATCCGGTGGCATTGAAGCTGCTGTTCCCGTTGCGCCACATCGGGGCACTGTGCGCGCTGACGTGGTACAGCTCGTGGCCACGAGCAAGAAGCACCGCGGTCTCGAGGACCTGCCGGTTGGCGATGTCGACCGGGCGATAGGCGCGTTCTATCCATTCCGGGATCGGCAGCTCGGCGGCTTCGAGCACGCGCCCGAGTGCGAATCGGTGATCGCTCCCGCCGGGGTGGAGGGTTCCCCCGTTGTCGAATGTGTAGTGCCAGAACTTCCGTGAGGGCTGGTAGGTGAGCGAATAGCTCTTCTTGGCCCGCAGACCGACGGTTGTGCCACTGGAGCCGAGTGTTCCGGATTCCTCGAACACCGGGTGGCGGTCCTGCGGCTTGACGCCCGCCGGATACAAGTTCGGGACGATGTCGCTGCGCAGTTCCGCTTCGAGGGCGGCTCTGGGAATGTCGGTGGTCGCCGCGACCAGGTCGGGTCGGTCTTCACCCATGACGGCGAAGGCGACGTCGATGCCGGCTTGGAGCTTCCAGTCCCGCGTGACCGGAGGCAACCCTGCCCAGGTGGCGATCATCGGGTCTTGGAGGAGATGGTCGTGCATCCAGCTCTTCCACTCGGCCGCGACCTGAGGTGACCAGGTCAACTCTGCGGCGTGGTTGTGCTTCCAGGCGGTGACCAGGGCTTCGGTGAACCATTCCGGAGTTCGCGACTCGGGAAGTCGGTTGATCAGCTGAGCTGCGGCCTGCCGCTGCGGTGATCCGTCCTCCGCCAACGTGGCGATGACCTCGGCGAAGACTTTCTGGTAATCGTGCGAGTGGCTGGCGGATCGGGCGTCGCGGCCACCGGTGGCCGCGATCAGCTCGGGTGAGGTCGCGGCCTCCTGGAACAGCTGCTCCATGTCGGCGGCGACGGCTTCGTTCTGTGCGCGGTGCGCTCCTCGCCACCACTGTGCATCGAGTGCGTTTCGGGCTGTTTCGCCTTTGAGTTTGCGGCGAGCAGCACTGAATCCTGGATCGGATTCCGGGTACGGCAGGTCGAGTGGCGTATCGGGGTTGAACAGGCTGTAGGCGCGGGTTTCCCAGTCGTCGATTTCGGGGGCAATACCCAGGTCCAGGGCTTCCTGCAACGCTTCCAGCTGGTTTTCCCGCTGGGCGATCGCGGTCTCACTCTGCGCGGCTACCTCGTCCGGAGTGGTCTCGGCGGCGCTGTCTGCTGCCTCGATCACCTGTTGTGCGGCGCGCTGCGCGGTTTCGAGGTACTCCTCGGTGACCTCACATTCGTCGCTCTCACGGGCAGTGACGACCGCCTCGACGACGGCGGTGATCGTCGGATTCTCGACCGGGGTTTCGGTGCGGGTCTGCCAATACGCCTGCGCCGCGGTAGTACCGAGTTCATGCCAACTGGCGCGATCGAGAAGCACTCCTCGGCAGGCCAGGAACATCTCGTCGCTCAGAGACTGGCGATCGGTCATCAGATCCGCCAGAGCTACCTGCGCTTTTCCGGTGAAGTGCCCCTCGGCCCACTCCAGAAACTGCTCGGCGGTGTTGATGTTCGGATCGGCGCGCAGGTCCGCATCGACGTCCGGTTCGGCCAGCATCGCCAGAATCCGCGCCGTGACCTCGGCTTTAGGATCGGCAGGCTCATCGATGCTGAGCGGAGCGATGTCCGCCTCTACGGTATCCGCTTGTGCTGCATCCGCTTCGGGTTCCACCTCGGGTTGCGAGGTGGGCGTGATCGGCGGGTTGAGCAGTGGACCTTGGGGTCGTCCGACGAGCTGAACTTCCTTGAAGTTGCCGCTCAGGATGGACGAAATCAGATCGTGCGCTTCACCTTTGGTGATCGTCAGGTCTACCTCGAACGGCTTACCGGCCTGCCGGGAGAGTTCTTCGAGTTTGGCGACCTGCCGAGAGCTGATCGGTTCGCTGCGCCAGCTCGGTTTCGGGGTCCGATCGGCTCCGGACACTTCCTGGACGAGAGCGCGAGGCACAGCGTGCGGGTCCACACCGAGCGCCTGGACTTCGCGCCGCAATCGGTTCTCATCGGCGAATTGGACCCGCCACTGCGTCCGCAGACTGTCCAGGCGCCCGGTGATTCGGGCGACGTTGGCGAGATTGGCTTCGATGCCGGCGGGGAGACCGCGCTCGCGGGCCGTCGCCAGAGCGCGCTGCGCTGCAGCGAGCCGTTTAGTGAGCTTGTCGCCCTGGAGTTCGAGTTCTTCGAGAGCGAGACTCGAGCGCGCCCACTGATCTTGAGCCTCTAGAACGGTACGTTCGGATCCTTCGGCGGGTTGAGCCGGATTTCCTTCTCGATCATCTCGGCCAACTCGTCCGCGATCGGATCGAACGCGGTCATCGGAACGCGTTGATCGTCCTCGATCCGCTGCGTCACCAGCGCCTTCGCCAACTGACGGAACCACGCTGGCTTCTCCAGCCAGACCCGGTGCACGATCTTGCCGGCGATCGGGCGCTGAGTGACGTTCAGGCTCTTCCACCGATCCGGATCGTGCGCTTCCCGCGCTCGGGCCTGTTCGGCGTCGATCTCGCTGTCCGCTTCCTGCGCCAGCTGGTCGATCTGAGCCACGATCTGCGGTGTCACCTGCGGGTACAGCTCCTGGGAGAGAACCATCTCCCGCGCGGCCCGCCACGCGGTTTCCTTCGCCCGGACCACGTCGAAGTACGTCGGGGTCTTGCCCGGATTCGACTGGCTCCACTGCTCGCTCGCCTGCCGCTCCAGCGGCTGAGCTGCGGCCTCGGTCAGTCCCTGCAGTCGCAGCGCTTCCCGGTCGATCGTTTCCCGGTCCGCGCTCGAATCCTTGTCCAGCCCGATCCACTCCACCAGAATCCGGAATGTCTCGTCCGCGATCGTCACGTCGATCCCCTCGACCGCCTCGGTCGATTCCTCGCTGAGCGGTCCCGCCGTTTCCTCGTTCACGGGTGCCATTGTCTGCTCCTTCTTCCTCGAATTCGAACGCGCCCTGGTTGACGTCTTCGCGTGCCACTCGACCTCCTCGACTGCGCCCATCCAGGGCGTAACTCCGCACAAAAACGGGGAGTTTCTGAGGTCGATTTTACTACACAGTAGGGACAAAAACGTGCCCTGACCTGCGTTAAGTACCGATCGTTATCAAATTCGCGGGGCGCTAACCACGGACCTGAGGACGAGCCAGAGCGACGAACACCATCAGCACGGCAGGCGCGATGAACAACCCGCCGATGCCCGCCATGAAGGCACGCAGGGGCCGGCGGTGACGCACGTACGAGCGGCGTGCACAGAACAACCCGCCCGCGACGGACAGCACGTTGAATGCGATGAAAACTCCGATGGCGAAACTGTTGCCGTCCATCACGGGCCTACCTCTCTAGCGGGTGTTAGGCATCCGGGGGTGTGGATGGGAATGGGAATGGGAATCCGAGAGGGTGGCTGCCGATATATCCGGCCGGTATCGAACCTAAAGGGATCTGGTTGCCGGGATAGTGGTTGGACGCCCCGGCTAGAACCGATTCAGGGAATCCAGGCACTCCGTTATCCGCAAGCTTCTGCGCAAGGCCCTGGAGATTCGGAGGTGACGACGGTCCCTCACTGCTGATCGCAGCAATCGACGACCACGGCACCGTCATGCTCACGCAGCGCGGCAATGCTTGGACACGGTCCAGGTGCTCCCCACTCAGAACGGGGCCGTCGAAGTCCTGAAACAGTGCCACCAGCGGGTGCTCGACAACGAAGCTGACCGCATGAAACTGCTCGCGGTAACTCTCGACGACCACGCTGAATTGGCCGTCCCTGAGGCGGTCCGTTTCGACGTACTTGACCAAGAGATCGAGCTCGGCGATTCCTGTGTCGGGGTCTTCCCACGAGATTTCCCCGAGCTTGCCCTTCAACTCCGCGAGCGCGTCGCGGCGCGGGTAGTAGCGCAGCGCCGGAATCCTCATTTCGCCTGCGAAATGGATTTCACTGGACACGATGTTCTTCCCCCTCGAATGGCGTGTTGCCGTTGGTCACCAGCGTGATGAGCTGCCAGATCGTTGTGGCGGTACTGGCGGCATCGCTCGGGTCGACCCACTGGTCTGTGACGGTAACCCAGGACCCCGACCGTTTCTCCATGGCCCGGACGACATGCTCGCCGTAAACCTCGACGATGGTGAACAAGATGTCGTGGCCACCACCGCTGTGCCAGATGAGGTCACCGTCGTCGACGGTGATGTTCGAGGCCAAGGAATCGGCCTCGGCGTCCGGGTCGGTGCGCTGGTAGAACTCACGCGCCACCTGAGCGAGCGCCTGGCGGTGTCCGGCGTTCATCGGCCGATGAATCGGTAGCGCTTCTCCTGCGCCCTGAATCGGATCGCTGCCCGTGTACGAAATGGTCACCGCTCTGCCCCCCCTGCCGCTTCTTCTACTGGACTAATACGACATCACTCTACATAGAACCGGTCATAAATAGAATAGTCTCACGTTGGAACGTGATCTGCATCGGCGGAGGAATTCCGCCGCCCACTACAGTGAGCAGCGAAAACAGGGAGGGAAATTCATGGTGAAAAGACAACCACCGCGCATGATCGGATCCGTTCGAGTGCCGGCCTACCCAGGCCAGGGCCGCAGGATGGTGATCGAGGGTTGTTTGATCTGCCTCATCGGGATAGCCATCGGCGGAGTCGGCATATGGCTGGGTACGGACACCACATCTGCAGGCTTCCCGTTCTTGGTGATTTCCGTTCTCGTCGCGGCGGTGGGTGTGTACCGCAACTACCGTGGTTCTCGGTTCCAGGCACTCGAAGATTCGGTCGGTCCGAGCCTCTTCGCGCCGGACGCGAAAGAGCGATGACACAGCCACCGCAGAACCCGCCTCCACAGCAACCCAATTGGCAGCAGCCGAACTGGCAGCCGCCATACGGTCACCCCCAGCAGCCTGGCTACGTGCCGTACCCGCCTCAACCACTGCCACCGCCGAAGAAGAAGGTGTGGCCGTGGATCCTGCTCGCGGGCGTGGTGGTGTTGGCGCTTTTCGCGGGCTGTGCCGTTCGTGTGGGCACTGCGGTTTACAGCGTCGTCGACGAGCAAGCGAAGAGGGAAATTGTCGTCACGTACGAAGTAACGGGTGACGCCGCCGTTGCCCTGGTCACCTACACAGGGAACAATTCGACCACCGAGCAGCTCGCCGCAGCGGCGCTTCCGTGGCGCAAGAACGTAACGGTCACCGGCCTGGTGAAGTATACGTCGATCACGGCCACCAACCCTCGACCCGGCGCGGGAATGCTCACCTGCAAGATCATCGCGGACGGCAAAATCCTGACCGAGAAAACGATCACCGGCGCCGGAGCGTCAGCCTCGTGCGAGCAGACCCACTTCGAGACGAAATAGGCTCGTACACAGAATCGCCCAATGCGAGGCGGGTACATCTTTTCTCGTGGCAGGTAGTGCAGACCGCATGCCCCCAAAAAAGTAGTGACGCCCTTTCAGGAGCCGCCCAATGGAACCCGCACCTACCGCAAGGGATTTAGCGATTGAACTGGGCAAGCGCATACGGATCGAACGTGTCGAACGCGGCATGGCGCAGCTCGAACTGGTGAAAAGGACAGGTCTTGCCGATTCGACCATCCGGCGAATCGAAAAGGGCACGCGGGACGCGTCCACATCGCAACTTCACACAATTGCCCGTGTTTTCGGGATGCCTTTGAGTCAACTCATCGCCCGCGCCGAGGATTCCATCGAGCGGCAACGCGAAAGCCAAGTTCAGTAATCGCAGGTCAGAAGAGGGCGTCTCTGCCTTGGGCTGTTGCATCGGCACACGGCCGTGCTTGGCTGTGAAGGCTGGTCAGGGGCGCAATGCGTTGAGGTAGTCACCGCGGACTTCAGCAATGGCCTTGCTTCTAGCCACCTGTGCGTGTTGAAGGTCGGCGGTGGTTGCGACGATGCGCGTCGAGCCGAGCTCATCGCTGCCGGAATCTGCAATGAGGTCATCGAGGGCGGTGTCGATTCCCACGCTGCTGCTGATGCGTTCGATGGTGTCGTTCTGGATGCGGACGGCATGAAGTTTGTCGCGGTAAGCAATGAGCGCTGCGATGCGGGCAAGTGCCGGCGTCCAGACTGCCTCGTCGAGTTCGCGGGTCTGCCTCTGCCAAAGTTGCCGCGCATGAATGATTTCGGCGGTATCGCCCATCGGCTGCGCACCGATCTTTTCGCGGACCTCAGCGGCCCCGAGAAGTTGTTCGGTGATGCTGACAAGCTGATCGTCAACGTCAACAGGCGCGATGGCTGCTGTGTCGAACGCTTGAGTGACGATGTCGTTGAGGAATCGTATTTCTTGGACCGTCTCCGAGGCCAGCGCGATCGCTGCGAGGTAGGGGCGGCGCACAGGGTCGGGGTTCCACGGATCGCGCTTCGCGTGCCGCGGCCACAGGCATGTGTATGCCGCCTCACTCCACGGTTGGTTAGTTCTGAACCAAAATCCGAGGTCCTCTCGGTATCGCCCTGTTTCCAGCGCCCCTTTCTCTCGGACAAGGTTGGGGTTCAATTGCCATCTGTCGCTGTACCGATGGCCCAGTTCGTAGAAGTATTTGACGTACTTGGCTCGCGGCTTCCCGGCGGGTAGGCCCGCCAGTTCAACGGCCTGCAGCAGAAAGCTCCTCTCGACGGCGTAGGGGCTTCTGTCGAGTTGGGTGGTGCACGCATCGACGAGGGTTTTGACGTGGGCGAGTGTGTCAATGGGTGTGAGGGCTTTGCAGGCTGCCGTTTCGGCGACCACGTCGGCCATCGTCGACCGGATCTTGCCCCAGAGCCTTTTGACTCGCGGTCCCTGCATGTCGCTCATTGTTCCTCGAAGGTGTCGGTGGATCAGAAGAGAGTGTCTTGCGCCCCGTGGGCTGCTGCGTCGGTACGCCGCTCGTATTCGGCGGCGAGGGTTTGTGCGGTCGTGCCTGAGCAGCCCATTTCGATGCCGATCTGGTCCCAGCTGGCTCCGTCGCTGTGCATCTGCCAGGCGTCTCGTTCGTCGTCGTCGGTGTTCACAGCTGTCCTCCCCTGATCGCGGTCAGGCGTTCGGTTGCAGCCCGGAGCTGGCGGCCGTGAGCGCACATGTGCTCGTAGAGGTCACGTTCCGGGAGTTGTTCGGCAGCTTCGGTCATAGCCTGTGCGGCAAGGTGAAATGCGCGGCGGTATGCCTGGGTGATCACGGAGTCGACGTAGTGTTCGACGTTCGCGGTCGCACCGAGTGTGGTGATGTCAGCCAACGCGGTGGTGAGTTGCTTTCCCTTGTGGCCTGCGGTCATTCCTTCCTTCCCCAGCGCGATCGCGAGTTGCGCTGCGTCATGGGGTTTTCCAGCGTTGACGAGTTCGGTGATCTTCTCGTACAACGAGGCGTAGACGGGCCGGTCGAAGTCGCTTGCGGTAACAGTGCCGGCCACTCGGCGGGCTTCGGCGGGTTGTGCCCACAGCAGGGCGCACAGAAGTTGTGCTTCGACGTCCAGGCGTGGGTCGTAATCCATGTCGTCGGCAGAGATGTCATCCTGCGGGTCGGTGGCGATGGTGGTCATCGGGGAGTCCTCGTCTCGGTGGCGGGCGCTAGAGCTCGGTGGTCTTGCGGAACTTGCCGCACCAGCACATGCACTGTTTGTGTGTGAGTGCTTCTGCCGCGCACTGGTTCCCGCCGTCCAATCGCGGCGTGGGCTCCTCGACCGCGTGATCGGTAGCGTCGAGCTGAACGTGGGTTCCCGATTTGATCCAGTCGTGGAGGTCTACCGTGCAGACCTGCGGCGCGGACCAGAACGGTTCTGCCAGTTCTCGGCGTTCCGCTTCGTCGGCCGCGTGTTGCATCCGGTGCAACGTCAGCGCATCGACGACAGCCGGGGCCTGAATGTTCTCGCCGCTCATGATGCGTCATCCTCTACTGCAGCCTCGCCCGAAGTGATGCCCTTGATCTTGTCCGGCCGGAAACCGCTCCAGTGGTCGCCGCTTGCAACGACTACCGGCGCTTGGAGGTATCCCAGGCCCATCACGTAGTCCCGCGCCTCGTCGTCTTCGGTGATGTCGATGATCGCGTAGTCGATACCGGCCTTGTCGAGGGCACGGTAGGTGGCGTTGCACTGAACGCACGCGGGCTTGCTGTACACGGTGACGGCCATGATGAGTTGTCCTCCCCTATCCCCCACGCCTGACGGTCAGGCTGTGGCTTTGTCCTTGTCGATCTGTGAAACACGCTGGTGGCTGATTCCGAGGATCGTGGCCACATCTCGTGCGGAGAGTCCTCGTTCCCGGAGTCCGTGGACGACTGCGCGGGATCGCTGAGACGCTTCCTCGACGGCTCGCAGCGCCGCTGCTGTGCGTTCTTTGACCTCTTCGGCCTCGCGCAGTGCTGCCGGGTCTCCGAAGTCGTAGTCGAGGGTGACCTCGAACTCGGCGGCCGGTACGTCGGTGAGCAATTCCCCTGCGTCTGCGACCATCGCCGCGATTTGATCGAGGCGCTTGGCTTGGGTGAACAGTCCGTCGACCTCGGGTACATCGACCGACCACCAGTCGCCTGATCGGACTGCATGTGCTGTGACCTTCAT
The DNA here is from genome assembly GCF_044908235.1 of Rhodococcus sp. 27YEA6. NCBI lineage: Bacteria > Bacillati > Actinomycetota > Actinomycetes > Mycobacteriales > Nocardiaceae > Rhodococcus > Rhodococcus sp. 27YEA6. The sequence goes on along the minus strand of NZ_JBIYCY010000018.1, from coordinate 75,138 downwards.
TTCTTGCCCTTTCCCTGACGTGGCTCGGTCATTCCGAGCTGCTTGCGGATCGCCTTGGCGGTCAACTCGGGGATCTCCGAGTGCCGGGCAACGACAGTGCGTCGTCCTCCGACCACCACTTTGGTGTGGTTTCCGCCTTCGGTCTCATCGATGTCGAGCCCCGCGTCCTTCGCGAATGCGCGTATCTCTTTGAGAAGTTCCGTTCGCTTCGTCATAAGGGTAAGTCTACCCCCCTAGCCTAATCAAGGCAAGGGGGGTAGACAAACTTTATTCGTCCAGTTCAGCGACCTGTTCCGGCAACTTCCCGCCACGGACGATTTCCTCGACCGGAGTCAGCGTGTGCCCTTGTTCCTCGAGGAACGCGAGGTAGCTGTCACTGTTCTTCGGCTTCGATCGCCAGGCATCCTTTTCCAACCGGGATTCCTGAGCTCCGAGAACCAACGCCAGGGTGAGAACCTGGGCGCGGCCTGCGCTGGACTTGGCGACCTGATCGCTCACGTACCCGGATACGTACGAGTCCTTGGTGCCGAACAATTCCTTGTAGACGGCATTGGCCCGGTGCTCGGTCAACAGGTGCATGTCGGCGGCGAGGGTGGTCGCGACGTACGCGGCTGCCTCTTTCGGTGGCGTCTTGGCGGCAAACAGCTTGCGCAGGAACTCACGCCGGACAATGGTCGCGGCCTCGGCTTTGACGTTGAGAACTCGCACCATCTTGCGCTCTCTGCGGTCCTTCTCCGCCCTCTCCAAATCAGTGCGCTTCGCCTCGGCCAACTTCGCGAGACGCTGACGTTCGGCCTCGTCTTCGGAGTCGAGCGCCCCGCCGGTCAGTTCGTCTGGCCCGCTACCGGCTCGTACCGCTGCCATCACTGGTGAGAGCTGCAATCCGGCCGCTTCCGGGTCGTTGCACAGGTACTCAGGACTCCAGGTCATTTCGACTCGGACAGTGTTGAAGTGCCGATAGTCCTCGTCCGCGTCGGCGGACGGGTTCTCGCGGGTGTACCAATCGACCTCGTCCTCGTCGACCGGTTCCCCTGTCGCCTTGTCGAAAACGCATTCCGTCTGCGAGAGCACCACCGACCAGTGGGCCGCGCTGGCTTCCACCTCCTCGATCGTCACCGCGCTACCGTCGGGGCTTCTCACATCACCCATGGTCAGCACCGTCCCGTAACCGGGATGCTGGGCTAGGGCAGTGAATCCTTTGACCTGGTACGGCTTTGCCGCCTCTTCGAATGCTGCCCGTTCGATCCGCTCTGCCCGCAGCTCCTCCGCAACCGCCCTGAACTCGTACCAGTTGCAGTCGAGCAGTTGCTGCTCCGCGTCCTCGTCACCGGCGAACTCGGCCAGGATCGCGGCCTGTTCGAAGTCGAGCTGTTCCCCGTCGACGGCATTGCGGGCGGCGGCGGACTTGCCGATCTTCCCCGCGTGCTCGACCCACACCTTGTCTTCGCGGACCTTCTTGGAGACCTTGGTGACCGACAACCCCAGTTCCAGCAGTTCGGCCGCCCCTGCGGCCCGCTGACCAGGCGTCAACGCCAACCGCTGGTCGTTGGCCTCCATCTGCGCGGTGATCCGTTCGATGTTGCGTTCGGTCTCGCCGGAGGTGGTGTCGGTGCGCACGATGACCGGAATCGAGGTGATGCCGGCCTCCCTCGCCGCGAGAGTGCGTCGCTGGCCGTCACGGACCACGATCTGGCCGTCTGCGAGCTGTACAGCGCTGATCGCTTCCAGGACACCGTGCTCACTGATCGACTCCACGAAATCCGGTGTGCCGGACAAGTCGACCAAATCTCGGACGTTCGCGCCGATGTCGAGCGCATTCGGGTCCAGTCGGACGAAAAACTCACCTTCGACATCTACTACTCGGGGTCCGGTGTGAATTGCGGTCATGGCGTTCTCTCTCTTAGGATTCGGAACCAAGACACCGGGCAGATAGTCGCTGCCCGGTGTCTTGCTGTTCCGGGTATGTCAGTGTTCAGTCGTTCGGCGAAGCGCCCGTGAATGCGGCGCGGTCACACGAACCATTGGGTGTAGATCCAGTTGATCCACTCGACCGTGAAAACGCCGGGAAAATGGGCCTGATAGCGCCAGACGTGCGCTCCTGTGCCGTGGCAAGGCATTACGTAGTCCTGGCTGTCCACCCACCAGGATGTTTCACCTTTGATGGTGCCCCGCCCGATTCTGATCGCGCTGATAATCGGGGTGTAGACCAGGTATCCATCGACCAGCGTCCAGTCCTCCATCGTCTCTTCAACGCTGTCGTTGCCCTCGGTCGCGTCGAACATCATTTCCCCGTAGCACCGGGAGAAGGTTTCGAGGTCGGCCTCGGTGAACGGGTGAAGATCGGTGGTGCGAAAACCGGGGGAATCCATCTCGATTTCGAGTGTTCGTGGCTCGCGCATTGCGTTTCCTTTTCTGTGTGGATTGTCAGTGATGGGGTTGTGTCGGTGGGCTATCCGAGCCACTGGGAGTAGAGCCAGTTCACCCAGTCGGCGGTGAATGCGCCGGGGAAATGCGCCTGATACACCCAGCCCCACGTCACATGTCCGTGCGCCGGAGCCAACTGACTTTGCAGGTCCACCCACCATGAGGTCTGGTCGTCGATGAGTCCGCGTCCGATGCGGATGGTGTTCGCCTCCACCATGTGGACCAGGTAGCCGTCTTCGAGTTCCCAGAGGCTGCGGGCCTGCTCGGGGTCCATGCCGGACAGGATCGCGTGGTGGTCGGCGTACTCCTGCTCGATGCGAGCCAGATCCGCCTCGGTGAACGGGACCTGTTCGGTGGTGTTCCACGTGGGCCGGTTCATGGTGATTTCGAGCTTGCGGTCGGGGAGGGCGATTGAGGGGATATCCATGTCGGTTCCTTCGGTTTCAGGGCTGGATTGCCGTCACCGGGCAGATAGTCGCTGCCCGGTGACGTTGTATCCGTAGGCTTTTCGGTCAGTGGGTCAGGCTGCTGCGTCCAGGACTTCGGCAGCGTTCGGATGCTTCGCTTCGCACTGGTCCGTCTCGATATGGTGCGAGAGCAGGGCTGCAGCGTTGTCGTAGTCGCTGAGCGCCTGGAGCAAGGCAACGAACACGTCCACCTCACCGCAGGCACAGTGCTCTGCGATCGCTTCGGTGAACTCTCCGTCTGCGCGGAACAACCCGCCTAGTGCGTCGGACGCTTCGCAAATAGCGTGCAGGTCAAACACTTTGACCACCTTTCTGTTGTCGGTTTCTTCGCCTGCCAGTTCGGCGCGGGCGACATCCGGGCTGCTGGTGATGACGCCGTTGACGATGAAATCGTGTGTGCTGTGCATGTTTTCCTCTTTCTCGGTTGGTTCGACGTTCGGTGATCAGGAAAAGAGCGTCACTCCCAGTTGACGCACCGTGCGGCGCTGTCATGCATCCGAGGGCAGGAGTAGTCACCGCATCCGCAGGCCAGTCCGGCGTAATGGATGGTCGCGGCGTCGTGGTCTTTGCCTTGTTCGAAGTCGTAACCGTTCACTGACTTGACCTTCCATTGGTGTCCGGACCCCTCGGTGGCCCCTGACAATTTTTTTTCCGTTCTGACATGGAGCTCCGGATCGGCGGTATGAGGGCACGGCGCAATGCTTGGGCCGCAAAGTTTTTCAGCGAAGCGTCTTTGAAAAAGTTTTCGGAGCCGGAGGCCGGCGAAGCCGCCAGGGGTTGCGCCGGGACCGCCGTCGATCAGGATCGGAAGGACAGAAAGGAATCTCAATAGGTTTTGTCAAGCACGGCCGTAGGCCGTTCCCATCGGGACGGAGCCGAAGGCTACGCAGGTAAGCCGACCACAGCCGTGCATTTGTTGAGTCAGTCCTGATCGGCGATTTCCGTTGCCCAGAACCGGCTGCCGCATGACCTGCAACCTTCGACTTGACTCTCCGCATCGGAGAATTCGCCATCACCGCGGGGCTGACTGCGCTCGAATGCGGGCGCTCCGAACCAGGACCCGCTTTTTTGTGGGCAAACTCCGTTACCAGTTCAGGGATACACAGTATGTAGCGATGGCGGACTCCGTCACGACAAAAACGAAGTGGCCACAACGAAAAAGAGACCACTTGTTCCATTTCCCAGGCCTGGACGGCTAGCATCGATCGTCGTGACCGACAGCATCGTGGACGACCGAAAACAATCCGACCGACCGACCGTGACCTCGGTGTCCCGTCGGGATGTGACCAGGATCCGGGTTGTCGCCGTCGTCGCGTCGCTGATCGCGATCCTGGCGGCGGTGTCGATCCCGTTCATGCCCGTGCAACAGGAGACGGCGAGTCTGTCCTGGCCGCAGGCAGGTTCGCTCACCAGTGTCAATGCGCCACTGGTGTCGTATGCGCCGCTCGAACTGGATCTGTCGATTCCCGCAACCGCGTTGCAACAGCTTTCCCCGACCGGGGGCGTAGTGGTCTCGACCGCACCGGTCGGTGCGGCGGACGCCGCACGCTACGGCCTCGTCGCCCGCGTCAACCCCGGCGCCGACGGACGCCCCGCACAGTTCGAGATCGTTCAACGCGACCAACACCTCCTCTCGATCCGCGTCGACGACCTCGACGGGCGCTCGGTGACCGTGACGTCGACCGCAGAAAAGACCACCACGACAGTGGCCGGCAGCGACGGCTCCACTCTCACAGGGGACTTCCGGCCGCAGATGGTGGGAGTCTTCACCGATCTCCAGGGCACTGTTCCAGCTGGCCTGTCAGTGCACGCCGATCTCGACGCCCGGTTCTCCTCGACGCCCTCACTGCTGAAGTTGGTCGCGATGATCGTCGCCGTCCTCGCGACCGCGATCGCGCTGCTCGCATTGCACCGAATCGACGCGCTCGACGGCCGTCGAGCACGACGGTTCCTACCGGCACGCTGGTGGAAGTTCACACCGATCGACGCGGTGGTGGTCGGGACCCTGGTGTTGTGGCACTTCATCGGCGCCACCACCTCCGACGACGGCTACCAATTCACGATGGCACGGTCATCGCTCGAGTCGGGCTACATGTCGAACTACTTCCGCTGGTTCGGCGTCCCGGAAGCACCGTTCGGTACCCCGTATTACGACCTACTCGCGCTGATGACGAAGGTATCGACCGCCAGTCCGTGGATCCGACTCCCCGCGCTGATCGCGGGCATCGTGTGCTGGCTGGTGATCAGCCGCGAGGTGGCCCCGCGCCTCGGTGTCGCGGTCCGCAAGAACCGAATCGCCTTGTGGACCGGCGGTCTGGTGTTCCTCGCTTTCTGGCTCCCGTACAACAACGGTCTGCGTCCGGAGCCGATGGTCGCGGCTGGTGTACTGCTGACGTGGTGCTCGGTCGAACGCGCGATCGCGACTCGGCGCCTGCTCCCTGCTGCCGTGGCGGTGCTGGTCGCCGCGCTCACGGTGACCGTCGGGCCGTCGGGGATCATCTGCTTCGGTGCGCTCATCGCGGGCGCCCGCCCGGTGCTGCAGATTGTTTCGGCGCGCGCTAAGACTGTCGGCTATCTCGCGGTTCTCGGCCCGATCGTCGCCGCGGGTCTGGTCGTCCTGGTCGCGGCGTTTGCGGACCAGACCCTCGCCGGGGTCATCGAGATGCAACGCGTACACGTGATCCCGCCGACGAACGCGTGGTTCGAGGAGTACAAGCGCTACGAGTGGCTGTTCGCCATCAACGCCGACGGATCCCTCGCCCGACGGTTCGGGGTGTTCGTGATGGTTCTCTCGATCGTCGCCAGCCTTCTGATGATGCTGCGCCGCGGCGGCCGGATCCCCGGAACCGCGTCGGGCCCGTCCCGCAGGATCATCGGCATCACCGTCGCCGCGATGGCGCTGATGATGTTCACACCCACCAAGTGGACACACCACTTCGGGGTGTTTGCCGGCCTCGCCGGTTCGCTCGCCGTCCTGACCGCAGTCGCGGTGAGTCCACTGGTGCTGCGGTCGAGACGCAACAGGGCATTCTTCGCCGCCGCCGTGCTGTTCCTTCTGGCGCTCGCCTTCACCAGTAGCAACAGCTGGTGGTACGTGTCGAAGTTCGGTGTCCCGTGGTGGGACAAGCCGGTGATGATCGCCGGGCACGGCGCCGGCACCTTCCTGCTCGGTCTGACGGTTCTGATGCTCCTGGTCGCCGCATGGTGCTACTTCCGGGAACCGCACGAAGACAGATCCGCGTCTGCGGGCCGAGGGTGGTCTATTCCGCCGCTGACGGTCGCTGCTGGCGCCATGGTCCTATTTTTCGTGCTCTCGATGACCAAGGGCGCCATTGCGCAGTACCCGTCGTTCTCGCTGTCGAAATCCAACTTCGGCGCCCTCGCCGGGCACTCGTGCGGACTGGCTGAGGACGTACTGGTCGAGACCGATCCCAACGCCTCCATGCTGCAACCCCTCACCGCCGCACCGGCGAATGCGCTCGGCGCACAGAACGTCGGATTCACCCCGAACGGGGTGGCCACCGACCTGGCATCGGACGAGGCCGCTTCTTCCGAAGGCATGGCGAAATCCCTCGATAATGAGGACTCCAAGTCCAGCAACGCAGCCGGTACCGCCGGTGGGCAGGGCGCCTCCGGTGTCAACGGCAGCTCGGTTGCTCTGCCTTTCGGGCTCGACCCGGCAACGACGCCGGTCCTCGGTACCTACGGCGCGAACGGACCGGCGTCGCTGACTTCGGACTGGTACGCGCTCCCCGCCGGTGGTGATCTGGTCTCAATCACCGCCGCGGGCCGGGTGTATTCGGTCAACACCGACGGCATCGCCACCCCGGGCGCCCGCATCCAACTGGACTACGGTGTCCGGGGCGGCGAAGGGACGGTTCAGAAGCTGGGCAGCATCCTGCCTATCGACATCGGCCCTGCCCCCTCGTGGCGAAACCTCCGGGTGCCGCTCGACGAGCTTCCCGTGGGGGCGAACGCCGTCCGGATTGTGGTCGATGACTCCGACACCCGGGCTGATCAGTGGGTCACCGTGACACCGCCGAGGGTTCCGGAGACCCGTACTCTCAACGACCTGCTCGGTTCGACCACACCCACCATGATCGACTGGGAAGTGGCACTGCAGTTCCCGTGCCAGCAGCCGTTCAACCATCGCCTCGGAGTGGCGCAGATCCCGGAGTACCGCATCCTTCCGGACCGTCCCGGCGCGATGATGACGAGTCTGTGGCAGGACCACTTCGGCGGCGGCCCGCTCGGGTGGATCGACCTGACCGCCACCGGTCGCACCCTCCCGGCCTACCTCAAGGACGACTGGAACGAGGACTGGGGCAGCCTCGAGAAGTACTCACGCATCGAGCCGAATGCCGAACCAGCGCACCTCGACACTGACACCGTGCGGCGTTCGGGTATGTGGAGTCCGGCGCCGATCAATATCGCGTGGTGAGCAGGCGGTGGCTTTGCTACGGCCCAGCATGATCAACCGATTCGGGATTCTCGACGTTCGGGCAGTGACTTGACGATGCGGCGGGGTCCCTTGTCCAGTCACGAGGTCGCCCTTACTGGCGGTGTCTGGTGAGAGCGTGAGTGCAGACCAGTTCACATCGAAGTCGCCCGACAACAAATGATCAGCTCAACGACAAATGTCGGATGGCGTGCGATCAAGAAGTTTGGCGCGCGCCACGCTGCTTGATCGAGAAAGCGCACGTTGGACTGCTCGATGGCGACACTGTCCGACACGCAAATGCAGACTTTGACCCGCGCGTCGGTCAGCCCGAGTGCAGACAATTTTCGGGCTGTCGAGGCTGAACTCAGAAATGCGCCTGCCGTCCCGTACCTACTCTGATTTGCACGACTGCCCCATCGTCTCTGTGAGCGCTGCGGAGTGCGTCCGCTCCATCAAGCTCCGCTGACGTGGCGGGCACGTTCTCAATAATGACCACAATGAATACTGTGACGCTGCCAATAAGTCGGCAGACCGAATTTCAGCGTCAGCTCGGAGTGGGCCGCTGCTCACGCGACCAATACGGCAGTCCGCCCCGGTTGGTACGGCGCATTGTCGCGGAGCATCGCCCACAACACGTTCAACCGTCGCCGCGCGAGAGCAAGAACCGCCTGCGTATGACGCTTTCCTTCCACACGTTTACGTGCGTAGTAGGTCTGCGACGGCACACAACTTCGAAGACTCAACTGCGCGGACAGATAGAACACCCGCAACAGGCGCCGATCGTATCGTCGTGGGCGCCGCAGGTTTCCGCTGACCCTGCCCGAATCTCGCGGCACCGGAGCCAGACCCGCGATACCCGCCAACCGGTCCGCAGTGCCGAACGCGGTGAAATCGCCGCCGATGGCAGCAAGCAACTCTGCCCCGAGCAGCGGGCCGAAACCGGGCATCGACTCGATCACCGCCGCATGACGATGCCGGCGGAACCTCTCTTCGATGTCGCGATCGAGCTCGGCCATCTCGGTATCGAGATTCATGACCTGAACGGCGAATTTCGCCACCGCCCGCGCCGCTACGTCCTGACCCGCGACTCGTGCGTGTTGCGAGTGCGCCGCGTCAATCGCCTTCGCTGCGATCCCGGTAGCGTTGTAGGCCTTACGTTTCCGCAACCACGTCTCCAACCGTGTTTGCCCGAGTCGGCGGATTCCGTCCGGCGTCTGATACCCCGAGAGCAAGATCAATGTCGCTTTGACATTGCTGATATCCAGCGCCCGCTCGAGCGCCGGAAAGTAGGTGCCCAGTAGTGCTCGGAGTCGGTTGATAGTGCGGGTGCGGTCCCGCATCAGATCGGTACGCCTCGAGGTCAAGATGCCCAGTTCGACACTGATCTCGTCCCCGGCCCGCATTGGGTGCAGGTCTCGGCGCATCCGCGCCTGATCGGCGATGATCGCAGCGTCTTTCGCGTCGGTTTTACTGTCCCCGCGATAACTACCAGCGGCATGATGGATCACCCGGCCCGGGATATAGAGCAACCGCTGCCCTCGTTCGGCCATCAACGCGATCAGCAATGCCGCCCCACCATTGTTGAGGTCCACCGCCCACGTCAGAGCACCTCCATCCGAGAGGCCGAGTGCGTCGTCGATCAGATCACTGAGTTCGCTTTCGTCGTTGGCGACGCGCCGCGAGAGCAATCGTGTTCCGTCGCTGTCGATCACCACACAGTGATGATGTGCTTTACCTGCATCGATTCCCGCCCATAGTTGCCTCACGAGCGCTCCCTTTCACTCTCGTTTTCACTCTCGTTCCGTCATGGATGTGGACCTAGCGCCTGGGTGGACGACCTCTCTGTCGTGTCCTTAAACAGCGATCGAGTCGCATCTCTCAATGAGCAGGTCGAGTCGTCGAGAACGCTGCGGCGGCCATTCCTTTCTGGCCATACGTACAGCGAAAAAAAATCAAGCCATACCGCGGCGTCCCCAGGTAGCTCCGAACCTACGAGAAACAGCCCGGAACTGCCCACCAAAGACGTTAAGGAAAAAGGATCTTTTCGCTTTTACAGAGCGGAGCGCAGCGGAGCATCCTCCTGGGGGACACCGGAGGTGGCCGGGCCGCCGGGCAGGCGGATGCAGTAGGTGATCCGACCGACCGGGTTGAGTGCCAGGCATTTACTCACCTGGAGCTGTAAGCGGCAAGCGGACCGTTTCCGCATCCGCACTTAAGGGCAATCAGCCTTGTTTCGCCTAGTCAAATGCGTGAATGCCCAGATTGCGAGCCTATCGCGCTACCACTGACGTGATCGACGTCATGTTGTCGCAAATGTTCGGTTACTCGATTTTGCGATACCGTCAGTTACATCAAAGTGGGTTGCGGCCGATGCAGCCTTCGCGTCACAGGAGGTTTCCATGTCCCGTTCACGTATGGCCGTAGCTGCGCTGCTGGTCCCTGTCGCGGCCGGTGCTGTCGCCCTCCTCGGTGCGGGTGCCGCATCTGCCGCAACCCCGTACTCCGGCAACGGGTATGTCGGCATTCGATTCGATCCGAACGAAACTCAATTCATTGCCGACACCAATGCCGCGGATTTCCTCGAGGTTGTTCCGAACGACTACTGGAGCATCGCCCTCGGCGAAGGCTCGATCTACAAGGGCGACGGCCAGTACGTCTACGCCAGCATCGATCAGTTGGTCGAGGAAACGGCCTCCCACCGAGGTGAGATCTCCTTCTCGCTCACCGATCCTGCGATCTGGGACAACAACATCTACATCCTCCAGCACTGGTGACATAGATCGAGTCGTACGCGTAGGGCCGGTGAGCGCATTGCTCACCGGCCCTTTCGCATGTCCGTAATTGTCCCGCTCAAGTGGTGGCCGGCACTTCCGCGATGGCGTCGGCGGTCACGAGCATGTCGATTTCGACGAGATTGGTTCCACCGGCATCGGTGACGCGCACGGTCACCCCGGCGAGCTTGTGTACAGCCGGTCAGTGACCAGATTCTGTTCGACGTCCGCGCGGCGCGACCTTTCTGCGCGGACGTCGAACCCTCCCCTAAGCGGCTTGATTCTGTTTACAGCCCGGCTTCGAGCTCCACCGCCCGCCGCAAGTCATCAGCCAGTTCCGGTCCACCGCCCCCCGTCCGCCCCACGCGGACCAACAGTTCTCGAGCCAGGTCCAGCTCACCTCGGCGGACCGCCACGTCGGCCCGCAACACCAGCAGCTTCACCAGCTGCACGTCGGTCGGCTCCTCGTCACTGCGATGCAGAGCCCGGTCGAGGACCTTCACCGCCAACTCCAGGTCCTGCTTGGAATCGGCGAAAAGCGAGCCCATGTGAATCGCCCGGTCGAACGTCCCGTTGGGCAACTGCCGGTGCCGTTGATCCTCGCTGATCGGCTGAGCGATCTGGATGGTGTTCCCTCCGGGATCGGTCATCAGGAACTGCCGCATCCCGTAGCTCATGTCCTTCAACGCACCCACCCGCGGAACCCCCTGGGCAGGCACTGATCCGAAAGCCTCCTGCAGCCCCTGCGTAAAGACTGCGTACAGGTAGTCGACGTCATCCGTGGTCACCAGGCAGCCATGTGCGCAGGACATCGAGTCGAAGTCCTTGTCTCCGTAGAAGTTCAGCTCTATACCTCCACGCTGCACGCTCAGAAACTGGTACGGCGCAGTCTGCCGGAACGTGATCTCAAACCCCAAAGCAGTGTAAAAATCGGCCACCGGATCAATCGACTGGGCCATCAGCTGGGGAATCGTCTTCTCAGTCATGTCCCCGACGGTAAGGATCGAATCAGCCGCACGCACATGAAAGTGAGAACCCCAACTTTCCCTGGTCATCCACTGATCTGCGCTATCTGTCGGCATATACGAGGTCAGTTGGCCACGCTGAATTGACGCTGGGCGGTCAATGGTCAGTCACCAAGCCTGTCTACAAGCCAACCATTGCCCGTCGTGCATTTTCGCCCAGTACCTCAAAATTCCGTCGAGGTATCCGGACATGTAGAGCGCGGAAGTCTTTACGCGCATGCTCACATGGTCGGCGCGCGATGCTCCCCCGCGGCCGAGTGGGAGCGCCCGGCCGATGTCGACTTTCACTGCTTTCGGCTCGTCGAATGTCCTGATCACGGGGTGGTCGGGCCAGCGTTCGGCCCAGTGGTCGGTGTTGATCACTGCGCTGCCCTCAATGGCGGTACCCCGGCGGCGAGGGTGTCGTCGACGGTGGCCCAGCGGAGTTGTCCGCTCTCGTCCCGGATTTCCAGGCTTCCGGTGCGTTTTTGGAATCCTTTGCCGGCGGCCGCGACGTCGAGTCGAACTCCGGTCACACGCCCTCTCCCCGCTGATAGACCTGTGTATCCGCCTACTCGCGACGAGATCCGCAGATCCGGTCCGTCCCATTGCCCTTCTGTGACAATCAACAGTGATCCCTTACTCCTCGCGCGCGCGGCCACACCCCGTCCGCGAGAGGGCGTTACAGCGCCACCAGAGAGTCCCAGGACAACCACGTCGAAGCCCTCCAGCAAAATTGCGGCGCAGTCGATTGCAGCGTCCTTCGGCTGAGGGATGAGCGCGACCTTCGCCAAGTCGCCACCTTGCTCGTGGAAGGCGAGAAGTACGAGACCAGGCATTCCGATCACCGCGACGTGTCCACCGGCAGCGGTGACGGTGGCGAGTAGCCCGATCAGGACCGACGCTGCGCCGTCGACACTGACGACGGTTCCTCGGGCCAACCCGCCTCGTGGGAGCAGATCACCGATCGGGGCCGGAACGGGAAGCATCCGAAGGGTCGATTGCGCAGTGGCCACGATCGGAGTCGGCTCGCGCTCACCGACGGGTTTGAGCATCACCGACGGCGTAGCGGGTTCGGTGCCGTCCGAGCGAGCAGGAATCGCCGCCATCTTGCGGCGCAGCTGCTCGAGCTTCTCCGTCTTGGTCAGCGCCGTTGTCGCTGACAAGTGGGACTGCTGGCTCATCGTCACCCCACTTTCCTGGATCCGCACACTGCCCACACCCAGGATAGTCGAACACAAGTTCGATACATACAGACACGGTTCCGGTTCCCGGGCCACACGCGTGAACAATGTCCGACCACTGACCCGGCGGGGTGCAACTCCGATTCTCGCGCCGTGTGATGATCTCTGCGAATACATGCGCCACTTCCACGAAGGGTCCTGCGATCAACTGCCCTCGTCCGGTATCTGCCGACGTCGTGCTGACAGTCACGGCCGCCACCATCTTCGGCGTCACCGTCGGGGTTCTCCTGGCCGAGGCGATGGCCGGCGTTGCGGTCGGAGCCGGTACCGCTGTGGCATTCCACTTCGTACTGCGCTCGATCACCCCAAGAAGATGATCTTTCGGACGACTTCGCGCAATTAATAATGGTCGAAATATCCGGAATGTATTTCAATTTTTGACGAGTTTTGTCCCTATTCGTCCATTCCTGCAATTTCGGTGTTACGTTACCGACTGGTTTGTTTGTATGGATTTGTTCAGCGTGAATCTCCGAATCGGTTTGCTGTTCACCATTTTTCGGCTTTTGCGTTGGCTTGAGATCCGCCTCCCGTGAGCCATTCTGCGAGTGATCCACGGGTCAATGATGACCAACAGAGAGAAGCAACGACGTGCGCAATAGAAGGCTGTCCGTAGCACTGTTAGGCACTACCACCGCGCTGTCGGTGGTTTTATGGGCCGGTACTGCATCTGCTCAACCGGTTGAACTATCCGATCAGCAAGTGGTGGCATCCGTCGATCAAGCAGCGGATGCTGCCGGTCAACAACGGGGCATCGGCCTCGAAACGTCCGGGGCGTCGGTAACCAAGACCGGCGCAGCATCGGTCTCGGTCAGCTCCGAGACCGGCGCAACGGTCACCCTCACCGCAGACGGCACGTCCGGCACTCGCGTGGTCGACGACACAGCGGTCGCGGATGTGGCAGGTGCGACGATCGTTTCAGAGGCGATGGCGCAAGATTCTGCACGCCAAGCGATTTCGATTCCCGACGCATCAGCTCCGACCTCGTATACCTTCACCCTCGACGTACCCGAAGGACTGTCGACCAGGGTCGCGGCCGACGGCGACGTAGAGATCTTCGGTGTCGCGGAAGGTGTCGACATCGTGTTCGGCTCGATCGCGGCCCCGTGGGCCAAGGACGCGAATGGTGCGAACGTACCGACAAGCTTCCAGGTCAACGGAAACACTCTGACGCAGACCGTCGAACATAACGGCGGTACGGCTTATCCCGTCACAGCGGATCCCAAGCTGACATTCGGTACCAGCGTCTATCTGAATCTGTGGGGATCCGAGGCGAACGCGATCGCGTACGCGTTCAATGCGGTAGCCATCGGCGGCGTCTTCGTCGGTTGCTCGTCGGTCTTCCGTACAGCTCTCAAGGCTTTTGGTCCTGCCGGTCGAATCGCAGACGGAGTGGTGGGCTTGCTGTGCACCTTCGGCGGCGCGACAGCAGTCGCTCTACTCTGGGATGCTCTCAACACCACCAATTTCAATCCGAACGCGTGCTACCAGAAGGACATTTTCGATTCGAGCACCGGGTTCTACTTCGTGCCCAATACGAATTGTGAATGACGCTGACTGAACGACGGGAAACAGCGATGAGCGAGATACCTCCGATGAGGCCGGTCGACGACAACTCCGAATCAGATCGCGGCAAGATGTCGATACCGTTCTACTTGGCTGGCAGCCTGTTGGGTCTTGCTCTGTTCATCACGGTGTTCTGGTGGTCGAAGGTCGGGCTGATTCCGATCGTGGCAGCCATCGTCGTCGTCGGCGCGGTCGCCGGTGTCACGTCCCTGGTCAAACGAAGCAGACACTGAGAAAACCGCCCGCTACGGCGTAGTTTGTTCGCCTCCGTCGAGGCGAACAAGTCAAATAGCAGCAGAGAAACGCGGTGGTCCACCGATTGACGGACCACCGCGTTTTGCATGTCGGTAGGTTTTGACAATAGCGCGATGAGTGAAATTGCGGAGCCGGACGCGGGTCCGGGCTGGAGTCCGGCCCCGGATGTGGGACAGGCAGGCACAGTGATGACGAAGGATGGTCAGTGGGCGTACCGCTACAAGGATGGCGCGGAGCTGATCATGATGAAGATGCCGGAGCGCCCTGCCTCCATGTAGGAGTGCAGCAGAAAGGCCCCGCACCGAAACCCGGTGCGGGGCCTTCTTTGGTGGGTTATCCCCACTTGCTGTTCATGTTGTTCGCGAGCCATTCCGCGTCCGACTGAACCATCGGCCCCTGCAGGCAGTAGCGGCCCGCGGTGTCCTCAACGAAGTGGGTGAAGCACTCGTTCTCGTATCCGCCGTGTTCAGCGGTCCTGGGTACAACGACAAAGCGTGTGGCGGTAGCTGTTTCGGTCATGATGCAGCCTTTCTGAGAGTCGGAAGAGTCGCAGCCTGGGGCCAGCAGAACGAGGGTGGGCTGTCCACCCCGAAGAGTGCAGGGTCGCCGGAGATCACTTTCAGGCGAAGCCACGGGTTGAAAGTGGTCGGAGCGCGTGGGCGACGAAGGAGAACACGCGGTAGTGCCCGGCGCGTGGGTGGACAGGTCGGGGTCCCCGATCTGCTGGACTGAGGCGACTCGTACGACGACCTTGGTGACCACTCGGGGCCGCGGAGCGGCAACGGCGCCGAAGGTGCCGTTCGGTGCTTGTCCGCAGGTTGTAGGTCAAGCGTGGTTGCGGCGGCGTTCGCGACTGTTCAATACCAGCGCAAGGACCCCTACGCAGAACCCGAGGACTGTCAGACTCAGCGATACGACACCGGTGACAGTGGTGGTTTCACTGATGCTTGCGGTGATGATTTCGACGAGGGCCGCGGCGATGATCAGAACCGAACTAGCGATCATCGGGAGTGTGCCGGCCTTCTTGCTGCCGTCGAGCAGTCTTCGCGCTTCGACCGTTCCGTTAATGCCGCAAATGACGATGATCACGAACCAGAGAATGTTCGGCATGGTGCCCTTTCGGTGCTGACGCTTAGATGGTTTCGGTTCCGTACAGTTTCAGGGCGTTCAAATCGCCGGAGAGAACGCTGACCTGCGCTTGGATCGCGGCGTTGAGGTCTTCGATTTCGCTGGTCAACGATTCGACGTTGGCGGTCGCCATCGCGTCGACACCGGTCTGACGAACCAACTCTTCCAGTTCCGGAGTGAGCTGAATGTTCCGCTTCAACGTCTGCAGGACTGCGTATTCGTTGTCGAGGGTGTGCAGCTCGGCCGCGTATCGGTACAACGCTGCCACACGGTTGACGAGCGATTGTTCGACGGTGTCGAGGATCCGGCTGTTCGAGTCGTATTGCTGCTGCGCCCGGTAGGCGGCATCACTGTCGCCTGCGGGCCTGGCACCTGCTTGTGCCCGGAGAGCGCTGATGCGGGTCGCGTGCTCGATGATTTCGGCGGCTTCCGCCTCAGGATCAAGTTGAACGCGATGCATGTCCAGAAAACTCGATTTCCAGGCATGCGTGCTGGTGATGGCCCTACTCAGTGCGACGGAGAGCTGCGCAAGTTGGTACTCACGTGTCCCTTCCATCGGGCGCGGAGCCTCGACGGTTGCCATTTCGAGGGCTGCCCAGTCGGCGCTCATCAAGGACGTGGAAAACATATACCGCCCCTCGGCGGCCACCGTCAGTCCGAGAAAGAGCGCGAAAACTCCGATCGCGGCGGGTGCTCCGAAAAAACCTGCAACGAAGAAGGTCGCGAGCACAGCGAGAACGTGTGTCGCTTGGATACCGCTGTCGCCGTGTAGTTGTTGGATCTCGAAATGCCGCAACACTTTGGCCGGCAACGTGATCGGAGCCTCACGCTCCCCGGCATCATCGAAGGGGATCTGATCGCGCAGCTCCTGTTCTTGCGTCGGAGTCAGTTCGCGGCCGTCGTCGATGGGGTTTGTGGCTGCCGCATTCAGTGGGTCCCGCTCATCCTGTACCGCGAACCATCGCATTTGGCGGTCGTCGTAAGCCGCAATCCTCGATGCCCTGTAGGCGTGGAGCGGGTTGGCGATCCCTGCCGCGGTCCGCGCTTTGAGCTTCCGCGCTGTGGCAGCGGGAAGCAGATCACGGTTCAACTGCCACTTCTTGGGCAACTGATGGCGCAGCATCCCCTGGGTCAGGCATTGCTGAACCAGCTCGACCGATCGTTCCTCACGGTTGTGAGCGTCGGCTAGTTCGGTGCCGGCGCTCTCTATCCACTCGTCCATCGGACTCCCCCTGCGCTTGCGTGTAGTCGAGGCACGGTCAGTGCTCGGTGTCGGTTGTGTTGGTATCAGGATGTTCCGACACCTGTTGCGCCCGGCTGACGTCCAATTGGGCTGCCTCGACGACCTTGGCCCGCATGTATTGCCCTAACCGAAGATTGGCGAGGTCAGCTGCTTTTTTCGCCAGCTGATGTTCGGAGTTGGTGAGTCGAACACTGGTGATGTTGTTCGCCGGGTCCTCACTCTTGGGTCTGCCTCGTTCTGCCACCCACATAATTTACCACCTACGTTTATTGCGTTTTCTGAATTATTCACCTACATTAATTATTAAGCAAGCCCGACTGAGGCGCTTTCCATCCCAAAACCATTGGAGAACAATGCATCTGCAACTTTTCGCCGACGCCGCTCCCTCTGCTTCCGAGTCATTGCCTGCTCTGTCGGAAGACCTGATCAGCACTGTCCACTGGATCATGTGGGCCTTCATGGGCATTTGCATCGGTTGGGTCATCTTTCAAGGCGCGAGATACGCCGTCGCGAGCTCGCAGGGTCGCCATGAACCCGAACAGCTCACAAGGGCCGTTTCCGGCCTATTCGGCCTGATAGTCATCGGCGGCGCCCAGCTCGTGGTGTCCTCCCTGGTCGGAGACGGTGAAGCAGAGCCGCAGGACGCTCCCACCGACCCTCCGCTCACCCCTGCGCCGCCTGTTCCTGCCGCACCAGCGCCGGATGAACCGATGAACTGGACACCGTTCATCGCCGTCGGCGCGAGCATCGCGGCTCTCATCGGTCTCGCTCTACTAGGACTCATCGCTTTTCGTGCCCGCAACCAGATCGCCGACCGGAAGGCGGCGGCGGCGGACCGCGAAAAGGATTGGCACACAGCACGAGCGGTCTTCGATCAGACACGAACCAAGTTCGCCGACTATCTGGCAGATCCCCACGCGGTCTTCGAGCGCCCCACTCTCGACGATCACACCGACCCGTTCACAGCTGCGTTCCTCACCGCACTTGCGGACGCCGAAGCACTGCACACGGAAACCGTCCCCCACTCGGCACAACGGATCGACGAGTTCCGCACAGCTGCAGCCACCCTGGCCGCAGCCTGGACGGCAGCCGATCGGAACGCCCGCAAGATCGGGATGGGCGTCCTGACCCGCGGTCAGCGCAAGACCCTGACAACGATCAAGAGGGTGCTGGCAATCGCTCTGGACGAGAGCGCCACGGCTGGCGAACGCGAGACCGCGATGCGCACCGTCACCCGCCTCGCAGGAGAACTACCGGTCGCGGTGAACACCGATCGGATTGTCCAAAAGCTCACGTTGTCGCTGGAGAATGCGCAGCGTAAGGCGCTCACCGTCTAGTTTGCGGGTCGATCGTGTCGCCGCTACGTGACACGATCGACCCAGAGAACACCGAACATACGAAAATCAGGGGGCGATCAATGGGCGGGACCGAACACGTTTGGCGTCGTATCGACGGTCAAGCGTTGGTTGAGACAGCTCCTCCGCGACGTTTCGTGCGGCGCGGGCATCCCTCTCTCCCCCGTCCTCAATGGTCTTCTCCGATAGGCCCTACGAACATGGAAAGGCACTCATCGTGAACGAAGCTTCTTCCCCTGGGAACGCTGTTCAGCGCAGCATTCATCACCTCTTCACGCTCCCCTATTGGAAGTCGATGATCCTCCCTCTCGTATTCGGAATCATCACCTTCGTGGTGTTCTTGTTCTCCGAATCTCTGGGGATCGCTCTCCTTGGTCTGTGGGTCGTCATCATCGCCGTGGCGTTTGTCGTGGAGTGGCGCTATTCGAAGACTCTCCGCGACGCAAGGTTCCCCACATGATCGAGAATTACTACGACGACTTCGTTGCGGGAATGACCGCCCTCAAAGAGAAGTATCCCGTCGATCCGGATGACACTTCTATGTTTTCTGGCGGTCATCACCCGATCGACGCATTCAACGTCGTGGTGATGCTTGCCGACGAGGAAATCTGGCCCCTGTTCATCGGGTTGGCCGGCCCC
Source organism: Rhodococcus sp. 27YEA6 (assembly GCF_044908235.1). Classification (NCBI taxonomy): domain Bacteria; kingdom Bacillati; phylum Actinomycetota; class Actinomycetes; order Mycobacteriales; family Nocardiaceae; genus Rhodococcus; species Rhodococcus sp. 27YEA6. The sequence goes on along the minus strand of NZ_JBIYCY010000018.1, from coordinate 56,604 downwards.
GAAGCTCCGGACTACGCCGACGAACTGTCCGAGTTGATTCGCGGATTCATCAGCGCCCGCAAACAAGATCAACTGTTCTCAGGCTGCGACAGCCGTGGGCTCGCTCAGTTCATACCGTCGACCTGGGCGGACAACACTGCGGGCGCACCCCAGCCAGAAATTCCCGAGTGCTACCGAAGGAACTGACGATGCGATTCCCCCTGTTCACCTCTCGACGCGTCCGAACTCAAGGTGACACTGCCGTAGCGGCCCGTCCAAGCCCGAGTGCCGCAGTGGCTTCACTGGAACCGGATTACGCCCGCCAGGGATTCGTTCCGGAGCGCAGCGCCCGACTGCTCGCCGCCTGGCACGGAGCACTCGAGGACTTCGATCCGGAGCGCGCACGACTGCTCGTGGCCTGGTACGGAGCGCGAAACCTCTCCCTCGCCGTCAGCGCCGGCCAGATCTGCTGCGACGGACACCGAACGCCGTCGCGAGACCCCCGAGTGGGTGTCGTGGCCAGCCGAGAAAGCATCGAAACTGCCCGCAAATTCTTCCACCACCTTGCGTTCGCTCGCGAGGTCGACAGGAAAGCTCCCACCAGGGAGAACAGTGCGCAGCTCGCCTTCCTCGAGGACATCTACACCACGCCGCGCCGGGACATCGTCGCCGAATTCCTCGAACTCGCAGCGCAGCGCCCGACGCCGCACCCTCTGCAGGTGGAGGCTGTTGCGACTGAGATCGGAGCGGAGCTGAATCTCACCAAGCTCGATGTCTTTTCGATCGTGGCTGCCACCGGCTACGGCGCAGGCGCTGACGAGAGCTGATCATGGCTACTTCAGCAGCTATCACGCTCATCGCGTTAGTCCTGCTCGTCGGAATTGCGGTCTTCGCGTTACCCGCATCTATCCGCCACCAACGCCAAACCGATGACGGGCGATTCGATCAGCCGCTGCATCGGTTCGACGATTACGACGACCACCTATCTGCAGGTAGAACCCCGAACAACCGCACAAGCGGCCACGCAAGCAGCGCGTTCTTCGGTTTCACCGCAGATGGCGGCGGAGCAACAAGCACTTCTGATTGCTCGTCGAGCGGCGGCGACGCCGGCAGCGGGTGCAGTTGATCGACACGCATTAGCGATCGCACGCATATGTGCACCTGTTGACATATGCGATTTCATCGGGCACGGTTACTGCATGACAACTTCTTCCCTGCCCAGGTATTTACTCCGGTCCGACCTCCGCGATTTTTACGGCCTCTCCCGTGGCGCAATCGACAGCTACCAGCGCCGCGGCCTGCTTCCCAGACCCGACGCGGTCTGCTCGACCGGCTTGCTGTGGTCACACCAAACGCTGCGCGACGCCCGTCGATCCATGATCCCGACACTCGCCGCTGCAGTGCCCATCGACGATGAACTGGGCGCCGATGACCTCGACTACGCGAATGTCTACATGTGCCCCACACAATCGGGTCACTTCATCGGCTGGACCACTCCCAGCATCATCGGACTCGTGGAGTCGGGGAATGTAGCCCAATGGCACTCCGTGCTCGCCTGCGCTCGCTACGACGGATCCGCTGCGTACGAAACGTCAACCACCGACCCCGTCATCCAGGACAAACTCGATCGCGCCCGAGAACGTCGCCTCGAAGAGCAGCATCTGACTGTGTTCCTGCTCAACAATCAACCGCTGGGGATCGGACCGATCAAAGTCAGCGTGAACTCGAAAACGGCTGGCCTGCAACGCGGCCGACTCCTACTGCGTGACAACAACCGTGTCGGCGCCCCAGGTGCGTGGCTTCAACTCCCGCCAGCACCCTCCTCCCAACCGCTTCCCGCATTCACCTTGCCGCTTCTCGACGCAACATTTCCAATGACGTAGCGAATTCGCTTTTGCTTCTACAGATTTCGGTACAAGGTGCTGCGGGCGACGTTCAACACTTCCGCGATTTCGGTCATGGATACGCCATCGCCCTTCATCTTGGTCGCCTGTCGTTTCTTCGCGGGCGTCAGCGAGGATGGCCGGCCACCGACTCTGCCGCGATCACGCGCCGCCGACAACCCAGCCATCGTTCGTTCACGGATGAGGTTGCGCTCGAATTCTGCTAGGGCGCCGAAGATATGGAAGATCAGCTTGCCGCCCGGCGTGGTCGTATTGATCTCTTCTGTCAGCGATTTGAACGCCACCCCTCGCGCTTCGAGTTCGGTAACTGTTTCGATCAGGTGAGGGAGCGAGCGGCCGAGGCGATCGAGGCGCCACACGACGAGTGTGTCGCCGGGGCGCAGTGCGTCCATAACGGCGGCCAGCTCGGGGCGATCCGTCTTCGCTCCTGATGCTTTGTCGGTCCATATGCGAAAACAACCGGCCGCTTTCAACGCGTCCTGCTGTAATTCCGGGTTCTGGTCGGTGGTTGAAACCCTGGAGTAGCCCAAAAAGTCGCTCACAAGGGCACAGTGTTGCAGAACTCACCGACAGGCGATGTTTCGGGACAAAAGCAATGGGACAGGTTTTTGCAACACTCCCCTGGCTGGTCGCTTCGTCTGATCGCCGTCGTCTGTTTCGTGTCCGAGAAACGATCGATTGCCGGACACGCCAACTCAGCGACGGCCGCTGCGGGCCGACCCCTTGCCGCTGTCAGGGTTTCCTGACAGGCTGACTGAGTGTCAGGAAACCCTGACGCTCATTGATCGGCTGACAGGAGGGCAGCGATGTCCTGGGATTACGACGGGCATGAAGGTTACGCCGCAACGATTGTCACGAGCGGCCGCGAAGCGGTTTCCTACGTCACCGAGGGGATGGTACTGAAAGACGGAACATGCGTAGCCGATTCTGAAACGCTGGGTTGGCGGACGCAGTGCACCTGTGGATGGAAAGCGCCCCTGATGTTCGAGCGCGTCACCGATCCCTCTGCCGCACTCGAGCGTTGGCAGGTATTCGACACGGAAGGCGGGCCTGCGCCACAGGAAGTCTCGGACGTTTGCCGCGCCGAATGGCTCGAGCACATTCGCCCCGAGGAAACTTTGGCGGCGATCCGGCAATCAGCCGAGGACCACCGTATGAGCCAGGAGAGACTCGACCGTGCCGTTGCCGCCGCTCGCGCTGGCGGCGCATCCTGGGCAGACATCGGCAGGGCAGCTGGGGTGACCCGGCAAACCGCACACGAACGGTGGAAAGCCTTGTCGGAAAACATCGATTCTGAGGCACTGCCGTCGGTACCTCAGAGACGCATTCGGTCCTAATCCGCCTTCCCACATCCGTACTTCAATGACTCTGCACGATCACGTGGCTTGTCAGTTGCGGTCGACCGACTCCCAATCCAGTGCGTCAAGCTCGGTGCAATCGCCTTCGAGCCAGGCCCACAGCAGGGCCACGATCTGTGCTTCGTCGTTGACGACAGCCTGCCTGCTCGGAGCTGGCGGCGGCGCGTCGGACCATTCGAGGTAGAAGTCGGTGGCGCTGTTGCGATAGGTCTGGATGTGACCGGGTTCGTCAGCTCGGGCCACGACCATGAAGGTGTTACCCCGCTGCAGTTCGATGCAACGCACCCAGTACTCGAGGTGCTCACGGGTCAGTGTCGTCAGCTCTAGGCCGCCCACACTCACGTCGAGATTGCGGTGGATGACAGGCACCGGATCCGGCAGACGGTCGTCCCACGGTCCGGAGAAACGCAAATCAGAACTCATCTTCGTACTCCCAGCCGTAGTGCACCTGCGCGTGCGACACCAGCTGGGTAGCCCGCGCCGTCAGCATTTTCTCGAAGTCGGGCGCCCAGCGGTAGAACCCGCTGAAGATCAGCTTGTGATCGCCGGAATCGGCGTGCACGGACAGGTCCGCCCCCTTGCCCCGCATGCTGACGAATACTTCGTCATCCATTCGATGTTCCCGCATGACCTTGGTCAGCAGCATCGTCATGCCAACCTGCTCCCGGTCGTCGCGCAACCCGGAGATTTCCACGTGGACACCAATTTGCACAGACACGCCGCCGACTATATCCGCGCCCACCGACACCTCCGTCGCTGCGAGCCTCTGAGGAACCAAACTGATTCTGGGCACTGTCGTGGGTACATCCGATGAGATCGCGCGCCGCGAGCGGACCTGACCCGAAGCCATTTGGCTCGATCCTTAGAGCGCGCCTGGCGAAGTTGTTGTCCGATGGCAGGATTGCGGCATGGCCCTGACCATTGACAACTCTCGCGCGCTGCGGACGCCGGCTGGGTCGAGGGACCAGGTCAGGGATCAAGTCCGTGCTGCGTGGGGCCACCGATAGCGCCCCGTACGCTCATGCGTAATCGCTCAGCACTCGTCGATGCTGTCGGAGATCACAGGGGGTGGGATGGCGAGAATCCTGCAGGTACTCGACAGTGAGGTCGTTCAGCGGTGGGCAGCAACGATCGCCACGATTTTGCTGCCCATACTTCTTCTATCGGATCGCGTGGACAAGGCTGTCGAAAATCCCTCGGTATGGAACTGGGCAGTCCTCGTTGTCATCGTGATCGGATACATCTCCATCGCCGCCGACGCCATCATCAAGTGGCGCAAGCATTTTGCTCGCAAGAAAGATGCCTAGATCCTGACGGCGACCGCGACCTACGCGCCGCCCGCTGCACCCAAGTGCGGAGTGAGCGTTTGTCCTGCTCGTCGAGCGACTGACGCTATATCGACTGGGACGCACCGCAGGTAGGGCAGTAGATCCGGCTGAGTGTGCAGTCCTCGCCACACGGTGTCCAGTCTCGGCAGCGGTGGCACTCCTCGCGGTTGCGCTCGGCTGCAGCGTCGGTCCAGCACGTGTTGCAGCGCCAGAAGCCGCCACTTCGATGCTGAGCAATGGCCATATCGTTCCAGAGCAAGTGGAAGTCGCCTTTCACCGAGTACCCACCACCGTTGATGGTGACGGTATCTGGGTGGAGGACCCGCGATTCGTAGTCAGCTGTCATCCGGTTGACGTGGGCTCGACGCTCACTGTGCTTGATCAGCGCATCCTCCAGATCGGCCTCATCGACCATCCACCGCCGGCCTTGTTTGACCGCGGCGACGCGGTGATCGCCGAGCAAGACTGTTCCGTCGCGGGTGGCATCTTTCCGGTACCAGTCGTAGGAGTTGCTCGGTGCGCCTGACTCACGCTTGAAGCGATCTACGGCGTCGGAGAGAGGTATGAGCACGATGCCGACCGTACTGCGGAGCAGTGACAGAGTGCGCGCCGCGGACCTGCGGCGTGTTGCCTGAACTGCGGGTTCTGCAGTGCACACACCCCGTTGTGATGGCGAGGCGGTTTCTGCTTTCATTCGCGGCATGAATTGGTATGCGGTTCTTTTGTTCGTTGTCGGTGTCGCTGTTGCGGCGTTCAGTGTTGTCGTCGAGAGGAGCGAAGGAGCGGGGAGGGCAGGCAATGTTCTGTTGGTGGGTGGTTCGATTGCTGCGGTCGGTCTCGTCTGGGTGTTCTGGTGACTACAACCGAATGCGTGTTGCTCGATAGATGAGTGTTCTCCCAGTGTGAGGGGGTGCCCGACCTGATCGAGGTCGGGCGCCTCACCCGCAAAGTCAGGATCGTTCGATCTTGTTCGGTATCACGAACAGGATGACGGCGATTGCGCCAAGGATCACGACGGCCGCGCAGATCGCGATGATGTTTCGTGCCTGGATTCCGTTGACTGCGAAAGCGATCACGGCCACTGCGGCCAGAACCCACAGAAATTTTGCAAGTAGGACTTGGCGTAGGGCCAACGCTCCGGCTCCGAGAAAGAGCAGGACTGTTGCGGCGACTGTGGATATAGGCATGTCGGGCTCCTCGTGAGTGATTTCTTTCGCCCGATCGTTTCGAGCCTTGCAGTCTCACATACTGCACCGACAAGAGTGGGGCTAGACGGTTTCTTCCCTCGGGATGACGCCTGCTTCGGCCAGCTTCTCGAGTTGTGCTGCGCCCTCGTGGTGTCCGTCTTTGCGCGCGTCGGCGGCGATACGCTTGAAACTGCGCCGCGTTGAGCGGGAGAGGATCTTCTCGCCCGCCTCGTTGTAGCGCTCCCCCAACATGGACCCGGTCAGCTTCTCGACGGCGTTCTCGAGCGTGAGACCGGCATTGCGCCACCGCGGGGTCTCTCGGATTGCGATCCACAGCGGGGCGATGTGTTCGGCGGCGTCCGGGTCGAATCGCCCGAGTTCACGGTTGTACGGGGTGTTCTTGATAGCCAAGGCGAGCAGTTCCTCGTCCTCACGCCTGGACCATCTGTCGAAGAACGGCATTTCGTCTCCTGTCCTGTCTGTTTCGCGACGATATGGATGTGCCGCCGAGCTAGCTGGTGGTCCTGATGGCGTCGATCATCTCATGCGCTCACGGACTTGATATGGGCTGCGACGGTGTCGCCGATACGGGTGACGAGGTCGATGTCTTCGCCCAAGAAGGCTGCGGCGTGGGCCGCTCCGACGGTGCCGGCGCACAAGTTCCAGGCGAGTCGATGTGTGGTGGAACTGTCGAGGATTTCGCCCGTGCTGATGGCGGTGTCGACGAGCTCGCTGATGGCGTCCACCCAGTGCGCAAAGCCGTCGACGTCGTCGATGGATGGCTCGAGAGTGAGCTTCATGCCGGCACGCAGGTTGATGTCCTCGGTGATCTGTCGTGCGAGGGAGGTAAAGATCGCTGTCAGTTTCTCTGCTGCTGTACTGCCCGAACCGGCCGTTGCGTCAGTGACGGTTTCGTCGACGGTGCGCTTCCAGTCCGAGAGGAGTTGGTTGCCGATCGCGTCTTTGGATGGAAAGTGGTAGTACATCGCGCCTTTGGCGAATTTTCCAGTGCGGGTGATGGTGTTCATACTGGTGTGGCCGTACCCGTCGGTGTCGAAGTGACGGGCCGCAACGGCGATGATCGCGTCCCGTGTTCGCACTGCGCGAGCCTGGGGCGCCGCGTTCTTGCTGCCGGGGGCACGGCCGATCCGGGGGCGGGTTCGCGCGGTGGTGTCTTCCGGTGTGTTCGGCGATTCGATGGGGCTGGTCATAGTGCTGTTCCTTCGATCATGCGGGCGGTAGCCGGATCAGGTGTGCGCCGCATCAGCAGCCGTTCGTCGACTCGCAGGTGCGAAGGTCGTCGATCACGTGCAGTCGTTCCGGTTCGCTGAGGAGAACCGACAGGGGTGAGAGGTTGCGCATTTCGCGGGCAGTCTCGGTGTCGGAGGCGTCGATCTCGCGGACGGCGTCGATGTCGTTGTTGCGCACGATGTGTTCCCACTGGTCGAGGCATCGGGTCAGTGAGGCGCCGGTGACGTGCTGGCGCAGTCGGTGCAGGCTGTGGTGGGCCTGATCGGTGTCGAGGTTGAGGTGTTCGCGTTCGATTTTGTCGAGGACGGCGGTGTGCAGGAGCTTCTTGCGGATGACTTTGCGTGGGACTACGGACATCGTCAGCTCCTTTCACGATGCTGCGGCGATCGCCTACGTCCTGGTAAAACCGCGTTCAATGTAGCGGATGCCCGCCACTGTCGACGTCTACACTTGATTGGGGTTCTTCGTAGAATACGATGGTGTGATGTTGATTGGTTACGCACGGTGCGCATCGTCTGGTGACGATGAGCAGGTCGAGCGTGACCAACTCCTGAAACTCGGAGTCGAACCAGGTCAGATTCATGTCGACCATGGTCTGAGCGGTATTGATCGGCCGCGGCCGGCACTTGCAGCGGCACTCGGCGCGGTGTCTGCGCGTGACACGTTGGTGGTCACCTCGCTCGACCGGTTGGCGCGTTCGGTGCCGGATCTTTCGGATATCACGTCTGATTTGTCGCGACGTGACGTGTTGTTGATGTTCGACGGTGTCGTGCACGACCCGAAGGACCCGATCGGCGAGACGGTGTTCTCGATGCTGTCGACAACGTTCGCGCAGTTCGAGTCCGGTCTACTGCGGTTGCGGCTGCACGAGAGCGTTGCCCAGCGGAAAGCCTCGGGTGCGTTCAAGGGACGTAAGCCGAAACTCACTCCGGAGCAGCAAGCAAAGATGTTCGACCTGTACGAGCGGCATGAATCGTCCGTCCCCGAATTGATGAAACGCTTTTCTCTTTCTCAACCTGCGGTCTACCAGTACCTCGCACGTGAGAGAACCCTTCGATCCTCACCTGAGCCACCTCCCGACCACTGACTGACGCAACCAGAATCCCTTGGAGGGCAAGGCATCACGCAGTGGTGTCGCGGCAGATCGTTTGTGCGCTGTTCGCTGTGTCGTGTCTTCAGGCGTTGCGGTGTGGGCCGATGAGACTGTCGAGGTAGGCGACCTGGGCGTCGAGACCGGCGCGGACGTCGTCGATGTCCTCTCGCATGGCATTGGTGTGGCCGGCGGCGTAGTCGGATCCGATGATCTGCCCGAAGATCCGGTCCACGTCCGCGGCTCCGGCTGCCAGCTCGGTCACTGACTGCAGATTGTTCAGGGCGACCCCGATCGGGGTGAGGGCTTGTTCGTAGGCGCGTAGCGCGGCGACCCGGTCCACGAGTGCGTCTTCGACGAGTGCGGCGACGACGTGACGGCGGTCCCACTCTGCCCTCGCTTTGGCGAGTTGGTCGGTGCCGTCGTCTGCCGGCAGCGTCGGTGTCGTGGACCGCAGGCGCAGGAGTTCGTGTGCCGCGGCCGCGATCATGTGCAGCTCGATGGTGAAACCGAGAACGGAGCGGTGTCCGTCGAGCAGGGGGTGCGCCCAGGCTGGGTCGGAGATGATGCGTGCGACAAGATTTTCCGCGATCACGACGAGCCGGGTCTCCGTCCCTACTTCGAGTAGCGGCCAATGCAACGCCGAGTACGCCTGCCTGAGCTCCTCGCGTTGCTCGGTGGTCAGTTGGGCGTAGCCGCGGGGTTTTCCGGTGAGGGCGCGCCACCAGCTCGGCGTGGCGAGGAGTTCGTTCGGGTCGACGATGGTGGTCGAGAGCGCTGCGACGGCGGATTGCGTCGACGGACTGACCGCGCTCCAGTCCAGGACGGCGGTGGTGCGGGCGGATCGTTGGGGGTATCGGGTCCGTTCGAGGACCCAGGTACGTGCGGTGTCTGTCTCAGGCATGGTCATCGTCTTCTTCACTCTCGGCGCGCAGTGCGAGCAGGGTATCGCTGGCTACCTAACACGTGCGCCGTCAACGGGATTCGCTGGACGGCGCACGTGTGGAGGCATCTAACGGCGGGGACGGTGCTCGGTCAGGGCCACGGGCGGCTCTTGAAAATCGGAGAACAACTGCCGGTGCAGGTATTCGGTGTACGAGGCAGGCCGGGCCTGTTGGGGAGTGGTTGGAGTGTTCACAGCGTCGCTCCTTCGATCTTGCGGACGGTGACCGGGTCGGTACCGCACCACATCAGGAGTAGATCATCGACGCGACGACGGATGGTGTGCGGTTCGTCGAGGCAGGCTGCGACCTGAACGGCGCCGATGAAACCGGCGCACAGACTCTCTGCGAGACGGGACAGGCTTTCGGCGCAGTCGAGTGCCCCTGAGCGGATTGCGTCGATCACCAGCGGCGTGAGGGACTCGGTCCAGTCTTCGTAGGTGATGTAGGCGCCGGTGATCGTCGAATCGAGACTGAGAACGAGGCCGGCGCGGGTGATTGCTTCGGTTTCGACCCTGCGGGCCAGTTCTCGGTAGACGATCAGGATCTGCCGGTCGGCGGGTTGGCCGGTTGCTTCGGCTTTGGCGATGGTTTCAGCTACTGCCTCGGACCAGCGGTAGAGCAATTGATGGGCGATGGCTTCCTTGCTCGCGAAATGGAAGTACATCGCGCCTTTGGTGCTGTTGGCGATGCGCTGGATGTCGCTGATGCTGGTGCCTGCGTATCCGGTTCGGCTGAACTGGATGGCGGCTGCTTCGAGGATTCCCTCGCGGGTGGCCTTCGCTCGCCGCTGTGTCAGAGGCCGTCCTGTTGGTTCCTGGTGGAGGTCAGGCGTGCGGTCGATAGGATCGTTCATGGTCACAGGTCCTGTCTGTGGTCATCGACCCTGGCGGTGTTGGAGCACTGTCAGGGTCACCTTTTTGGATGGGTCAGGCGTACGTCGGAATGAGTGCATCGGTCCAGTCATGGTCGGCCGGTGCGTCGTTCATGACGGCTTCGGCCTTCTGGACGATGTTGCTGACGGTCGAGTGCGTGACGTTGAAGTGTTCTCCGATCGCCCGCAGGGCTTTCTTGTCGTCGAACCGCATGCGCAGCATGTCGGCCACTTCATCGGTTGATCGTGTGGTGAGCTGACGTGCACGCATGGTGGCTGCGAGACCCTGCCACTGCCTGCGTGAATGCTCGAGAACGGTGGAGTTCGCTGTCTCCAGATCCATAGGGCCACCGTTGGAAGTCTCGGTTTCGTCCTCGGACCAGTCGACGGCGTTCTCGGCGGCGCGTAGATCCGGCAGCGGAGGGCTGTCGAATCCTGCTGCGCGGGCTGCGCTATCGAACTTCTCGTATCTGCGCCATGCGGTGGACACAACGACCGGCGGCTGTGAATCCTGCGCAATCCTCTCCCATGTGAAGCTGGGGTTTTCGAGTTTGCGGATCGCGGTGTCTTTGACGGTCTCGGTGAGGTCCGACTGGTCGATGAACGCTATGAGGTCGTCGATACTGCTGTCGGCGATCGTTTTGCGGCCGGAGGATGGTTGTGCAAAGTCCGCAACAGCGGCTGGATGGTTGGTGTGTGAGGCATCCACGGTGGCGTCTGTGGCGTGTTCCTTTTCCAGTTGCTCGGCGATATTGCGCGTGACGCTGTCGCGGAGGTCAGGTTGCATCGGGTCCCGATCAGCGGTCAGGTCGAAGGCAGTGTCCATTGCGTCATCTGTAGCGGTTCCGGTTTCGACGATCTCGCGGTAGGCGGCATACGCCATGCCGACTGCCTTGACCAGCACGGTGATTCCGTGCGTGAATGCCAAGACCAGTGCCGGCGGAATGATCGCGATTGCTGCGGCGATGGCGGGCGCGAGGGGGTTGAACCCGAGGTCTCCCCCACCGTCGATGAACTCCCGTGCGGCGACTGCCGCGTGATAGGCGTGGTACGCGTTTCCGAGGATGCTGATCACGACGACGCTGACGGCGAGGGCGATGTAGAAGCCTCTGTCGCGTTTGTTCATGTTGAGCTTGCTGATGATGACGATGGCGATTGTGGCGCCGAGGATTGCGCTGTCGACGATCGCCGGGAAGATCCAGGTCAGGTGTTCGGGGATCAGCGCTTGTCTGGCGAGGTCTCGTTGCACGGCGAAGGACAGCACGAAAGCGCCGGTGGTGATACCGAGCGCAATGACGATCGCGAGTCCGAGTGCGGCGAGCAATGCACCTAGCTGAACACGGGCTGCCCGGAGGCTAAAGTCGGTCATGACTGGGTTCTTTCCTTCGTGTGGTTTCCCGGTCTGGAGCCTCGTCGGGTGCAACCGGCGGGGCTCCCTTTGCTTGCGCGGCAAGGTCACGAGGTTATGAGTGGCTGCTGTTGGCGTCGGTCCACTGTTCGATCATTTCCTCGACGACGTCGCGCATTTTCTTGCCGCTTCCTGCAACGGCCGCTTTGAAGCGTCTGTGCAGTTCAGCATCGATTTGGACGGTGAGTTTCGTGCGGTCTGCGTCCGGCTCGACGAAGCTGGAAGTCACCGATGGTGTTGCGATCGGTGGGGCGGACTTGCGAGGTCCGAGGGTTGGTGTCGTCTTTGCCTTGGGGATGCTCATGCTGTCAGCGCCTCTGTGATTTCGTCGACGACGTCGGAATACCCTTCGTCGTGCTTGGGGGTAGTGCCGAATGTTGACCGGATGCGCTCGCGCATGGGGATGACGGTGTCGAATCGGGCGGCGTCGTTGCTGTCGAATGCGGCTTTAGCGTCTTCGAGCAGGTTCGTTCCGAGCCGTGCGGACGTGATGAGGATTCCGTATGGCAGGCGCCCCTGAACCGAAGGCAATGTCTCCCAGACTCGGGCGGTGTCGAGCCCTGTAGCTGCGGTGGGCATTATGACGAAGTTGGACGCCCCGATCGCAGCGTCGATGACCTGCCCGTCACCAGGCGGGGTGTCGATGATGACCACCTGTTCGTCGCCGTCGGTGGCGTACTTCCCCAGCCGTTTCATGTTCACGACGTGCACCGGAAATGGGAGCGGATCTCCAGCTTCGGTGGCGCGGTCAGCCCAGTCAGTCGCTGAACCCTGCTTGTCCAGGTCGAGGACGACAACCTTCCTCCCCCGGTTGTGGAAGGCGAGCGCAAGGTAGATCGCGCTCGTCGTCTTGGCCGTCCCGCCTTTGGTGTTGACCAGGCTGATGATCATCGAGAAGCGCCCTTTCGCTCGTTTACAGCTTGCCGGTTTTACAGTTCCTGGCTTGCCGGTTTTACAGTTTCCAGCTAGCCGGAAAGCTGTAAAAACAGCAACCTGTAATACAGGTTCACAGGTTGCCGCCTAGCCGGGTAGACATTTAGCCATTTTGACAGCTAGCAGGTTTGCAGTTTTCCCGCTTACCTGTATGTGCAGCATACCGTTTAACCGGATACCTGTCTATACGGTTTCACAGCTTACCGGCTAACAGTAAATACAGTTTGCCGTATTGCCGTTTAACTGGATTACCAGCAATACGGTTGACAAAATGTGCAAAAAGCCAGTTCAGAGCGTTGTAATGCTCAAGGGGAGGGGTTGTCGGGCGACCATTGAGTGCCGGTTGGAGTCCTCGTTGTCTGCTCCGCTGGACTGGTTCACGGTGGCGCCATCCATGGTGGATGACCTTCTGGAAATCCGCTATCCATGGTGGATGGCTTTGCGTCCAGGCGGCAAAGTTCGCACTACACACACCCACCTCTGGTGACGTCGAGGCGAACATGGCCGCTCATTCGACTCGCGTGTCCTTCGACCGCAAGCGAATGTTGCGTCGCGCCGGTCCGAAGACTGTCACGCCGTGCTCCACCTCGGCCGGCGTCGAGCTGTGGTGAACCAGCGAGACTCGGTCTGTTGCGTGCACGGCCGCTTGGTCGTAGGAGTGCACGGTGGCGTTGTCGTAGGCAAAAGTAGTGGTGTCCTCGCCGACTTCACCGTAGGAGTCATCGACGAGGCTGCTTGTGGCTCGGTTGGTGGCGCGGACGCGGGTGGCGTCAAATGCGTCGGTATGGGCATTTCCATATGCGAAGAGCGTCGTGTTCCCGAAGATTTGGGCTCGTGCGGCGTCCGTCGCGACGATCTGGGCGCTGCGCTTGGTTTCGGGTGTCAGTCGGGTGATGATGACGCGGGAGACCCCGACAATGCGGATGGTGATGCCGTCGGGCAGCTCGGCGTCGGTGAGTTGGAGGGGTTCGTCGCTGTGGTGGTCGATCACGATCGTTTTTGCGCCTGTCCGCAAACGCTCGTGTATCTGGGGGAGCGTCTGACAGGGGGTGAGTGGCCGGCGTTTTATCGGGGGCACGTGGACGTCAACCGACCCGTCCAGAGAGTGACTCCAAGTATCTCAGCTCCTGGGAGTCCTCCGAGGTAGTTGGTTCGCTGACTGCATCGAGGTAGTTGTGCAGGAGGATTTCGACCATTGGTTCCAATGGCAGCGGCGGGCGGTGTGACATTCTTTGCTCAATTTGGGTGATAAGCCATCTGCGGGAGATTCTGTCCACGACCTGGCTTAATTCGCTGTTGACGGTGCGTAGAGCCGCGTTTGAATCGGTATCGGGACATGCTTCCGCGATTCTGGCGTAGCTGAATGCGATTTTCGACAGTGCGTTGACGACGCTGATCGGCACTGTGACCGCATCCGTCCCGTGCCCTCGCGTTTGATCGTTAGAGATCTCTTCGCAAAGAACGGGGTCTTGGCCGGTGAATACCCGAGCTGCGGACCCTGCGATCCATTGCAATCCGGCATCTAACTTCTTGAATGTGTTGGCGCTCGGTTGCTCGATCTGTGCTCGCTCGATCTTGCCAGTAGTCACATCGGATGGGCCTCCCGCGGCATGTAGCTGATCAAGGGTCAGGTTGAGTTGGAGACGCCGTCGGGCAACGATGCGCGCGAAACGCAACCCAAGATCGCCTTTACTCGGCTGCCCCATAACGAGTTCCCTTCGTATTCTTTTCACATGATCTGCCGCTGGTGGAACGATCGAGCTCAGTAGGGGTGATCACCTACAACCTACGTTTGCCAGCTGCTTCTTCCGTACTCGAACAGGGTTCGTCGACGACAGACGCAGGACATGATCCTTCTTCGGTCGCCGCAGTCGGTGTAACCGTCAGGCACACTCACAAGCATGACTTCAAAAGGGAGTGCCCGTTTGGCCGGCGAGGAGACCCGTACCGGGGCTGTGCAACAAATGCCTCATCCCGGCTGGCGGCTTCCGTTGCTCGGAGACGTGTTGCGACTGGACCCTCAGCGGCCGGTTCAGCGGGAGGCGCGTTTTGTGCGCGAGCTGGGAGATGTTTTCGAGATCAGCATCCTTGGCCGCAAGGTTGTAGTGGTCGGGGGAGGGGATGCAGCGGGCGAGGTATTCGACGAAGCTCGATTCGCCAAGGCGGTCGTGCCACCTGTCAGTAACCTCCGAGAACTGGCCGGCGATGGATTGTTCACGGCCTTCAACAGCGAACCTGCTTGGGCGCAGGCACACAACGTGTTGATGCCGGCGTTCAGCCAGTCTTCGATGCGCAGCTATCACGACACAATGGCCGAATGCGTCGACCAGCTGTGTGACTACTGGACGTCCCAGAACGGCCAAGGATCCGTGGATGTCTCATCCGATATGAACCGCTTGACCCTCGAGGTCATCGGGCGCACAGGGTTCGGGTTCAGCTTCGACTCATTCGCAGCAGGTCGTCATCCATTCGTCGAGTCAATGACACGTGCCCTGTCGTATGTGTCCCAGACAGCCAATGACATTCCGGTCGTCCGCGAAATCCTCGGATGGAAGGCTATGCGCCAAAATCCCAAGGACATCGCACTCATGAAGCGCACCGTCGACGAAGTGATTGCAGCTCGTCGCCGCGGGGACTCACCGCCTCAAGATGATCTGCTGCAACGAATGCTCGAAAATCCGGACCCTGATACTGGAGAGTTGATGTCGGATCAGAGCATCCGCAATCAAGTTCTGACGTTCCTCATCGCGGGTCATGAAACGACTGCGGGGCTTCTGTCGTTTGCGCTGCACTACCTCTCGATCAATCCAGAGATGGCTGAAAAGGTCAGGACCGAAGTCGAATCGGTCCTAGAAGCCGGGGATGGGCCTATCCGCTTCGAGCAGGTCGCGAAGCTGCGCTACACCAGACGTGTCCTCGATGAGACTCTGCGTCTATGGCCATCTGGTCCCGCGTTCTTCCGTAAAGCTCGACAGGACACCTCGCTCTCGGGCTACCCGATCGGCAAGGGCGGCACCATCCTCGTAGTCCTGCTCGCACTGCACCGCGATCCGAAACTGTGGGGGGACGACGCGGACCGGTTCGATCCCGATCGCTTCCTTCCCGAGGCTGTGCGGGCGCGTCCAGCGCACGCGTACAAACCGTTCGGGGTGGGCGCCCGAGCATGCATCGGCCGACAGTTCGCGCTGCATGAGGCTGTGTTGGCGCTGTCGCAGATCGTGACTCGTTTCGACATCATTCCCACGCCGGGTTACGAACTGTCGGTCGAGGAGCTGCTGACGGTTCGGCCCGAGAATCTTCGTCTGGAGTTGCGACCGCGAATGCGGACGTAATCGAGGTGTAACACCACGATTGTCCGATTCGATAGACTCCGGCTTTCTCTCACACGACGTGGATGGGCAGGCTCATGGGTAAGTGGCACCTGATCGAAACTCTGGCAGAGGGCGTCGCGACATTGGTTGCGTCCGGCGATGAGGCCAAAGGACTGGTGTCTATCCGCCGAAATGTCTCACCAGCAGTCGATATCCTCATCGAACCTATCGTCGAGCACGTTCGTCAGACGCGTGAGCCTTTCGACCGTGTGCTTCGTTCGAAGAAGGTGAACCAGTCGTGGCGGTTCTATGCTTGGCCGGTTATCGGTCCATTCGGCGACGTGCACGGCGTTCACCTGTGGATCGGAGACCCCGACGAGAGCATTCCTCAACGTCGACTGACCTCGGGCGTGTACTGGTCGACGACCGAATGGTTGATCCATCAGACGTGGGAGTCGGGCGCGATGTCGGGTTCTCGCTTGGAGGACTGGGTGCCGACGGCGCTGTCCTCCGATTACATCAACCGAGCTATCAAGTTCGACAAAGAGCAAGAATTCCTCGAGATCACGCTGACACCGAAGCCTGACATGGTGCTCAGCACGTGGTTTTCGGTCAGACACGATGACGGGCACGCTATGCAGTGGCAGGCCGTACTGCGCCCCACGCCGGATTGCACGGGGGTGAGGATTCTCTATCACGACTTTTCTGACGTGTATCAGCCTTCGATGCCTTCGCTTGCAGAGATGGGACTGCAGGAGGGCCTGGAAGGATCGAACGTGCATATCGCATTGTTCGAGGCTCAGCGCGGTTCTGTTGTGCTGTGGATTGGTCGCGCTCCGGAGTGGTTGTCGTGGCAGTACGCGCACCTGAACGGGCCGTTTGTACACCCGGAAGACCTTCCTCAGTTGCAAGCCATCGGACAGCGCGTCAACAACGGTGAGCCACCTCAAACTGCCGGCGTCGTGCGCCTGCAGGGTTTCGATGGTGAGTGGGTCAAGTCGTCGGTCATCGTGCGCCCGTTCCAGTTGAAGGACCGCCCGCCACACGCTGAATTGACGCTCGTCCAGATCACACCGGCCGCAGACCAGGGCTGAACCAGGGGTCGCGTCCCCGCTTGTTGCGTCTTCGCAGCACCGGTCGCATCGGCCGATCAGTGGTATCACTTCAATCGCTGATCTGTCGGTGCGTGATCCACACAGGTTGCGTTGCATTTTCGCGCGCCGAGGATTCGAGCTTGCGGCGGCGGGCGATGTCGGTCGCCCGGCGAGCGACGAAACGAGCAGACTGCCGACCCATCGAGTCCTCGGACGCAGCCAACGCGTAGCGGCCGCGTTCCGCTTCGAACACCGCTGCTTGGCGTTCACGTTCGTTCTTCTCCTGGTCAGCGGCAATTTGAGCAAGTACGTGGGGGGCAAAAGCGAGATCCTGCTGCTTCATGAGCCAACGGATGAACGCGATCGGATGCTTCGGGTCCGCAACCATGTTCTGGGCCTTCGCCCAGGCGTCGATCGTGTCGTTCAAGTCAGCCGCGGTCCAGCCATGTGCCGCAGAGGCGGCCAGTGCAGGAGCCCAACCCCGGGGGGTGTGTCGCCTCGCCCAAACGGGAGTTCGAGGGTTGCTGAGCCACCTGGATGCGAGCAACAGGCCTTTCCGGACGCCTTCGGCCTTCTCGACCTCCGCCTTGGATTCCTTGCGCCGCGAAGCGGCTCGTTTATCCACAGATCGTTTTGTATTAAGAACCTCTCTACGAGAGGTAGGAGACAAAAGATGACCCCTACGGGGATGGGGTGCCATCTTTATAGATCCGTCCACGTAGACGCGGGTTTTATCCACAGGCTTGCGGGGGTGAAGTGCCCAGACTGATGCCCATCCGCGGCCCTTGTCGCCCACTCGATACGAGCCCTGCCGTTCGCCCTTCTTCCGGCGCAGTCGGCCGCGGAAGACTTCGGTGGCTACTCGCAGCAGTTTGAGGGCCTGACGGGCTCGCTGAACGGTTCGCTTCTTCTTGCCGGTGCGTTCGATGGTCTTGTCGAGCGAGAGTCGCGATTCGCGTCCGGTGTCGAACTCTGCGACAGACGCCATGACTGTTGCAACGGCAAGGAGAGTTTTAAGGCTGATTCCGCCGCCTGTCGTCTCGACCAGGGCGGGACGAATGTTCTTGTACTCGGCCGTATATGCCTCGCGGACCACGATTTCGACCCAGTGCTGAGCGCCCTGCCAGATGGGGATGCCGTTGTACGCACCGTCGCCAAGGTCGAGCCGCATCTGGCAGTACCGCCGGCATGCTTCCTTCGGACCGCCAAGGGCCTTGATGAACATGGGCGTGAGCGAGCGGCACTGATGCCCACGTACGTGCCCGCGGACGGTGCGGGGTGCGCGGGCTGTGCCGTATCGACGCCGGGTGGGACTGCTCCCGCAGTACGGGCGTTGTACGGATGTGGGCGCGTGCTCCATCACCAAGACACGCGAAAAGTCAGTTATTGAATCTGCAACAGGGTGCGATGTACCCTGAGACCTGTCCAGCAAGACAGTCCCTTCGGGGAAGCGCAATCGCACGACCGAGATAAGAGCGACCAACTCGAATCTCACCCACTTCGAAACCCTCGGCCTGCCCGCCGGGGGATTTTCGATTTCTAGGGGGTTTCGTGCAACTGCAAAGCGTGTGAAATTATCTCGTATTCTCCTGCCGGAGAAGAGTTTTCGTTACGCAGTCAGCGGCAATACCTCCTGCTTAAGTTCGACAACAAGCTCTTCGTGGCCCGCGTAGATCGCGAGAAGATCCGCGAGGAACTGACTCTTGGAGCTCGCTCCCGCGCCTCTCCATCGACGCTCAAGTACGTCGTCCACTGCCTTGGGTACACGGGTGGATACGCGAGTGCGGTCACCCTTGCTAGGTGTAGGCATCAGACTTCTCCTTTCGATTCCGGACCACTCCACCTGACGATGCTGCGCCAGGTTCACGTTCATCCTGCGCCCGCATCACGGAATCGGTGGGATGACACGCCGTACGGGATCTGCGGTTTATTCTTTCGACGAAATTATAGGGAGAATTTTTAGGAATCCCGAAAGCGTGTCGCTCGCGCCTGGCGGCTATCGCGGTCGCGCTGCCAGGCTTCTCCGACCAGCGCTTTTGCGACGTTGTAGAGGTCCGCAAGCTGCTGCGCCCTGCTGTCGTCGAATTCCTTCCGTCCCTTTTCGATCCGACCAAGGAGCGTCGCGGAGATTCCGAGAGCTTCCGCGGCCCGCCCCTGGGTCATGCCTGCTTGAACACGCAGATCACTCAGGCCAAGCTGATCGCTTGGTATGGGAACCAGGTCTGCAACCGTGAGACGCAATTCTGCCGCAACCTTGGCCAGTAGCTCGGGAGTCGGTGCTGCTCGGCCTGTTTCCCATGCTGAAACCGTCTGCGCCGAGACCCCTGCTGCATCCGCAAGATCCTCGATCGTCGCTTTGCGTGCCTGCCGATAGCGCCGCAACCTGGCAGCACTAAAGCCTCGAACAGCACTTCGCGACACTCCAACTCCAAGCTCTCGAGATCCATCCCCGTGAGTCATTGTGTCGCCCCTTCGTCTCGCTTCTACACACTAGTGTTTAGAATAATAGGGTGTTATATTGGTAATTCATAAAAGAGTACCAAGCAAGAGTCGAGGTCAAGGGGCTTATGACAAGGGAGGAGGACATCGTGAGCGCTTCGTACGGGTTGCCGATTACAAACCGCGCGGTCTACGATTCACCTGCGCTCCCTCCCGGGGGTTTCCTGGATCTTGTCGAGGTCGGTTCCAGATGCAGCACCACGCGAGTGGCACACCTGTATTCAGGCGTGCCCAATTTCTCCCGGGCAGGGGCAGGCGTCTTGACTATTTTTCATGCACAGAGCGGCATTCGGCCTGCTCGTGACACTCGACTTCACGACGAATACCGGCCCGATTTGAATCGCGCCGGTCCTTGTCGTGCAGAAAACCCCAGAAGCGGACTTGTGATTGGCGTCGCGTTCCGCCTCTGGGATCCCTTTCAGCCCGCAGTGCAGCACGCACAAGGGCGCCCAGACCGCAGGCCTTCGAGCTTAAGCGATCTGGTTGAAACCGCAACCAGCCGGAGGCAGTCGTGGGGAACAACTCTGCGCAAAACACCTGCTCCACCCATATAACTCAGTACAAGGTCGATCCCGCTTCCACTGACCAGGATGTCGGGCGTCTCGCCATGTCTGAAGGCGGCTCCGCCGCTTCGAACTCGGCCCATCGTCCAGCGACCCATGCGCTGCCTGATGATGCGGTCCGTGAAGCATCCGCCTCGCTCTCCCTGCCCGGAGAGCGGGCGGGTGCCCCCACCTCCAAACGCTGTATTCCGTTGTTCGCCAGCGTCGTTAGTTGTCCTGGCCGCAAGCCCGGACATGTCTGTGTCAGCGTGCCGGTTTCCGGATTCTTCCGTGTGTGCGCCGTCGGCCACACACAACTTCCCACTTCCTCCACCATCTTTCGTCACTTCGTGAAAGGGCGCCTGCCCGACTGACGAGCACCCCAAATCTCGAGGTAAAGACCTTGGCCCACAACCAGATTAGAAGGTTTCGGATGAAGAAGGATCAGAGTTCACCAACGGTGAGCGCCCGCCGGCCTCTCGGCCGCGTGGCTGCGTCCGCGCTCGTTTGCGCGGTCACAGTCGCCGTGGGTGTGGGTGCGAATGTCGTTCCCGCACAGGCAGAGACCAGCTGGCTCGATCAGTTGGTCTCGAATTGCCCCGAGCTGTACGTCCTCGGCATGCAGGGCACCGGGCAGTCGTCGCCGGATGCTCCTGTAAAGGCTGATACCGGGATGCTCTCGAACGTCATGTCCCCGCTGATGGAGGAAGCGCGCCAGCTCGGCGCTTCCGTCGATCGTGCGTACGTTCCGTACCCGGCTGGGTTCGGCGGCGCGGTACCCGGCGGCAAAGAGTCCTACGCCGTGTCCGTCGGTACGGCGGAGGACAACCTCAAGGCCGCTGCAGAGAAGGTCATCAGTGCGTGCGGCTCGACCAAGCTCGCGGTGGTCGGCTACAGCCAGGGCGCACACGCTGCCTCGGATTTCCTCGAGAAGGTCGGCAAGGGCGAGATCAGCTCTGTACCAGCGGCGAAGATCGCTGCAGGCGCGTTGTTCGGGTCGCCGACCCGCTCGGAGGGCTCCGGTGTTTTCCCCGGTACCTCGCAGACCACGCCATCACCGGTTCCCGGTACGTCGGGCGCAGCGGTGAAGGCTTTGCCAGCGGTCACGGTCACGACGGCGACAGGTGGCGGTATCGGTCCGACAGCTGATACCGCCGCCAGCTTCGGCTCGCTGAGCGGTCGGGTGTCGATGTGGTGCGAGACCGGCGACCTCGCCTGTGATGCACCGCCGAATGCTCCGATCGCTCGCGCCGTCGCGAATGTCGCAGGTCAGGCAGAGGTCGGCGGCGACCCGTTCGTCGCGGTGCAGAGCATCGGACTGGCGCTCGCGTCGACTGCGTTCAACACGGCCGTCGATGTCATCAACGAGGACATCTCGGTTCCGAAGAACTCGATCGAGAACCTGTCGATCACACCGAAGAAGACCCTCTCGCAGCGATTGGCGGAAAGCTCCGATCCGCGGGCCACCCCACCGACCGGGAAGGAAGCGATCTCGGCGTTGATGAAGGTCGGCCTGGTTGCGGTCAATGCCGTGGTCACGGTCGCAAAGAAGGTCATCACGCCGGAAACGATCGCGGCAGTCGCTGCTGTGGGTCTGGCGAATCCGGCGGCGGCGTTCGGCATCATCGCTGCGAAGACGGTCAATGCGGTGGTCAACCTCATTCCGCCGGCCACTACGCAGCGTGTGGTCAAGCAGACCTTTGACCTGGTCAAGGGCGAAGTGAACGCGAACAAGGATCTGTTCGACCTGGCCGCGCTGACGAAGTATTCCAATGTTCAGGCCGCTCACGGCTCGTACGGATCGGCGTCGGCGACCTCGACCGGCCTTGCTCCGACCGACTACGTGGCGAAGCTGTTCGCCGCTGCGGCCGCTGACCTCAAGACCGGCGGTTCTTCCTCTTCCAGCTCGAAGACGTCGTCGACCACGTCCTCGACGAGCACCACTCGAACCACCACGCCGCCGGCCACACCGACAACCTCTCGGACCGCCGCTACATCGTCGAGCTCCACCTCGACGCCGTCGGCAGCGACCTCCACCACCGTCGCCACGTCGACGGAACCACAGACCGGCCTGACTACAGATTCATCCACCGAAGGGAAAGAAAATCATGGGTAAGCACACTAAACAGGGCCGGATCGTGAGGGTCGCCGGAACTACGGCGATCACCGCTGCAGTCATGGTTGCCGGATTCGGCGGCGTCGCGAACGCTGCACCCACGCAGGGCGGCGTCACGACAGCTCCTCCCACACAGGGCGGCGTGACCACAACGGCTCCTCCCACGCAGGGCGGCGTCACGACCACCGCACCGGCTCCTGCTCCGGTTCAGACCTGGGTTCCGGCGCCGGTCGAGTACACCCAGCAGCCGACGCGGCCGCTCGACAACTGGGACTACAACACCAACGAGTACGTCGCGCCGACCTACAGCAACAACGACAACTACGTTGCACCGATCGACTACAGCTCGATCCACCTTCCGACGCAGCTCGAGACCTTCACCGCGCCGATTCAGGCACCCGAGGACAAGATCCGTTTCGGCCGCTACCTCGCTGATCGCCCGAACTGGATCACCAAGGACACCGCAGACAAGACCAACGGTCAGACCGCAGTCATCGAAGCTCAGGTGACCGACTTCTGGCGTTCGACCGGCATCGACGCCGATGAGGCGGAACGTCTCGCCGCCGCGCAGGTTGGTGGTGCTGCCGCTGGTGCTCTTACAGGTGCCGCAGCGGCGGGTGTTCCCGCGGCCACTGTCGGCGCGTTGGTCGGTGGAACCATCGGCGGCACTTCGGCTGTCGGCCTGTTCACACCGATCTTGAGCCCGATCGGCCTTGTGCCCGCAGGCGTCGTCGGAACCGCGACCGGCGCGGGTATCGGCGCTGCTGTGCTCGGTGTGCCTGCCGCGATCGGTGGCGCAGTGGTCGGCGGCGCGAGTGGCGCTCTCGCTGCATCTGCTTACGGTGCAGGCGATCTGGGTCAGCCGATTGACTTCGAGATCCCTGATGTCGATCAGCCTGCGATCACGGAGCAGACCGAAACCGTGCTCGATCAGTGGTCGGCCAGCCCGCCGGTCGGCACCGCGGCCGCTGACACGGTCCGCAACACCGTCGCTTCGGCACCGGTTGTCGATCAGCAGATCCGCGACGCGGTCACCTCGGTGCCCGGCGGCGCTGGTGCTGTGGCTGCATTCGACCAGGCAGTGACCGATTTCCAGGCGAACACGGCCGTCCCCGGCCTGCCGCTCGGAATGATCGCCGACGCCATCGGTGCCGGTATCCCGGCGTGAGCCACTGGCGAGGGCAGGACTTGATCCTGCCCTCGCCGACCTACTTCGGAGGAAAAATGGCGACGGACAATCGCACGGACAACGAACTGTTCCCTGATGTGCTCGAGCACTACGGGAATGACGACATCGGGATGCGCGGTGACGTGGATTTCCCTGTGCCGCAGGAAAACTACGAGACCGACTACACGACCGATGACGATGCCGGCGACGACGATGTCATGCTTCCGCTCGTCGGGATCGACACCGAACCGATCGAGTACGAGAGCGAACCTTCGCAGGTCAGGGACTTCCCCGTCGATCAGGACGTCACCACGGTTCTTCCGGTGTACGTCCCTGACGCGGCGGTGGATCCGGTCGTCGAGCATTACGGCGCAGCGGAGGACACCACCACAGAAGCAACCTTCGATGAGGACAGTGCCGCCGCTCTCGGCGGCGACGAGGACGATCCGTATGCCGGGGCACCGGATTGGGTTCGCGCACACATTCCTCGCGGACCGCTCACCGCTCCGGAGTCCACGCGTCGCGGCATTTCCGGCCGCATCCCGCGACGACCTGCACGGACGACAGTCGAGACGGCTGAGCTGCCCACCGAGCAGATCGCTCCGGAACCGAAAGCTCCGAAGGTGCGCAAGCCTCCGAAGGTCAAGACGGTGCGCGACTCGTCGGACAGCTCGCGTAGTCCGTGGCTGCTCGGCGGTGCCGCTGCTGCGGTCATTGCCGTTGTGATCGGCGGTGCAGCCGTGGTCTTCGGCGGGTCCGATGACGGGGGTGAGGTTGCGGCGCCGCCGCTTCCGTCCTCGTCGAAGACTGCCGGCCCCACGATCGCCGAAGCCCCGGCTTGGTGCTCTCCTTCGTCGGCAGGCGGCAAGGTCGTCGGCAACGGAGCCGGTGATCAAACCTCCGGACCTGGGCTGATCCAGGCATTCGACTACGCGTACTACGTCCAGCGTGACGCGGCGAAGGTGTCGTCGATGTACGTCACCCCGCAACCGCTCCCGCCCCTGCAGGCGTCGATCGACGCTGCTGCCGCTCTGGGCACCGAACACTGCCTGACCATCTCTGCCACACCGACCCCGAACGTGTTCGACGTTCAGCTGCTCCTGCGCACCGAAGCAGGCACCGAAGGCAGCACCAAACAGCGCATCACCGTCGCCGATGCCGGTTCAGGTCTGAAAATCGCCACACTCGAGGAGATCCCCGCATGAGCAACGTCGTCCCTATCAGACGCGCACCGAAAGTCGCTGAGCCGGAGAAGGTATCGGCGATGGTTGTCGCCGGGTCCGGTGGCGCATCGACCACCACGACCACGTTCGGCCTGGCGACCGCCCTACGCTTGGGCACCGGCAATGACGTCACCGCTGTCGACTCGACCAGCGATGGCGGAAACCTGCTCGATCGCAGCCGTTTCCGCGCAGTCAACGCCTCCCGCTCGATCGACGTCTTCGGCTCACACATGGCTGAGACCAGCTCTGGGATGCTCGTCGTGGGCCGCTCCCCGGTCAGTCAGGGCCAAGATCCCGCGCTGGTGGACATGCTGCTCCAGAGCCGCGACACTGCCCGCGTCTACGACGTGGGCACAGCGCTTCGCTCCCAGCGACTGGCGCCGCTGATCAACTCCGGTGCCGCTCTCGTCGTCGTGGCACCGGCCCGGGCAGAACCGCTGAGCCGGATGCGCGAAGCGATGAAGTGGCTGATGACCACGTACGGCGCCGACACCCTCGAAGACACCATCGTCGTCATCTCCCACCAGATGCCGAGGTCACCGGTCGAGCTGGCTCCGATCCGGGCGGCCCTGACTCCGCAGATCGCAGGGTTCGTCGAGGTCCCGTTCGATCCGGCTCTCGCTCGTCCGGGAGTGATCGACCACCGCGAACTCGCTGCCTCGACCCTCGATGCGTGGACGGACGCGCTCGATGTTCTCGGCAGCCTCAAAGCCCCTGCTACAGCCGAGAACTCCGATCAGAAAGGACGCATGGCATGAGCGCAGGCGATGTTCTCGAAGCTCCGATGTCGGTCGACCGTCCCGGTCCTGCGGTGTGGCTGATGGGCTCCAAAGGCGGTGCCGGAGTGTCCACGCTGGCACAGTGGCTCAGCTTCACCGGCGACAGTGACCGTCAGTGGCCGTGCGGCACCGACGTGGAGGCGGAGTCGCCGTACGTGGTGATCGTCGCCCGCGAGACCAGCGACGGGCTCAAGGCAGCACACGAGCTGATCGTCCGTCACAAGGAACGCGAACTGTCCTCCCGGCTGTTAGGTCTGGTCACGGTTGCGGCGTCGCCAACGCTCGACAAGAGCGTGCGCCAGTACCGCGACATCGTTTCCGCTGCAGCAGGAGCGCACTGGCGGATCGAATGGCACAAGTTCCTCGCGGCCGCCGCTCTCACAGCTCTCCCTCGCTGGCATCCGCTCGACGGGCTGCCCGAACAGACCAAGGGAACCAATGCAGTTCCTACGGATGTGATCGCTGCCGGCATCGGCATCCTCACAGAAATTCAGCGTTCACTTCCCGACCTGCGTTCCGGGCACTGAACTCCCACCCCGAAAGGAAAACCCATGGTTCACACCATTTACGACACCGCGATCCTCGCGGTGGACTTCAACGTCAACGCCGAACTACCCCCCGGAGCGAACGGCTTCCTCCGCATCCTGAACTGGGTCCTGTGGATCGTTCTGTTCGGTTGCGTTGCGGCCGTGATCGTTTCCGGCGGAAAGTTTGCCTGGGAGAAGTGGTCCCGCGGCGAAAGTGACGCCGTGAAGATGCTGATCGGTTCCCTCGCTGGCGCAGTGATCGCCGGATCCGCGACCACGATCCTGAACGCGGTCACCGCCTGATGTCCGCCATGACCGCCGCCCCGGACTGCCTGGGCTGCCTACCTCCCGTGACTCCTGTGAAGTTCCTCAATATCCTTCCCTGGGTTCTCTGGGGGTGGCTCGGCCTCTCGGTGGCGGTCATGGCAGTCATGCTCGGCATGCTTGCCACCACAGCAGGTCGCCGGATTCTGCACGAGAAGGACCGCCACGTTCCGGGCCGCAACGTCAAACTGGCGGTCGGCTTCGGTACTGGCGCTCTGATGTCCGGTGCCACCCTGTGGATTTTGCAGGTGGTTTTTCCATGAGCGCGTCAGTGGCTGTCCTGGCGGCAGTCGAACTGCCCGAAGAGGTCACCAAAGACATCAGCACGGCATTCGGATGGATCGCGGGAATCGCGGCGGCGGTCTGCATCGCAAAGATCATGTTCGTCGGCGCCCGTATGGCGTGGGACCACAAGCACACTGCAGGCCTGGAGTCTCCGACGATCGCGGAATTCGCGGCCGCACTTACCGGATGGGTGCTTGCGAGCGCCGCCGCGATCGGTCTCGCGGTCGTCCTCATCGACGCGGGCCGTATCCCGGAGAACTCGGGCCCTCCACCGGAGAAACCGAGTCTGGTCGACGAGATTCAGCAGAAATACCCCCCGCTAGAAGAGGAGAAGTAATGCGAGTTCTTGCGTGTGCATCGGTCGCCGTGGCGGCATTGGCGCTGGCGGGGTGTGGCAGCTCACCGGAGGAGAACGACGTACCGGAGGTGTCTTTGACTGCAGCGCCGGAGATTTCGTCGTGGTCGAGTCTGAACGGGATCTTGGTGCCGGTCGGTGTCGCGGATGGCCCCCGAAGCGGCATCTGGGAACCACTCACCGGGTTCTCCCACACACCGCAGGGCGCTGCTCTCGCTGCGATCGGTCAGTCGGTGCAGCTGTCTACAGCGTCGGATACGTCCTGGCCCAAGGTTCTTCCCGTTGTCGCTGCCGCTGGTGAAGGCCGCGACGCATTCGCCGTCAACCGGGCGTTGATCACGGCGACGGGGTCGATCGACCCTTCGGTGGCGCCGTCGATTCTCGGCTACCGGTTCGAGAACTACAGCGAGAGCAACGCTGCCGTCGATGTCGTCCAGCGTTTCCCTGACGATTCGTTGGCTTCCACCCGTACGAACGTGGTTTGGGTCGAGACCGATTGGAAGCTCGATCTCCCCACCCCAGAGAACGCGGTAGGCGCAAAAGAGCTGACGGAAATTCCTTCCGACATGGTCGATTTGGAAGGAACGCGGAAATAGTGCCGCAACACGCTATTCTATTTAGTACCCCTCCTATCAAGAACGGACGAGTCGATGAGTGAACAACCCACCGAGGCACCGCCGAAAGAGCCGGCGCCGACGGATTCGGGCTCCGATTCCGGACGAGACCTTTCGCTCCGTTGGCTGATGGGAGGCTCGATCCTCGTCGTGATTCTCGTAGCCGGCCTGATCTTCTCGATTGTCATCGCGGTGCGTGGCGGTGACGAACCATTGGTGCCGGCAGGCGATCAGGGCAATGGCCCGACGGCGGCCGTCGAACAGGATCAGTTCGCGCCAGATCCGTTTTTCGACGAGAAGGGCCGCGTGGTCTACACCCCGTTGAACACGAACGGGGTCATCCTGCGGCAATCCTCACCAGCGACAGGACGTGCAGCGACGACTGCGCCGTCCGGAGTCATGCTCCAGCAGGTCCACGAGAACATGCATCTTCCGTTCTCAACCTCCGATGGCCCAACCGGTTTCAGCGACAGTGGCGTGGCCACAGGCTTCTCCCGGACGGCCCAAGGCGCGGGACTGGCGGGAGTCCACTACTTCAGCTACCTGATCACGGGAAATACCCGGGTGAAGATGATGCAGGACGCCGGTGTTGTGTCCGATCCAAACAACACCCTTCCTGAGCTCATCAAGTCCAATGCACCGGGCCAGCCCGGGGCAGCCCCGGACAAGTTCCCGTCTCGGGTATTTCAGATGATCAAGGTCGACTACAACGAAGATCTTGCGAGGGTCCACTTCGGGGCAACCGTGCAGCTCGATTCGGGCCGTACGGAAAACCGGGATCTGTGGCTCGACCTGGTGTGGCGTGATGGAACCGGCTGGGTCGCCGTCATCCCACCCAAGGGTCGTGCTGACATGCAAGCCCTTCCCGACTTCTCGGGCGGGTGGACGTCATGGTGGTGACTCGTACGGTTTCCACCGCGAAACGTGTGCTCTTGGTAGTTCTCGTGGCATTCGCTGCAGCGCTCGGATCTTCGTCCGCTGCATTCGCCCAGGATGAGGACCCCTCTTTGGGTGGAACTGCTGTCGACATTGGATCGTGCGCGGTCACGGCCATGATTCCCGGATTCGACGCGGGCCTCCAGGTGCTCGGCGCCGTTACAGGCGTAGAAACACCAAGTTGTGGGGAGGGCGTCGAGGCGGTAGTAACTGCGCCGCAGACACTGATCAAGAAGGCTGCGACTGGGGCCTTCGAGACTGCAGGTCTGAGTTTTGGTGAGGCGGGTGCCTCGGTACTGAAATTCGCGTTGGGCTGGTGGATCACCATTCCCGGCCAGGACGAATCTTCGTTCATGGAGACCCTCGGACGGATCACCGAGTACACGTACTACATCCAAATCGCGTTTTTGACGGTGTCGGTGATGTTCCTCGGTATCCGGTTGATGATGGCCAGATCCGG
Source organism: Rhodococcus sp. 27YEA6 (assembly GCF_044908235.1). NCBI lineage: Bacteria > Bacillati > Actinomycetota > Actinomycetes > Mycobacteriales > Nocardiaceae > Rhodococcus > Rhodococcus sp. 27YEA6. Next base: position 28,118 of record NZ_JBIYCY010000018.1, on the reverse strand, counting down.
CACTATCCGCGACATATCTACCGAAGGTGTTCAGCAATTGGCGCGGGCGACGATTCTGTCCGGGTCGATCGGGTTCTTCGTCGTTTTGGGCACTCGCGTTTCGGACAACGTGTCGAGGTGGTTCATCGACGGCACAGTCGGATCCGACCCGGACGCACTGGTGGACGCGATGATTCAGATCGGCGTCTACGTCACTCCGGGCGGTTCGGCGTTGCTGTACGTCATCGGCTTCATCGGCATTCTCGGTGGTTTGGTGATGGCGTTTCTGCTGCTGATGCGGATGGGACTGCTGGTCGTCATCTGCGCTGCAATCCCGATTGCCGGGGCCGCTGGTGGCACGAAGATCGGATCGCAGGCGTACGAGAAGATGATCGCCTGGACACTGGCATTCCTGCTGTTCAAGCCCGTCGGATCGTTCGTGATCGGCGTCGCGGCAATGCTTTTCATGCAATCCGCACCCTCTCGCGACGAAAATGGCGGAGCGATGACCGCGCTGATCGGCGCACTGCTGCTGTGCTCTGCAGCGTTGGTTCTCCCGTCCTTGATGCGCTTGGTCACACCGGCTGTCGGAGCGATGGGCGGCGGCGGCAGCGGTATGGCTGCTGCTGCAGGCGCTGCTGCGGTCGGGGCGAAGGTCGGCGGAATGATCGCCACCGGCGGAGCTTCCGCGGGCGCAAGCGGAGGCACTGCCGCAGCAACGAGCGGCGCGAGTGGGGCTCAAGGCCCTCCTGGCGGGGCCAATGTGGGCGCGCCCGCGAACTTCGGCACAGCGGGCGGCGACACGCCCGGCCAGGGAAATGCGCAGGGCGGCAACGAAGGTACACCCACCAGTCAGGGCACGTCGCAGAGCAGTGGTGTGCAGGGCGGGGCTGACGGAACACCGACGAGTCAAGGAATGTCGTCGGGTGCCGGCGGTGCGGATGAAGGTTCCCGTGATCACGATTCGGCGAACGACTCGCTGGTCGGGGCCGCACCAGCCAATAACGGAGGGTTCGAACGATGACCGAGTACCGGATGTACGGGAACTGGCGTCGTCCCCGCTCGACGGGCATGGCGGGCGCGACGTTCGGAACAACGATCATCGGCATCGTCGCGGTGGTTGTCCTCCTGTTGTCGAGCTTGATCATCGGCTTTCTGTGGGCGATGGGTTTTGCGGTGGTGTTCGCAATTGCGTTCGTGCCGTTGCTGATCGAGAGGGACGGACGAAGCGGATATGAAAGGGCAATTCTGATGTGGCAGTGGAGACGTTCGGTTAAGCGCGGGGAGCATGTCTACAGCTCGGGCACGTTCTCGAGGATCCCCGGCGGGAAGTACCGGCCGCCGGGAGTGCTCGCCGATACCGAGCTGTACCAGCAGATCGATGCGAACAATCGCCCCTTCGGGATGCTTCACATGCCGCAGGTCGACGGCTACACCGTGGTGTTGGACGCGCACCCGCAGGGCAGTGAGAACTTCGATCAGGCGGTGCTCGATCAGGCGGTGGGCAACTGGTCTCAGATGTTGACCATGATGGGCGAGACTTCCGACATCATGGCCCTGGTCGCGGTCGTGGAGACCTTGCCGAACACGGGAATCGAGCTGCGCGAGACGGTCTCCCAGAAGGTCCGGGCCGACGCTCCTCAGTTGGCTCGCGATTCGATGTACCAGCTCTCGCAGGGGTTGACCACGGGCGGTATCCGTCTCGGCGCCCGTATTTCGATCACGTTCAAGGCGCAGACCGCGGACCGCAAGAAGGACCCCTCCGAGCAGGCTGTGGAGATCGCGCGGCGCCTGCCGCAGATCACCGCGGCCGGCGCTCGCGCTGGCGTGCCGTGCACGCCGATGAGTGCCGACGAAATCATCGGTATGGTCCGGCGCACGGTAGATCCGGCATCGCTGGAAAATATCGAACAGGCTCTGTTTTCCGGCGAAGGAACCGGCCTGACCTGGGCTGATTGCGGTCCGCGTACTCAGATCGCGGGCAAGGACCGGCTCACGCACGACGGTGCGGTGTCGGTGACGTGGGAGATGCGTGAGGCACCGAAGTCAGCGATTCACGAGAGTGTTCTCAAGCGTCTGTGCGATGTGAATCCTGCGGTTCCTCTCAAGCGGGTCGCGATCGTCTACCGACCTCATTCGGCTGCTGATGCAACCGACATCGTCAATCGCGATCACCGCGACGCGACGTCGGCGATGAACACCGGACGCGGAATCGTGACGGCGAAGGCCAAGCTCGAGGTCGCTGCGACGGAGCAGTCCCGGATGGAAGTTGCTCGCGGGCATGGTCTGACACGGTTCGGGATTCTGATCACGGTCACTCAGCCTGCCGGCAGTTCGGATGTTCCTCGGATCGATCACCTGGTGCGAGACCTGTCCATTCAGAGTCAGCTCTCGATCCGTCGCTCGTTCTGCTGGCAGTCCCCGGCCTATTGGGTGTCGATGGGGATCGGTGTCATCGCGCCTGAGCACACGTCCATTCCGTCGTTTGTCAGCGTGTAGGGGGTCGTCATGGCAAAGCACAAGAACCTCTCGAAGTCGTCCCAACCGCCCAAGATCAGCGTTCTCTCCGACGAGGACCTGTCCAAGCTCGAAGCGCGGGAAGCTGCGGCGACGAACCCGATCCAGAAGGCATGGCTGTCGACGCTCGTGCGTCGGCAGTACAGCCGCCGGGCGACGATCACCGCATCCGAACGGGCGCGGGAGGATTCGTCGGACCGACAGGTGTTCGGGCTCGACGCGCGTGGGTTTTCCGGGCCGGGCGGTGGCCGGATGTCCACAGTCATGCCGCCGGTGGAATACCGCGGAACCAATGTTCAGATCGCCGGCCTGTATCCGTGGATCGTCGGCGCCAACGCTCCGGTGCTCGGCACTCCGCTCGGTCCACATCTCGCCACTGGGGCACCGGTGTGCTTCGACCCTCTCTCAGCCAAGGAAGCGAAAGCGATCAGCGCTCCGGCCTGCATGATCATCGCGCTCAACGGGTTCGGTAAGTCGACACTGCTCCGCCGTATCGCATTGGGCGACATCGCGGCCGGAGTGCGGGTGCTGTGGCCAGGTGACGTCAAGCCTGACGGCCGCAAGCTCACCGAAGCAGTCGACGGTCAGGTCACCGAAGTCGGCTACGGCGGCATCGGACGGATCAATCCACTCGATCCGGGTCCGATCGGTGCCGCGATCGACGACCTCGGTCGCCACATCGACGATCTGCGTACTCGTGCGAGGTTCGAGCACGACGCCGAGATTCTCGCCGAGATCGACGAGGAAATCGCTGTTCAGGAGCTTCGCCGTCAACAGACGCAGTACGCGCTGCACGCGCGGCAGGAAAACATCACGGGCGCGTTGTGCGAGATCGTGCGCGGAAAGCGGCTCGAAGACTTCGAACTGACGGTGCTCGCCTCCGCGATCCGGCTGCTCTACACACCTCACGACGAGGGCGGGGCGGGATTCAGCCCCACGAACCCGGCAATCCTGGACAACCTGATCGCCTTGCTCGTCTCGAACAACCAGGAATTGATGGACGACGCAGTCGTCGACGACGAGCAGGAGTATCTGGCGGCGATTCAAGGCTTGCGGCGCACGCTGCGGGCGATGGTCAAGGGCCGCTTTGGGGAGGTCTTCAACGGTCAGTCCACCGTCCGCTTGGACGTCAACAAGCCGTCGATGTGCCTGGACATGTCCAGCGTCCCGCAGGACGACGAGATGATGCGTTCTTCGGTCCTGTTGTCGGGATGGAACGAAGCGTTCGCCACGATCGAGGCGGCGCACGTGCTCGCCGACGCGGGTCTGGGTCCGAACCTCGCTTTCCACGTGCTGATGGACGAGCTGTGGCAGGTGCTCCAGCGTCCGATGATGGCAGGCCGTATCGACGCATTGCTGCGCCTGCAGCGTGTGGTCGGTGTAGCGATCACCTTCGTCACGCACTCGATCGAGGATCTCGAAAAGGCCGGCGCATTGGGACTGTTCGAGCGGTGCCGCGCCCGCATCATCGGCCCGGTCCCCGATGTGGAGATCGGCCGTTTGGAAAAGGTCATGAACTTCTCGCAGACCGAGAAGTCGATGCTGACCAACTGGAGCAACGACGCAGATTTGAATTCGCCGATCGATCAGAAGAATGCCCGGATCCGGCGGGCTGCGGCAAAGATTCGCGAAGCGGCGGAAAAGGCCGGTGTTGTCTCGACGGACAAACAACTGGTGATCGCTGGTCCTCTCGCCGCAGGTACCGGGCAATTCCTGCTCAAGCTCGGCGAGGGAAACCGTCCCGGTGCGCCGTTCAAGGTGTGGGTGACGCCGGCCGAACGTGCGTCGGGAATCCACAACACCGACGAACGCCTCGAAGCAGCGACGAAGGACCGCAACCAGGGGTTCGCCGCATGAACACTGAACGTCGCCGCTACCGGATCGTCGACGAAGACACCAAGAGTGACGCGATCGCTACGGCCGTGCGATGCATCGAAGCGGGAGATTCGTTCACCGCCGCGTGCGCGGCCGTAGCCGACGTCCTCGACGTTTCCGCGACCACGGTCCGTGGATGGGTCAATGCCTCCGGACTTCGCCCGCAACCGTCGTGGGAAGTGGTGCGCAGACTCGAACTCGAGTTGGCGGCCGCCACTGAGCTGAATCGTCGACGCGAAGCTCGTTTGGGCGTCGGCGGTCAGCGGGCGGGTTCGGCGAAGTAATGGAGTCGGAGAACAAATCACTGCTGATGATCGTGATCGCCTTGCTCGTCGCGATCCCGATGTTCCTGATTGTGGGTTTGGCGATCCTCTTCCAAGACGAGGAAGAACAACAGGCGGCGACGGACTGCCTCGGAGGTACGGGGACGTCGGCTGTCAGCGGCGACATGATCGCCCCGCCTGGCTCGTTCATCAAGCCTGTCGATCCGGCCTTGGTCGAGTTCACCTCACCGTTCGGTGAGCGGTGGGGAACCCAGCACAAGGGCATCGACCTCGCGGGGCCGATCGGCACGCCGATTTACGCGGCCGCCGACGGCACGGTGGCCGATGCAGGTGCCGCATCCGGGTTCGGGCAGTGGGTTGTTCTCGACCACGTCATCGACGGGAAACTGACCTCGACGGTGTACGGCCACATCGACACCTACGTCGTCGAGGCGGGCCAACAGGTCCGTGCAGGTCAGCAGATTGCCACCATCGGTAACCGTGGAGAGTCCACCGGACCTCATCTGCACTTCGAAATCTGGCCTGGTGGGCGAACCGGCGGCGCTGCCGTCGATCCGAAGCCGCAGTACGACTCCTCACCCGCTCCGGGGGAGAAGAAGGCTGACTCGACGACGCCGAGCACCTCCGGGCCTCGCGCACCTCCTGCCCCGTCGGCGCCTTCGGCAGCGGGAGGCGCGGACCTGGCACAGGCATTGCCTGCCTCTGCTGGTTCCGAGCAGAACATGCAGGTCAACACCAAGCGTCTGATCCGCGCTCTGCACCTCAAGTTCGGTGATCGCCTCGACAACCTCGGTGGTTGGCGCGCAGACGGTGGCGGCTTCTCCGACCACCCGAGCGGCCAGGCCGTCGATGCGATGATCCCGGACTACAGTTCCGGCACCGGCGTTGCGACCGGCGACGAAGTCCTCAACTACGTGATGGGCAACGCCGAGTTCTTCAACGTCGACTACGCCATCTGGCGTCAGACGTACTACCCGGTCGGCGGTGCGCCGAGCAAGATGGACGACCGCGGTAGCGACAACGAAAACCACATGAACCACGTCCACATCACCGTTCGCGGTGGCGGATTCGACGAAGGTTCGATGCAGTGGGGATCGCTGCCCGGCGGCTCCGGACAGGCCACGAAAGCAGCTGTCGATTGCACCATTCCCGGGACAGGGCTCGGTGACAGTCTCGCCGCGGGTTCGGTTCCACCAGAGTTCGCGCCGTGGCTCGAACGCGCCGGGGCGATCTGCCCGCAGATCAAGCCGTCATTGCTCGCCGCGCAGATCGAACAGGAATCCGGCTTCCAGCAGCACGGCTACAACTCGGCCGGCGCCAGTGGTTACACCCAGTTCATCGACTCCACCTGGGCAACGTACGGATACGCCGTCGACGAGCAAGGAAAGAAGATCGGACCCGCCGGTTCCGGTGACAGGAACAAGATTTCCGATGCCGTCATGGCTCAAGGCGACTACATGTGCACCATCGCCAAGACCATCGACGCCTGGATCTCCGATGGATCGGTCAAGGCTCCCAACGGCCCGACCGAGCTGTACCTGGCCGCGTACAACGCCGGTGAAGGCGCAGTCCAACGCGAAGGCGGTTTCCCCACCATGTACAGCGACTACATCACTCAGACCAGGCCCTACGCCGACAAGATCATCGCGAACGAGGCGAAGTACCGAGCAATCAACAAATAGTGGTCTATATTTCGTACCGGTTTAACATAGAATCGAGTTTGTACCTATGCACGACCTTCACCACCGGAAACAGGGGATCAGAACCATGCGCATGTCAAAGAAAGTCGTGATCGCGGGACTGCTCGCCGCCACGGCAGCGCTGGCGGGTTGTGGGTCTTCCAACGGCGACGCCGGGGACGGTGAGCACGGCGGCAGTGACGATCATGTGCACATCGACCCGTACGACCCCGCACACCTCGACGAGGTCGGCACCGCCACCACCGCAATGGAAACGATCTTGTCGTGGCAGCCCGCCGTCGACGAGAGCAAATCCGATGCTCTCCGCCGCGCTCGCCCCTGGCTGGGCGGTGACCTGGCGGCCACCGTCGACAACGACAACGGCGGCGCCACCGGCATACGCCCGGACCGCGATTGGTCGGCTTGGAAGGAATCGGGCGACGCCCTGACGGCGTCCTGCACGAAAGCGGAGAGCACTCCTGCCGCACCGGAGGGAATGCGCACTGTCGTCATCGACGTCAGTTGCCGGCAGACGGTGCTGCACGCGGCCGGCTCGAGCACCAACCTCGCTGCGCAGACCTGGCGAACCACCATCACCCGCACCGACGACGGTTGGCGTCTGACCGACTACCGCTACCAGTGAAGGAGAACTGACCATGTCTCAGATGCGCCGTGATCGTCCCAAGAGCAGCGGAAACAAGGAAGGCACTGTCCTGGTGGCGATGCTCGCCGTCATCGCTGCATCGTTCCTGCCGGTGATCGCCTACAACCTCGGCGGAGGCGAACACGAGGTATGGCATCCGGTCGGGTTGGCACTGAACCTCGGCATGGGGAAGTGGACGTGGCCCGACGGTGCGACCGGCGTCCTGATCGGTGAAGTCGTCTTCCTCATCGCGCTCGCGGCCGGGGTGCTGTATCTGCTCAAGAAGAGCGGATACCTCGAACGTTTCAAGGACAAGGGCACCGAGAAGCGGCTCGACAAGTATGCCGAGACGATGACCGACCCTCGCCACGTCGAACAGACCAATCCCAAGGCGCAAGCGAAGGAAACGCAGCGACTGGTCCCCGCAGCGAGCGAGTCCCACCCCGGTTACCGCGGCATCGTCATGGGACTGACCACCAAACGTCGGCTCGAACTTCGGATGCCCTGGGAATGGGTCGCCATCGCCATCGCCGGTTCGCGTATGGGAAAGTCTGCGACACTGGCGATTCCGGCGATGTGCTACGCGCTCGGTTTCGCACTCGGTACCTCCAACAAGCCGGACATCTACACCCACACCCTCTACCTCCGTAAGCAGATGGGCCGGGTATGGCTACTCGACCTGGAAGGGGTCACCACCGGTAACCGCCGCGAACGCGCGAGCTTCTGGTTCAACCCGCTTCGCCGCGTCGACGACCTTCCCTCGGCACGAGTGGTGTGTGACTACTTCATCTCGGCCGCCACCGACGGCGGCGGCAAAGCCGATGCCTACTTCGACGGCGCAGCTCGCGATCTGTTCGGCTCCTACATGCTCGCGGCCGCGTTGGCCGGCGGGGATCTCCGCCACGTCATCGATTGGCTCCGAGAGACGCAATCGCAGATCCCGGTGAAGGTTCTGGCGCAGAACGGTTACAGCGATCTGGCGAACGCGATGCGCTCGAAGCAAGCAGTCAATGCCAAGCAGCGCGACGGCTTCTACGACATGGCCCGCCGGTTCCTCGCACCGTTGGACGAACCCCGCTACGAGGAAACAATCCTCCCCAACACCCGCGTCAAGATCGCCACGGACAGTGACGGCAACGTCACCATCACTCCCGGCAATGCGGTCCACGACCTGCCCGAGCTCGACATCGACCAGGTGGTGCGCAGCACGGACACCGTCTACGCGATGAGCAAGAAGGGCGCCGGTTCCGCGTCCGCTCTGACCACCGCATTGGTGGGCGCCCTCGGCGACGCATTGCAGGAGTACGGCGCCCAGCAAGTCGACGGCCGTGTACCGATTCCGGCGACGTTCATCCTCGACGAGGCCGCGAACATCTGCAAGCTGCAACAACTTCCGGAGTGGTACTCCCACTTCGGCAGCCGTGGCATCATCTTGATCACCATCCTCCAGTCGCCTTCCCAAGCGAAAAAGGTGTGGGGCGAGACCGAATACGACGCCATGATCGACGCCTGCAACATGGTTTGGTACGGCGGCAACGTCAAGGATGACAAGTTCCTCTCGTCCCTGTCCGACGAGGTGGGTGATCACTTCGTCGATACCGAATCACGTAGCCGAAGTGCCGGTCTGTTGGGAGGTGGACAGTCCACGATTTCCACCTCCCAGCAGAAGGAGAAGATCCTCACCGTCGACGACCTCAAGGCTCTGCCGCGCACGAGAGCGATCGTGACGATGGGCGGCAGCAAGCCGCTGTTGGTGGAGAAGAACTTCTGGGGAAACACGCCTTTCGCGGCCGACATCAAACGCTCGATCGCCGAATGCGCCACCGAAGCCGAACGCGTCGAGCAGAAGGCACTACCGCTCGGCATCTCCGATCGCCCTGTCCTCGCTGACGACGCGATCACCGGCCCGATTCCCCGCGTCGTCATCGAGAAGGAACCTCTGGTCGAGCTTCCCGTCCACCCGGTGGCCGCACCGCCCGCTCCGCGAGTGTCGACGACACCGAACTTCGACGACATCTTCGAGTCCGAGTTCTTCGAGGAAGGAACGAGCTGATGGTGGACTTCGCAGCGGCGGCCGACGACTGGTCGACCGTGGACGACACCAATTACGAGAACCCCTCGGACTACGACCTGAACGACGTCGAAGAGTCCGAACTCGGCGCCGACAACGATGCCCCCGAGCCGGATTGGGGCGTGCCAGCTGAGCCTGATTCAGACGCTGACCTCGGACCCGCCGCCGAAGACGAACAAGATCCCGGTCCGTCAGATCCGGAACCGACGGACTTCTCGGATCCGGCGCTCTACGGCGGGACAGCGATCGTCGGGGAAGAGGACGTTCCCGAGATCGAACCGCAGTTCGCGAACGTGATCGAGTTCGTCGAACAGTTCTTCACGCAGGTCATTCGCCGAAAGATGGGCCTAGGCGGCGGAAACGGTGGAAACGTCTGGGATCCGCGGTGGGCGCTGTATCCCGAGGTGGCCGCTCGCCTCAAAGCGCTCTGGTTCGCGTACGAGGAAGCCCGCGCGTCCGACAAGCCTTCTGCGATGTCGGCCTGGTGGATTCAGCACTTCGACGCGCATGTCCGCGTGATCTTCGATGGGGACACCGGGCCGATGTCCGACGCCACGGCAGACGGCTCGTGGATGGGCCACCCGGCGCTCAAGTACGAACCCGTACCGCGGGAGCTGCTCGACGACCTCCTCGACGAGGACGGGGGTGAGCTCGCGTGATCGGCATCGACGACAGTTTCAGGCGCCCGGTCGACGAGGCTATCGAGTCGCTACGGGATCTGGCGGACACTCCAGGTTGTCAGTGGGCTGCGCTCTACTTGGCTGAGATCGTCCGGAGCGCTGCGCTCGAAGTCGCTGATGACACGAAGCTGGAGAACATTCTGCGCTGCGCCGATGGCAGCGATACGGCGGCCGCGAGCGCGGTCATGACGGCATGGCAGCGCCATTTGAGAGAAAGCTCTGCCCTCACCAGCCCGGCCAGTGTGACGCGGCTGTGCGATCGGATGGACGAACTCACCAACGACACCCGGCGCGCTCTGGCGAACGAGGGCAACGAACATCAGGAACAGAGGAATTAGCATGGGGAAAGTCGGCATTCTCACCGAGAAGCCCTCGGCGGCACGCAACTTCGCCGCTGCATTGGGCGGTATGAGTGGCACGTTCGACGGCACGGACTACGTGATCGTGAACGCTCGTGGCCACCTGTTGGAGTTGAAGGACCCGGCGACGATGGTGCCGGCCCCGCTGGCCGAGCGGTACAAGAGCTGGGATCTGGAACACCTGCCGTGGAATGCCGGCGACTTCCGCTGGGAGCGCGAGGTCAGGCGCAAGGTTTCCGGCGGGAAGATGGTCACCGACCCCGATGCGAAGAGTCTGCTCGCCGAGCTCAAAGCGACTCTCTCGACGTGCGAGACCGTCTGCAACGCTGCCGATCTCGATCCGACCGGCGAGGGTTCGCTGCTGGGCTGGGAAATCGTGGAGTACCTGGGCTTGGAAGGCAAGAAGCTCGAGCGGATGGAGTTTCTCGACGAAACCCCGGCATCGCTGCGGAAGGCGTTCTCGAAACGGCGGCCGGTGACCTCGATCGAGTCCGAAGGTGATTACCGCAAGGCGGACTTTCGGTCGAAGTGGGACATGCTCTCGATGCAGTTCACACGGGCGGCGACGAAAGTGTCCGGTTCGAGCACCGTCGTGCGCAACGGCCGACTCAAGTCGGCGATGGTCGTGATCGTCGGCGACGGCCTCGACGCCCACAAGAACTACGTCAAGAAAGCGTTCTACGAGAACCGTTTTCGTGACGAGAACAATGTCACCTACACCGACCCCGACATCGACAGGTTCGAGAACAAGAGCGCCGTCCCCGGTGGCCTCGAGTCCTCGCCGGTGGTCCATGACGGGACCACTCGCAAGAAGACCGGGCCACCGAAATTGATGGACTTGGCAGCGCTCTCGTCGTTGCTGTCGAAGAAGGGCTTCGAAGCCAAGAAGGTCCTCGAGACGTATCAGCGGATGTACGAGGCACAGGTGGTGTCCTATCCGCGCACCGAGGACAAGTTCATCTCGGTCGAACAGTTCAACGAACTGCTCCCGCTGGTCGACAAGATCGCCGGAGTGGTCGGGGTGGATCCGGCAGCGCTCAGTCACCGCGGACCACGCAAGAGTCACATCAAGTCCGGTGGCGCCCACGGTGCCAACCGTCCCGGCCCGAACGTCCCCCCGAATTTGGCTGCGGTGGAGACGAAATTCGGCGCACTGGGCAAGGAAATCTACGAACTGTTGGCGAAGAACTACCTGACAATGCTCGCCCCGGACTACGAATACGACCAGCATCGCGGGCACGTCGAGAAGTACCCGAGTTTCGTCGGTTCACTGAACGTCGCCGCCGTGCTCGGTTGGAAAGGCGTGTTCGTCGCCGAAGACGACGAATCCGAAGACGACGATGCGCCGTCGGGTGCGACTGCGCTCGGGACCGTCGCGACACCGTTCGTCCACGAGGGCTTTCCGACGCGGCCGCCGCACCCGACGATGGGGTGGCTGATGAAGCAGCTGGAAAAACGCAGCGTGGGTACCGGTGCTACCCGGACGAGCACCTACGCGGAAGTCACCAACAACGCCACCGGCAAGGCTCTGATGCGCGAGCAGCGCGGCAAGATCACGCTCAGCGCGGTCGGTGAACTCAACCACCGGATTCTGCCCGGTACGCACATCGGCGATCTGACGATCACCGAGAAGGTCTTCGAGCAGATGGCCCAGGTGGAGGCGGGTACGAGCGCGGCTCCCGACTTCCTGGCGCTGGTGGAAGACCTGGTGCGCCACGACCTCGAGAAGATGAAGACGAACGCGGGCAGGTTGCCGGCCGAGCTCAGAGAACGCATGGCCAAGGCCGGAGTGACACGGGCGCCGGTCGAGAACATCACCTTGCCGCCGGCACTGCATTTCACCCACGGCGCCACCGTGGTCACCACCGCGAAGCGGGTGTTCTGCGGACACAGATTCACCGACGCAGAGGTGGCCGCACTGTTGGCCGGTCAGGTCATCGAGATCACGGCGATCAGCCCCAAGACCGGCAAGCCGTTCACGTGCAAGGGCGCGCTCGAGTCCGGAGTGATGGAAAAGGGCAAAGACAAGTACCCGTTCGTGGGCTTCAAACCTCAGTTCGAGGAACGAACGGACCTTGTCAGCGGTATGTGGAAGGGCAAGAACGTCCAGTTCAAGGGTCGGGGCTGGGGAGCCAACGAGCACTGGCCGGGTAAGGACTTCACCGAGCAGGAAGTGGCACAACTACTAGCTGGGGAGACCATCGAATTCGAGGCCACGGGTAAGAGCGGCAAGAAGTACACAGCCAAGGGCGCCCTGGCGGTGAGCACTCACAACGGGCACAAGAATTTCGGCTTCACCCTCAAATTCGACGACCGCGCGCCCACGACCAAGCCCCGGAAACGCAAGGCCACCAGATAGGCAGCAGCCGCCGGGCAGATAGTCGCTGCCCGGCGGACGAATGACCCACCGATCCGGATCACCAACGCTTCTGAGCCGACGAGGAACCGCCATGACCACTTCACCCGCCATCCCTGCGCTTGGTTCGGAAGGCCCCTGGCTCAGGGACGATCACTGGAAAGCCGGGGACAAGGCATGGTGGCTTTTCCCGACCGGAAACGGAGTCAGCAGGACAATGGTCGATATCGTCGATCCTGCAGAGGGGACGGTGCGCGACCCGCGCGTCATCTACAACGACGGCGTGTTCCGCGCTACCGGCAAGTTCGAACGCATTCGACACCGAGAGGACTCGTGCACCGTCTGCGCAGACTCCGTACAAGAACTGCTCGCCGTAGGCCAGGACGATTCCCTCGGACCGAAAGGCACTCGATGACTTCCACAAACGGGCAGACACCTGCACATTGCCGGCCCGGTCGGCCGCGGGTGGCCGCGGTGACTGCAGCCGCGGTCGGTGCCGCGCTCGCACTGGCTGGCTGCCAACTCGATATGTCGGGTCTGGCGCCTCCGGCGCTGGAGCGGGGCGCCCCGGGGCAGGTGGTCCACGTCGTCGACGGCGACACCGCCGACGTCAAGCTCGCCGACGGCTCGCAGATCCGGGTCCGGGTACTGGGTATCGACACTCCGGAGACAGTGAAACCGAATGCGCCGGTGCAATGTTGGGGACCGGAGGCAAGCCAGTGGGCACACCAGATGTTGGATGGCGCTCAGGTCAGGCTGATCATGGATCCGGCTGCCAGCGACGTCGACAAGTTCGGTCGATCGCTGCGGTACATCACCCTTGCCGACGGCACCGACTACGGCGTTCTCGCGGCGAGTGAAGGAATGGCGCGGGAGTACCCGAGCTACACCCAGCCGCTGAGCAAGAGCGCGGACATCGTTGCCGCACAAACGGATGCCCAATCTCGGCAGCTCGGGTTGTGGGGTCCTCCGTGCAACGGAGGCTGACCCCGGCCCATTTCGTTCGTACCGGCCACCCTTCATCTAGGAGATGTTGACACTCGTGCTCAAGTTCCTGCGCAACCGCGCTCGCCCGACGCCCTACCTGCCGGTGCCAGCCCACGACCGACCGTCCACAGTCTCGGAGAGCGAACACGAACGGTGTCGCAACATCCTGTTCGGAATTCCCTCCCCGGAGCCATTTGCAGAGCCGGACGACGAGGAACGTGAACTGTGGCGAACCGGCAAGCTCGTTCCCTGGTACATCACCTGCCGACTCGACGGCGGCCGGCATAACGGCCCCGAAGTTGACATCGCTTGTCACGCCGAAGAACCCGCTGTCGACAACTGGGAACTCGGACGCCTCTATCCCAATTGGGGCCAAACAGTCGCACTTGCCCGACTCTTGAACGTCCGAGTCCGCAACCTCACCCACCCCGAGGCGCGCCCGCACCACCAGCCGGAGAGACCTGTCCGCCGACCAGGGCGTCACATCGCGATCCTCTCGTTCGAGCCCTCGGCCGTCCAGGCGGTATGCGGGGGTCTCCATGCAACGGAAGGTGACAACTGATACCCAAACCGGCAGAGCGTGAGCTGAATAGCGCGCCCACTACGCGTAGCTGTTCCCCTCGCTGACACAGCTCAGCGGCGGACATGCCGGTTTCGTGTCGGCGGGTTGTCCTATGCTGCGAGGGCGACAAGAAAGAGGTCGCCACATCTGCCTCGGCGGGCGAAAAGTTCTTCGTCCTCCCTGGTCTGAGAGTTTTCTCGGATCGGCAGTATGCGGCGGCCTTTTCTGTGTGCGATGCCTCCTGTGCCCCTGGTGGGGTGAGGTCGGTGAGGGCGGGCGGTACTGGGTACAAGGCGGACCTTGCTTTCAGCACTGTCCGCCCACCGTGCGTGTGGAGGAGTCCGTCGACGTACGAGTGATGCCATCGAGCGCCGCCTCCGGGCGTCGGTACGCCCTCGTCGTTGAGCCTGGCGGAAATCCCACGCAAGCTCATTCCGGCGCGACGCAGATCCACCACGTACTCAAGGATGTCATCGGAGCATTGTCGTTTCCTGCCGCGCCGGGTCGACGTCGCGGTAGTCATCGATCACCGCCGCGTCCGAACAGACCCCATGAGAGTGCGGCCAGGAGCGCGGCCAGAACGCCCAAGGCTCGATCAGCGCGAGCCTGATCCCTCGTCGACAGAGCAACGAATGTTGCCCTGGTCAGCAGGTACAAGATTACGACGAAACGTAGTGCGAACAGCACCGACATCAGAATGAAGGCGGGATGAAGTGTGGTTAGAGAAGCGAGTTGGGCAGACAATGTAGGTCCCTTGCAGCTTGAGATTTCGCTGCGGACTACATGTGTCGGTTAGACACTCACCAAGTCCGCAGATGATCGACGCATCGAGCTACGGATATTGGGGCCACGCGTGACCTGAGGATGGATGGTGACAGCCTTGCCCGGGGCGAGACCGTGACGATCGCGGGTGTTGGCGAGTTGGCGAAGGTAGCTGCCGATATTGAGGAGCGCTCGGAGAGCGTTGCGAAATCCGCGCAGCGCGTACTGCAGGCCCTCGACAGAGGAGGGTATCGACAGTCCGTCGATCCAGTTGCCGATTGCGGTGCGCGGAAGAAGAAAGTGCAAGTCGATGTCAGGACCAGGGGGCCGGGGCGTGATCGATCCGACGGAATCGAAGAACGCGTCGTTGGCCCTATCTGCACGCGACTCACGCATCCGGAGGAACGGAAGGTCGAAGTGCACTTGCTTGATCGCTTCGAGCATCTGTGCGTATTCAGGCGACTCTACGAACTGTTGAAGTATGCGGACGCGCGCACGGTCGGCAGCAGAGACTGAGCCCAGTCCTGTGGTCGCCGCTACGTTTGTCATGCCCCCACCTTAGATCGACCGAATCGGTGTCCTGCTAATTCATCCGATAACCGTCACTGAATCGTCGGTGCGCTGGTCCGCGCTCCGCACAACACGAACGGACCTGATGGTCGGCCTTTGTTGGCGACCACAGGTCCGGTGGAGTGGCTCGCAGCGGTGTACTGGATTCTTGGCGTGTGAGTCCAGCGGCGGCAGTCCGTCAGAATCTGTTGTAGCGCTTAGTGTTGTCTGATGTTGTTGAGTGGTTGGCAGCAGGCGTTGACCGTCCTGCTCGCAGTTGTTCCGGGGTTTGTTTATCAGGGTGCGCGTGCGCACTTTCGGGGTCCGACGCCTGATGAGCGGGAAATCGGTGTTCGCATCCTGCGGGCACTAGCGCTGTCCGGCATGTTCGCGCTCTTGTACGTGGGCGTCCTGGGTGAGAGGTTGACCGCGAAAATTTCCGACCCGGTCAAGTATCTCGACAATCCACATTGGTCTGCGCTGTGGGCATTCCTGATGGTCTTCGCCATTCCGTTTGGTGCAGCAGCGGTCGTGCATGTGTGGATTGCACGGAAGCAGAACCCGGAACATGGCTGGTGTGACCTCTTTCGGATCTACAACCCCACTCCGACTGCTTGGGACTTTGCGAGTCAGAAGCTCGATTGGGGTTTCGTGCGGGTCCTCACGAAGGATGGGGCATGGGTCGGTGGATTCGCTGGCGATCAGTCCTTTTTCACTGGCTACCCGGAGGAACGAGAGATTTTCCTTGAGGTTCCATGGACGTTGGATAGCGACGGGGTGTTCGGGGCACCCATTCCCGCGGCGGTTGGCATGTGGATTCGATGCGATGATGCGCAGTTGGTCCAGTTCATTGGCTACGACCCCCCAGCCCCCGCTCCCTCCTAGGTAGATGCGGAGCTGAGGTTTTCAGTGAATACTCGAATTCAGGCCGGAAGCCGACGGTCTCTAGGAGGAACACGATGAGCGATACGAAGAAGCCTGCAGGCTGGCTGCCACCACGAACCGGCGGGTACGTGCCGACGCGCCGAGCTGGTACCGAATCATCGCGCGAGGCCGGGATGAAGGCTGCGGCGCCGAAGGGCGGCGGCGGCGTGGGAAACCTTCCCAAAAGAGACAGGAAGACGGCATGAACCATGACGGCGGCCGACTTTCTCCCAGCGGAATGTTCGGCGGGCAACAAATCATGAAGATGGTCAATCGAGGCACTGAGCCCGGCGGCACCGAGAAGAAGGGTGGGACCATCCCTGGTCGTGGACGCACGCGTCCTCCGCCCCCACCACCCCCGACGACGCCTCCCCCTGGCGGCGGTGGTGTGAGCCAGAAGCCAAAATAGTCAGACCTTTCAAAACACGGAGGTTCTGTCGTGGCCGACTCGCCATCGTCATCTGCGCTACGTGTCAGTGACGCAAAAATCAACGCAGCGCGGACCAAACTGATCATCGACGAGAGGTTGAAGAGGACGTCGAAGGCCGAGATCGTGAGGCTTGCAGCGCTTAAAACCACGCGTGAGCGACACCCGAGCGCCAGTTAACCTCGATGCCCGGTCGGCCAGGTTTCGGCCGCATCCTGAAAAGAGCCAACGCCGCCCCGGTTACGGGACGGCGTTGGTGGTGTCTGTAGAGCTTTACTCGGTTACACCGAGTGTTCGGTTTCGCGTTCCCTTTCGACACCGAGGCCGGTGTTCTGCTCGAACGCGAGGTCGCTTTCCTCGTCGGGTGTCTGGACGATGTTGAGCAGTTCTTTGACCGATCGCGGATGACTGCCCATTGCGGCTTTCATCGCGGGTGCGATCGAGGCCGCCAGTTGCGCAAGCTCTTCGGTCACCTGAGTCATGTTGACCGGGGACAGGTTCGGGGCGACCTCGTCGTCGCCGGCGACCGGTCCGACGGCCTGGGCAAGTCCTCGGCCGGCGGAGTCGAGGACGTTCTTGATCTGTCCGGCTTTGGACGGTCCGCTTTGCTTTTCCGGTTGTGGGGCCTTGTCGGGTGCGGGGGCCGGCGCTTCCGGTGCGGGTCCGAGTTGTTCGTCGGCTAGCTGCGCTAGCTGGTCGTGGGCCGGTAGTCCGCGTGCGGCGACGTAGCCGGCGGCTACTGCGGCCGCGGCGTTGAAGACGTTGCGGTCATTGGCGGATTCGCGGTCGATCCGTTTCTGATCCCACTCGGCGATCTTCTCGCGGGGTATTTCTTTCTCCCGGTGCTCGAGTGCGGCTGTTCGGCGGTCGTGGTCGCGGATCGCGTTCAGACGTGTCTGAGTCTCGACGACGAGTTTGTTCAGGCGCTGTGCGTTGGCGGATTGTTCGCCTTCGAGGGTCCGTGCAGCGGCGGCCGCGGCAAGGATTTGGATTCGGGTCTGGTCGATCGGTGCGCTCTTGAAGTGCCCGAGAACCTCTTTGATCGGCTTCGGTGGTTTGACGGCTTCGCCGGCGCGGGCTCGCAAGTTGGCGGTGTGCAGCCAGGACGCGATGTCGTGCACTCGTTGGTCCGGTTGCGCGACCGTTTGTGCGCCAGGGCGGGCGGTGCCAGCAGTGATCGGGTCGACGCGTACGCCGGAGTCGACGGGTACCTCGCGGGCGTGCTCCTTGTCGAGGTCGACCGAACTTTCGGAATCGGCGGCCTCGGGTTCGACCTCGCGATCATCCGCGGAGAGGTCGAACTGATCCAAGCGGAATTCCCGGGCAACGAACGGATCGTCGGCGGGTGGAAGTCCGGAGTCGGGATCGTTGCCGATCTCGGCCGAGGATTGCGCGGTTTCCGGAACTGCGGAATCAGCGGAGACGCCGCTTTCGGCTTCTGCAGAGCGGTTTCGGGCAATCGCCTCCTGACGGTAACCCTCGACCGAATGGAGGTAGTTCGTTCCCTGGGCTTTGTCGATTTCGCGAAGGATGTTGGTTGCGGCGGCGTAGTCGACGAGGCGCGCGGCATCCGCGGCGTCGACGGAGCGGTCGGAGATGGTGTTGACGGCTTCGAGCATGGCTTCTTCTTGCTGGCCGTACTCGTCGGGGTGCGGTGCGACGGGGAGCCACCCAGCGCCTTCGATACCGGGAAGCTCCAGCCAGTCGGCGTCGCGCAGGTTGTGCGTTTCCACGATGTTGGCCAGGGGGCCGGGGACTGTGTTGGCTACGTCGATGAGGCGCACGATCTCCTCGCCGCTCCAGAGTGCGCCGGGGTTCGGTCCGTCGGGAAGAGGGATCGGGTTCTTACCGGTCCGGTTGACTGTGTAATCGACGCTTCGGTAGTCCGCGATCGTGTCGCGGAAGTTCGTGCCCCGGTCTTCGTCGATGAGACGAAGGATATTCGTCGCGTCTGTGTAGTCGAGGATGTCGCCGGCATCGACGACGTTGAAGTCGCCGTCGAATGTCGCATTGAGCCGGTCGAGAATGGCTTGTTCGCGCGGGCCGGGCTCGTCGTAGTCGCGGTCGCCGGCGTGCCACTTCTCGTGCTTGAGGTCAGCGACGTTCAACCACGGCGCATCGCGCAGTTTCTCGCTTTCTGCGAAGTCCGCTGCCCAGGCAGGGGTCTCGTGCGCGGTACGTGCTACGTCGTGGATCATTTTTTCGTACCAGCCGGAACTGGCGGTGCGCGGACCTTCGGTGGGCCACCCTCCCGCCGCCGGTTGATTCTCTTCGTCGGCCTCGGCGTATTCGCCCAGTGAGGAGTCCGCGAGTTCGGCATCGACGTCGGCGTCGATCGGATTCTTGTCGGCCATGATCATTTCCTCGTTCCCCCCTCGCCAGGTGAGGGGCGAGGACATTGATGTTGGGTCTGCTTTTACAGTTCCGGTCCGTTGTCGGTTCCGCGGTCGATGGTGGGCGGCTCCTGTTCTGGGTGAAGGTCGGCGTCCTCGGTTCGTGGACGTGGCCGGTCGGGGTGTGTGGACGGGTTGCCTCGGCGGGAGAGCTTTTCTTTCTCCAGCAGTTCGAGGCGCGCACGATCGGATGCGAGGACCTTCTCCAGGCGGGCGATGCGGGTGTTCAGTGCTCCGAGCACGCGGTCGTCGGTCTTACCGGCGCGCTCGCGTCGGCCCTGGTTCGCCCGGTTCGCGGCGGCGGAGATTTCGATCGCTCCCCATCGTTGCTCGGCTAGTGCTCCCGCTTCAGCGTCGGTCATGGCCGTACGGGCCTGATCGCGCTGGGCAGCGGACGCAGTGGGATCGCGCTGGATGCGGTCGTACGCGTCGCGCAGCCGTCGGACTTCGGCGATCTTCTGGGCGTCGGCTTCGACTTCGGCGATGACGGAGTTCACGGCGCCGAGGGACGAGTCGTCGGTTGCGCGTGCCAGCTCGCGCTTGGCCTGTCCGAGCATCTGCCGGGTGTCGGAGATCCGGCGCTTTGCAGACGCGGTGGCGGTCGCGAGGTCACCGGTCGAGTAGGACGAGTACACGGTCGCGGCCGCGGGCTTGGCCTTGATCTGTTCGACCTGCTTGCCCACGACGTCGGCGCGGACCTCGCTCAGATGTGCGTAGGGGTCGGTGACCTCGTCGCCGACATTGTTCAGGACGCGTGAGAGTCCCACTTCGGTGGCGGCGGTGTGCAGCAGCGCCTGCTTGCGGGGATCGTTTCCGGGGTTACCGAGGGCGACGATCCAGGGGGCTTGCTCGCGGATCGCCTTCTCGACGTAGGTATCGACGAAGGCGTGCATCTGCTCGATGTTGGCGCGGGCGTAGGAGCCCAGGATCTTGTCCTGCGCTGCGACGGCGTCGGTGAGCGCGGGGACGCGATACCGGGCGACCTCGTCGGATCGTTGCCGTGTTTCTTGGGACTTGATCGCAGAGTCGAGGGCTTCGGCCATGATCTTGCCGGGAGCGTTGTCGTGCTCGTCGATCTTGCCGGCCTTGCCCTTCTCCCGCATGACGTTGGCAGCGTCGACGAGGAGTCGGCGGGTGTGCCATCCGAATGTTTCGGCCTTGGCGACGGATTCGACGATGGAGTCCCATCCGCCGAAAGTGTGGACCCAGGTGAACTGGCGGTCGGGCAGGATCTCGTTGAGTAGCGCCGAGGTGTGCTCTTCGTAGAGCGCACCGACAGCGGAGAGATAGGACTGCTTGATCGCCTCGAAGGACTCCGCGTGTGCCTGCGCTTCCTCCATCATCTGGTGCGCCGTGCGCTGCGATCCGTCGCGGGCGATGATTCCGGCGATCACGCCGAGTGCGCCGGGATGCTCGTCCGGGCGGTGCTCGAAGTCCCAGTCGGGAAGCTCATCCGAGGCGGCGTAAGCGATGTTCTTCTGCTTGCCGCGAGTCATCGCGACGTAGAAACCTTGGCGGTCCATGCCGGAGTCGGTCAGGACGTGGCACGCACCGACGGTCATACCCTGGCTTCGGTGCACGGTAGCGGCGTAGCCGAGTTGGACGTTGTCGGCGACGTAGTCGGCCGCGACGACCACACGGCCGCCGCTGACGTTGTTCTCCAGGCGCAAAGACCCGTCGACACCGACTTCGACGATCGTCCACAGATCGCCGTTGTTGACGCGGCCGGTGCGCTTGCCTTGATCGTCCTTGACGACGTATTTGCTGTTGTTCTTACGGGTGACCACGACGTCACCGAGCGATCCTTCGAGCCCGTCGGCGAGAAGGATGCCGTCGCCAGTCACGGTGCCCTTGTCGCGGTAGTACGCGGTGGCTTTGAGGTTCAGTTCACGCACCAGGTCGTTGGTGGGGGCGACCATCAAGGTCACCTTCTCTTCCTCGACGTCCGCGACGTACGCCTCGAACACCTTGTCCGGAAGTTCGTGTTTCATCGCTTCGCGGATGCGGTCTTCTTTTTGGTACCAGGCGAGTGCGGACTCGTCGCCGTCGCGCAGCTGCAAGCTGGCTGCTGCTTCGCCGACGGTCTTGAATCGGTGGATCTTCGACAGGAACGGGGCATCGGTGCGTTCGGCCAGATCACGCAGAACACCGCCGGATTCGACTGATGCCAACTGCAGCGGATCGCCGAGAAGTCGCACCACGGCACCGGCCTGGGTGGCAATGCGGGTGAGGTCTGCGAGGTTACGGGCGGATGCCATTCCGGCTTCGTCTACCAGGAGCAGATCGCCCTTCTCGATTCCGGTCGCCAGACCGTGTTGATCGCGGGTGAGGATGTCGGCGATGGTGCGGCCTTCGACGTCGATCTCGGCGCCGAGGACGTCGGCCGCTTTGGCGGATGGTCCGAGTGCGATGACTTTGCCGTTGGTTTGTTCCCAGGCGCGGGCGACAACTTTCGCGGCGGTCGTCTTGCCGGCGCCGGCTGCGCCGACGGCTACCGCGACCTTCGTCTTCGCGGTCAGGAAGTGTTCGATCATGGCGATCTGATCGTTTCCGAGGGCGAAGTCCTTGACGTCGATTTCCTTGCGGGTCTGCTTTTCGATGCGGCGGATCTGGCGGCGGATGACGCGATCCGGAACGGTGAGCTCGCTGGTGGCATCGGCCTTGTTCCGCATGTACTTCTCGGCGGCGAGGACGGACTCGGAGGTGTACCGCATGGTGGTGCGGTCGACGGTGTGCAGCCGCACCAGGCCGCCTTCGACGCGTTCGGACAAGCTCTCCGGAGCGGAGTAAATCTCGGTGAATACGGGGATGCAGTGGTTCTTCACCAGGGTCTCGACGGCGGCCTTCACGTAGACGTCAAGGTCCAGGTCGTCAGCGAAACTGAACGCACGGACCTGGCGCTGCACTTCGGCGGTCAGGCTGTAGACGGTCCATGTGCCGACTTTGCGGGACAGGTCTTCTTCGACGGTGGCGATCAGTTCGGGTAGGTCGGCCGGCCCGAAGGGGGGCCGCTTGTCGTGGCCGGTCTGGGCGAGGTCGACCAGCTCCTGAGGTGATGTGTCGACGACGATGGCGCGCGCACGCTCGTCCCATTCGGCGCGAAGTTCCGCCATGCTGCGCGGCGGGTTCTTGGCGTTTCGGGTGTCGAGTGTGGCCTGTTGCGCCTGTGCGTACTGGACCTTCTTCGGCGGGTTCTTGCCGTGCCGCTCCAGGTACTCGTGGGCCAATTCTGCCTGTCGATCGACGATGGCCTGACGGCGGGAGAACTCTTCGATGAGGCTGATCGGGATGCCTTCGACCTCGTACACCGGTTGCTTACCGACCGGGGTATCAGCGCGGGGAGCGAAGGTCACTCCGAGCTTGCGAGCGACCAGATCCGCGACGCGGGTGTTGTAGCGTTCGGACGCTGCGACCGCTGAGCGGTAGAACATGCGACCGTCGATGGTGGTCCACTTGTCTTCGGCGAAGACCCGGTTCAGCACTGCGCAGTGCGTGTGCAGATTGGGGTCACCAACGCGGTTGTCCCAGTGGTCGAAACGGGCCGCAAGCAGCCCTTCGGCTTTGATCACTCGGGCGCCGGCTTTGCCGCGACGGGTGTAGGTGACTTCATCTTCGATCCAGCCGAGGGCTTCGTCGACGGCTTGTTTGTGGGCAGCCTCGATTGCTTCCTTCACACGGGGATCACCGAGTCCCCACAGGAGCGAAATTGACTTCGCGGGTGTGAACACCAGGTCGTAGCCTGCGACGGGCTGACGCATCTTGTTGTAACTGTCGGTAATGAATTTCATTACCTCTTGTTCGCTGATCAGGCCGGACTTCGGTGCCTGAGCTTTCGTCAGATGCTTCACAGCAAGGTCGTGCTTGATCAGGTCCTTCGCCGCAGTCTCCGGGTATTCGCCGTGAGCGCGTTTGTAGTCGCTGCAGCGTTCTTCGACCTCATGCACGTACTCCTGAGATTCGGTGAAGGAGCTGAATGCCGAACCGAGCGCAGTCGAGGCGGACCAGTCCAAGCGATCAGCCTGCGGTGCAGTGATCGGCGGCATGGTGTCGAAAGCGTTCGGCTTGCGCGCTGCGCCGAATGCAGCGCGCATGGCATTCTCGGTGACTTCGTCGCCGACCGCCACACCGGCGCGGGTAGTCGCTTTTCCGAACCAACGCCCGGGCGGTGTGCCCTTGGCGTTGTAGTAATCGACGACATCCTTCTTCTTCGACTCGGTCGCGTCACCGGCCGCGACGTGCTTCGTCAGATAGGTATAGCCATCCCCAGCTGAGAGCTTGTGGATGGTCATCATGGTGACCATTGTGCCAGTTCGCACCCCTGGTGCAAGAGGTGTGTAGAAGTTTGTTTGGCTACCGCAGGTAGTGCCTTGTTTTTCGATGCCGTAGGCATCGGTTCTTTCTCGCCTTCGGCGAGAGTGTTAGGCATTTGGTCTTTGACTTTCGGGTTTTCGGGATGCGCTTGGGGTCTGTTGGTGCGCATCTTGCTTGACCACCCGGAGGCATCGCACGGTGCAAGAACCTCGGCCACGGACGGCGCGAGCCGATACACTTCGTGGCATGGCGTCCACAAATGAAGCAGCAACCCGATCCCGTCGACTACACACAGTCAAAAATGTTGAACAGAACGTGAAGGAAGCCCGTCAAAAGGCCCTCGCGGCGCAACAGCGCATCGAGAACCTCGCGAAGCCGCTCAACGCGGTCTCTCAGAAACTTGCCCGCCTCGAACGTGAGTCGAGCAGCGTCGAGGCTGCCGGCGAACGCCGGATCGAGTCACTGCAGGAAGCTCTGGACAAGAAGATCGAAAAACTCAAAGCCGACACCGCCGCGAAGATCGAGCAGACCAAGAAGGACACCGCGGCCAAGCTCGCAGAGCTTCAGAAGAACCAGCAAGGCTCCGAAGACGCGCTCGCTCTCGAATACGCGCAAGCGGTTGTTCAGTTCTCCTTCGGCGGATCAAACGCCGATCTGGCGACGGTCCTCGGTATCACGAACAAGGCTGCCAAGGAACTGATCGCCTCGTCGACAGAGGACCTCGAAAAGGCCGGCATCTCCGCGAAGCAGCCCGCGGAATCAGCGACGACTGCTGCCGACCGAAAAGAAGATCCGGCACCGGCCGACGCACCTCGCTCAGAAGGCGAAGCCGCCGCAGAGAAGCCAGCCGACTCCCCCACGCTCGCGTCCGCGTGACCCAGCAAAAGAGTGATCGGTGACCGAGAATTCGGAACCGGGATTGTGGCCGTCAGAACAATCTGACGGCCACACACCTGTCGACGAAACAACCTCCAACTCGGCCCGTGCGCGCCGGTATGTGGACGCGTCACTGCCACCGGCCAAGAAGGACATCGCACGGTTCTGGTCTAAGGTCGTGAAGTCACCGACGTGTTGGTATTGGGTGGGCGCAATCAGCGCTCCGGACGGATACGGCCGCTTCAACTACCAACGGAAAAATCGTCAACGCACCGTCCTCGCCCACCGCTTCTCGGTGGAGCTGACGCACGGTCTCCTCGACGAGGGGGTGGTGTGCGAACACAAATGCAACGAACCGCTCTGCGTGCGGGTAGGACCGAAACATCTCGTCGAGTCCACGTACGCAGAGAATGTTCGATTCGCCATTGCCATGGGCAGGTTGTCCGGCCACACGCTTCTCGACGGTAGTGGACGCGCACGTTACGACCGCTCTGTCGCCATCCGCGAAGCACTCCGATATGGCTACGACGAGAAGGCGCTCTTTCGCGCAAAGACAGACCCAGGACCGGGTCAATCTACGTTGTTCTGATCGGCCCTACAGCTCGCAACCTTGCGTCCTGTGTGCGCTACATCAGATGTTCTCCCGATTCCAATTTCAGGCGATACCGCTAGTGTCCGTACCGGGCAGGATCGCTCCGGACAAGTCCACATCATCCATGTTCACGTCGTCCAGATTCACGTCGGTGAGGTCTACGCCGTCCAAGTCCAAGCCCGTCAGTACCGCGCCAGTGAGGTCCACGCGGGTCAGGATCGTGCCCATCAGAACGGCACGTGTCAGGGTCGCGCCAGACAGATCCGCGCCGCTCAGGTTCGCATCGGTCAGGTTCGCGCTAGACAGATCCGCGTCGCTCAAGTTCGCATTGGCCAGATCCGCGTCGCTCAAGTTCGCGTTGGCCAGGTTCGCGCCGATCAAGACGGCGTCAGTCAGATTCGCCTCGGTTAGATCGGCTTCTTCTAGATCCGCGACCGACAGATCCGCCTCGGTTAGATCCGCGCCGCTGAGGTTCGCGCCGCCGAAGGTCGTGTTCGTGAGGTTCGCGCCGATCAGGACGGCACCGGTCAGATTCGCCTCCGGCAGAGTGGCACCGGCCAAGATGGCATGTCGTAATTTTGCGTTGCTGAGTTTCGCGCTTTCAAGGTCTGCGTCTTCAAGGTCTGCGCCCTCTAGGTCCGCGTCTTGCAGGTCTGCGTTGATCAAGAGCGCGCCGGCCAGGGTCGTCTTCGCGAGGTTTGCTTTGGTGAGGGTGGCGTCGGTCAGGACGGCCCCGGTGAGGGCCGCGCCGAACATGTACGCGCCAGTCAAATTGGCTTCAGCCAGATTCGCTTCGAACAACTTGGCATGAGCCAAGTTCGCGCGCTCTAAGTTCGCTCCGGTCAAAGTGGCGCTACGTAGGTCGGCTTCGAACAGAATCGCGCCACTCAAGTTGGCTTTCTCCAGACGGAGACGAGAAAGATCGAATTTCTGCAGATTCACATCGACGAGGATCGCGCCCTGCAGTTTCGCTTCGCCTAGGTCCGCCCCGGTCAGGGTGGCATCGGTCAGATTTGCTCCAGTGAGGTCCGCCGCTCTCAAGATGGCACCTTTGAGATTCGCCAGACGTAATGTCGCTCCGCTCAGTTCGGCGGTTTGCAAATCGGCTCCTTGAAGATTTGCCGCACGCAGATCCGCGAACTCTAGATTCGCTCCGCGAAGGCGGGCGCCTCGTAAATCGAAGGTTCTCGGCGAAATACCTTCAGACTGCATTTCTCGCCGTTGACGCAACCATCGACCGCTGTTCTCTCGGAACACGCTGAGGATTGTGTGTCGAACCAATGCTTCTTCGAGCTGGAAACCGTGGAGGGTCGTTTTGGGATCTTCGTCGTACGACTCGACGGAACGTCTGTTGGCTCGCAGGTACGAGCAAAGTTGATTGATGCACGCTTGTGCCTGCGAGTGCGCCAGGCTGGGCTGTCGGGTCAGTTGCCCGTAGCCGATCCAATCGTCGATCAGGGCTGAGATCGCGTAAGCGCCCGCCTCTCGGACGGCGGAGTTGTCATCGTTGAGCTGTTGCGCTGCTGTGGTGTATCGGTCGCGCAGGTTGGATTCGCGATCGCGATTCATCGTGTCTTGATGGTGTTCTCTGTCGAGTTCACGCGTTTTGGATCCGTTGTGCAGCGCGAGCCAGCCGGCACCGATCGCGCCGGCGCCCGCCGCTAGGGTGGCGAGGGGTTGGCCGGCCAGTTTCCAGAAGTCTGATGCGAGTGGAACTTCGAGGCTGCGGCCAAGGAGAAATCCGGCGAGGCCAGTTGTTCCGCCGACGATGGTCGGTATCCACAGGTTCGGAGATGCGAGTCGTGTCCTCCAGCCTGGATCGCGCTCGGGCATTTCATCGCTCCTGTTGTCGAAGGAAGTCAAGACAAAGGTGGGGCAAGACGTTCGGCCTTGCCCACCTGTCTGTTGGCTGGATCTTATGCAGGCAGAGCCCGCTGGTGTTCAGACTGCACGTTCGCCGTCCTCGTCTAGTCCGTAGTCACGCTCGACCTGTGAGGTCGGTTCGTCCGATGCCAGTCCTTGCTCGGTGTCGGATGTGTGGTTGTTGATGATGTCGCGGAGTTTGCGTGGGTGGCTCCCACCGGCGGCCTTGATTGCGTCGATCACCGATTGATCGACTGCCGTTTGTTCCACGCCCACGGCGGCACTCTGATCGCCGGGCGCGATGTCGACGAGGCTCGTTTGCTCTTGTTCAGCGGTTGCGGCTGCGCGGGTTTGTGCGCCTCGTTCGAGGTTCACCTCGCGAATCTTTTCCCGCGGCACGTCGCGTACTCGGGCCATCGCGTCGACGCTGTGCGAAGCGCGAGCGAAGGCGTCGACGCGCTTGTTCGCGGTGCCCCGGTCGTGTTGGCCGGTTCCGTCCCAGCTTTCCCAGTGCCATTGGCGGCCGTGCCAGTGCGTACGTGCGCCGGGCATCCCGGAGTTCGGATCGAATCCGTAGCGCCATTCGACTTCGCTGGCGTCGATGCTCTGCCACGGCTGCGCGCGTTCGTTGTCTTCGCGGGCCTTCGCGTTCTCCTCCCACTCCTTACGGGCTTCGGCCATCTTGGCCGGCACCGTCGCGATGACCGCTTCGCGGGTCATGCCCTGCTCGGATGCCCATCCTTCGGTGGGGTTGAGATCCAGTGACCATCCGGGGTACTGGCCGTCGGCGCGGCGGCGTTCGGTGTCCAGGCGCGCCTGCCGCAGAGCCTCGGGTGAGTTCTCGCGGGAGTTCACTTCGAGACCGAGCTCGTGAGCTTCGAGCTTGGCGGCTTCGAGTTCGGCGTCGTGGGTGAACACCAGTTCCGGTTCACTGATCGCAACTTCGAGCTTGGCTTTGTCTCTGCCGAGTTGATGTTCTAGGGCGTCGGCGCGATTGCTGACGGAGAACAGTTGGTTGCGCAGCGTTTGGATGACGCCGTTGGCCGCGCTGTCGAGAGTGAAGAGGTCGGTCATCTTGTCGCGGGCGAGGTAGCGCTTCTCCCCTGCGATGTCGACGATGTACTCGCTGAGGACGTTCGAGTAGCCGAGTGTCACCGGCACACCGTTGACGGATGCGATCGTGAGGAAGTCGCGTGTGAGGGTGACTCTTTCGCGGGCGTCGGCCAAGGATTCTTTGAGCGCGTCGCGTAGGTCGGGGACTTCACTGTCGGGGACCGGACCGCTGGGGAAGTTCCAGATGCGTGTGGTGCGGTCTTCGATGCCCAGCCACTCCTGGACCTTGGCGCTTTGCTCCTGCAGTCCTGGGAGTCGTTCGGTCCCAGCTTCGATCCGGCTTTGCAGCGACCGGATCGTCGCCTGCCGGGCGGCG
>NZ_JBIYCY010000017.1:0-114956 GCF_044908235.1 Rhodococcus sp. 27YEA6 | reverse complement strand
GCTCGACCTTGCTGCGGGTAGACCCAGGCTTCTGCGATGTCGAGGTCGTCGAGTTCTGCGCCGATTCCGCCATCGGCGATGGACGTTTGCAGTGCGTCGAGGCTGACGGTGGTGATCCAGGTCTGCACTGGTTGGTCGGCGAGCATGTGTGGGTGAGGCAACGGTAGAGCGGGTGGGAGCGCCAGCATGTCACCCGGTGGGAGGGTTACCCGCCAGAGTCCGAACGGGGTTTTAGATTGCCGCGCAGCGTCGAGCGCGTTCTCGCCGCGAAGATGTCGAGGTTTTCCGTAGCCGAATTCGAGCATGCCAGCGGAAGCGAGGTACGCCGCTCGTTGGTCTATCGATACCAGTTGTGTTGCGTCGGAGAGTTCTTCGAGGTCCGGGATGCGTGTCCAACCGGCGGCTGGTTCGAGATCTCCGCGGGGTTC
The DNA here is from genome assembly GCF_044908235.1 of Rhodococcus sp. 27YEA6. Taxonomy (NCBI): domain Bacteria; kingdom Bacillati; phylum Actinomycetota; class Actinomycetes; order Mycobacteriales; family Nocardiaceae; genus Rhodococcus; species Rhodococcus sp. 27YEA6. The sequence goes on along the minus strand of NZ_JBIYCY010000017.1, from coordinate 114,528 downwards.
GCCGTCCAGCGGTGGGACCGGTCCACCGACGGTGACGACGATTCCTTTACCGCTGCGGGTGCGGTCGCGTTTGATCTTGTCGACGATGGCGGCGCCGGTGCGTGCTGGGGTGGGGCCGGGTAGCACGCCGAGGTGTTGTGCGCACCAGGCGAGTCGGCGTCCCAGTTCGCGGGCAGCGGGGAGGTCCTCGTCCGGGAGGTAGGTTCCGGCGGCCGGTGACCCGAGGATCCCCATGTCCCCCACGCGATTACCCCATCCGAAGTCTTTGTTCCAGTAGGTCCACACGTAGGGTTCGATGAAAATGTCGACCATGGATGTGAAGTTCCCGGTGGTGCGGGAGAGGTGAACGACGTGGCCGGGTTCTCCGCGGAGTTCCCATCCTGCGGTCAGCATCGGGGTCAGCGTGGCATGGAGGATCGCGGTGAGTTCCTCGGCAGCGCGGGTGCGGAGGATTTCCATGTCATCGACGTCGTCTTCGCTACCTGGATCGATGATCCATCCGAGCATCTCGCAGGCTTCGATTCCGACTATCCAGATCTGTGCCGGCGCGCCCAGCGGGGTGAGCGTTGCCCATCTGATGAGTTTGTCGAGTTTTTCGATAGAATCTACTGGGCCGGTGAGCGTGTGGCCGGATGGTGTGTAGGTTCCAGCTGCCGTGACAATGACGGCGTGGCCGTCTGCCGACTCGCCGGCGGGAGGAAGGGCGGCCGGTTCGGTTGCGTCGAGTCCGGGGGCCTGGGTGGTTTCCGGTTCCACATCAGCGGCGGTCTTGTCTTGGGGCACAACGGGTGCAGTGTCCGAGACCTCGAAGACCGATGCCAGGGGCGACGTCGAGCCCCCTTGGCGATCGGCATCGGTGCTTTCGCCGGTTTCTGGTTCGACATCTGCCTCTGCGTCGAGGCGATATGCCGCAACCTGCGATGCGGTGTCCACGCCAGTTTCGGATTCCGGGGCCGAGGCGGCGTCGTCGAGATCGAAAAGTGTTGGTTCAGCATCGAGCTCAGGACCCTCGCCATGGACTTCGGGCACCGGAGGAGGATCGAGGTCGAACAGGGGGATCTGCTCCCACTTCTTCACCGCCATCGCTGTCCCGTCGTTGCTGTTGGCGTCGTCATGATTCGAGATCGAATGCTGATCGCAATGCCCTGGTCAACAACACTTCCTGAGCCGGCAGGAGAAATCCTCGGTTCGCGCCGAGTGCCGACACGGGGATGGTCGTTACTCCGTCGCAGTCGGCAACAGATCCGTCCTCGACGCCGTTGCCTTCGCCTAAACTCAGTTCGGTCGACAACCCCCGCCCCTCCGAACGAATGGGAGCAACAGTAACCGTCCCCAGATGAGGCCGAACCAGCTCCCTCGTCAGAACCAACACCGGACAAAGACCTCCGAGTTGCGCGTCATGGATCGGCCGCACTCAGCTCTTCTTTCCGTGCGCGGCAGCGATATTCACATCACTATCCATTCCCGCGCCGTCAGACAGGATCTCCACGTCGCGGACCGCCAACTGTCGACGCTGCTCACGTTCCAACGCTCGAAGTACGACTTGGGCACGGCTTTTCGCGCGCCCGCCGCTGACCTCACTGTCGAGAAACGCCACGATGTCCTCGGGCAGTCGTACCGCGATCTGCGTACTCATAACCATCATGATACCGAATTGGGATGTAAACCGGTACCGGTCCCCCATCCATTCATCTCCTTGCAACCACCGCCCCTGACACTCCCGGTGCCGGGGACTGCCGGCCGAACATCCGTGGACTGCCGGGCCGTCAGCGCCCCGATTACTCGGTGCCGTACAACTCGGCGGTGTAAATGCCCCTCCCCATTGCGTGTGGCATCACCGAAAATCGACGCCCACCGCGTCGGCCAGGTGATGTGCATCGGAGAGGAAGTCCGCGAACACCGTGGGCAATTCTTCGGTGCCGGTACCGCAGCGGCGGGCGTACGCGATCATTGCGTCCGCTGCCCGCACAGCGCGGACGGAAGTTGTCGTGGATCTGCGCCTCTTCGGTCCTGCTCGCACAAGGAACTCATCGCGCATGCTCCCCGCCCGCCGTCGACGGCTGCGACTGCATCGAATGTGTCTATTCCTTCCCAGACGCATGCACGGTATTCGATCTTCGTTGTTTCGGACATTGCCTAAGTCCCTTTCTTTTTCGGGTGAGCTACACAGCGGGGGTGCTGTGTAGCGCGGCCAACAGGCCGGTCTGGACCTCGAGCGCGGGCGACGGCGCACCGTGTGCGAGAACGCTCGCAGTCGCGCTGTCGATGACGACGGACATGTGGGCGCGGTGACGCGAGAGCATCACGCAGGCGCGGCCCGGATCGAGATTGAAGGGTTCGGCGGTCCGGTATCCCGCCAATGGGTGCAGCACCACGACGGCGGGACGCTCGAGGCCTTGCAATGAGTTGGCGGTGCCGACCAGTACGTCGGGGTGCTCGCTCAGTAGTGCGCGGATTGCCGCAGCCTGGGTCACGTGCGGGACCACCACGGCCACGTCGGCGGCCGTCATTGACCGCTGGCCTGTGGTGGTGACCAGATCCGCTGCCAGTAGTTCCGCCGCCCGCGCAGCGCATGCGGTCACCAGGGCCGGATCGGACGGGCCTCCGCAGGTTGTGATCGGGCGGTGTGCCAATTCGGGCCACACAGCGCCGCTCGAATCGGTGAGGTGTTCCGGGGGTCTCTTGGAGGTGAACGGCAGATCGGGGTAGAACAGTGGCGCGATCAGTGCTGTGGTGTCGGGTCCGAGTCGCCAGGTGTGCGCCAACCGCACCATCCCCACCGCATCGCCGTGTGCGGCCAACAGTGCGATCGGGGCGGGTAGATCGGGTGCGGTTTCGCTTCCCTCCCAACGAGATACATCGCCGGTCACCACCGGGTCGATCTGTCCGGGATCGCCCACGCACACCACCTGTTTCGCCATGGCTCCCAGCGCTCCCAGATCGGCGTAGGTGCATTGCCACGACTCGTCCACGATCAACACGTCCGCGCCGACTCGGTCCGGGTCCGAGAACAACCATCGCGCCGTCGTGCCGATCAGAATTCCCCCGACGTCGCCCTGCCAGCGCACTTTCTGTCCCGAGACCACCGGGGTGTCGCCGCTGTCCGGTGCCGGTGCTTTCGCCTTCCACATCAAGGCGGCGCGGTCGGTGAGTGTTCCCAACCGGCGTGCAATCTCCACCGCCTGTTCGCGGGTCTGAGCCGCGATCCCTACGCGCAGATCCGCCCGGTGCGCCAATGCCGCAGCCAGCAGTGCAACCAAGCGGGTCTTGCCTGCGCCGGGAGGGGACGGCACCACCACCGCAGGATCACCCGACCACACCGAGAACAGCACACGCGCTGTGATCGGGTCGGACATGATCTCCGACCCCGGCCACCCCGTCAGCGACGGGGTGGCCGGACGGGACGACGGCGGGACCGGCCCGGAGGGGGCAGCGATATCCGACGAGGCCGTAATGCGCATGACGAATCAAACCTTTCTGAAAAAAGCTTCTGAACTGCCTATTTACTTATGGCAGTTGTGCTGCCGGTGCTATTCCTCAGCGCCCGCAATGAGCACGTCCAACGGCACGCCGCGCCGAGAAGGGACAGGCGTCTGCCCCGTCGAAAGCCAGGACCGCCGACCTCGGTAGAGCCTCCAGTACCGGCCCCGCCCAGCGCGCATCGCGAAAGGTGACGCAGCCTGCGGCATCAACACCACCGACGCCCCACTCGGCGGCGCATACATCCCCACCGAACCGAGTCCGAGCACCAACTTCCCGCCGACAACCTCGGCCTGAGTGACCTCGACGGTGAACTGCTCGAACGGACGCCGTCGCGGTGTACCGACCCACCCGGTGACAGCCGATCCAACCCGAAGGCGCGAATCCAAACGCTCACACGTCACCGACAACGACCCATTGCGCCGACGCGAGCCCTTCGGTGGCGGCGTCATCGATGCCACACCCACCGCAACGTGACCGGTGTGCAGTGCGCGCTCGCGCCACATCGGATCATCGAGCAAACCCGATGACATCACATCTGCTGCATCACAACGACTTCGCAGACCCATCGCGGCACTGGCCGTGTTGTCGGGACGCGACCAGTCGTGACCGTCCACCAAGGCGGACTGTGCCCGAGAAAACGAATACGCGTCGTCTTCACCGATCGCAGCGAGCAGCGGCAGCAACGGGCCACTGCCGATCGCACGCGCCCATTCGTGCATCCCGGCGACACTCTCGTCCGCGATCTGCAACCACGTCCGCCACACCCTCGCCGACCGCTGCGCTTCCGGCACCACTCCGAGCACGTAGCGGGAACTCGACGCGGCCGGAAGATTCACCACCGCCGACGTGCCGGGATGATCCGCCCGATCCGCCCACCACCCCACCATCGCGGCGCTACCGGAGATGTTCGGGTCGCTGTGGTGAGCGTGCGCCCGCGCCAACCCCACCAGGGCCGGAATCGTGCCGCCGTCGTCGGTGAGCAACGTCGCCGGGGCATCCGCCGCCAGCGTGCCGCCCAACCGTGCCAGCAACGCCAACCCGGCCTCGTCGCACGCGGTTTCCTCTCGTCCACCGAACGCCGCAGCGGACACGCGCACGCTGCCGCCGCGTGCGCTCGCCCGCACCGCCAGCGCCGACGCTGACGGGGTGAACGTGGTGTGTGCGAGCCGAGCAACGGGGCGCCCTGTTTCGGCGGCATAGAGACGCTGAGCCAGATCGAACCATTCCACGCTCACGACACGTCCTCCGTCTGTTCGCACGCCAGGATCACCGGATTCGCGGCGCACTCCCACCCCGCACGCAAGGCCCGCGCCGCCGCATCCTCGCTGGTACCGGCGACCACGCTCGCCACCTGATCCGGCGCGTGAGAAGTCCCGGTCAACACCTGCTGCGCGTACCGCAACAGGTCACCGCTCACCGAGTTCACAACGCACCGACCGGGATCTGCACACTCGACGCCCATTCCGGGGTCCGTGCCAGTGCGCCGTCGTTGCCGATCACCGCGCACACCAGATGCGCTCGCGACGGCCGATCCGGCCACGGCGTATCCCCATCCGTCAACACGATCACCACGTGCGGGGCAGGACGGGCAGCGTTCGCCGCATCGATCCCGACCCGCATATCCGTACCGCCGCCGCCCACCAACTGCACATCGGCCACCGACCGCACCGCCTGCGCAGACGTCGATTTCGCATCGCACGAGAGAATCCGTACCCGCTCCCGCGCTACACCGCCCGCAGTACACCCGCCACCTCACCCATCGCCGCCGACAGATCACCTGCCGACATGGACCCCGACGTGTCGATCACAATCGACACCGTGATCGACGGACCCCGCATCGCCGGGGCCACGATCCCCGGCAGGCTGCGCCGCGACGGACGCGCATGCTGTAGTTCGTCCGCCCCGACTGATCCGCCAGCGCGCGCCGGATCACCGCACGCAACAACCGATCCCACGGCACGGTCGGCGGCGTGAGAACCTCACCAGCCCACCGCGCCAATCCTGCCGGTGCGCTCCCGCGCCCCTTCCCTTGCGCCGCCTGCACCGCCCGCGCCACATGACGGCGCACCAGATCTGCTTCCGCGCCGTCCAACCCGTCCGCGACCTCCCCCGCTGCCGCGCCCAACTCCCCCGGCACCGGCGCGCACCCCGCACCGGACCCGCATCCCACATCGTCGTCGTCTGGAAACTGTTGTCCCGTAGCCGGATCGATCAGGTGCGTGTAGTAGTCCTCTGCGATTCCGCCGTCGCCGCACCCGAACGATTGTGGAGTGATCACCCCGTCCGGTAACCCGACGCCCGCCGCCAGCAAGTCGTCGTTGATTTCCGCATCCGCCGCGTAATTCCACGCCACGTGCTGCACCGGCTTCGGCAAGGACTGACCCCGCACACCGTGCGCCCGCAGCAAGTGCCCGACCTCGTGCAACAACACCGCACCCGCCACCGGCACCGGCCACGCACCAGCCCCCACCAACAACGCCGGATCGAGATAAAGCCGCCACTGCGCATCCACCGCGAACGTGCCCAACCCCGGTGCAGCAACAGGCTGCGCCGCGAACAACGCCCGCATGAAATACGGCATCTGTTCGGCAGAAACCAGTCGTGCCAGGCGAAACGCCCGCAACTCATCCGGCGCGAGCGCCCGAACCCCGCTCATGCCGCCGCCTCCATCAGACCCGCAGCGGTCAACATCGGCGCGAACCGACGTGCAGACGCCGGGACAGTCGCCTTCGCCGGTCGCGCCTTCGCCAGCGTGCGCGCCGCCGCGCCCGCCACGTCCGGTGCGCCCGCCTCCGCAGCCGCGATCAGCGGACCCCACGCACTGCGCCAGGCCTCCACCGTGCCCCATCCCACCGCCCACGCCGTGACACCGGACAGCACCGCCCACACCAGATCAGGACGCGACTGCCAATCGAACGCCGAATCGGGATTCTCCACCACCGCAACCGGATCGGGAAGATCCGCGCTACGCCGCCACTCCAAGAACTCCACGCCCGCGCCCTCACCGATCAACCCGAACACCGCCGTGTTGATCGCGGCGTTGTCGTCCTCCCGCAAATGCGGCAACACCGCCGCCAACATCGACCACGTACGACGCGACGGCCACGCACCACCGGTCTGCGCAGCCGACGACGGAAACGCATCCAACGCATCAGGATTGCGCTGCACAAAGCCGGTGATCGAACTGCGCACCAACGCAACCCGCTGCTCATCGGTGGCCACCGCACGCGAGGCAGGCGGCGCACCCCACCCCGGCGCCATACCGTCCAACCACTCATCGACAGACGGTGTGAACTCCACATGGCAGAACCGATTCGCCAACGGCGCTTCCAACTCGTACCCACCAGCAGCGCAATCCGGAGGATTCGCCCCGCAATCACCCGAGTTCCCTTCGGTAACTGCACATCACCGACAGTCAGATCCAACGCCACCGCCAACATCGCCGCCTGCACAGCAGGCGGACTCGTCGTCAACTCGTCCAGAAACAGATACCCGCCACCACCGGCTACCAATTCCTTCGCCCACGCCGGAGCTTCCAACGTCACACCGTGCTCCCGCACCACCGGCAACCCCGCGAAATCCGACGGCTCACGCAACGACCCCAACACCGTCTTGCACAACACCCCATCCGCCGCAGCCACCCCACGAACCAAACTCGACTTGCCCATCCCCGGACCCGAAATCAACAACGACGGCACACCCGCTCGCCCGTTCGCATCCAACACAGTCACAGCAGTAGCCAGATCAGCCATCAGAACACTCCAAAAAATCGGCACGATGCATCTCGATCGCCCAAACCACCGATAGTCAATGTAGTGCTGTTATTGCCTTATATAGTCTTGAGTGCGACCATATAAGGCATGGACGAGATGACGGTGCACGAGGCTGCAGCTTTGCTCTCGGTGACCGAACGGCAGGTCGCAAGACTCGCTCGCTCCGGATCCATCCTCGCCGCCCGCACGGTAGGCAATTCTCTCCTTCTCAACAGTGCATCCGTCCACCGTGTGGCCCAAAGCTCCCGCCGGCCGGGACGCCCGTGGAGTCCTGAGGTTTCGTGGGCTGCCCTGGCCTTGCTTTCCCACTGCAAAGTCGACTGGATGCATAATTCAAAACAGATCACCCGCCTCAAACATCGCTTGCGCAGGTCCACCGCGGAAGAAGTCGCCTACCTCGCCAGAAACCGTGCCACGACACACCACATGGACACTTGGGACGGCGATGGAGATGTCTTGATCAAGGACGGCTACCTCGCGGCCACAGGCATCAGCGCGGTTATTCATGTACCGGAAACAGCAAAGCGATTCGGCCTGTCCTCCGCGTCACACGACAAAGTCGACGGGTACGTATTGGAAGACGACTTCGACGACGTCGTAGAACAATTCGGGATGCTGTCCCAAAATGGAGATGTCACCCTCCGGGTCGTTTCCGCCCTCAATCCGTTCTTCCGTACGCCGACGCTTCCGATCGCGGCCGTCGCCGTCGATCTGATGGACTCACTCGACACCCGCCAGCGCAGCGCCGGCACCCGCGTACTCCAGGAGCTACTCGATGACTTCCGCTGACCACCCTCTGCAAGCCGCCGGCATCGAGCCTCCTCAATCCGAACACACTCCCCCGTCCGTGCCGAGTGGACTGTTCAGGCGCCCGCCGGCGGGTGGGCTACTCCGTGGCCCCAAGCCGCGGAACTGGCCAACGCGATCCCGTCCGAACAGTGGACACTGATCGGCGGTTTGATGGTGCAGTTGCACGCAGCGAAAGCAGGAGTGCCACTCAACCGGCCCACGCTTGATGTCGACATCGTGCTGCACATAGAAACCGGCGACTCATGGTCAATAATGCCGGGCGCCTGGTCGATTTCGGCCCGGACATCTCTGCGGTGCTCGAAGACGAAGGCCGGATCTCGAGCATCATCTACGAAACACTCTGAACACAGCGATAGAGCATCCGTACTCGCTCCGCTTCCGACGAGCCCGCTCAAACCTCCACTATTCGGTCTGCACCGTCACACCGGACTGCCACGTCAGAACAGACAGAGCGTTCTACTCGGTGCCGCGGCGACTGCACGGACGATGGGCGGGCTCCTGGTTTGGTCAGTGATTACCAATGTCGTTGCCCGTGCCCAGGAGCCCACGAATGCCATCATCGCCGATCTCGCTGTGCCCGGCGTGCCCGCCCCATCCGTCGCGCGGGCATTGCTACGCGGTGTATCCGTCGTCGTTGCTGACCGACGCCCAATGGGCGATCCTGGAACCGTTGCTGCCGCCGCCGGGCAACACGGCAGGTCGCAGCGGCAGGCCCGAGAAGCATTGCCGCCGAATGATTCTGGATGCCATCTTCTACCTGGTTCGGGGTGGTATCGCGTGGCGGCAGCTACCGGGGGAGTACCCGCCGCCGATGACCGTATACGCGGTCTTCGCTCGCTGGGTGCGCGGAGGCGCGTGGCAACGCATCCATGACACGCTGCGAGACCGGACCCGCACGCAAGAAGGGCGGGACCGGTGCCCGACCGCTGCGGTCGTCGACTCGCAGACCGTGCCCGCAGCCGACACTGTGCCCCGATCCAGTCGCGAGTGGGACGCGGCGCCAAAAGAACAAACGGCCGCAAACGACACATCGCCATGGATGTCAACGGCCTGCTGCTCGCCGTCGTGGTCACCGCCACGTCCATCCAGGACCGCGACGCCGCGCACCGGCTACTCGCCGCACTGCGTGTCGCGTTCTCCACCATACGGCTGGTCTGGGCCGACGGCGGCTACCCAGGTCGGCTACTCGTCTGGGCGGAACATGTTCTCACCCTGCGCATTCAGATCATCAAACGCAAACCAAGCAGTACCGGATTTCACGTCCGCCCTCACGTCTGGGTGGTCGAGCGGACCTTCGCGTGGATCAGCAAGCACCGCCGCTGCGTCCGCGACGACGAAACCAGACCCGACCACCACGAAGCGATGGTCCGCATCGCCATGATCGTCCTCATGACCCGCCGACTCGCCCGAACGTGACCGATTCTCAGCTTCCGAGAGGTCGAGGAACTCATGCTCGAACGCGGTGTCGTGGTCAGCTACGAGACGATCCGGCGGTGGTGCGCCAAATTCGGGCAGGCCTACACCAACGAGCTCCGCCGCCGACGCCCACAACCCGGTGACAAGTGGCACCTCGACGAGGTGTTCATTCGGATCAATGGTCGGCAACACTATTTGTGGCGTGCTGTCGATCAACATGGCAACGTTCTCGATGTGCTGGTTCAGTCACGCCGAAGTGCGTTGGCAGCCAAGAAGTTCTTGCGGAGGCTGCTCAAGGGTTTGGAGTATGTTCCGCGGATGATCGTCACCGACAAGCTGGGCAGCTACCAGGTGGCGCACCGTGAACCGCTGGGATCGGTCGAGCATCGCCAGTCGAAGTATGTGAATAATCGCGCCGAGAACTCGCATCAACCGACCCGACAACGCGAACATGCGATGAAACGCTTCACCTCACCTGGGCACGCGCAACGGTTCCTGTCCACGTTCAGCAGCATCTCGCCACATTTCCGGCCGCGCCGACACCTGCTGACCAGCGCCGAATGGCGTGTCGAGATGGCCGACCGGTTCGCAGTCTGGCGCGAGATCACCGCGACCGATGCCGCCGCCTGAATGTGAACGGCCCGGCATTGTCCCGTAGCAACCTGCACCAAACTAGTTGTGCCGCTGCATCTTTCGATTACCGTGACAGCACAAAGTCGGCGACCGCGTGGGCGTCGGCTGAGCTCCACCCCCGATCACTCCCCCAAGTGCACCATCAGCGGGTCGAAGATCGATGTCCCCGCAGGTGGTCACGATCGGCCCGCACAACAGAGCTCATCGACCGCCAAAATCTGCCTACCCACTCCGATCGGCACTGTCGCGCTCAACAACGTGACAGTGCCGTCTCGATAGGTCACGATCGCTTGCCGACTGGCGATAGCGGATTCAGGTTCCTTCTATAGAACGTCGACGAACCCCCAGAGACACCCCGAGAACGACACCGACCACAGATCACCAACCCCACCGTCGGATCAGAGGACTCATCCCACCACCCGGCCGCGGGACACTCTCACCCATGACTATTCACCGTTCCCGCCGAACATCACTACGCCGCACCCTCGCCGCTGCTGCCTTGACCGCGGTCACCGCCGCCACCCTCACCGCCCTCAGCGCCGGCGCCGCCGGCGCTGCCGACCGCTGCGGGAATGAGAACCTCCTCCCCGGCGCCGATCTGCACGGCTGCAACTTCAGCAGCAGAAACCTGACAGACAAAGACCTGCACGGCGCAGACCTCGAGTACGCGGACCTGTCATCGGCAACGCTGAGGAGTGCGAACCTGACGGGGGCGAACCTCAAGGGTGCGCACCTGCCGTCGGCGAACCTGTCGTGGGCGAACCTCGAGAAGGCGAACCTGTGGGAAGCCCGACTGGTCGACGCGACGCTCAACTACGCCGTCCTCCGGGCCGCGGAACTACACCTGGCGAACCTCCAAGGGGCGAAGCTGATCGAAGCGCACGTCGAAGGGGCCGGGTTCAACAAGGCGAACTTGACGGACGCGAGAATCGGCGGCTGGTACACGAACGATTTCACCAATTTCGATGGAGCAACCTGGCTCGACGGCAGGACGTGCGGGATCCTGTCCCTCGGTGAGTGCTACAAAAACACCTGACCCGGTCAGGCCCCGGAAGTGGCTGCCACGACCACCCCCCGGCGGTGACTGCACGAGACGGAACCATCGGGTGCGGAACCTTCGGCCGACCCACCTCACCGACGTTCGATCCCGGTACGGGCCGCATCCGCGCCGTCGCTGCCGCGATCGGTACCGGAATCGAACTTGGTCTCAACAGGTCAACGCATCACCGACGATAACGGATCAACCCCAGAAGATCGGATCTGTGAACGACGGTCGAAACCTAGTCCATTCCCGACGGACGGAAACTAGACCACGCCGATGTATTCTCGTCACGCCCGACAGCAGATATTGACACACGTAAAGGTTCGAGTCGGTCAGCCAAAAGCTCCCGAACACACACCCGATCGAGTACCTCAGCAAACGATGTCGCAGAAGACTTCCCGCCCCGACGTTTCGGGCCGAGATGGAATGCTGGGGGCCAACACTGTCCAAGGAGTCCTGCCATCGACTCGGCCTAGCCATTCCCCCGTTCATGGGGGCTGGCCGCCAACCGACCCGAACATCACAGATGTCGTATCCACTCGCTGGAGATGCGCGGCGATACCCCTGAGCATCTCCAGGTCAGAAGCCGATTAACGAGGCAACTGGCCGTGCCGGGTGGCGCATTCCGGACATACCGGCAAAGCGACGTGGTCCTGAACCGCGACGAAGAAGACTCCGCACAAGGCACGTACAGCGTCACCCTCGACAGCGCTCTGTGCGAGATGGTTCGTGTGACCGTAGTGACTGACCGTCCCCTGTTCAATCGGAAGTAGCCGTTCTTCCGCTTCGGCGACGGACAGTGCGGAAATACGGCAATCACGGTGTCCGATTTCAGCGATCTGTGAGTACGTCCACCCGTACACATCCCATTCCTGAGCACGAGGAGCGATGGAAGTGAGAACTCGAACAATCAACTGCCACCCGATGTCAGTGCCTTGTTCGCTCTCGTTCCACCCGATCTCGACAACAAATTCTTCCATGTGAGGGTCGTCGCTACCGAAGGTCACTTCCACGGTGGCGATCGTGTCATCCCGTAGAGGATGTTTGACCTCAAACGATACGGCCGGCGCACTCGTCAAGTCGGCCAGAGCTTTTCGCGTCTTGGACTGGATCGACAACTCCCATTCGGTGAGGATCCATGCAGCGGTCTCACGTGTGAGGAGGTACTGATCGTCGACCGTGGGCAGAAGATCGTTGCCACGACCCCGAGTTACCTGGTCGGCGATCTGTTCGTAGAAATCGTCACGGTCTCCGTGTCCGCCCTTCGCCAAACCCGCCGCGCACAGCCATCGAACTCCGGTCTCGGGGTCCGTCCAGATCGCGCCGCGCCACTGTCCGAGCCGTACTTTGAGCAGATGCATCTCTTTCGCGGATACGATCGCCTGGGGAGCGGGATCATGGTCCGGGTTCGTGCCGTACAGCTCGGATGCTTTGCGTATCAACGGGTGCGGTAACTCCGCGAACGGATGTAGGTCGGACCATCGACGATCGACAATCGCTCGCTGAGGGGATGGGTCGTCCCATCCGTCGCCGAGATCGACCGACAGCACTCGTTGTGTCGGCCGTGCCCGACGGTTGTGGCTCATCCGTTCATGATCTCAAGTCGAGATTTAGCAATGCACGTGGCGTGAGCTGGCGATCAAAGTTGGGCTGCGATCTCGTCGATCGCGGCATTGCGGCCGGCATTTTCGTGAGCGAACCGTTCGGCGAGTTCACGACGATCACGTTGGCGGCGGTGTTCGAAATCGACGACGTCGCTGAACAGGACTCGGCGGTGGCTACCGACTCTGACGGAGGGCAATGTCCCGTTGTCGAGCAGTTTGTACAGGTGTGTACGACTCATCTTCAATCGGTCGGCGACTTGTTGCGGGGTCAGTTCTGCGTCGGCAGGCAGAAGGGTGATATCGGTGCCGTTTTCCACCGATGCCGCGAGGCCGAGCAGGAGGTCACGCAGTTCGGGTGCTTCGAGTCTTGCAGCGAAGGATCGCAAAGCAGTGACATCGGTGGGAGGCACCGCGTGGGCAGCGAGTTCTGTGATGGCGGCAGGCATGGGTGTGGTTTTCCTTCGGTTGCTCAGACAACGCCGATCTACGAATTCTCCATCCGCAACAACTAGCGTAACTGTCATATCTGAAACTACGCGGGTTGCTGCTGGGACGCAATACGTGATGCGTCATGCCCGCCGTACAGAGACGATCACATCCTCACTGTCGGCAAAGACCCGCATCGCCGGGAAGGCCCGAAACCCGGGCCCTTCATATGCAGTACCTACCCCGGACTGGATCTCGACAGATTAAGGAAATCCAGGACCTCGCCGAAGAAAGGGTGATGCTGCGCGAGAGTCCGTCTCGGGCCCGCCCCCGATGCACGTAACCCGTCCTTGCCCAACAATTGGCCTGGTCTGCAGAATGTTTCGAGTTTCAGCTGCGACAGCTTCGACACGGTCAGAGTGCATTCGCCTCCGCACGCCGGTCCGCCGTGACCCCGAACAACACACGGCGATCCTCGTCGGTGAGAAGATCGCCCGCACGCTCGATCTGATCCCACGAGCCCCGCTGATACGACTGGCCCACCAGGTCATCGGCGGCGACCTGACCGAACGTGTACTCCCAACCGGCGAGTTCACTGATCATCTGCTCACGGCTGATCCGCCCGCCGGCATGCTCGAGCACCACCTCCCGAGGACTACGGTCCCGAGCTGCCGGATTCAACCGCAACTTCTTCACGATCCGCGGCACCTCGGGCTGAGCGACACCGAGCATCCCGGCGATCGTGCGCTGCGGGACGCCTCCGTCCGTTGCCTTGCCCACTGCACGCAGCAGTTTCAGTTGCAGCAGTTCCTTCTCCGCCGGGATAGCCCGCAAGTCACGTTCGATGCCGTAATCGATGGTCATCAATCTGACCTACGGCGCGCGGGGTTGTCGATCCGGGCGATCGCGTCGGAGATGCGACGCGCACCGTCGACGATCAGCCGAGAACTCAAGCGCAACACCATCTCAGTGCGGGGATATATGCCTCATACGGCGCATCGGCTGTCGGTGAAGCATCGGGCCAGGCCCCCGGCAGGCGAAGCTGTTCGCCAATGCCGAACTTCGTTCCTACGTCCAGGGGAAACTGGGGAAAAGGTGGTCGCCGCAGCAGATCAGTCACCGACTGATCAAGGACTTTCCGACCACTCCGGAAATGCGCGTGAGCACCGAGACGATTTATCAGGCGATCTACGTCCACGCCCGAGGCGAACTCACACGAGAACTCGGAAAGCAACTGCGCCGCGGTCGAATTGCTCGAAAACCACACAAGCAGCCCGACGCCCGCCGGCCGCGGTTCGTCGACCCGATGACTCCATCAGCAATCGGCCGGCAGAGGTTGACTCGCGAAAAGTTCCAGGGCATTGGGAGGGCGATCTCATCATCGGCGCGCTGGGTGGATCGGCGATCGCGACACTGGTCGAACGCTCCTCCCGCTTCGTGATGCTCGGGCACCTCGGACGTGAGCGGACTGCCGAAGCCGTCCGCGACTCGCTCATCACCACCGTCCGTCATCTGCCCGCCTCGCTGCGAGGAACTCTGACCTGGGATCAAGGCGCCGAGATGGCCGAGCACCGGGCATTCGCCACTGCGACCAACTTCGACGTCTACTTCGCAGACGCGGGCGCTCCCTGGCAGCGCGGCAGCAATGAGAACACCAATGGTCTTCTCCGCCACTACTTCCCGCGCGGCACCGACCTGGCAGCGCATAGTGTCGACAAACTTTTGGCCGTCGCGGAGGAGCTTAACGACCGACCCCGGAAATCGCTCGGCTGGGACACCCCTGCCGAGCAGGCCTGAGTGCTTTACTGGAAGTCTCGTAACCGCGAGTGTTGCGACGATTGCTGGAATCCAAGGGCAGCAATCGACCACGATCGTCGCAACGCTGCACTGCAGCCCTTGACTGCTTCCGCCGTTGGCGTCGGTTGCAGCAAGAATCGCCTGGTTGTCGGATTCGAAGAACTCGTCACCGCTCGATCCGTCCGCGAGCGTTATAGCGTTTCAACGGCTAACCTCTGAACAGATCACCCGATTCGATGGTTTCGACCCTCTATAAGTGGCGACCTGCACCGCCGCGTTCGCCAGAACTGAAACGGGCACGACAGTGACGCGCGCTCGTGGTCGAAGAGAGGCATCGCGTAATCCTGTTGTGTAGCTTCGCCCTTCATGCTGGCAGGATCCACACTCGCCGAACCTTCAACACACTTCATCGTTGAAACGAGAGGGTGGGGTCTTGGCCGCATTTGACCTCACCTATCAACCGCTGACGTTGTCAGCGCTCCTCAATCAAGTCGATCAGTCCCCATTCCAGGGCCCGACCAACATTGATCGCAGTGCCAGAAACAAAAAGGTGATAAGCCCGCCACCGACCGATCCGACGAGGAATCGACACGGTGCCACCAGCTCCCGGAATCAAACCCATCCCTATTTCCGGCAGTCGAAACACAGTGCATGGGTGAGCTCTGATGGTGCGCGCAAACGCCGGGACTTCAATCCCCGCACCGACGCAACTTCCGTGGACATGGACTTCGATTCGATCGGCGAGTCGCGCCATCAATCTCGCCGCACCCGCTCGCGTCCGAATCAAGTGTGCGATAGCCAGATCCGGAGTGGTGCCGAACTCGTCCAGATCACCTCCAGCAGAGAACGACGGACCGGCACCGTCGAGCAGGACCTTTTCGATACTGGAATCCATCCAGGCAAGCTGGAGTGCGGCCACCAGCCCGTCACGAACTTGTGCACCGTAGGCATTTCGCCGCTCAGGACGGTTAAGTGTGATGTGCAGCAGCGCTTCACGGCGATCGATCAACACCGGTTCCTGCGGGGCGGGGGGAGGCAGAGGTCTTGGCCCTCGCCGATCGAGCCACCGCCGAAAATCAGGAGTGCCCAGAAGTGTCGAGTATGCTAAGGATTCCACGTCCAAGGCAGCCCGAATGGGCAAATTTTCACTCAACCGCAGAACCTGCGCCGCAACAACTGACGCGTACGGATTCTCACTGAAACGCTCGACGAGAACTTCCAATTCGGTATCGAGATCGTCGACGCTCACGAACTCCCGGATGCCTGAGCCACGATGAGACGCGACGGTGGTATCGAGTGCCCGAGCGAGTGATCGACACGCCGCATCGGCAACTCTGGCGGCCCGACCAATGACAACGCGGTCGCCCGCGACAACTTTGGCCGCCGCAGCCACGGCCGTGACTGCGGAGATCGGCTGATCGAGATCGACAACAACCACCGCGTCGTCAAGAACGCCACCCTCAGCCAGAATCGGACGATCGAGGACCCCATCGACAATGTCCGACGGAGACACCAAGTGAACCTGACCGACCATCCTCGTCCTTCACGCGTATGGGCACCGAATAGCTCCCATGACGTGCGGGATTGCCGGTCCGGTAGTACTTTTCGGAGTGTAGCATCGTGTGATGTTCATCTGGCCGGACACCGTCGACGAGGCTGTCCGAATCCGGGACTGGCTGAGCAGCGGTATTGTCCCTCTAACCGGACCGTCGGACGGCCCGCCCCTGATTCCCCCCGGAAGCGCCGCCACAATCGCCGATGGCCTGGGTTCGTTCATCGGCACTCCGGTCCGCGGAGCTCGTTTCCTCTCCGAGCGAGCAGCGTTTACTGGGATGACCCGAAACGGCAATATCTCAGTCGGCGGGAAAACTCGGCTGCTTCCTACGTCAGACGGTTGGGCGGCCGTATCTTGCGCTCGCGAGAGTGATCCGAGCCTTCTGGCCGCGCTGATCTCGCACGATATCGGAGATGATCTCTGGCCTGCTGTCGCCGCCTGGCTGTCGGAGCGCCCTGGTGCCGAACTAGCTGAGCGAGCAATGTTGCTCGGGCTTGCCGCCGCACCAGTCCAACGCAGCACAAAGCCGGTTCCCACCCCGACTACACGACGCAGTGTCGACGGCATGCTCGTCGTCGATTTCAGCGCGCTCTGGGCCGGCCCACTGTGTGCACACCTCCTCGGAAATGCGGGAGCGCGCGTGATCAAGATTGAAACGCCCACCAGACCTGACGGAGCGAGGCTGGGAAACAGGGAATTCTATTCGCTGCTGCATTCGGGGCATGAGTCGGTCGTGCTCGATCCTGACACCCCCACTGGAAGGTCTGCACTAGCTCTGTTGGTCGAGCGAGCAGACATTGTTGTCGAAGCATCACGGCCACGTGCACTGGCAGGATTCGGGCTCGACGCAGATGCAGCGGTCGCATCAGGGACCACCTGGATCTCGATCACCGCGGCCGGACGAGACTCACCACGTATCGGCTTCGGTGACGACATCGCCGCGTCGAGTGGGCTAATCGCACACGACGACGCCGGGTCCCCTGCCTTTGTCGGCGATGCGATAGCCGATCCGCTCACCGGCCTTCTTGCCGCAGCACTCGCAATGTCCGAAACTCCTCACGGAGCAGGGGAACTCTGGGACATCTCGATGGCGGCCCTCGTATCATCTACACTCCCGTCACTGCACGTCAAAACACCAAAACCCGACGCCGAATCCATTGCCTTTCCTTGCAGGCGCGCGAGCATCGGCATCGCGCCGGCGTCGGGCGCCGACACCGAAACAGTCCTTCGTAGCCTGGGAATAAGCGTCCCGTGAGCGACCTTGTGATCGCCAACTGCGCAATCGAAGCAGTTGCAGGATTGGATATTCGAATCGAAAGTGGACTGATCGCCGAGATCGGACACAACCTCAGGCGCTCCAATGATGATGTCCTCGATGCCGAAGGCAATGACATCATTCCAGGATTGTGCGATCACCACATCCATCTTCACGCCTTGGCTGCGCGGCGCGCGTCTGTCGACTGCGGTCCGCCGTTTGTCCGGAGTTCAACAGAACTTGCTGCAGCACTCAATGATTCACCAGGGATCAATGGATGGGTACGCGGTGTCGGTTACTTCGAATCGGTTTCCGGAGAACTCGATCGAGAGCGCCTCGATCGTCTTCACTATGCTCGCCCGGTCCGAATTCAACACCGTAGTGGTGCTCTGTGGATCCTGAACACCGCCGGCATCGAAGTAACCGGATTGGATCAGGCGAATCACCCTGGCATCGAGAGGGACAGTACTGGTTGCCCGACCGGGCGTATCTGGCGAGCCGACGCATGGCTCCGCGATCGGATTCCCGGAAACACTCCCCCGTCACTGAAAGCTGTCGGATCCGAGCTTGCTGCACTCGGTATCACGTCCGTCACCGACGCAACCCCTGACCTCGACGTCGATGGCATCACCTCGATCGCCGATGCGATGTCCAAAGGTGATCTCCCACAACGGGTACACCTTCTCGGAGCACCGGTGGGCAACCCCTCCGCATTGGAAGGCGTGAGTGGTTGGGCGACCCAGAGCACCTCCGCCCGTCTAACGATCGGACCGTACAAAATTGTTCTGGCAGATTCCGGTTTGCCCGACCTCGACGAACTGGCGCGAACAATCACTGAATGCCACCGTGTCGGTCGGGCGATCGCCGCGCACAGCGTCAGCCGTGAAACGCTACTAATCTTGCTGGCCGTGCTGAACGAAGTCGGTTCGATTCCCGGCGACCGAATCGAGCACGGAGCACTGATCCCGGCTGCGTCCATTGAGGAAATCCGCCGGCTTGGGCTAACGGTAGTCACACAACCCGGATTCATCGCAGACCGTGGTGACGATTACCTCGAACACGTCGACCACGCCGATCAGCAGGATTTATACCGTTGCCGATCTTTGATAGATGCCTCGGTACCAATTGCTTTTTCGAGCGATGCGCCCTACGGCCCGTTGGACCCGTGGACAGTCATCGCGGCAGCGCAGCATCGTAGGACGCCTAATGGCATCGTTCTCGGCGGGAACGAAACAGTTAACGCCGCACGTGCTCTTGATGCCTATCTAAGCGGATCGGACGATCCGGGCGGCCCCGCACGCCGGGTACAGGTTGGCGCACCGGCTGATCTCGTCCTAGTTTCCGGAAGCCGCAGGGCACTCGCAACCATCATTGGGGGTCGGCAAGTCCACTGACGGAGGGAAATCCTTATCGATCACTACTTTCGGTCAACGGAGAGTTTCGCTTCGAGGACCGCCACGTCTACCAGAAGAGTCCTGACTGCTCCGAGTACGGACGTGCGGCGCCTCAGGATCCGAGAATTTCCAGGGCAGCAATACCACATGGGAAAGACTTCACCGATAGTTCCAAGGGATCAGTCAACTGAGGCATTCCAACAGCTCGCCCATGCCAGCGGGCCGCGACCTGCCAAGGAAGCGACCAATAGTCGAACCCAAATCCTGCTCCGCTCTACTTGCGAAGTACTTGTACCTCCGAGCTACTCGTCTCGATCTCATGCGCACCAATGCGGTGACGAAGACCGTTCGCTTCCGACCGCGCCAAATGCGCCGACTCGATCCGCCGGACTCATCAGACTCCGATATCGAGCCCGAAGACACGGCGATCAAGAACGCCATCAGACCTAGCGCGCGCAAACTCATCCTTCGGCGCACTACGAAAACAGCCGACGAAAGCTAGACAATGTCGCCCTTCTCCATTGCGAGAGAAGGGAGCATCTCCGACGCCCATCGACCCATCGACGAGTGTTAGGTCACGGCATCACCCTCATCGCTGACGCCGTAGAGCCGCACGGTAGGCGTAGTGCTCGGGAAGAAAGTAGCCGGACGACCAGTTCAACCGCATCCCTCGGATGCCGCCAAACCGTTAGGATGCTGACCTGCTTCGTCAGCTCGATCCACTAGTCACGGTACTTGTTCACGTACTACACCTCCTACAAGGCCTGAGGTCACGGCGGACGGACTTGCCTGCCTGTTGAGCCAGGAAGGACCCTCGCCGTTCAAAGAGCTGCTCAGCGGGCGGCCCCTTCAGTTTCTGACGGCGTGTCCATTCACACGGCCATATTTGTTCTACCCAGTCGAAATGTCAAGAGCAGGGTTGACCCACTGTGAGCACTGGCAGCGTCGATCCGTTAAGGCAGCACGTTCGGATCATCTGACACTCTTTGACCGGAATGACGCGCTGGTCGAACCTTCAAGCCACATCCACTCCATCCAGAACAAAGGATCGCCATTCAGATCGCATCCTGGTGGCCTCTCCGCCGGGCGCTCGGTTATCGGTAGACCGCACGCCTCGGAACCTCACTCCGACAACGCATTTCCCGTACGACAGGGCCGCCGTAAGCAGGGTATCGATGGGAAAGTGGGTCATTAAGGCCCGCAGTTAGACTTGGTGACAGTAGGATTCACCCAGCCCGCCACGGACGCACAGGAGCCACTGAGTAAGGGCGTGGCCGCCACCAACGAACCCACAATGCCCGCCCGCCGCGGTTCCGTCGGACCTCGCACCCGGATTCACCTGCAATGCCTAATCGACGTCGCGGGAAGCTGCGCAGTACTGGGGTCCGGCCCGGCGTCGCCGTTAGCGGTCGACACTTTCGGCACGCAGTGTGGAACGCTTCATCCCACCCCTTGTCGCTCGCGCGAACGGACATGCAGTGGTGTTGAAGATGTCTGGAAGGCTGGGAAATTCCCGCGGCACCGTCCCGGAACTAGTGCAGCGCAGCCACGTTGTCTGTACACGTTGTTCGACGACGATGAGCCTGTGCCAGCGTTGCACCCTACCCTTTTACCCTCGCACGCGCCCGCAGCACGAGCCGGAAGTATGCAGGGAGGCCACGAAGCCGCGGCACTGAGCATATTCCTCGTCGGGGCACCCTGGAAGTCGCGAACATGATCCACCGCAAGCTCGCACAGTTGACAAGTACCCCTAGTTCGACCGATATTAGACATAAGTGTCAGATAGCGTGTGAAAGGCAAGGACTCCATGAGCTTTGTGATCTTGCAGCCCTGCTGCAACGACGCGTCGTGTGTCGATGTGTGCCCGGTGGACTGCATCCATCCGACACCGGAGGAAGTTCCGTTCATGCGGACCGAGATGTTGCACATCGACCCTCAAACATGCATCGACTGCGGTGCGTGCGTGGACGCGTGCCCCGTGGATGCCATCAAATCCGAGGACGACCTGGAGGAAGAGGAAGAGGTCTACAAGAACCTCAACTCCGAATACTTCGACCTACACCCGCTGGTCTCCGGCCAGCTCGATCCGGTCAAACCAATTTGGCGTAAGGCCGATTTCACCGGAATGCGCGTGGCCATAGTCGGATCAGGACCCGCAGCCTTCTACGCTGCGCTTGAGATCGTGGCCACGAAGGGCGCGAGCGTCACCATGTTCGAACGCTTGCTTACACCCTACGGACTCGTGAGATTCGGTGTCGCGCCAGACCATCCGGGCACCAAGGCCGTCACCGATGTCTTCAAGACACTGGCACGCCGAACCAACTTCTCGCTCAACCTCGGAATCGAGATCGGCAAACACATCACGCACGACGAACTGCTCGCGCGCCACCACGCAGTGATCTACGCCGTCGGCGCGTCATCGGACCGCAGGCTCGGCATCGACGGCGAAGACCTACCCGGTAGCCACACCGCCACCGAGTTCGTCGCGTGGTACAATGGCCATCCAGACTACGCGAACCGGTCATTCGACCTGTCGAGCGAGCGCATCGTCGTGATCGGCAACGGCAACGTCGCCCTCGACGTCGCGCGAATCCTACTCACCGACCCCGACGAGCTCGACCGAACCGACATCGCCGACCACGCACTGGAAGCATTGCGGGACAGCAAGGTTCGCGAAGTCATTGTCCTAGGCCGCCGCGGCGTCGCCCAGGCAGGATACACCAACCCGGAGATGATCGCGCTTCGCCATCTCCCCGACGTCGACTTGATCGTCGACGGTGACGAGGTCGCAACCGACGAACTCACACAGTCCATCCTCGACGCGGACGACACCGAAGCATCCGTCCGATCCAAGGTCGCGTTCGCCCAGGACGTGGCGAGTCAACCTCCAGAAGGTCACCGCAAGCGACTCGTGTTGCGCTACTTGGCATCCCCCACCGAGATCGTCGGCACCGATCGCGTCGAATCGGTGACGGTGACGCGCAACCGCCTCGAGCAGGAAAGCGACGGCGCAGTCATGGCTGTCGCGACGGACTTCACCGAGTCCATCGACACCGGCCTCGTTCTGCGTGCCGTCGGATACCACGGCGTCCCAGTGCCCGATCTGCCGTTCGATGCCGCGCGAGGCGTCGTTCCTAACGTCGGCGGCAGGGTGGTCGATCAGTCGAGCAGGGACACCGTTTCCGGCGTGTACGTCACCGGATGGATCAAACGCGGTCCGTCCGGGGTCATCGGAACCAACAAGAAGTGTGCCACCGACACCGTCGACCTGCTTCTGCAGGACTACCTCGCCGGTGCGCTGCCCATGCCGAGCGAGGGTCCGGAATCCACCGCCGAGCTCGTCTCGCAGCGCCAGCCGAACGTGGTGGACTTCGCCGGGTGGGCCACGATCGACAAAGCCGAGAAGGCAGCGGGCAAGGCCCGCAAGCGTCCGCGTGTCAAGTTCGTGACTCCGGAATCAATTTTGGCAGAACTCAACTGACACGAACGAAAAGAGGGACCGGGCAACATCGTCCGGCCCTCTTTTTCGACGCTACCGGGCTGCTGCCATTGCCATTCGGGATTCATCCAACGAGGCGCCCGACGCCACAGCCGCGCGCGCCTTCATGACCTTGCCGCCCATTCCGGCGCAGAGCACGGCCGTCAACCTGCCGTCTCGGTCGTAAGTACACAAAGAGCTTGCCCGTCCACCTCCGCCATAGTCACGCGATCGAGTGACCATCGTGTGCCGAGCGTTCGAGTCTTCACGTCAAACTGATCGCTCCAGAAGTACGGGCCACCAGCCGTTCCCGCGGCAGCCTCTCCCCGAGCAACTCGGTGCCGAGTCCGCTACATCCGAGCCCCGACCACCGAACCCACCACGAATTCCAGCACCGTGTTCTGTGGTTCGACGAGGGTCACCTCATGTCCGAGGTCATGCAGGCTCGCGGCCACCTCGCATCCGATGAATCCACCGCCGACAACGAGCACCAAAGCAGCGTCGGCCCGTTCACTTCGAATGCCGACGCAGTCATCCCTCGACCGCAGTACGTGCACGCCTGCAAGATCCGCCAGTCCCCGCAGGCGACGTGGCCGAAGTCCGGTCGCGATGACGCGGTGGTCGTAGCCGATCGACGAACCGACCCGCACTGCGATCGTTCTCGTCTTGATATCCAGCGGACACGGAGGTTCCGAGACGAAGGTCGTGCGATTGTCGACGACGAACTGCTCGTCTCCGGTCAGAACCAGTTTGCCGTCGAAACCCGCAGGTCGACAGTGCTCTGCGGTGCGAAGGCCCCCAGGCCTGCGCCCACGATGACGATTCTCCTCGGTCCGTCTTCTCTGTCGTCGTCATGGTTGCCCCGGCAGAAGCCGCAGGAACAACGCTTCGACGTCCGCGAACAGTTCGTCTCCGTCGTGCAGGCGTCCGGTGATCCAGGTCTTGCGCCCCTCGATGCCGTCGATGGAGACCGACACCGTCAGAGGCCGCCCGATCGGCGTGATCTTGCGGTAGTTCACTTTCAGGAATGCGGTCCGTGACCCCGGTTGCGCGACCGAACTGACGAAGATTCCCAGAACGTCGTCGAACAGCAACGGAATGATGCCACCATGCACGGCACCGTTGCCTCCGAGGTGCGCGTCGCTGAACGTCACCGTCGCGCTGAGCGTCGTGTCGTCCGAGGAGTCGACGCGGTAGGGAATCAACGACGGATGGCCGCCACGGCCCGACCGGTCGGGCCTGCGCGCCAGGCGCTGTTTCTCGTCCGCCCGCTGCGCCGTCAACTGCTCGGCAGCAGCGCGGAACTGCTCGGTGAGCGACGTCGCGAGGTCGAAGGTCGGGGCCGACGCGGCCAACGCCGCGTGCATCTCACGAAAGGCGTCGACCAGTTCCGTGTACTCGGGCGGCGATGGCAGCGGAACGTAGCCGGTAGCTGGCACCGTCTCGTTCATCGGCGAATCATCTTCTCGGACAACAGTTCCACATCCTCACGGAAATCGTCGATGCTCCGGCTCGCCGGTTCGACGCTGATCCAGGTCACGCCGGCGTCGGCGTACGCATCGAGCTTCGGTGCCACCGCAGCACAGAACTCCGTCGAGTTCCCGCTCGCGAGCAGGTCCTTCTCGAACGGAACGAACGAAACGTCGACGGCGGGCTTGCCGATATCAGCACAATTCTTGTTCAGCTGGCCAATCTGCTGTGCGAGCGCCTCGATGTTCTCGAGCGGCGGTGTCTTGGTGATGGCAGCCATCTCCGCGGACTGCCCGATCGGCATCCAGCCGTCACCGAGCTCTGTGACGCGTCTGCGAGCGGCCTTGCTGTTTCCACCGATCCAGATCGGCGGTCCGCCTTCGGTGACGGGCAGCGGCAACGACACGTGATTGTGGACGCCGAATTCCGGACCGTCATGTTCCACACCAACCCACGTCGCGCGCATAGCGGCGATCGATTCGTCGAGAAGCTTTCCACGACGGGAGAAATCGGCCCCCAAAGCGTCGAACTCGGTCTTCAGATAGCCGGCCCCCATGCCGAGGGTCAGCCGTCCGCCGGACAGCAGATCGAGACTCGCCGCGGCCTTCGCGCCCAGGTAGGGACTGCGATATCCGGCAACCATGATGTACGTGATCAACCGGATGCGCGACGTCGCCTCGGCGGCCATGCTGAGAGAGACGAAGGGGTCGAAGGCGTGATGACCTCCGTTGGACAGCCAGTCGCGGTCCGGATACGGGTGTTCGCTCATTGCGAGCCCGTCGAACCCGGCGTCCTCGACGAGCCGCGCCACCTCACCGAGGCTGCTGTCGCCGATCCACGTTCGGTAATGCTTCACCGCACGCATCGGGAAGATCAGGTTGAACTTCATCGGACCTGTCATTTCGAAAACTCCATCATTTCAACAGCTCTCGGGCGATGACGACGCGCTGGACCTCGGTGGCGCCTTCGCCGAGTCGCTTGACCCGCAAATCGCGAAACCATCGCTCGAGTGGAAGTTCGTCCGACAGCCCGAGAGCGCCGTGGATCTGGATGCAGCGGTCGATCACGTCGTATGCCTTTTCGGTGCCGTAAATCTTGGCGATCGAGGCGTCGACCTTCACGTCCTTGCCGAGGTCTGCGTTCCATGCCGCCTGGTACATCAGCAACCGCGCGGCGCGAAGTTCCACCTCGGATTCGACGAGCATCCATTGAATTCCCTGCTTGTCGGCCAGCTTTCCGCCGAACACGTCGCGATCCTTGGCCCAACGGCACGCCATGTCCAGTGCTTGCTGGGCGATTCCGATCGGGCCGGCCGGGTAGATGATCCGACTGTGCACGAGGAAGTCGCTGGCGAGCGAGAACCCACGGCCCTCGTCGCCCACGAGGTTGGCCGCCGGGATTCGTACGTCGTTGAAGTGGAGTTCATACGGTGAGAACGAGGCCACGACGCCGATGCGGTTGAATGTGAGCCCCGCTGTTCCCTTCTCGACGATGAAGCACGAGATTCCACCCCTGCCTTCACCGGTGCGGGCGTACACGACTCCCCAGTCGGCGTTCTCGGCGTGCGACGTCCACATCTTGCTGCCGTTCAACACGTAGTTGTCGCCGTCGCGGACCGCCTTGAGCTTGATGGCTCGCGCGGGGTCCGAACCGCCGGACGCTTCGCTGATCGAGGTGTATGCCTTGGTCATCGTTCCGTCGACGATCGGCTGCGCGAACTTCGAGAATTGTTCCGCCGATGCCTTGAACATGATGTTCGGCGGGTTGCCGCCGAACGCACCGAGCGCCGGAAAAAACGCTCCCATGCGGCATTTCGCGGCTTCCTCGGCGACGACGACCTGCCCGAGCACACTCAGTCCTGCCCCGCCGAACTCCTCCGGCGTCTGCAGAGCCCACAGGCCGAGGGCGCGAGCTTTCGCCTGCAGCGGAAGCAGTTGCTCCCGTGGCAGTCCCGCGACGTCGTGAGCCAAAGTGTCCTCGATCGGGCGCACTTCGGTCTCCATGAAGCGGCGCACCGTCTCGCGCAGCATCGTGAATTCTTCGGGAAGTTCCCAGGCACCGGTGACCGACGCCTGTTCGATGGTCGTCATCGACGCGCTACCTATGCCTTCGCGCCGAAGCGGCGAGCGCGCGCGTTCTCCAGCTGCGGGTGGTGGTTGGCGTCGTATTGTGCGATCCAGTCGGCAGGCAGTTTGCCCCAGGCCTCGCCGATGCGCAGGCGCTGCCCGTCGTTCAGAATTTCGGACGCGACCACGTCTCCGACGAAGATCGAGCTCTCTTCAACGTCGAGTGTGCCGACGACCCTGGCCTCGACGTAGCTGTGCGCGTCGAGAAGGATCGGCGCACCGGTCTCCCCGGTCTTGGTCCGCAGCTTGCCTATCTTGTCACCGTCGCGACCCGAGCTACCTCCGAGCGTCATGAGGATCTCGAGCGACTTGTCGAGTCGGTCGGCCTCGGCGCTGAGCATGTGCATGACGAAGAGGCCGGAATTCACGACCATGTCGTGGGTCTTGTTGTACTTGGTGAGGCTGATCGTCGCACGCGGGGCTTCGGGGATGATGCTCGCGGAACCGGCAGACAACGACATCAGGCCGTTCGCGACACCACCGTCGACGGTGGTGATAGCGACGGGGAACGGACGAAGACCGGCCAGCACCCTGTTGGCGACCTCGGGATCGTAGGACATACGAATTCTCTTTTCTAGGAGTGATATTCGATCGAATTGTCGAGATAGTCGAGAAGATTTGCAGTGAAGACGTCGTTGTCGTCGCCGGCGACCATGTGGCCTGCCTCGCGCACGTCGACGACCTTGGCGTGCGGGATCAGCTCACGCATTTCGGCGACGCCCTCGTCGGAGACGACGTCGGACTCCTTGCCCCGCACCAGAAGCACTGGCGCGGTTATGCTGCGGGCAGCGATCTTCGACCGCTCGTAGATGACTGCGCTGATAGGGGTGTCGGGATGCGTCTCCGCGTCTGCGGGGAACATGACCCGCGGGTCCCAGTGCCAGTGCCATCGGCCGTCGCGCAGCCGCAGGTTCTTCTTCAGCCCGTCGAGATTCTTCGGTCTGGGACGATGTGGGTTGTACGCCGAGATCACCTCGGACGCTTCCTCGAGCGAGGCGAACCCGTTCGGAGCGCTCCGCATGAAGTCTCGCACTCGCCGACCGCCGCTGACCTCGACTCGCACCGCGATGTCGACCAGCACGAGTGCCTGTGCGAGATCGGGGTCCTCTCCCATCGCGATGAGCGCGACCTTGCCGCCGAGCGAAGCTCCGACCACGGCGACGCCGAGGCCCGGATCACGTTCGCGCACATGGTTAATCATGTTCCGTACGTCCTCGGTCATGATGGACATGCCGTAGTCGCCGTGTGAGTCCCAATCGCTGTCCCCGTGCCCGCGCAGGTCGATCGCATACGCGATCCAGCCCGCGCGGCCGAGACGTTCACCGGTACGGCGCCACGAGTGCCGCGTCTGACCGCCGCCGTGCAGCAGGATCACGATGCCCCGCGGCGGCGCGTCACCGCTCGCTGCCCACCGATCTCCGCGCAGGAAGAGACCGGATCCCGCGATCTCGACGATTCCCGGATCCACTGTCATCGATTCGCCTTTCCCGCCGCACGGCCTGCGGTCGAAGTCGTCACTTGCGGCGCGAGATCATTTACGCGTGTCGGCAATTTCCAGCACCACTGCCCCGGCCTGGCCGCCGCCCGCACACATGGCAGCGACCGCGTATCCGCCACCGCGACGACCCAATTCGTTCATCAGACTGATGACCATCCGGGCGCCCGATGCGGCCACCGGATGGCCGAGACTGCATCCGCTACCAAAGACGTTGACGATGGACTCGTCGATTCCGAGTTTCTTGCACGCTGCGACGGGTACCGATGCGAACGCCTCGTTGATCTCCCACAGCGCGACGTCGGCCACCGTGATGCCTGCGCGATCGAGCACCTTGGGAATCACGTCGAGCACGGCGAGCCCCATCAGTGCGGGGTCGATCGCTGTCGCAGCCCATGCCTTGACCGTCGCGAGAACGGGCAGTCCCTGCTCCGCTGCGAGATCGCTTCCCACGACCATGACCGCTGCGGCCGCGTCGTTCATGCCACTGGCGTTGCCTGCGGTTATCGAGAAGCCCTCGATCTCGGGGTGCAGAACCTTCAGACTCGCAAGCTTCTGGAGACTCGAGTCGCGCCGCGGATGCTCGTCGACCGCGAACTCCTTGCGGGTCCCGTCCGCCTGAAGCGCTTGCACCGGGACGATCTCAGCGTCGAACATTCCTGCATCGACTGCCGCGACGGCACGCTGGTGAGAGCGGAAAGCCCACGCGTCCATCTCTTCTCGCGTGAGGTCCACCTCCTTGGCGGTGTTCCAGCCCACCGTGATCGACATGTCCATGTTGGGCGCCTCGGCCGTGTCGGGGTGAGTCGGGGGCATCCACTTCTCGGTGAACTCGTCGACGGTGCTGCCTGGTGTACGCCAGCGCTGGATCGGACCGGTCGAGGTGGATTGTGTTCCGCCTGCGATGATCGCGCGCTCGGCTCCCGAGATGATCTGTCCCGCGGCGTTGCCGATGGCGGTGAGTCCGCCCGCGCAGTGCCGGTTGATGGCCTGGCCCGGAACCTGCAGCATGCCGAGAACTACGGCCGCGTGCCGCGCGATGTCGCCGCCGCCGTAGTTGGACTCGGCCAGAATGATGTCGTCCACCTGTGAGATGTCCAGGCCGGACCGCTTCTGCACGGCGTCGACGACCACTTCGGCGAGTTCCATCGCGCTCGTGTCGCGCAGTGTGCCCTTGAACGCTGTGCCGATTGCGGTGCGCGCTCCGGCGACGATGACGGCGTCGATCTTCTCTGTCATGACGAGTACCCTTCGAGTTTGTCTGTAATCAGCCGAGCGTGAACGGATCGCGCGTTGCGCCGGTCAGTTCCACCCAGATCGCTTTGGTTTCGGTGAAGTCCTTGACGGCATCGATGCCGTTCTCCCTGCCGATGCCGCTTGCACCGACGCCGCCGAACGGAACGCTCGGAGACACCGCACGGTAGGCGTTGACCCAGATCGTCCCGGCCCGCAACCGTCCGGCAACTCGGTGAGCGCAATGAACGTCCTTTGTCCACACCGAGCCGGCGAGACCGAACTCGGTGCCGTTGGCGGCATCGATCGCCTCGTTCTCGTCGCTGAACGTCGAGACCACCAGGACGGGACCGAAGATCTCTTCCACCACCGCCCGCATGTCCGAGGTGACGTCCGTCAACACGGTCGGTTCGACGAAGTAACCGCCGAGTTCTTCCGACGCCCGGCCGCCGTAGGCAATCGTGGCACCCTGTTCCTTCGCGGATTCGAAGTGCGAGAGCACCTTCCGATACTGCGGCTCGTTGGACACCGGGCCCATCTCGGTCCTCGGGTCCTTGGGATCACCGAGCACGATCGTCTTCGCGCGCGCCACGATCTTCGCGACCAACTCCTCAGCAATGCTCTCGTGCACCAACAGCCTCGAACCCGCCAGGCAGGTCTGCCCGGTGGCTGCGAAGATCCCGGAGATCACTCCGTTGGCCGCCGCGTCGAGGTCGGCGTCCGGGAACACGACCTGGGCGGACTTGCCGCCGAGTTCGAGCGTGAATCGAGTCATGTTGGCCAGTGCCGCTTGACCGACCTTGATGCCGGTACCGGTGGAGCCGGTGAATGCGATCTTGTTCACGCCAGGATGGGCGGCGAGTGCCGCTCCGGTCTCCGGTCCCCAACCGGTGACGACGTTGATGACACCGGGCGGAAAACCTGCTTCGGCGAACAGCTTCGCGAACGCGACCGTCGACGCGGGCGTGTAGTCGCTGGGCTTGACGACGAAGGTGCATCCCGCGGCCAGACCGGCAGCCAGTTTCCAGCTCAGCAACAGCAGCGGGGAATTCCACGGCGTGATCGCGCCGACGACGCCCACCGGTTCGTGTTTGGTGTAGACGAGGTAGTTGGGCTTGTCGGTGGGGACGACGGCGCCTTCGAGCTTGTCCGCCATGCCGGCGTAATAGTAGTAGTAGTCCGGCAGGCTCTTCATCTGACCGGCCATCTCGCGCAGGAGTTTTCCGCCGTCACGGACTTCGAGCTCGGCCAGATTTTCGGCCTCGCGAGCGATGACGTCACCGAGTTTCCACAGCAACTTCCCGCGGGCGGTGGCCGTCATGGCTCCCCACGGCCCGTCCAGCGCGGCGCGGGCCGCCGCCACGGCACGATCGATGTCGGCTGCGGTTCCGTCCGACACCCGCGCCCACGCCGACGCCGAATACGGATCCGTGCTGTCGTAGGTGCGTCCGGATTCCGATTCCACGTCGGCTCCGCCGATCAACAGCGAGAATCGAGCGAGCTCGGCTTCGGTGTGGACTGCGGTGTCCGTTCCGCTACTGCTGGTCACGAAGAACCTCCTCGATTGGCACATTCACTGTCGGTCGTCATCGCATTCGCGGTGAGCGCTTGTTCTTGCGGGAGTCGGTTCGTCCCTCGCCCGGGTTCCCGATCTGGGTGTACGACAACCCGTTTCGGATCGCCATCGATGGCGTCATATCGATGGACTCCCAGATGGCGCGCACGGTGCCTTGAATTGCTTCCGGGCGGCGTGCAGCGATCTCGGTGGCCAGTTGGTGTGCACGCGATCGGAGTTCGGCTGTCGGGGTCACCTCGGTGACGATGCCCACGCGCAGTGCCGTGTCCGCAGTCATCCGCTCGTCGCTGCCGAGCAGCGCCCAGCGCATCACTTCACCGAAAGTGACTCCGCGAGCGAGCATTCCGATTGGTTCGAGAGCCGAGACCATGCCACCGTTGGCGTGCGGATCGAAGAACGTCGCCTCTTCCGAGCAGATCACGATGTCGCTCTCGTTGATGAAGTACATCGCACCGCCCGCGGCCATGCCCTGCACCGCGCAGATCACCGGCTTCCACACCCGGTGCGACCGCGGTCCGAGCGAGACGCCGGGATCCGTTTGATTCCACCGGTTGAGATGAGACCACCACGCGCCCTCGCTCAGATCGACACCGGTACAGAAGGCGCGCTCGCCGTTGGCACGCAACACGGCGACGTGAATGTCGTCGTCGTCGCGAACCTGAGCCCAGACGCGCACCATCTCCCCCGCCATGGCCTCGTTGAAGCAGTTCATCCGATCCGGTCGGTCGAGGGTGATGGTTGCGATGTGGTCCGACACCTCGAACTCGATCGTCGTGAACGCGGTGTCGTCCGCGGCGCCGTTGCCGACTGCGGAGCCATTCTCGGAAGCCACGGCAACCACCTTCTTCTCGTCCTGTGGATGTGTGTACCGCTGTTGCAGAGCGGGTTTGGAAATCTTGCCCAGCGGGTTACGCGGAATCGCGTCCACCACCTCCACTTGTTCGGGGAACTTGCGGGTGTTCAGCGCCGTGGTGCGAAGAAACTGTCGAATCGAGTGGAGCGTGGGGACGTTGCCCGCATCGGTCGGGACGACCACCGCGCACACCCGCTCACCGGAGACGGCGTCGGGCAGCCCGATGACGGTGAGATCCGCGATCATCGGATCGCCGATCAGTGTCTCTTCCACTTCGCGCGCCGAGATGTTCTCCATCTTGCGCACGATGATGTCCTTGATTCGGCCCGTCACCGCGAGACGTCCATCGGTGTCGAGGAACCCGAGGTCGCCGCTGCGGAAGTATCCATGGTCGTCGAGTGCCCCCGCGTCGAGGGAGTCGTCGACGTATCCACGGAACAGCTGCGGACCCCGTAC
This sequence comes from Rhodococcus sp. 27YEA6, assembly GCF_044908235.1. NCBI lineage: Bacteria > Bacillati > Actinomycetota > Actinomycetes > Mycobacteriales > Nocardiaceae > Rhodococcus > Rhodococcus sp. 27YEA6. The sequence continues at coordinate 82,653 of NZ_JBIYCY010000017.1, read as the reverse complement.
CCGAATCTCCCCGATTTCGCCTGTGTCGGCTTCGCGTTCGCCGTCGCAGACGATGCGAACCTCGCCGCCCGTTCCCGGAATGCCTTCGCACTCGGCATGCTGCGCATCGGTGTCGTGCGGAGTTCCCCACGTGATGTAGGGGCACTCGGTCATCCCGTACCCCGAGATGATGCCGACGCCGCCGAGCCTGTCACGCGCGTCGGCACTCAGGCTCGCGGGCCTACCCGATCCACCACCGAGTGTGGCGCGCGAATGCGGGAACAGCGGCGTGATCCCGCGTTCCCGGGACAGCCGCAGGTACTCGTTGGTGAAGGGCAGTCCCGATCCCACGAGTGTGGCCCGCTCCTCGATGAGCTGATCGGCGTTTCGCTCCGGATCGAACACGGCGCTCACGATGAGCGAATGACCGACCAGGAATGCGTGCAGTACGTGCGCGATCCCGCCCACGTGCGCGATGGGGACGAACGCGGCACACCGATCGTCGGACGTCACCTCGAGGTTTGTGACGAAAGTCCTGGCTGCGGCGATCAGTCCACGGTCGGTGTGCTTGACGCCCTTCGGCGCGGCCGTGGTGCCCGACGTGTAGAAGATCCAGTCGATGGCGTCGGCGCCTCGGGTGCTCGGCGCGGGCAGGTCGGCGGGGTCACCCAACTCGAAGTCCTGCTCGACGACGAGCACATCGAGACCAGGCAACGAAACCTGGACTCGCTCGGCCATGGCGCCGTGGTCGTAACCGCGATACTCACGCGGAACTACCAACAGGGACGCACCTACCTGAGTAGTGATGAACTCGACGTCGGCATCACGCAGCATCGGGATGACGGGGTTCTGCACAGCGCCGAGCCGCGACAGAGCCACCGACATCGCCATCGTCTGTACGGTGCTCGGCATCTGCCACGACACCACGTCACCCGTCCGGACACCGCGCGCATGCAGCGTGGCAGCTATCCGGTCGGACAATTCACGGAACGCGCCGAACGTGAACCGCGAATCGTGCTCGTCCACTGCGAATTCGGCGTCGGGTGCGAGCTCGGCTCGATCGGCAACCAGTTGCCAGACCGTAGTCGCATCCAGGATCTCATCGCGTGAACGTTGGGCCACGCTGTCGGTCAGTTCGGTCATGGCGCGGCTATTCCGCCGCCACTGCGCGAAGGTCGTCGGCGATGACCCGCTTGAGGATCTTGCCTGCCGGGCCCAGCGGGAATTCGGTACGGAACACGAAGCGTCGCGGCTGCTTGTAGCCGGCCAGTTCGGCTCGGCACAGCGCGGTGAGCTCGGCTGTGACGGCGTCGGTGTCGATCTCGCCGCGAGGAACGACGACCGCGATGGGCGTCTCGCCCCACTCGGGATCCGATACACCGACCACGGCAACCATCTCCACGGCGCTGTGATGACCGATCACGCGCTCGATCTCCGCCGGGTAGACGTTGAACCCACCCGAAATGATCATGTCGGTCTTGCGTCCCGTGATGTGCAGATAGCGCTCCTCGTCGAGGAATCCGAGGTCACCCGACCAGAGCCCGGTGGGGCGGAAGGCCTCCGCCGTCTGCTCGGCACGATTCCAGTATCCGGTGGCGTTGGCGTCGGACTCGATGACGATCTCGCCGATCTCACCCGCAGGCAGCTCGGCACCGTCGGCGTCGACGATGCGAATCGACACCATCGGTGTCTCCTGCCCGCACGACGTGAGGATCGAGGTCTTGCCATTTACCATGTCGCGGTGATCCTGTGGAGTGAGAATCGTTGCCTGACCACCGCATTCGGTCAGACCGTACCGCTGCTGCAGGTCGCAACCGAGCAGATCCATGGCCTTGCGCGCAAGACCGGGAGGCACCGGCGACGAGCCGTAGCTGATCCGGCGAAGACTCGACATGTCGCGTGCTGGGCCGTCTTCGAGAATGCGCAGCGTCCGCTGCAGCATGGTGGGAATGAACGTAGTGAACGTGACGCCGCTTCGCTCTATCTCGTCGATGACCGACTGCGGGTCGAACTTCTTGTGGATCACCATCGTCTGACCGAGGTAGGTCCACGAGACCGTGCGCACCATGCCGCCCGCGGTGAAAAACGGGGTGGTGGCCAGGAAGACGTCGGACCGGTTGCCCTCGGTGACCAGGTTGGTGTCCACCGCCTGCGCGAGCAGCGAACGATGCGTGTTTACAACGCCTTTCGAGCGCCCAGTGGTTCCGCTTGTGTAGAGGATGAAGAGCACATCGTCCGGTTCGATCGTCGGCAGAGCCGTTTTCTGGCCCTGGTCGAGTACCGATTCGTATTCGACGCCTACCGACGTGTCGCCGCCCGATCCGATGCGCACCAGCACGTCGAGATTCACGAGTTCGCCGCCGAATCGTTCGAGTTGATCGGTGTGCACGATGACTGCACGCGCACCCGAATCGTCACGTACGTGCGCCAATTCGTCCGGAGCGAGACGGATGTTGACCGGCACCGCGACCAAGCCTGCCTTGGCGAGGGCGAACGTCGCCTCCGGCCACTCGACACAGTTTCGAGCGATCACCAGGACGCGGTCGCCCTTGTTCAGCCCTGCGCTCAGCAGGTAGCGAGCCAACTGATCGGCTCGAAGATCCACCGCCGCCCACGTGTGGGTGGTGCCACCCTCGACCACGGCGGTCTTGTCGGGGTATCTCCGCGCGTTGTTCCGTGAGATGTCGCCTACCAGCACAATTCCTCGCATATGTTCTCGGGAAGGTGACTCGCACCTTCGCGTATCGGTCGCAGCACGTCGTTCTCAGATCAGGAAGGCAAGGGTGTCCAGCGGACCACCGGCGCCCACGAGATGCACGGTCTTGGCGACGAGTTCGAATCCTTTGTCGGTGCGGCGCACCGTGTGGACAACTCGGCCGGCCCAGATGCGTTGTGTGTAGCGGTACTCGAACACCGCGAAGTTCGATCCCACCGTCACGGTGTCGGCGGTGGTGCCGAGAACCTCCATGTTGCTCAACATTCTGCGCATCACCGACGGCGGTGTCTGCGAATGCCGGTTGCCGGTGTTGAGCTGCGCAACACGGGACTTGATGCGTCGTCGGTTGTCGTAGATGTACGACAGCTGCGTCTTCGGATCGGTGTCCGGATGCATGGGCACCCAGTACAGTGCGTCGTCGGCCCACAGCAACTCCCATTCGGAGTACCTGCCCTCATCGGCCAACCGCGATTCTAGATACAGGAATCCGGCGACGTCTGTATCTGGGGCGGGCAACGGGGTCAACGTATTCGCGACATCTGCCGCGCCGGCGATATTCTCAGTGATTGTCACGGTCACTTCTCCTGTCCCACAACGGATGCCCACTGCCGGTAGAATCCGCGCTGCGGTGTTTCCGCACTCTTGTCGTAGTTGACGATTCCGGTCTCGTCGGTCACGTCGGTTTCGAGGCCGCGTGAGAGGCGAAGCCACTCGGGATCCTGGGCCGCGAGACCGGCCTGATTGCGCATGCCGATCTCGCCGTCGTCGGCGATGAGGAATCCGGCCGGGCCCATCGCACCTTCGGAACGCCGCAGGGTGCGCTCGTTGAGCTTGTCCTGGCCGGGGATGATCACCGCGGTGGTGTACGCGACGGTGCGGTCGACGTCGATCGGTTCGACGTACATGACGTTCATCTCGGCAAGGAAAAGATTGGGCCAGATCAGTGTATGCGCCGGCCCGACGACGAGCGCGTCGTGGGCCTTCTCGACGCCGTGCGCTTTCTCCAGCGCCGCAACGTATTCCGGTAACTTCTCCCTGGGGGTACGGCCGTACCAGACGAACTCCTCGTCGAGTTTGCGATACTCGGCCGAGTAGTCGATCTCCGAGTGTCCGTCACCGATGTCACGGACGACGACCTCGACCTTGGACGGAATGTGCGAGACCTTCGCGGGCTTGATGGCGTCGTACACCGAGGCGTGGGTGAACAGCGCGTGATAGCCGTCGACGTTGTTCTCCACCACCATCTTCCAGTTCGCGTGGTGCAGATGCTTCATCCAGTTCGAGCGTAGATCGATAGTGCCGGTGGGCGACAGGTCGAGCACTCGATCGATGGCACGCGTCGCGCCGCCGAGATGCTCCTTCAGTGACACGCCATCCGCCGACAGCGACGCGAAGATGAATCCGCCGTAGCTGTCGACGCGGGGAGCCTCGGCCATGCCTAGTTCCGAGCGCACTTTGTTGAAGGCGTCGCCGTAGCCGTTTCGCATCGGCACCGCGGCGAGCGAACCGTCGTTCGAGAACGTCCAGCCGTGGTACGGGCAGCGGAAGTTGCTGGCGTTGCCGGACTCCGCGTTGCAGAGCTTGTTGGCGCGGTGCGAGCAACGGTTGAGCAGGACGCGCACGATGTCGTCCTTGCCGCGCACGACGACGACGGGATCGTGTCCGATCACCCGGGTGAGATAGTCCCCCTCCTCGCTTACCTCGCTCTCGTGTGCGACATACACCCAGCCGGTGCGGAAGATGGTGTCCATCTCACGCTTGAATATCTCGGGTGAGGTGTACACCGAGCCGTGCACGCGGTCGCCTTGAACGACGTCGGCGACGTCGAACGCGTCCGAGTTGCCGTCGGCGGTCTGTGGCGGCGTGTGGGCCAACGCGGGTTCGAGTGTGGTCATGAGCGGGCCTCCGTGTCCGATGAAGCGGGATCAAATGATGCAGGTTCGGTTTGGGCAGAGTTGGATTCGATGCATGCGGCGGGCAGTGCAACCCCGCCCAGGTGCCGGAACCCGACGGAGACGGTGTCCCCGATGCGAGGTGCGGCCGAGGCGACATCGACGGTCGTCATGATCAGGCGGTGGCCGCCGCGTAGTTCGACGTCGACGATAGGATAGGGCTCGGTGGTCGCGACCAGTCCGGGTTCGAGCCGATGCATGAGCGTGGCCGAATGAACGGTTCCGGCGAGCTCGGTTGCACGCCAGTCCGTTTCAAACGATCCGCACCGGTCACAGACCTGCTGGTCGAGATCGACCGGGGCGTCGCACCTCGAGCAGAACGGCAGCATGAGTTCGCCGCGGGCGGCGCCGTCGTACAGCGGCTGCAGCGGATCGCCGTCGACGGTCGGCGCCAGCGACGGGGCGAGCAGCCAGTCGGTTCGATTGTCGGTGATCACTGTCATGCCGCACGCTCGAGAACGAGTGCCGCATGGTGATCTACGCGACCGCCGATTCCGCCGACGAGTGCCGTTCGGGCGCCGTCCACCTGACGATCGCCGCCCGCTCCTCGCAGTTGGACGAGAGCTTCGGACAACGGCGTCATGCCCTGGAGGTAGAACCCGGACAGCTGACCGCCGCCGGTGTTGGTCGGCAGCACGCCACCGAGGCCGGTCTCTCCGGACCGGACGAAATCGCCTGCACGAACGCCGCGGGTGAGGCCGTACTCCTCGAGCAGCATCAGCGTCACGATCGAGAAGGGGTCGTAGAGCTGAGCGGTGTCGAGGTCGTCGCGGGTCATCCCGGCTTCCGTCAGTGCATCCTCGACAGCGCGAGCGCCGCCGCCGAACCACGACTCACGGCCGGCTCGCCGATGACGAACTGGATGCTCGCGCCCGGCACCGCGAATCGCGACCCTCGGGCCCGTTCCGACGCCGGGGTCCGCGGTGATCACGACCGCGACGGCACCGTTGACCGGCCGCGCGCAGTCGAGTCGGCGCAGCGGTTCGGAGATCATCGGGCTCGCGTAGTACTCGTCGCTGTCGAGCGGAGCGCGCACAACGGCGTGCGGGTTGCGCTGTGCCCATGCGCGAGTGCTCGTGGCGACGGCGCGAAGATCGTCCGGCGTTCCGCCATTGGTGTGCATCCATCGGTTGGTCAGCAGCGCATAGGTCGGGACCGAGCCCAGGACACCCGACGCGCGTTCCAGTCCGCGAGTGCCGCTCTGGCCGCCACTCTGCGCGTAGGCCGAGCCGGCTGCCCTGCCTGCCACGAGAGGAGCGTCGGCGAACACACACACGACTGCTCGCGCGGCGGACGACGCCACCGCGGCACGCGCGTGCTGGATCATCGCGATGGTCGTAGCGCCCTTGATCTCGATGTGCTCGAGCAGTCGCAGATCACCGAACCCACCCTGCGCCGCGAACGCGACACCGAGTCGATCAGGCCGAATTCCCTGCGACGAGCCGACGAGCAGCCCATCGACGTCGTGCAGTTCCAGTCCGGCATCGGCGACCGCAGCACGTGTGGCCTCACCCGCGAGCTCGAGCGGCGACGACCCGGGCCGCAGTGACATCTCGGTCATGCCGAGCCCCACTATGGCCGGGGTCGTCGTGGACGCAACGGTCATGGCTTGGTGCTCCTGACGGGACCGAGCGAGCGATCCCTTCGCTCGTCGCGGTAGTTGCCCACCCTGATCCACTCCTGGCGATCTTCCGGCGTCGCGAGGCACAGGCTCGCCAACTCGAGCGGCGACAGGAAGATGTGGTCCCCGGTCTCGGCGTCCTCGACCAGCAAACGCGGACCGTTGCCCGTGTCGTCGACCGAGATACGGACGACCGCGAATTCGTTGGACAGATGAGCGACCTCCCGCCTCTTGGGAGTGCGTCGATCCGTTACTTCGTCAGACATTGACCTCAACTCTTTCTCTGACTGCTGGTGGTCGACGCGCTCGATGGAACGACGAGCCGATCGGACCAGCTACCTTCATAGTCATATCGTATGCGAGTGTCAGAAACAATGGCTGCGATCGACCGAACTAGGTCAGGCTGGTCCAATTATTCCCTGTTCAAAGCTGTAGATTGACGTCGCATGAAGATGCACACTATGAATAGATAGCACTGAACAGGTACAGAGCGTCAGATTACGATCATCACCGACGGCGAACTCGGCAACACGGAAGGCTCCCGATGACAGAGACCACGATCGACTCTCCGACGACACCCGACACCGAGGTTGGGAACGAGAACTACCAGAGCATCTGGGGCTATCTGCGCGAGCTGGAGTTCCGCCAGGGTTTCCTGGACGTCGACGGCGTTCGCACCCGATACGTCGAGGCCGGTTCTCCGGACAAGCCGCACGTGATCCTGCTGCACGGCACCGGTGGACACTGGGAGACGTTCGCCCCGAACCTGTCCGCGTTCAGTGAGCATTACCATTGCATCGCAATCGATCTCGTCGGCAACGGATTCTCCGACAAGCCGGACTACGACTACGAGATCGCCGTCTACGTACGCCAGATCCTGGCCGTGCTCGACTTATTCGGTATTTCGAAGTCCCACTTGATCGGAATGTCGCTGGGCGCGTGGGTCTCCGCCGCGGTGGCGGTCGAGCATCCCTCCCGCGTCGACAAGCTGATCCTGATGTCGCCCGCCGGCCTCGTCGCGACGGCGTCGAACATGGCTCGCATCCGCGCCGAGCGGACCACGGCAGTCGAGAACCCCACCTGGGAATCTATTCACAGGGTCTTCGAACACCTCATCGCCGATGAATCGCGTCGCCTCCCCGACCTTATCGCCCTCCGGCAGGCAATCTACCGGCGCGAGGACACCCGCACCTCGATCGAACACCTGTTGATCCTGCAGGACGCCGATGCACGCGACCGCAACCTGATCCCCGAGGACAAATGGGCGACCATCGCCGCGCCGACGATGATCGTCGCATCCGGCAAGGACCACGGCGAATACCAGAGCACCGCGCGCACGGTCGCCCGGCTGATTCCCGAATCGGAGATCTTCGAAATGACAGAGGTGCGCCACTGGCCGCACTTCGAGGATCCGGCGAGCTTCAACCCGGCAGCGTTGGAATTCCTCGGTCGAGGTACCGCCGTCAGCACTCACGCATCCGACCGGGACGCCACCGATGAGTGAGACGTTGGACGCGGGCGCCGTCGCCGACGCCGCATCCCGACTCTACGAAGCGGAGAGAACCCGAACTCCGATTCGCCAACTGTCTCTTCAGTATCCGGACATGACGATCGACGACGCCTATGCCGTGCAGCGCGCGCTCGTCGAGCTCAAGATCGCCGACGGTCGCACTGTGCGTGGCCGCAAGATCGGGCTCACGTCCAAGGTGATGCAGCGCGCGGTGTCGATCTCGGAACCCGATTACGGTGCGCTGTTCGACGACATGTTCTTCGACGACGGCGGTACGGTGCCGGCGAACCGGTTCATCCGGCCGCGCGTCGAGGTGGAACTCGCGTTCGTTCTGGGCGAGACGTTGAAGGGCCCCGGCGTAACGCTGTACGACGTGCTGCGTGCCAGCGAGTACGTGACACCTGCTCTGGAAATTCTCGACGCCCGCGTGCAGATGAGCGATCCGGATACCGGGCACCTGCGGACGATCGTGGACACCATCTCCGACAATGCCGCCGACGCCGGAATCGTCCTCGGCGGCAACGTCGTTCGACCACACGACGTCGATCTTCGCTGGGTCGGCGCACTGCTGCTGCGCAACGCCTCCATCGAGGAGTCGGGACTTGCAGCTGCCGTGTTGGGACATCCCGCGAACGGAGTCGCGTGGTTGGCCAACCGGCTCGCTCCGCACGACGTCGCGCTGCAGGCAGGTGAGATCATTCTGGCCGGCTCGTTCACCAAGCCGGTGTTCGCCGAACCCGGTGACACCTTCGTCGCCGACTACGGTCCGCTCGGCACCGTGTCGGTCTACTTCGAACCGCTGGACCGAACATGACGGCCAACAGCTGGCGGGAGCTCCTGTCCGCCGGCACGGCACAGTTCGGCATGTGGGTCGCCTCGGGCAACAGCTACACGGCCGAGATCTGTGCAGGGTCGGGGCTCGACTGGTTGATGCTCGACCAAGAGCACGTTCCCAACGACCTCCGCTCTACTCTGGCTCAGCTGCAGGCCGTGGCCCCGTACCCGATCGAGGTGCTCGTACGGCCGGCGTCGGGAGACGCCGTCGTCATCAAGCAACTCCTCGACATCGGCGCGACGAACCTGATCGTGCCGATGGTCGAGTCGGCCGACGAGGCCGCAGCCCTGGTCGCAGCAACTCGCTACCCACCGAACGGTATCCGCGGCGTCGGTAGCGCCCTCGCCCGCGCCTCGCACTGGAACCGTACTTCTGACTATCTCATCACCGCCGACGAAGGAATCTCACTCACCGTCCAGGTCGAATCGACCGCGGGCCTCGAGGCACTGAAGGACATCGCATCGACGCCGGGGGTCGACGCCGTGTTCATCGGACCGGCCGACCTCGCCGCCTCCATGGGGTACCTCGGACGACCACACGACCCTGTTGTGGTCGAGGCCGTCGAACGGGCTATTTCGGACATCACGGCGTGTGGAACGGTCGCGGGGGTCAACGCGTTCGACGAGACACTCGCGCGTCGGTACATCGCCGCGGGGGCGCGCTTCGTACTCGTCGGCGCCGACGTCACGATTCTCTCCAGCGGCAGCGACGAGCTCGCTCGTCGATACGTCGTAACCGGCAAGAATTCCTAAAGCACTTCAATCTGACGATACTGTCACTTACACTTGAATGTAGTCGGACCGCGAATCGAGAGTGATTCGCCGCTACGGAAGGCCCCGAAAGATGGATTTGGACTTCACGAAGGAACAGGTGGAGTTCCGCGACCAGGTGCGTACATGGTTGGTCGAGAACAAGCCGCGCGAGGAACGCCCGCGCGACAACGCGGGGATTCGCGATTACGACATGGCGTGGCAGCAGACGCAGTGGAAGGGCGGCTGGGCCGGAATCGCCTGGCCGACCGAGTACGGCGGCCGCGGACTGACATTGCTGCAACAGCTGATCTGGTACGAGGAGTACGCGGCACAGGGATTCCCTGGAATCGATGCCAACTTCGTCGGCCTCAGCCACGCAGGCCCGACGCTGATCACTCGAGCAGGCGAGGAGCAGAAGGCATTCCACCTTCCCAAAATCCTGAAGGGCGAGGCGATATGGTGCCAGGGATTCTCCGAACCCGAAGCCGGATCCGATCTGGCCTCGCTGAAGATGAAGGCCGTCGTCGACGGCGAATCCCTCGTGGTGAGCGGTCAGAAGATCTGGACGAGCTTCGCGATGAGCGCCCACTTCCAGGAACTGCTGGTTCGCACCGACAACTCGGGTTCCAAGCACAAGGGCATCACCTGGGCCATCTGCGACATGAGCACCCCCGGCATCGAAGTTCGCCCCATTCGAACCATCGAAGGCGGCGAGGAATTCTGCGAGGTGTTCTACGACGACGTCAGGATCCCGCTGAGCAACGTGGTCGGTGAGATCGGCTCCGGGTGGAGCGTGGCGATGTCGACCCTGTCCTTCGAACGCGGAACCGCGTTCACCGCCAATCAGGTTCGCCTGGCCAAGGTGGTCGAGGACCTGATCGACTTCGCCCGCGATCATGTCGGCCCCGACGGTCGACGAGCGGCAATCGAGGACGACGAGATCTCCCGTCGACTTGCTCGCGCCCGCGCATCGGTGGCATCGCTGCGAGCGATGACCTATGTCGGCATCTGCGAGAACATGAAGTCCGACACCCCCGGTCCGCGCGGGTCCATACTCAAGCTCCACTACGCGGATCTGTGCAAAGAGGTGGCCGCACTGGCGATGGACATCGTCGGGGTCGACGCGCTCCGCGATTCCTCACGGTGGGACAAGAACGGGTGGGTGGGCAACTACCTGTATTCGTTCTCGCAGTCCATCGGAGGCGGAACCTCGGAAATCCAGCGAAACATCATCGGGGAACGCGTCCTCGGTCTCCCACGGTGAGAAGAGAGAAACGATCATGAATCTACTCCCCTCTGAGGAACAGCTCGACATAGTCTCTGCTGCAACCGATTTCATCGACTCCCGGCTGCCTGTCGCCGATATCCGCGACCGAGCGGAGCTGCCGAGCGCGGTGGACTCGGCGCGGTGGCGCGAAGGAGCCGAACTCGGACTGCTTACACTCGGCCTCGACGAATCCTTCGGCGGCTCGGGCCGGCCGCTCGACGACGAGGTACTCGTGTTCGCTGCGCTCGCGACGCGCCTCGCGCCCGGTCCGTTCCTGGCGTCGACACTCGCCGCACGGGTCGCTGCGCACAGTGGCGACGTCGAGCTGACCGAGCGCATCGGGAGTGGTTCGGCGCTGGTAGGACTCGGTGAACTGCGCGGCGACGGAGCTTTCGGCGAGGATGGGTTGAAGGGCTCGTTCGACCTGCTCGACTGCGCCGGTGCCACACACGTCCTCCTGGTGGCCCAGCACGGCGCCGCTCTCGTCGCGATCGACGAGTTTCCGGACATCACACCCGTACCCTCGATCGATCCCGCCGTCCGCCTGTCGACGTCGACCGTGATCTCCGGCCGCGTGACCCACTGGGCGCCGGCTTCGACCGATCCGATTTTCTCGAGGGCGCAGGTTCTCGCGGCGGCCACACTCGCCGGACTGGCTGCGGCCGCGAAGAACATGGCGACCGAGCATGCCGCCACCCGGATCCAGTTCGACAAACCCATCGGGGTCAACCAGGCCGTCAAACACATGTGCGCCGACATGGCGGTGTCGGCCGACGCGTCCATCTCGCAGACGTTGTTCGCCGCGATCGCACTCCAATCGGGCCGGGACGACAGCGAATTTCAGATCCTGTCCGCCAAGTCGGTTGCTGCCAGAGCCGCGATCGACAACGCCGCGCACAGCATCCAGGTACACGGCGGGATGGGCTACACCTACGAACACAACGCGCATCTCGTGCTGAAACGGGCACACGTGTTCGCGCACCTGTTCGGCGAACCGACCGATGTGCTCGCACAGCTTCTCCAGCAGGGTGCGGCACAGTGACGCGCAAGGTTGCCATCGCGGGCGTCGCGCTGTCCGACGGCGGCAAGGTGGACGACAAGAACGCGTACGAGCTCATGGCACAGGCGAGTCGACGTGCGCTCGCCGAGGCCGGTCTCACCCCCGCCGACGTCGACGGACTCGGCTCCACGGGCCAGGGAACATTGCCGCCCACCGACGTCGGTGAATACCTGGGCCTGAAACCGCGCTGGATCGACTCGACGTCCGTCGGAGGCGCGTCGTGGGAGGTCATGCTCGCGCACGCCACCGACGCCATCGCCGCGGGGCACGCCGACGTCGTGCTGCTGACCTACGGGTCGACCGCCCGCGCCGACATTCGAAAAGGATTGCGCGGCGCCAACATCAACTGGGGCTCTCGCGGACCTCTCCAGTGGGACGCACCCTACGGTCACACGCTCATCTCGAAGTACGCGATGGCTGCGCGCCGGCACATGTACCAGTACGGCACCACCATCGAGCAGCTCGCCGAGGTCGCGGTCTCGGCCCGATTCAACGCCGCGGACAACCCCGAGGCGATGTACCGCGATCCCATCACGATCGAGGACGTGCTGTCGGGACCGATGATCGCCGACCCGTTCACCAAGCTGCACTGCTGCATTCGCTCGGACGGCGGCGCCGCAGTGGTGCTGGTCTCCGAGGATCGAGTGAAGGACCTCGTGTCCGACCCGGTGTGGGTACTCGGATCGGGTGAGGCGACATCGCACATGCTCACGAGCCAGTGGGACGACATGACGGTCGGGCCGGCCTCGGTAACGGGACCGCTCGCGTTCGCGCGCGCCGGTCTGAAGCCGTCCGACGTCGATGTCGCGGAGATCTACGACGCCTTCAGCTACATGCTGCTCCTCACGATGGAAGACCTGGGCTTCTGCGAGAAGGGCGAAGGCGGCAAGTTCGTCGAATCCGGCGCACTGCGCTTGGGCGGAGACTTACCGACCAACACCGACGGCGGCGGCCTGTCTGCCTGCCACCCCGGTCAACGAGGACTCTTCCTCATCGTTGAAGCGGCACGCCAGCTTCGCGGTGAGTCCGGTGTCCGGCAGACTCCGAACGCGAAGATCGCCTGCGTCAGCGGTACCGGCGGATGGTTCTGCTCGAGTGGCACCGTACTGCTGGGATCGGAACAACCGTGACGGCTGCGCGCTCGCCCGTCCGTCCCCCACTTCCCGGTCGATTCACCAGTACCGGAGAGTTGATGGCGGCAGCAGCGGCAGAGTACGGCGCACGCGACGCCTACGTGGAACAGGACGGCACCCGACTCGGTTTCGACGAGTGGTACCAGCGCTCTCGTGCGCTCGCCGCTCGTCTCCGCGGCCGGGGAGTCGACCGCGGAGACGTCGTCGCCCTGATGCTTCCGTCGGGAATCGACTACGCGATCTGCTACAGCGCGATCGCACTGCTCGGTGCCGTGACGACCGGGATCAACACGCGACTGGGCCCGCGTGAGGTGGAGTCGATCCTGACGCAGGCACAACCGGCCCTGGTGATCCGCGACGCCGATGCCGGTCTCCCCGAGATCGACGCCGCGCTTCCGGTCATGGCACGCAGCGAACTGGACGCCGCCTTTCACGAGGGGGACACCGACTTCGTCTCTGCAACAACGGGTCTCGATGCACCGGTGACCATCATCTTCACGAGCGGAACGACCGGACTACCGAAAGGCGCCTGGTTCGACGGCGAGAACATGGCTGCCGCAGCGCATTCGGCCGGCGTGATGAGCGCCCCCTACGATCGACGCCTCTCGTCCACGCCGTTCCCGCATGCCGGGTACATGGCGAAGCTGTGGGATCAGCTCGTCTGGGGTATCACCCTCGTGGTCTCCCCCGTCCCGTGGTCGGCCGCGAAGATGCGAGACATACTCGTCCGCGAGCGCATCACGATGGCGGGCGGCGTCCCGACCCAGTGGACCAAACTTCTCGACCTCCCCGACGTACGACGTGATTCGTTTCCCGACCTCCGGCTCGGCATCGTCGCCACCGCTCCTGCGTCACCGGAACTCGTCGAGCGCACCGCCGAGCTGATCGGCGTGCCGTTGGTGGTTCGCTATGCGATGACCGAGTCGCCGAGCGTGTGCGGCACCGCGATCGACGATCGACCGGACGTGGCATTCCGCACCGTCGGAAAACCGCAGACCGGCATGGACGTTCGCATCACCGACGAGGACGGCACCGACGTGCCGACGGGCCGGGTCGGACGAGTGCGCGTTCGCGGCGCGTGCGTGATGCGCGGATACTGGAACGACGACGAGCGCACCGCCGACGCTTTCGACGACGACGGCTGGTTCGTCAGCGGAGACCTCGGCAGCATCACCGACGAGGGCGACCTGGTATTGGCAGGACGCGTCGGAGACATGTACATCCGCGGCGGTTTCAACGTGCATCCGGTGGAAGTCGATCACGTACTCGCCGAGCATCCCGGAGTGAAAGAGGCAGCAGTAGTGGGATATCCGACGCCCGTCATCGGCGAGATCGGGGTCGCGTTCGTCGTGCCGTCCGACGCCTCGTCGCCGCCGACGTCTGCCTCGCTTCGACGGTGGACCGCCGACCGACTCGCCGACTACAAGTCCCCCGACCACCTCGTGATCGTCGACGCGTTGCCGCTGACCGCGATGAACAAGGTCGACCGAAATCGGTTGCGCACGTTGGCGTCCGAGAATCCTCCGCCGCCGCGATGAGCGAATCCATCACCCCGAACGCGTCCGTCCCGGCGACCACCGACACACTGGCGAACCTTCGTGACGTCGGCGGGTTGCACACCGTCGACGGACGGACCACACGCTACGGCGTTCTCTACCGCAGTGATGCCCCCTACCAGGGGGATTCCCGTCCAGCAGCGGTGTCGATCTGGCCACCCGCGGTGGTCGTCGATCTTCGTTCCCTCGCGGAGACCGAACGAAATCCGTTCGACTGGGGCCAGGACACGATCCGCCATCACCGTCCCCTGCACGACGGAGCAGCGCCCACCGAGGTATTACCACCGGAACTCACGGGACTGTACAACCAGATTCTGGGGTCCGCCGCCGATCGCGTCGCCGAATTGCTGTCGATCGTCGTAGGCGCGTCGGGCCCGACGCTCGTGCACTGCGCCGCAGGCAAGGACCGCACCGGCGTCGCGGTCGCAACACTTCTGCTGGCCGCAGGCGTGACGCCGAACGAGGTGGTCGACGACTATCTGCAGACATCCGCGCACATGCCCGCGCTGCGACTGCGATGGAAGGCCAAGGCCAACAAGGGTTCCGCTCGGCGCGCACTGCCACCGCAGTGGCTGACCGCACCCGAATCCGCGATCACGTCGGTCGTGGATCGCCTCACACTCTGGCCTGGCGGCGCAGGCGGATGGCTCGTCGACCACGGTGCGAGCGCAGCCGATCTCGCGCAGTGGCGCGCCGCACTACTGAATTGAAACATCGCTCGACCCAGACACTGCTGGAAACAAGCACTGCTGTAAACGAGACACTGTTGGACCGATGCACGGAGGTAGACGCAATGCGAGTACACATCGAACTCGATCAGTGCGAGGGACACGGTCTGTGCGCGGCCACCGCGCCGGACCTCTACGACCTCGACGACGACGGATTCGCGGCGAATGCCGATTTCGAGGTCCCGGACGCGCTGATCGCGGACGCCGAATCGGGGGTGTCCGCGTGCCCGATGAGCGCCATCCGACTCCTCGCAGGTTGATCGTTTCCGCTGCGAAATTTGCTGTGGTGGAACAGTATCGACGTTCTTCGATTTTTCCTGCGCGGATGGTCTAGCGTCGAATGCAGGCACGACGCATAAGTGGCGAATCGCCACCGTCGGCCCTCATCCCCGGCGTGAACAGGAGTTCTCATGGCAGGACGTCTCGAAGGAAAAGTAGCATTCATCACCGGTGCCGCCCGTGGTCAGGGTAGGAGCCACGCGGTGCGTCTGGCGCAGGAGGGCGCAGACATCATCGCCGTCGACATCTGCGAGCAGATCGAGTCCAACCCGTATCCGCTTGCGACACCGGAGGATCTAGACGAGACCAAACGTCTCGTCGAGAGACTCGACCGACGCATCGTGACGGCGAAGGCCGATGTGCGCGAACGCAGTCAGCTCCGCGACGCGCTCGGCGCCGGAGTTGCAGAACTCGGCCGACTCGACATCGTACTCGCGAACGCCGGAATTCTCCCCATGGCAATGGGTGATCCCGATCCGTTGGACTTCGTGGACGCAACCGATGTCGATCTTCTCGGCGTCATGAACGCTGTGGCAGTTGCCCTCCCGCACCTGCCCGATCACAGTTCCATCGTCGTCACCGGTTCCACCGCGGCGATGCTCCCCGGCACCACCGACAACCCGGCGATGGGCCCGGGAAGCGCAGGATACGGCTGGGCGAAGAAGACGTTGATGGGTTACGTCGAGCAGATGGCATTGCATCTAGCGCCCAAGTTCATTCGCGTCAACTGTGTCCACCCCACCAACGTCAACACCCATCTCCTACACAATGACGGCCTGTACAGCATGTTCCGTCCCGATCTCGAGAACCCGACTCGTGAAGACGTGGAGCCGGCGTTCACCACCTTCCAAGCGATGCCGATCCCGTACGTCGAACCGGTCGACATCTCCAACCTCATGCTCTTCCTCGCTTCGGACGAATCTCGCTACATCACGGGTCAGCAGATCCGGGTGGACGCGGGCTCCCTCCTCAAGTTCCCCCAGGGCCCAAGTTAGGGCAGGATCGGTATCATCGACGAGACGGATGTCGGTTGCCTCGGCGGTCGCATCGGAGGTAGTCGTCACCAGGTGCCGCTCGTCCCTCACGAGGACGCACAGGACGGCACAACGGGCAGCGTCGATCTCGGCGTGCCCGACACTTCGAATCCCGCTGCTGGAGAACCGATCACGATCGGATTCAACAGTGACTGCGGGGGCAAAATCGGTCTCGGCCGTCACGAAAGGTGCTCTGGCCGATGTGGATCAGACGATCACGGTACTCTCGCCCGCCGGAATCCCGCTGCTGACCCACAGTTCGGCATCCCAGGCCGTACAACAGACTCCCGGCGTCTTCAGCTTGCCGAACGGGCTGAGTCCCTGACGCGGAGGCACACGATCAAGGTGTGAATTAGGCTGCGCTGAGCGGCATCGCCGTCCCCGGAATGGAAGGTTCGGCCCGTTCCCCGGAGTGCTGTTGTACGAGAACACCGGTATCGACATGACAGTGACGGCCATTGCATCCGTTACCGCCGACATGACGCCGCCGATCACCGCCGCGAGCGCTGACGGATCCGAGCTCTACCACGTGTTCGGGAACGACAGCTCCTGCACCAGTGCATTGAAAGCGATCAAAACGTACGAGAATGGCGTCCACATCCTCGTCAGATGTGGACGCCACTTTCGTGTGACGACTGCGAACGGCTACGCCGATCTAGGTCGCCGGGTAGCTGAAGGTCTTGGTTTCGAGGAAGTCTTCGAGTCCTTCGACGCCCCATTCGCGGCCGAGACCGCTCTGCTTGTAGCCACCGAACGGCGACTCCGGATCGAACCACTGAGCACCGTTGAGCGCGATCGTCCCCGTCCGCAACCGAACAGCGACTCGCTTGGCGCGTTCGACGTCGGAGCTGTATACCGATCCGCTGAGGCCGAACTCCGAATCGTTCGCGATACGGACTGCGTCGTCGTCGTCCGCGAAACCGATGAGGCATATCACCGGACCGAAGATCTCCTCGCGAGCGATCCTGCTGTCGGCCGGGACGTGCGAGAACAGTGTCGGCGGAACGAAGTAGCCCTTCGAGTGCTGCTCGGGTCGAGTTCCGCCGATCACCAGGCGTGCTTGGGTCTTACCCAACTCGATGTAGTCCAGTACCTTCTCGAATTGGGACCGGTTGATCAAGGGCCCCATCATGTTCGCCATGTCAGTCGGATCACCCCACGGCAGACCGGACAGGATTTGCTTGCCAATAGCTGCAGCCTGATCCATGAGATGGTTTGGGATCAGCAAGCGAGTGGCAAGTGCACATCCTTGGCCTGCGTGCATGCACACCGCACCGGCCGCCATTGCAACACTCGACGCTAGGTCGGCGTCGTCGAGAATGATCGCCGCCGATTTCCCACCGAGCTCCAACGACACCCGCTTGATGGTCTCCGACGCATTGCGCATGACCAGTCGGCCCGTCGCGGTCGATCCGGTGAAAGTGATCTGATCGACGTCGCGATGGGTCGTGAGGACTTCGGCGACCCGATTGTCCGACGTGGTCACGATGTTGAGTACACCGGCCGGAATGTCGGTGTCGGCTGCAGCAGCGGCCAGTACGGTTCCCGACCACGGAGTGTCCGGAGCCGGCTTCAGAATTACCGTGCATCCGGCAGCGAGCGCCCCGCCGATCTTGGTGAGGTTGAGCTGGAACGGAAAGTTCCACGGCGTGATCGCGGCGACCACTCCTGCCGCTTCCTTGCGCACGGTCCGCAGGGACTGTCCGCCCATGATCTGTTTGCGCGGCAAAGAGCGCTCGAACTCGTACGTGGACAACAGTTCCGGCCAGTATCCCAGCGACTCGACGGGTCCGTCGAGACCCATCGGAAACGACAGTGCCAACGGCATGCCGCTCTCCGCGGTCAGCACGGGGCGAATCTCGTCCGCGACCTTGCGCAGATTGTTCTGCAGTTGCGTCAGGCACCGACGCCGCAGTTCGACGTCCGTGGACCAGTCCGTCTCGTCGAATGCACGTCGAGCGGCCGCAATGGCCCTCTCGACGTCCTCGACCTGTGCATCGGGCGCGGTTCCGACGACCTCTTCGGTCGCCGGATTCACGACTTCGTAGGTCTGTCCGTTTCCTGCACCGACGAGATTTCCGTCGATGAGCATCTGCTGATCAGTGATGTTCATGTGCTGCTCCTGTTGTGTGACGTCGGTCGCGATCTGAGGCTCAGTTGTAGATGCCCGTGCCGTAGACGACCTCGTAATTCGAAAGCTTTCCGTCCTTGTCCGACTCGGCGATGATCTCAGTGCTACTGAAGAGGTTCAGAGAGATCGCCGACATCGCCGATCCGTCTCACATGAATGTGCCGCTGATGAATGAGCCCCCGTTCGGATTCTGCAGCGGCACGTACCGGCAGCCGAACCTGTTGTAGCGGAACGCCAGAGCGAGCGAGACGGCCAGCGCCAGAATGGCGAGCGCGAAGTAGACCTGATCCGACGACACCCGCGGGCTTCCGCTGCGCCACAGGTCGGCGGGGAATATCGGGTTTGACGTGACCTGATCCGTCCCCAACTTCTGGCACACCAACCCCGCCAGAACCAGCGAAACGCCGAGTGCGGAAACCGCACCCGGCGGCCGAAAGATCAACGGGTACAGAACGAGTCCGAGGGCGACCGCCATCAGCAGTGCGATGACCAACGCCGGCACCGGACCGACAGGTTCCCCCGAGCCCACCGTATCCGGGAGGCCTGGGATCAGCAGGAGTAGTTCACCCTGCCGAAGAAATGCGTAAACGTAGGCGATGTCCAGCACGATCGCGCCCGTGGCGAAGTTGAGAACGCCCGAACTGCGAAAGGTGAGCACGATGGCGAGCGTGAGCGCACCGAAGACTGCGCCGTTGCCGAGTCCCAACGAGAGGGAGACGAGATCCTGCATCGACGACGATCCTTCACTGTTGCAATGAGGATTTCGGTTAGTGACACACACGTTAGATCAGGTTGGCGCTCGCCGATGCGGAATCGTCTACTCAGTCCGATTTTTCCGATTCTTCAAGAACAGACTTTTCTCGAATGATGTTTTTGGCCATCTAAAATGCCACATTTTATACTGCGGGCCGCTCTCACATGGTGAGCTACTCGCTACCTGCGTCTACATGACACTGGATTCAGATGAGGGCGCCAACGCCGGTCGCCACGCCTCCAACCCGTCCATGGTCTGGGCCGCCACGCCGATCCGATCGGACAATGGTCCCCACCGTCGTGCGAGCTCGCGAGCAGCCTCGGTCACCGTCCCGACGACGGCGAACTCGGCGAGCATCTCATCGTCGATCAGTGCAGACATCGCATCCCACTCCCCGGTCTTCGCCAACACGTTCAGCTTCTCGTGCACACCGCCCCAACCGTGTACGTCGAGCACTCCTCGGTACGACGGCGTCGAGCCGTAGAACGCGATCTGCCCGCGCACGTGTTCACGTGCACGGGCGACCTCGTCCTGGGTGGTCCCGGTGGCCAGCATCGGCGTCAGGCAGATCTCGATGTCAGCACGCGTCCGACCCGATATCGCAAGGCCCTCGTCGATGCTGGGTCCGATGACCTCTGTCAAATACTTCTCCGTAACGAACGAGTGCACCTGGAAGCCGTCCGCGACCTCGCCCGCCACCCGCGACATGCCGGCACCCACACCTGCGACGAGAACCGGGGGGCGCCCGTACGGATTGGGACCCGGATCGAACATCGGCGTCATCAATGTGTGCGAATAGAACTCGCCGTCGAACGCCAAGCGGGTCCCGTTCTCCCACGCATCCCAGATCGCGTGCAACGCGTGCACGTATTCCCGCATGCGCGCCGCAGGACGTGACCACGGCATCGCGAAACGTCGGGTGATGTGCGCGCGAACCTGACTCCCCAAGCCGAGACGAAGCCGCCCACCCGCGAGAACCTGCACGTCGTTCGCGGCAGTCGCGGTCACCATCGGGCTGCGCGCGAAGGCGACGAGAATGCTCGTCGTCAGTTCGATGTCGGCCGTGGCCTGCGACGCCGCCGCGAGCAGCACCAACGGGTCATGGTTCGTCTCGCCCAGACACAGTGCGTCGAACCCGACCGCTTCCGCCGCCGCGGCGATAGTCGCCACGGTTCCCGTTCCCGGATCGACGAGAACGTCGAACGTCGATCTGCCAGCCATCGTTTACTCCCTATTGCTGATACTGAATTGGTTCACGACCGGTCCGGCCAGATGACTTCCCCCGGTCGAGTAGATCAGATAGCGTGTATTCCGTCCACGGAATACGCAATCAGACCAGAACACAACGAGGAGACCGATGCCCGACGCCGACCCCACGCGCTCCCGAGCCGCCGCCGTCGCGCGAGCGATCGAGGACGACATCGTCGCGTCGGGTTGGCGCGTCGGCGAGTCCATCGGCTCCGAGTCCGAGCTGATGGAACGGTTCGGCGTCGGCCGCGCGTCGATCCGGGAGGCGTTCCGCATTCTCGATAGTCGTCACGTCGCCACACCGCGCCGCGGACCAGGCGGAGGTCTCGTGGTCACGGCGCCGGATCGATCCGCGGTGCTCGACCACGCGTCGCTCTACCTGGAGTACACCGGGTTCGCTCCGGGCGACGTTTACTCCGTCATGGAGACTCTCGAGGTATCCGCCGCGCAAGACCTCACGGCGACAATCGATTCCGCCGGTATCGATCGACTTCGTCAGGTCCTTGCGGAGGAGGCGATCGCTGCGGACTATCGCGAGCGCACCGTCACCGTGCACACCGAGATAGCTCGCCTCGCCGGCAACGCTGTTCTGGAGTTGTTCGTCCACATGGGCAACAACCTCGCCCGTCTGCACGGCGTCGCACCCACTCAGTCGGAACGAGCGTGGATGCACGAACGCAACATCGAACTCGTCGACGCCATCGTCGCCGGAGATGCGATCGCGGCAGGCCGCGCGGTGCGCAGACGTGTTCGAGCCATGACCAAGCGCGAGGCACTCTCGGCCCAACGCAACACGACTACGAAGAAAGATGTCGAACAATGACGGAACCCGACGACACATTGGTACTGGTGGAACAGCGCGGACGCACCCGCCTGTTGACGCTGAATCGTCCGCGAGTGCGCAACGCGCTGTCCATCGCGCTCAGCGACACCCTCGTTCACGAGCTTCGAGCGGCGGACGCCGATCCCGACACCGCCATCGTTCTGCTCACCGGGGCCGGTGGGGCGTTCTGCTCGGGTGTGGATCTGAAAGATCTGGCGGAGAACGGATTCGACGGCGAGCGGTCGTCGGACGGAAACTGCATCACGGTACTCGCCGCCATGGTCACACCGGTGATCGGTCTGATCTCGGGCCCGGCGGTGACCGGTGGATTCGAACTGGCGCTGGCATGCGACTTCTTGCTCGCCACCCCCGACGCCCGCTTCGCCGACACACACAGCCGAGTGGGAATCGTCCCGGGCGGCGGTCTGACCGGTCGACTGGCCGCAGCCGTCGGCATTCGTCGTGCCCGGCAGATGAGTTCCACCGGTTCATATCTCGATGCACCGACGGCGCTCGCCTGGGGCATCGTCAACGAGATCGTCCCTGCGGACCACCTCGTCGACCGAGGATGGGCCGTCGCCGAAGCCATGCTAGCCGCCGACCCACACACGCTCGCGGCGGTCTGGGCTCTCTACGACGCGGCGGCCGATGACGCCACCGCCACCGCGATCGACCGCGAGGCCGCCGTAAATCGCAGGTGGAGTGTGTCGGCCAACGGCGTGGCCGACAGGACGGCACAGGTGTTCGATCATGGCCGCACTCAAACCTCCAGTTGCTGAGTCCCTCTCACGGCCGAATGGGCGGAAAGTAGGATTCCGCTCCCTGAGAACGGACGTCGTCGAACCAGCCCGGCCCGTACGCGTCCACCGTACGGACAGAATCGGGTGCTTCGAGATTCCACGCCTGCCGCTTGTACGTCCAGTTGTTCGGCTGCAGTGAGCGGGCGGACTTCCAGCTCGAACGCCTCGAGACGATGCGTCCCATAGCCGACGCCGCCGAGTCGGAGCTCTACCTACAGATGGTGCTCGACTGGGCCGGACACGGTTCGCAGAGCAGATACGTTCTGGTGCTGGAGGACGTCGTGGCACGGTCCGCACCACGCTCTGTCTACGAGTCCATCGCCGCAGCGCACTTCGAGCTCGGCCAGCATCTTCAGCTCCTCGGCGACCACGCCGGAGCCGTCGAGCACTGACGTGAAGCACACCGCTTGCAGCCGTTGAACTGGACGTACAAGCGTCAGGCCTGGCAGTTCGAGTACGGCGAGGCATCGCTGTTCGAGGGCAGCTTGGAGAGGATCTGCGCGAGGTCGGGCCGGCGAACTACTTCCCTAGACTTTGTCCCTGACAATCCGTTTCATTGCATCGACCCACCGACGGGCCCACGCCGTGCACGCCCCGGCCAGGCCCGCTACACAGCGGGCGTCTACGGGCCCCGCGCCGAACTCGAACCCCTCAACCTTCGAAGGAACCCAATTCGGCGGCGCCCTCACGACCACCACCGAGATCGAGAACTTCCAGTACCAGGCCCGCACGACCATCCTCGCCATCGGAGCCGCAGCACGCTACCTGTCCAACCCCGCGGAAGGCACCGCCTCCATCGACGAGCGCTGGCTCGCCGAGCATGGCGACATCACGACCACCACGCTCGAGCACGCCGACCAACCCGTCAACGTCGTCCACGCCTGAGCTCATACCAGTCCGCGCCTGAGCACACACCGGTCCACGCCGGATTACTCGACGACAACCTCGGAATCGAGCATCGCTACAATTTCCTCTGCGCTGTAACCGATTTCCGACAAGACCTCTCGCGTGTGCTGCCCCTTACTCGGCGCAGCACGGCGAATCGACGGCATTTCGTCGTCGAACTGCACCGGCGCTGCCGACAGCTTCAGATCCGGATGCTCGGGGTGCCTCATCAGGTAACCGTTGGCCGTCACCGCCGTATCGGTCTGAACGTCTACCGGTGTGGAATAGAACGAGAAGATGCACTGACGTGAGCCCAGTCGTTCGGTAATCGCCGCACTGTCCAGCCCCGCGATCACAGCACCGATCTGCACTGCGATCGATTCCCGATTCTCTTTTCGCGCGGCCGCGTCGGGGTATGCGTCGACGAGCGCATCCAAACCTAGCGCCACGAGTGCCGGCTCCCAGTAACGCGCTTCGTCGATCATCATCAGTGCCACCCAGCGATCGTCGGCAGACCGATACTGCCGGATCAGGGGGGCCATATCCTTCAGCGGCGCCTTCGGCAGTTGCTCACCGGTCAACGACGCGTACGCCATGTCGGGGCCCAGGTTCCAGGCTGCCGAGCCCAGCAGCGACGTGTCGACCACCGTTCCCTCGCCCGTCCGGGACACGTGGACCAGTGCAGCGCAAATCCCACCAGCAAGGAACATCCCACTCGGAATGTCGCCGATGGCCGGTCTCTGCTGGGCGGGACGTGCGGCGCCCTCATCGGTCAGGACGTGAGCGACTCCGCCTCGAGCCCAGTAAGAGACGGCGTCGTAGCCACCAGCTTCAGCCTCCGGGCCACGTTGCCCCTGTCCGTGCCCCTTGGCCACGACGAGGCGGGGATTGAGTGCCAGCAGATCCGACGGCTCGGTGTGCAGCTTGCGCTGGACCCTCGGAAGCTGATTGGTGATGGCGACATCGGCCCACTTGACGAGCTTTTCGAAGATTCTGCGCCCCTCGGTGTGCCGAACGTCGAGCGCGATCCCCCGTTTGTTTCTGTTGACGAGTTCGAACAGGAAGTCGTACCCGTCCTTGGACGGGACCATTCCACTCGGAATGATCGAGCGCATGGCGTCACCTTCCACGCGTTCGATCTTGACGACGTCTGCCCCGAAATCGGCCAGTGCAGCGGCCGCGGCAGGGACGAAGCCGTGTTCGGAGAAGTCGAGAACTTTGACCCCGGTCAGCGGAAGTGTCATAAATGTACGCTCCTGAACTGTAGGCGAATTCGAACGGAAGGATCGACGATGACCTTTCGCACGGAGGCCCCAGACCATGCTCTGCTCCCCCGGCTGGACCGGGCGGCGAGGTAGCCACCGCGCTCGCTATCGCCGAGGCCCACACACCCATCGCCTACTCGCACGATGCGCGCGAGGGCGTTTCGGCATGCTTCGAGCGCAGGGCTCCCCACTCGCAGGGGCGCTGAGCGCCCCGTCATCAGTGTGTGCGCTCGCCGAAGTCGATGTCGGAGAGCCCACGGAACGGCCTGAAGTTCGGGCGGTCCAGCCACGACGGCCGAGCCGCGTGATCGTCTGCCGGGTGGGCCCACTCCGGCGAGTCACCCCAGTCCAGGCGGCTCAAGCGATCGTCGGTGGACTGCGGAAACTTCGCCAGGGCGGCATCGTATTCGCGCGTGAAGCGCTTCATCTCGGCCATCAGCCAGAGATCTTCCTCCGAACGCCACTTGCCGTTCCCGGCGTAGCGAATGTTCTGCCACGACGAGAAATCGATCGGCGGCGCGCCTGGCTCTGGATTGTCCGCGCGATTGATCACCTCGTACACCACGCGATCACCGTCGATGGCATACCAGGCCAGCGGATTGTAGACGTGCGGGGCCGCGCCCATCGTGCCCTCGATGAATCGGCGAATTTCGCTGGGACCGGTGAACTTTCCGTAGAAGTGGTCATGGTAGACGGCATCGTCGGTGAACAGGTCGGACCAAGCTTCCCAGTCTTCGAGCACCTGACCCACCCGAAAGTAGTGGCGGAACGCAGTTTCCACTTCGTCGCGCGTGAATTCAATCACTGGGGCAGAACCTTTCTCTCGTCCAGCATCGCGCTCGTGACTGCGAAGTTCTCGATCAGCGCCGCGCACTGCTCGGCGTGGTCGAGAACCAGATGATGGTGACCGCCGGGGATCTGCACGTAGGTGCTGGTCTTCGACGGAAGTACACGTTCCGCGTCCGCAACCGCGCCGGTGGTGACGACGGAACTGTGCTCGCCGTACACGTACAGCAGCGGTACCGTCAGGGCCCTTGCCGAATTCAACACGAAGTCGTAATCGAACGTCACGCGTCCCGTTCGGTCGAACTTCCACGTCCAACCGCCCTCGACCGCACGTAGCGAGTTCGCTGCGATTGGCGCTACCAACTCGGGTGCGACTGGAGGCTGCGGCGGCATCAGCCGAAACCGCGAGACCGCCTCGGCTGTGGTCGCATACGGGACCGATCGCCCCTGCGGACGTTCGGGAAATTGTGGCCGTGGCTCGGCGAGTCCAGCAATCAGCGTGTCGAACAACACGACTGAACTCACGCGTGAACCATGCTGTGCAGCAACACCGATAGCTACTGCGCCACCGAGACTGTGCGCGGCGAGAATCGCATCGGTCGAACCGAGGTGCTCGAGAACGCCGACGACGTCTGCTGCCCACTGCTGTACGGAATACGCCTCGCGATGACCGCTGTCTCCGTGCCCGCTCAGATCCACGAGCACCAACCGGTACCGGTCCTCGAGCAGCGGCACGATCGCATGCCACCACTGCGAGTTGGCCAGATGACCGTGTATCAGCAGGATCTCACGCGTGCCGCTGCCGGTTACGCGGTACCTGATCGGTACTCCGTCGACGTCGACGGAGTAGTCCACGTCCAGAGCCCTATCCGCCCATGCGCAGGCCGGCGGCACGCGTACCGAACACGTCGGTCGCGAAGATCCCGCCCAGCTTGTTCGCATCCCAACGCTTTCCGCCGTTGGAGACCACTGCCACCGGGGACCACGCCTTCAACAGCTGGATGTTCTCTCCGAGCGCCTTGATGACCTGACCGCTGACGTGGCCGGCCTCCGGACTCGCGAGCCACGCGACGACCGGTGATCCGAGTGACGGGTCTTTGGGGTCGAACTCGTCTTCGCCGCGCTCGTCGGGCTCGATGGCCGGAGCACTGCCTGCCATGGTCGCGGACATTCGTGTACGTCCGCCCGGGCTGATGGCGTTGACCGTTGCACCGATCGAGGCGAGTTCGAGACTCGACGTCTGCGTCAGCCCGACGATGGCGGCCTTGGCAGCGCTGTAGTTCGTCTGACCAAAGTGACCGAGCAGACCTGCGCCGGACGTGGTGTTGATGATGCGCCCGTACACCTTGCCTCCGGATGCCTTGGATTCGTCGCGCCACTTGCGAGCCACAGCCCTTGTGGTCAGCCAACTTCCACGAACGTGCACACGCATGACTAGGTCGAAGTCCTCGGCGCTCATGTTCCAGATCGCGCGATCGCGCACGATGCCCGCGTTGTTGACGACGATGTCCAAACGCCCGAGTTCGGCGTACGCACGCTCGACAAGAACATCGACCTGGGCCTCGTCACCGACATCAGAGAAATCCGAGATCGCCGTGCCACCGCGGGATCCGATGATCTTCACGACATCGTCGGCGACCTTACCTGTGCCCTCACCGTCTAGCGACGTACCGAGATCGTTGACGATGACCGTGGCACCGTGCTTGGCGAGTTCGAACGCGTGTCCGCGTCCGATGCCGTGTCCGGACCCGGTGACGAGTGCGACTTTGCCGTCGAGCAGTCCGCTCATGGGTGTGTTTCTCCTTGTGTTGTTCGGGAAGTGCAACGTGCGATCAGGACGAGACGGGACGAAACACCGTTGCATCGAGTTCGTCGGTAATCGGCCGGAAGAAGACCTCTACGACCATGCCGACCTCGAGCTCCTCGGGCAGGGCACCTTCGATATTCGTCATCACACGCGGCCCCTCGTCGAGCTCGACCATGGCCGCGACGTACGGCAGCCGAGTCTTGAACGGGTGAAGATCGTTGACGTAGACGGTGGAATACGTATAGAGCGTTCCTCGTCCGCTGGCCGCTGCGGCCACGACGTTCTCGCTCCAGCAGAACGGACAGAACGGCCGCGGGTAATGGTGTACCCGCGAGCAGTCGTTGCACGACGCGATCAGCAGCGTCCCCGCCTTCGCGGCATCCCAGTACGGACGGCTCGCGTCCTCGACGGTGGGCAGGTCAGCGCGCGGATTCTCGGTTGCATTGTCAGCCATGATCGTTCACCAACCCACGTATTCGGGGGGACGCTTCTGGACGAAGGCTGTGACGCCCTCCTTCGAGTCCTGCGCGTAGGACTGGATCTCCTGAGCCATCGCCTCGGCGACGAACGACGCGGTGCGATCGCTGTCCGGCGAGTCGTTGAACAACCGCTTCGTCAACGCGATCGCACTCGTCGGAGCCACGGCCAGTCGGCCGGCGAAATCGGCCACGGCGTCGTCGAGATCCGCAGCGGGAACGACCCTGTTGACCAGACCCAGGCTCAATGCCTCTGCAGCGGTGAGCTTCTCACCGAAGAAGGCCATCTCCTTGGCCTTCTGCATACCGATCCGGCGCGGCAGGAGGTAGGCACCGCCACCGTCGACGACGAGTCCGCGTTTGACGAACGACTCGGCGAAGTACGCGGCATCCGTCGCGATCACGAGGTCCGACGCATACGCGAGGTGTGCGCCGATTCCGGCCGCCGCGCCCTGCACCACGGTGATGACGGGTTTGCCGCAATCGAGCACGGATGCGACGAGTTTCTGGGCACCGGTCATGATCGTTCGCATCGCTCCGGTCACCCGTTTGACGTTCTTGGCGTGGCCGTCGGCGAGCTTGACGACGTCCGCGCCCGCGCAGAAGTGTCTGCCGTTCGCACGCAGGACGACGACGCGCACCTCCGGATCGGCATCGGCGTCGAGAAAGAGTGCGATCAAGGCATTGCGATCGTCGGGTCTGATCGCGTTGGCGGCGTCGGGGCGATTCAGCGTGACCGTCAGTACTCCGCCGACCAGGTCCGACACGATCGCGGAGTCCACCTCGTGGTTCACCATCGTTTCCGTCATCGGTCACTCCCTACCGGGCCACGTGCAAGGCCGCGTTGATCCACAAATTCTGACAACAATGTCATCGAAACTTCGGTCATCCGGCACTGTAGGTCGCCCGAAGATGCTTGATGCCGTTGAGGAAGTTCGACCGCAGCATCGCGGGCTCACCCACGGCCTCGATGTCCGGGTACCGAGTGAACAATTCACGGAATGCGACGTCCAGTTCCAGCCGCGCAAGGTGTGCACCCAGGCAAAAGTGCGGGCCCGGCGCTCCGAATGCCAAGTGCGGGTTGGGGTCACGGGTGATGTCGAAGGTGTACGGATCCTCGAACACCTCGTCGTCGCGATTGGCCGAGGTGTACCACAGCACCACCTTGTCACCCTTGGCGAATTCCTTGTCACCGAGGCGAACTCCGTCCCGGGTAACCGTCCGACGCATGTGCACCACCGGGCTCGCCCAGCGCAGCATCTCCTCGATGGCCCCCGAGGCGTAGTTCTCGTAGTCCGCCATCCAGGTATCACGCTGATCGGGGTTGCGGCTGAGTACCAACAGACCATGCGTGATGACGTTGCGTGTGGTCTCGTTGCCCGCCCCGACGAGCAGAATGAAGAACTTGGCCATCTCGGCGGGAGTCAAGTTGTCGCCTTCGGTCGCTGCCACCAACCTACTGATCAGGTCGTCCTTGGGATCGGCGATGCGCTCCTCCGATAGGGTGCGCAGCAGCGTGATCAATCCTTCGCTCGCCGCTGTGACGGCCTTGCCGATTCCGGCTGCGGTCTGGTCCTCGATGTACTCCGCATCCGAGGCGCCGAGAATGGTGTTGGTCGCTTCTAGGATGAACTTCTCGTGCTCGCGTGGGATACCGAGCATGTTGTCGATGATTCGCAGTGGGAGCAACGCAGCGAAGTCGCCGACGAAATCGCACTCACCCGAGGCGGGCATCTCCTCCAGGATCTCGCGAACGGTTGCCTCCACCTCGTCTCGCAAACCTTCGAGCGACCGGGTGGTGAAGCCTCGCGAGACGATCTTGCGCATGCGCGCATGCTCGGGATTGTCCATGTCGATGATCGATCCGCGGTACTCACGCAGCTTCTGCGGCTGATCGAAGATCTGAGTGCCCTCACCGGAGGAAAAGTCCTCGGGACGACGGCTGACCTCGAGGATGTCCGCATGTCGCGTCAGCGCATAGAAGCCCTTTGCCGGACTGGATCCGGCGGCGCCGACGGGGACGAAGACCTGCGGGTGGTTTCTTCGCAGGTCCGCGAACACCTCGTCGCGCTCGGCCGGGTTGTTCTGCCACCAGTTCAAATCGACGAGTGGCGTCGAGACCTCTTCGGTATCGATCATTGAAACCGCCTAAGAATGTGATCCGGGTAACCCACCTTTGCGATTCTGGCAGTTGTGTCACTATTTGGCAAGCGGCTTGAACAGGCAAATATAGTCACTTGAAACCAATGCGCAATCCGCCAACTGGCTCTATCGTCACTTGAGAACCCTCACGTCCACACCATCGACTCCAGCAAAGGTCTCCACGAAGTGAGCGACGCCCCGTACCCGTCCCCCGCACTGATCATCAGCGAATGCCAGCGTGGGATTCTCGACCCTGCACGGTCTGTGTCACCCGGTCTTGCATCGATGGCAGCCGACCGAGACGTGGTTGGCAGAACTGCCGCATTGGCAGCCGAGTTTCGAGCCCGCGGCCTGCCGGTGGTGCACTGCATCATCGAGCATCGCGCCGATTTGAAGGGTATGCGAGCCAA
The DNA here is from genome assembly GCF_044908235.1 of Rhodococcus sp. 27YEA6. NCBI lineage: Bacteria > Bacillati > Actinomycetota > Actinomycetes > Mycobacteriales > Nocardiaceae > Rhodococcus > Rhodococcus sp. 27YEA6. The sequence continues at coordinate 52,704 of NZ_JBIYCY010000017.1, read as the reverse complement.
CTCCTATCTCGGCGCCATGTCGCTGAAACATCGATCCATGACCGTGGGCTCCGACGACGTCGAGATCCCCGCTCGGCTCGGTCCCGAGCCGAGCGACATCGTGAGCTCACGCGCGACCGGCCTGACCGCCTTCTACGGCACCGAACTGGACGCCATGCTGCGATTGGAGAATGTCGCCACTCTGGTTCTGGCGGGAATCTCGACCAATATCGCACTACCCGGACTGGCGCTCGAGGCGGTCAATCGGGGGTACTCCGTCGTGCTCGCCGAGGACTGCACCGCCGGATCGTCGCCCGAGGCACACGAATTCATGGTCTCGAACATGCTGACACTTCTCGCGCGAATCACCCCGGCAGTCGATGTCATCTCTCGACTACCGGGGTGACGCGGACTTCGGTGCGGTCAGCTGGGTCTCATCGACTCGGAGTCAGAGCCGCAGCCTCCGCGTCCTGCACGGCGTCACCGTTGATCGAGAAGCCGCCGTCGACGGTCACCAGCGACCCGGTCGCGAAAGCTGCCTCATCGGAAACGAGATACGTTGCTGTATAGGCGATATCCATAGGGTTTCCGATTCGAGTGAGTCGACCACCACCGGTGTGATGTCCTGAATCGCCACGTCCGGCGACCACCCTGCCCACAAGAATGCAGTTGGCCCGAATTCCGTCGGCACTACCTTCGACTGCGAGTGATCGCGTCAACGAGTTCACCGCGGACTTCGCGGCTCCGTACGCACCGAAACCCTTGAACCCGGCGACGGACTGACCCGACGAGATGTTCAGGATGGACGCGCCGTCCGCCGAAACGAGGTGCGGCCAGGCATACTTCGACGCCCAGAACACGTTGCCGGTGACAGTGCCGGTCATGATGGCCTGCCACTCCTCGTTGGAGTACTCGTGGATGGGCTTGATCGTCGTGGCCACCGCCTCGGTGGGAGCCGCGTTGTTGACCAGGGTGGTCAGCTTTCCGAACCGTTCCACGGTCGATGCCACCGCGCCGCGGATGCTGTCCTCGTTCGTCACGTCCAGGGAGAAGAACTCCGCTTCGCCCCCGGCTTCCCGAATGCGGGCCACCACTTTGTTACCGCGATCCGCAGTTCGCCCGGTGACCGCGACCTTGGCCCCCTCCAACGCGAAATGCTCCGCCATAGAACGACCGATGCCACGAGTGGATCCGGAGATCAGTACTACTTTGTCGGACAATCGTGTTCCCATATGTACTCCTTGCGCGTGGATATTGCCGACGACCGGCGTCGATCAGAGCGATTCCTGCAGGTTCTTCATGGCAATCAGTCGACGACGAGTCATCTCGATCGACGCGGGCGCGTTGGGATCGTCTGTGCGGGACTCCAACTCGCTCAGATGAGCTCGGGTGGCTTCAATCTCCTCGACCAGCCGCTCACCGGCCTCGTCACGCGTCAGCAGATCCTGATCGGTCCAGTCTGCTGCGTCGATGTCCTTCTCTGTGGCCATGCTGACACCATTGCTTTCGATCGAGACCGAGTGCGACGAATCGGGGCATCGTGCTCAACGCCCGCGCGGCACCGTGGCCTGTTTCACGTGTTTGAATCTGACACCTATGTACGGTAGTGACCGTCATCACAACTGTCAACGTGGGCTGCGTCGGCCCGCGTCGACGAACGCTTCTTCGATCCGCCGATGCCGCGCCCTCACCGATTCCAGAGCCTCGGGATGCGTCACGATGTACAGATCTCCGCGCTCGATCGCATCGACGACGGTGTCTCCGACCACATCCGCGGACAGGATTCCCTCTGGTTGCCTCCGATCCGACTGCGCCGGAGCCGAACCCGGCCTGTTGCGTTCACTGTTCGCGATGTTCGATCGGACCATCGCCGGAACGAGGACGCCGACGCGGACGTGCGAGTCACGCTGAGCTAGTTCCTCACTCACGGTTTCGGTCAGTGCGACGACGCCGAACTTCGTCACGCCGTACGCCGCGAGACCGGGCCCTGCTCGCAGTCCCGCGATGGAAGCGGTGTTCACGACATACCCACTGGTCGACGTCGATTCGATGATCGGGAGGAAGACGTTCATGCCGTTGACGACGCCCCAAAGGTTGACGTCGATCACCCAGCGGAAGTCGTCGAGGGTGAGCTGATCGAACGGCGCGATCTTCGCGACCCCGGCATTGTTGACGGCGATGTCGATCCTGCCGTGGCGTTCGACGACCTTGTCGGCCAGTGCCTGCACGTCTACAGCATTCCCGACGTCGGTCACCACTCCGGGAACTCCGAGCGACGCCGAGGCCGCCTCGAGGGCTGTTCTCTCGACGTCGGCGACGGTCACCTCGGCGCCTCGGGCGATCAGCGATGCCGCGATCGCGTATCCGATACCGGCTGCACCACCGGTTACCACTGCGACCTTGCCCGTCAGATCCGAAATTCCCACGGCCATCGTCGGTACCCTCTCCTTATGCCGAGTCCCGTTGTTGGGAAACGATCTTCACTGTTCAGTCGATATTCAGCCCACCGAGCGCGAACTCGCTGATCCACTCGACGTCCGCGTCGGTCGGTGCCGTCGAACCCCACAGGTGACGACGCATCGCACCGAGTACGAGGTCGGAAATGCATGCCCCGTCGCGCACCGGATCGCAGCCCAGAGCATCGAGGGGCGCGTCGAGCAGATCCGAGATCGGTTTCAGCAGCTCGTGCTGGCTGCCGCCGGGAGACGCGGATCCGGACTTGCTCAGGTGACCGAGCACCGTACGGGAAGTCTGCGCCGCTTCGACGCTACTGACCTGTCGTAGCACTCCGCGAGTCCACGCCGCAACCTGCTCACGTGGATCGTCGACTTCGTCCATGCGTCCGCTCACGAACTCGACCACTCGACTGACGCCCTGCTCAAGGACGGCGAGAACGAGGTCGTCCTTGCTCGGAAACGAACGATACAGCGTCTGGTTGGAGATGCCGGCCGCGGCGACGATCTCGGATACCGACGGCATTGCCGGAGCGGACTTTTCGATGAGTCCGAGGGTCACGTCGAGTAACCGCTCGATTTCGTCCTCGGCAGATTTGCGCTGTCGCTCGGTTCGCCGCGCGGCGGCCTGTGCGGCCCGGCTGTTTGCTACCGGTGACCGAGAATCTGAGGTATCGTTCTGCATCTTGAGTAATCGCATTCTGTTTCTAGGAGACTGATGAGTTCCAGTATGGACGACAACAGCAACTCCGTAGCCGCCGACACCGGATCTCCGTTCGACCTGTTCAGCCTCGCAGGCAAGGTCGCACTGGTCACGGGCGGCAGTCGCGGCATGGGTAGACAAATGGCGCTCGCATTCGCCAAGGCAGGCGCCGACGTCATCGTCGCCAGCCGCAAATTGGAGAACTGTCAGAGTGTCGTCGCCGAAATCGAGGCGATCGGACGGCAGGGCCTCGCCTACAGCTGCCATCTCGGGCACTGGGGCGAGATCGAAGGACTGGTCGACGCAGCGTACGAAAAGTTCGATCGAGTCGACGTTCTAGTGAACAACGCCGGCATGTCGCCCACCTACGACAGCGTCACCGACGTCACCGAGAAGATGTACGACAGCGTTCTCGGCTTGAACCTCAAGGGCCCGTTTCGGCTGACCCAGCTGGTCGGAACTCGAATGAAGGCACAGGGTTCCGGCAGCGTCATCAATGTCAGCAGCACCGGATCACTACGTCCGATGGGCTCGATCATCCCCTATGCCGCGGCGAAGAACGGCCTCAACGCCATGACCGAGGGATTCGCCGACCTTCTCGGGCCCGAGGTGCGCGTGAACACGCTGATGCCGGGTCAGTACATGACCGACATTGCCGCAGCCTGGGACATGGAGCACACCATCGAGGCGTCCAAGCGGCTGCACTTGGAACGAATCGGCCAGCCGCCCGAGATCGTGGGCGCAGCACTGTTTCTCGCAAGCAACGCATCGAGCTACACCTCGGGCACCATCGTGCGCTCGGACGGCGGCATCCCCTGATCTACTGCCCGCAGCATGAGCCTGCGGTGACGACGGGATGCTCTCGTCCCGTAGTCACCGCAGGCCGGGTAGGCCGTTCGAACTCTCAGAAGTGATCGACGAGAACCTTCGCGAGAATGTCGGGTTCGCTGATCATCACGTTGTGACACGTATCGATGTCGACCACGTGCTCGACCCCGCCGAGGTTCTCGATGTGCATGCGCTGTTGTTCGGGAGTGACAGCACGATCCTGGCTGGTCAGAATCCACGTCCGCGGAATCGACTCGGGCATACCGCTACGGTCGACGGCTTGCGTTGCGAGAAGGTCCGATTCGGCGCACAGGCCCGACACACTGAATTCGATCTGCTCGTCCGTCATGCCGTTGCAGAACAACTGTTCGGCCAGCTCCCTCGGAAAGGGCGCCGGTTCGGCGTCCTCCTCGACCTTGTCGCTCACCTCCTGCTGGAGATCACCGACCAGATCCTGCAGGATGGACATTCCGTTCGGGGGCATGGCTGCGGCGACGAAGACCATGCGCGACACTCGATCCGCACCCAATACGGCAGCGACGCCGGGTACCGTCACACCTCCCATCGAATGGGCTACCAACATGACCTCGTCGACGCCCGCGCGTTCGATGTCCGCCACCACCGAAGCAACGCAGTCCGCGATGCCGACCGTCCGAATGTTCGCCGGATTGCCCGCTCTCCCTGGTAGATCCACGGCGATGACCTCGATGTCGGGACGCAACACCGCCAACGCCTCGACCGTCGGCTTCCAACACTCGGACGTGTGTTGGCCACCGTGTACCAGAACTATCGCTCGACTCATGATCTCTGCGTCTCCTCGTTCGTCCAGTACTGCTCGAGCAAAACTCTTTTGAGTAACTTCCCGGTCGGCGTCCGAGGCAGGCCGATGGCGAAGTCCACGGACTTCGGGCACTTGTAGCCCGCCAACACCTCGCGTGTGTGTGCGATCAGAGCAGTGGCAAGTTCGTCGCTGCCGGACACACCGTCTTCGAGCTCCACGACGGCCTTCACCTGTTGTCCGAACTCGTGATCGGGGACACCGATGACAGCAACATCGAACACCGCGGGATGTTCGGCGATCCGGTCCTCGATCTCCGCGGGATAGATGTTGACGCCGCCCGAGATGATCAGGTCGACTCGACGACCGTCGAGGTAGAGATATCCGTCCTCGTCGAGGTAGCCGAGGTCACCGAGAGTCGCACGTCCCGATGCGTCGAACACACCTGCGGTCTTCTCCGGCGACTTGTGATAGCTGAACCGCGGCGCATGCTCGAACCACACGATGCCACGGACTCCCGGCGCGGCCGGCCTGCCGTCGTCGTCCAGCACCGAAATCGTTCCTGGGGAGGGTTTTCCGACCGATCCTGGATGTTCGAGCCAATCCTTCGGGGCGATCAGCACCATGCCGATATTCTCGCTGCCGCCGTAGAACTCGTACAGAATCGGTCCCCACCACGTCATCATCGCCTGCTTGACCGACACTGCACACGCGGCACCCGCGTGAATGACGCAGCGCAGGCTCGTGACGTCGTACTGCGACCTGACGTTCTCGGGCAGACCGAGCAAGCGCACGAACATCGTCGGAACCACACTGATATGCGAGACCTCGTGGCGCTCGATCAACCGGAGGGTCTGCTCGGCGTCGAATCGCTCGGTGAGCACGAGCGTCCCACCCCACCTGATGACCGATGTGCAACTCTGCAGCGGGTAGGCGTGATAGAGCGGTGCCGAGTTGAGCCAGACCGAGCCCTCCGAGAATCCCCACGTCGCGGCGAATCCGGCAGTCAGCGGATCGCCCTGTGCGAAAGAAACATTCGGCATGTCACGCAGGATGCCTTTCGGTTTTCCCGTGGTGCCGGACGAATAGAACATGAACGCACCCTGGAGTTCCCCGGCCGTTGCCTCGGCTCCCGGGTCGACCTGGTCTCGGTACAGGTGCTCGACGCCGGACGACGAGTGGTCGTCATCCGCCACCAACACGACAGGCGATGTCGGTGCGTGACAGACCGCACCTCGGATCGTATCGACGTATCGCGCGGAGGTGACAATGAGACGTGCGTCGGAATCGACGATGACGTGCGTGATCTCGTCGGTCGTCAGATGGGTTCCCACGGCGACCAATCGGACGCTCGTACGGAGTGCAGCGACGGCGACGACGAGATAGTCCGCGCGGTTCTCCATCGCCACGGCAACCCTGTCACCGGTCACGATGCCGCGGGCCGACCAGTCCTGCGCGACGGTTCGAGACAGATGCGCCAGTTCGCCGTACGTCATCGACCGACCGTCCGGGACCAGGATCGCGCATCTGTCCGGATCACGTTCTGCCCAGTAATCGGGTGTCAACGGCGGCGCTTCGGTCTCGACGGACACAGGGTCGACGGACATAGGAATTGGGCTCCTTCTTCTTGCTGAGATCCCGGCAGTGTGGTTATTTCGGCAGCGCCTGCATCATGCCGCCGTCGAGCTCGTAGGTGCTGCCGGTGATGAACGACGCCTCGTCCGAGAGAAGAAACGTCACGAGATCCGCCGCCTCGTCGGGGCGACCCATCCGACCCATCGGAACGAGGTCAGACCACTTCTGTTGGAACTCATCGGGATACGACAGGATCGCGGGGGTCGCGATCGTCGCAGGCGCGACAGCGTTGACCCTAATTGCGTCGAGGGCATAATCGATCGCGGCGTTGCGAGTCAGTCCGACGATGCCGTGCTTGGACGCCACGTAGCCAGCCATCAGCTCGGCGCTCTTGAGCCCGGCACATGAGGTGACATTGACGATCGAACCACCACCGTGCTCGACGAAATGCGCGAGCTCGGCGCGCATGCACAGAAATGTACCCCGGAGGTTGACGTCGATCGACAGATCGAACGCCGCGGGATCGAGTTCGTGAATTCGCTTCATCTGGTGGTTGATTCCGGCGTTGTTGACCGCCAAGTGCAACCCGCCGAAGTGCTCGACGGCGTGAGCTACCAACGCCTCGGCGTCGCTCTGCTTCGATATCTCGGCGTGGAAGAACGACGCGCACCCGCCTGCCGCGGTGATCTCGTCGACCACTCGCGCCCCTGCCGCGTCGTCGATATCGGAGACGACGACGGCAGCGCCCTGGGCCGCGAGCGCCTTCGCGCACGCTTCGCCGATTCCATTGCCTGCTCCGGTGACCAGAGAAATCTTGCCGTCGAACCGCATGGACGTCGTCTCCAAGAGTATGTGTACAGAGCCACCGATAGGATTGTCCGAGGTTCGGCATCTGACATCAATGGACAGTAATGTGACGCAGACCACCTGTCAATGGACCGCAGGTAGGGGCGCATTCTGGCAGTCCGCACCCGAAAAGTACACCGAAAATGATCAAGTGACGTTATCGTCAGATTCATGCCTTCGACCGAGACCCTTCCTGCAGTGCACGGTTCGACAGCCGCAAGGTTCGGCGTGTACGTGCCACAGTTCAAGATCGACGTCGAGTCGATGTTCGAGCGGGCGAGATCGGCCGAGGCGTCGGGCTTCGATTCGTTCTGGCTGATGGACCACCTCTACGCGCCGGGTGCGCCGCCGTGCGACAGCCTAGAGAGTTGGACCCTGTTGACCGCACTCGCTTGCGCCACCTCGACACTGCGACTCGGCCACCTCGTCGGTTGCGGACCATTCCGACATCCAGCTCTGCTGGCGAAGATGGCGGCCACCGTAGATCGGATCAGCGGAGGCCGACTCGATCTCGGACTCGGTTGGGGTTCTGTGGAGGACGAATTCGTTCGATTCGGTTTCCCTCTCAGCTCGAAGCGATCACGATCAGACGCGCTCGGCGAGTCTCTCGAGATTCTCGACTTGATGTTCAGCGGTGACACGTTCGACTACCCAGGTAGTCACTTCGATCTGCGTGGCGCCCACGGTCTGCCGGTCCCGGTACAGCCGCGCATTCCTGTCCACATCGGCGGCGGGGGCAGAACACTGACGATGCCACTCGTTGCCGCGCACGCGGATTGGTGGAACTGCGTCGGCAGTGCTCGACACCGCCTTGCCGAGCTCGCGCCCCTGCGCGGAAACGCACGTATTTCGGCGCAGTACGCCGTCGGGCTGCTGAACTCCGAGTCCGAGCGAGAGGAGGTGACGGCGAAGGTCGCTCGCCGAATGCCCGAGAATGCCTGGGGTGCAGCGTTCATCGGAACCGCTTCTCAGATCGCCGAGATGTTCCAGGCAGAGGCGGCACTCGGCGTCGAACTGTTCATCGTCCGTTTTCACGATCTGGGATCCGTGCGCACCCTCGAGCACTTCGGTTCCGACGTCATTCCTGCAGTGGTCGGAGCGAGCGTATGACCGGCACCGTGATCGTCGATGACAATGCCGTGGTCGATGCCGTGTCACGATTTCTGTCGGACAACGATCCGACGACGATGTCCGACAAGGAGTTCCTCGGCCGAAGGTTCGACGCCGGGCTGGCGTGGATCGACTTTCCCGTAGGCTTCGGCGGCTTGGGCGGACCCCGATCGTTGCAGAGGATCATCGAGCAGGCCATGCAGCGAGCGGGCGCGACACCGGTGGACAGCATGCGCAATCCCGTCGGACTCGGCATGGGGGCTCCGACCGTGGTGCACCACGCGTCCGAGGAGCTCGCACACCGCGTGCTACGCCCGCTGTGGACCGCCGATGAGATCTGGTGCCAGCTCTTCAGCGAGCCCGGTGCGGGTTCGGATCTGGCGAACGTGGCGACCAAGGCTGTGCGCGACGGTGACGAATGGATCGTCGACGGCCAGAAGGTGTGGACGTCGTTGGCGCACTTGTCGAGATGGGCAATGCTTCTCGTCCGCACCGACCCGACAGCACCGAAACACCGCGGAATGACGTACTTCATCCTCGATATGACAACGCCGGGTATCGACGTGCGACCGCTTCGCCAGGCCACCGGCGAAGCGCACTTCAACGAAGTGTTCCTCAACGGCGTACGCATCCCAGACGCCATGCGCATCAGCGAACCCGGCGACGGGTGGAGCGTAGCTCGAACGACGCTGACGAACGAACGAACTGCCATCGGCGGCAAGGATGCACCGCGCGAGGACGGCCACATCGGACGCCTCGCCGGGCTGTGGCGCTCTCGTCCCGACCTCAGGACGACCGCAGCACATGCAGATCTGATGCGTATCTGGGTGGAGGTGGAGGTCGCACGCCTGACGAACGAACGCACGCGGCAGATCGCGGCGACCAATGCAACCGGGCTGGAAGGTTCGGGCGCCAAGGTGACCGTCGCCCGTAACAACCAGCAGGTGACCCGGTTGGCTGCTCGACTAGATCCTGCGCAGGCACTGCGCTACGACGAGTGGTCGCTCGAGAACGCTCCCGAGCAGGGCAGCGAACGGCCGGAGACCTATCACTACCTTCGTGCTCGGCCGAACTCGATCGAGGGAGGCACCACCGAGATTCTGCTTGGCCAGATCGCCGACCGCGTCCTGAATCTCCCCCGCGAACCCAAGATCGACCCCACCATCCCATGGCAGGACATTCCCCGATGAACACCACAGCGCCGGCTACTCCAGAACCGATCACCACACCACCTATGCCGTCGCTCGTGTACGACGACACCGCCGACGAGCTTCGCACGGCGGTGCGCCGACTCACCGATCGACGATCGTCGCCCACCCAGCTGATCGCCTTCACCGCAAACGATTCCGGATACGACGCCGCGCTGTGGCGCACGCTCGCCTGCGACATGGGCCTCGCTGCTCTGCTGATACCCGAAGAGTTCGGTGGCGCAGGCGCGTCGGCACGCGAGGTGTCAGTCGTGATGGAGGAGCTCGGGCGTTCGCTCGCACCGGTCCCCTACCTCGCGAGTGCTGTGTTCGCGACGTCCGTACTCACCGCATCGACGGGGCCGGTGGCTACAGACGTGCTGAGGCGACTCGTCGACGGTGCCGTTGCAGCCGTCACGGTACCCGCGATCGCGGCGCCCGGTTCGAGCCGGGCAACGGTGACGGCAACCCGGCACAGTATCGAGGAGCGAGTCTCGCTGTCCGGCAGCGTGTCCGGTGTACTTGCCCTCGACTGCGCAGACGTTCTGCTCGTTCCGGCCGGCCTCGACGATGAGCGCGTCGTCGTCCTCGTCGATTCCCACGCACCAGGCATCACGGTCCACACGCCGGTGAGTGCCGACCTGACACGTCCGATTTTCGATGTCTCGCTCGATGGTGTCCTTGGCGACATGATCCTGCGCGGACAGGACGCCACCGACGCGCTCGCGGCGGCCGCTACCGTCGCGGCAGCAGCTCTGGCGTCGGAGCAGGTCGGTGTCGGGGATTGGGCATTGGCCACAGCGGTGGAGTATTTGACCGTTCGGCACCAGTTCGGCCGTCCGATCGGGTCGTATCAGTCGCTACGCCACCGGGCTGCTCAATTGTGGATCGACAATCAGCAGTCCCGTGCCGCGGCGCAGTACGCAGCCGCGGCGATCGCCGAGAAGTCGGCAGATGTCGATGCCGCCGTCGCTGTCGCGCAGTCCTATTGCAGTGCAACGTCGTTGACTGCGGTCGAGGAATGCCTACAGATTCACGGCGGAATCGGCTTCACGTGGGAACATCCGGGGCACCTGTATCTGGAACGCGCGTTCACCTCGTCGGTGACACTCGGTACGACGGAGGATCATCACCGCACACTGGCAAACCTGGTGAACTTGCCGGCCGCGTAGGCCGGCAAGTTCGCGCGGGTCAGCGCATCGCCAGTGTGCCTCCGTCGACCGGGAAGACCTGACCGGTCATGAAGCGAGCACCGTTGCTGGACAGGAACGCCAGCACCGGTACGAAGTGCCGGTCGACGTCGCCGAGCCTGCCGCCGAGAGGCACGGCCGTGGCCATGAATTCGTCGTGTGCCGCCAACTGGTCCGGCGTCATCGACGCTCGCGTCTTGTCGTACATCGGCGTCCAGATCGCAGGAGCGATGGCGTTGACGGTGATGTCGTACCGCGCCCACTCGCGCGCGACGGTTCTGGTCCACGCCACCACGGCGCCCTTGCTCGCGGAGTAGGCCGCCTTGTTCGGCAGTCCCTGCACGCCTGCGGCCGAGGCGAAATTGAGGATCTGCCCGCCCGAGTCCTTCAGGTGCTCGAACGCGGCCTGATTGGTCAGGAACGTCCCGGTCGCGTTGATGGACATCACGGTCGACCACGTTGCGAGAGTGATGTCCTCTGCTGGTCCGCCTGGCGCGATTCCAGCCGCATGGATGAGCACATCGAGTCCGCCCAGCAGCGACACCGCCTCATCCACCGCGGACTTCACCGAATCGAGGTCTGAGACGTCGGCCGCGACGAACTTCGCACCTGCGTCCTGCGCGATGGACGCCCCCGGATCCCGAGTAAGATCGAGGGACACGACCTGCGCGCCCAGTTGCGGGAACGCCCGCACGAGACCCGCGCCCATACCGCTGGCACCACCCGTGATCACGACGCGTCGTCCCGTCAGGGCAATCGAATTCTCCTGTACGGACATCGCGGTCACCCGATCCCGAGCTTGGACCTGGCTGCGCCGATCTTCGACGGAATGTGCTCCGACGGCCACAGCGTGTCGACGGCCTCGTAGCCGGCGAGCACTCCTCGGGCCACCTGACGAAGGTGAACTTCGGTCGGCCCGTCGACCAGGCCCATCACGGGCGCACTGACCCACATGTGCGCGAGCGGGGTGTCCTGGCTGACACCTAGTGCGCCGTGGACCTGAATGGATCGAGAGACGATGTCGTGCAACACCTTAGGCGTCAGCGACTTGATAGCACTGATATCCTTGCGGCACTTGGAGTAGTCCTGGGTCTTGTCTATCAGCCAGGCGGTCTGCAGCACGAACAGGCGGAACTGTGTGAGCTGGGCGTACGACTCCGCGATATAGGTCTGTACCGTCTCGCGGTCGGCAAGAGACTTGCCGCGCGTGGTGCGGCTGAGCGCGCGCTCGCACATCATGTCGAGCGCCCGCTGTGCCATTCCGACGGTACGCATCGCGTGATGCACGCGTCCGCCGCCCAGACGTACCTGAGCAACCTCGAAGGCACGCCCCTCGTCACCGAGCATCGCGCTCGCGGGCACCCTGACGTTGTCGTAGTGCATGTAGGCGTGCGAGCCCTCCTCCACCGGCTCGTGCATCAGCGGCACGTTTCGCTCGATGACGACGCCCTCGGTGTCGGTAGGCACCAGGAACATCGACATTCCCTTGTGCGGGCCCGCGTCCTTGTCCGTGTACGCCATGACGATGCAGAACGTCGAGTAGCGAGCATTGGACGAGAAGTACTTGTAGCCGTTGATAATCCAGTCGTCACCATCACGAACTGCGGTGGTCTCGAACTGCCCGACGTCGGCTCCGCCCTGCGGTTCCGTCATCGAGTAGCACGAGAAGATCTCGCCAGCCAACAGCGGCGCCAGGTACTCCGCCTTCTGCTCCTCGGTACCGAAATGCGCGATGATCTCGGCATTGCCGGTGTCCGGGGCCTGAGTTCCGAAGATGACCGGCGCCCAGATCGAACGGCCGAGGATTTCGTTCAGTAGTGCGAGTTTCATCTGGCCGTAGCCCTGACCGCCGAGTGCCGGTTCGAGATGGCACGCCCACAGCTGCTGGTCGCGAACCTTCTGCTTGAGTGGGTCGACGATGCGACGGTGCTCGTCGTCGAGTGGTTTGTAGTTGTCGTGCGGCCAGACCAGATCCAACGGCTCGATCTCGGTACGCACGAACTCGGCCGCCCAGTCGAGCTTGCTCTGAAACTCGGGGTCGGTCTCGAAATCCCATGCCATGTAAAGCTCCTCGATAGTGTGTTCAGTGAACAGGATCAGCGGTACGACGTGGTGTGAGACAGCGACGCGGCGAACTCCATCAGCTCCAGCGCAATGGGTCCGAAGCGCGCGACACGGTCGTCCGCCTCCCCCTTGGCGTGACGAGCGACGCTTGCCTCCAGCACGATTGCAAGCTTGAATCGGGCAAGGATCACGTAGTAATCGACGGCGGACACGTCACGGCCGCTGACGTTCGCGTAGTGCTCGAGCATGGCGTCGCGTGACGGCATTCCCGCGTAGTCGAGGTAGCGCGCGTACTTCATCGCATCGCCCTCGGGCGGCCAGCCCACGAGAACCCAGCCGAGGTCGAGCAACGGATCGCCGATCGTCGCCATCTCCCAGTCGATGATCGCCGCCAGTTCGGCCGGCTTTCCGTGCTTGTACATGACATTGGCGAACTGGTAGTCGCCGTGCATGATTCCCGGCTCGAACGTGGACGGAAGGTGGTCGCGGAGCCACTTCGCGGTCTCGTCGAGGCCCGGTAGCTCGCGGAACTTGAATCCCGCGAGGTGCGAGAGCCACCGATCGACCTGACGCTCGAGGAACCCTTCCGGCTTGCCGAAGCCCTCGAGTCCTTGTGTCTTCCAGTCGACGCGCGCCATTTTCGCTGCGCCGTCGACCAACTGGATCGCGAGATCGCCCCGGGCCTCGAGATCGGTGTCGAACGGTGCGATCCAACCCGCGCCCATCGGGCTCCAGCCGTCCACAAGGTCCATGAGGTAGAATGGGCTTCCGATGACCGACTCGTCGTCGGTCACGCCGCGCAGGCCCGCATGTGGCACATCGGTTTCGGTGAGCGCCTTCAACAACCGAGCCTCACGCATGAGAACCTTGGCTCGCCCCTCGACGCCGTAGCTCGGCGGACGGCGGAGCGCCATCTTCTCTCCACCGCGAGTGATCTCGAAGAGTTCGTTCTGCGACCCGCCCGCCAGGGAACGCGCCCGAGCGAGTTCGCCGGCACCGGGTAGACCCTGCGTATCCATCCACCGACTGAGCGACTCGACGTCGAGCGACGGAGTACTCACTGCTTGATCTGTCATGATCAGAACATAATGACTATATTTGGGAAACGCAATTACCCAACGCGCATTTTTCGTATGTTCGCTGTTGGAAGCCCCCGAGCTTTCCCACCTGAAAGGATCTCGATGACCTCCGCAGATCGCATCCGCCCCGGTACCATGTCCGCCGCCCGCATCCATCGACTCGGCAGTGCGGACGCGATCCAGATCGACACGGTCGACGTGCCGTCCCCCGGACCGGGAGACGTGCTCGTCGAGGTGCACGCGGCCGCCGTCAACTTTCCCGACACGTTGATGATCGCGGGTCACTACCAGACTCGAACTCCGTTGCCCTACATACCCGGACACGAGGCGGCAGGCATCGTCGTCGACGTCGGCGACGGCACGTCGGAGCTCATCGTCGGAGATCGCGTCGCCGTGCTCGCACCCCACGCATTCGCCGAATACGTCACTGCACCTGCGGAGTCCGCGTCGCTGATTCCCGACGACGTGGATTTCGGTTCCGCCGCGGCAACCTGGGTCTGCCATCTCACCGCCTACCACGCTCTGCGGTCCGTCGCTCGAATCTCCTCGGGCGAACGGGTTCTCGTGCTGGGCGCGGGCGGTGGCGTCGGACTCGCCGCGGTGGAACTCGCCACGGCCCTCGGCGCCGAGGTCGTCGCGGCAGCGTCGTCTCGGGCCAAGCTCGACGCCGCGACTTCCCGCGGTGCGCGCGTCACGATTGACTACAGCGCAGGCGACATCCGCGAACAGCTGCGGGCGGTGTGCGGTCCCGGCAGCCTGGACGCCGTCATCGATCCTGTCGGCGGGTGGCAGTCCGAAGCGAGCCTGCGTGAACTTCGTTGGGGCGGAACATTCGTGACCCTCGGGTACGCCAGCGGTGAAATCCCGATGATCCCGCTGAATCTCGTCCTGCTCAAGGGCGCCGTGATCAAGGGATTCGAGATTCGGACCTTCCCGCAGCACGACCCGACCGGCAATGCACGCGACCGAGCGGAGTTCACCGACCTGTGGCGCTCGGGCCGAATCTCACCGACCATCCACGCGCGATTCCCCTTGGCTCACACCCGAAGCGCACTCGAAGCCGTCGCGGGACGCGAGTCGGTCGGCAAGACCGTCATCGAGATCGTTCGGGACTGAGACCGCGCACGTACGGCGCCGAACGGCGAAGGACGCCCCGCGGATACTCTCGTGGGACGTCCTTCGATGCTCGACGCGTCAGCTAGTGCGCGGGAAGTGGTACAGCGCGCGGGCGTTGAGTTCGACGATCTTGTGTGCCTCGTCGTCAGGAACGTCAGCGAGCAGTTTCTCGGTGAAGCGACGGCTGTTGGGCCAGTTCGAGTCCGAGTGCGGGTAGTCGCACTCCCAGGTGATGTTGTCGATGCCGATCTTGTGGCGGCGCGACACACCTTCGAGGTCGTCGATGAAGCATCCGTAAATGTTCTGCCGGAACAGATCCGACGGACGGACCTCTTTGTTGACGTTCTGGTACCAGCGGTGCTTCTCCCACGTCAGGTCGATGCGCTCGAGAAGGTAAGGAATCCAGCCGATTCCGCCTTCGGACAGCGCGACCTTCAGGTTGGGGAACTTGTAGAACACCGGCGAGAACAGCAGATCGGCGGTGGCGTACATGGAGTTGGTACCGAACAGCGCGATCATCACGGCCATCGGGGCCTCCGGTGACGTCATCGGCGCCTTGCCCGAGGATCCGAAGTGCATGCACAACGGCATCTTCGTCTCCTCCGCAGCGCGGAAGACCGGATCCCAGTGATCGGTGTAGAACGACGGTAAGCCTAGTCCGACGGTGTTCTCCGGGAACGTGATCGCCTTCGCACCCTTGGCGTGGCAGCGGTAGATCTCCTTGGCCGACTCCTCCGCATCCCACAGCGGAAGGATGATCAGCGGGATGAACCGGTCGGGTGCACTCGCGGCCCACTCGTCGAGGTGGAAATCGTTCCATGCCTTCACCGACAGCAGCGCGAGCTCACTGTCCTTGTGATCGATGAAAACGGTGCCTGCGAAACGCGGGAAGGACGGGAAGCACAGAGCCGCCTGAACTCCGTCGATGTCCATGTCCGCGACGCGAGCCTTCGGGTCGTAACATCCGGGCAGCATGTCCGAGTAACGCGTCGGATCCATGCCGTACTCCTGCGGCTTCTTTCCGGCAACTGCGTTCAGGCCGATGTTCGGGTAGATCTTGCCCTCGTACGACCACACCTCGGCCAGCCTGCCTTCCTGCGCGGCCTGGCCACCCTCACCACGCGAGGAGGCGAGCAGGAGCTTCGAGAGCCCCTCGTCGCCGCCACTGTGACTCATGTCCATCTCGACGATCCGCGGACCCTGATCGAGGTGCTTCTTGGGCAGACGAGACGTCCACACGTTCGGCGGTTCGATTAGATGATCGTCCACTGAGATCAACTGCATATGGTCCTGAAGCGGCACTATGACTCCCTACGTGAAGAGGATGACGGCCCGTGGCCTGAACATCATCGAAATCTTTCGGCATCCGACCTATCAGCATCCGAAGCGTCGTCGACGCTACATCTGACATAGTGTCATCGTAGTGATGAGCATCACGAACGTCAACATTTGACTGGATCTACCTGCGAAATATTTCTGTAAATCCAAATTCATGGAGAGACAGAATTTCCGCCACCGGCACAATTTGACCTCTTTCTGACGACTCGGTCATTCAATTACCGAGTTACGCCGACATACCTGAGATCGAATGCGCCACCGGACGTCGGCGGGCTCATCTCGTCGAGTCCCACCACGGCAGACGTGTGCGCATACTGCGTCGGGATCGCACAGACGAAGAGTTCGAGAGCATTCTCCGATGCGGTGGCCGACGCCGCGGCCAGCGCCTGGGCACGCGCGTCGGGCGCCATCGTCGCATCGAGCGGTGCCTGCAGCGTCGCCTCGATATCCGCGGGCAGCGGGCCCGGGTACTGCCAACCCAGGTAGGACTCGGCCATGGTCGTGCCCGCGTCGGCCGTACCTGGATGCGTGTATTGGAACCCGTCGGCTCGCCCCGCTCGCCAATCGATCGCCGCCTGCCCAAGGTCGCGCTGCTGTAGTTGCAGATCGATCCCCACCTGCGCGAGCTGTTCCTTGATCGCGACCGCCACTCCGTCACTCGTCCGTACGCCTGCCAGCGTCAGCACCGTCAACTGCAGCCCGTCGCCGCGACCGGATTCGGCCAACAGTTGCCGCGCCCGATCCGGATCGTAGCCGTATCGATCATCACTGCCCTCGTCGTGGCCGACGACGCCGTCCTGCAACGGCTGCGACGTCGGAGTGCACTTGCCGCCGAGCAGTGCCTCGCTGATCCCGTCGCGGTCGATGGCGTAGTTCATGGCCCGTCGCACGTTCACCTCCGCCAGTGCCGGGTTCGAGGTGTTGAGATACATCGCGTACCACGCACTGCGGTCGGTATCGGTGACGCCGAACCTGTTGTCCCGCAAGAGTTGCTCCACGTCCGCACTCTGCGTCACCTTCGTCAGCGCGGCGTCAACCTGACCGCTGCGCAGCGCGTTGAGGCGCGCCTGATCGTCCACCATCCCCACGACCTCGATCGAGGCCATGTTCTGCGCCGCGTCGTCCCAGTACCCGTCGAAGCGGGTGAAGGTCGCACGGTCGCCGACCTTCAGCTCATCCAGTACGTACGGCCCCGATCCCGCCTCGGTCATCGACAGATCGGCGTTCGCCGCAGCAGGGTTCACGATCGCGCCTGCCAGGGTGGACAACCGGTAGATCAGATCGGCGGCAGGCCGGTTCAGGGTCAGTACGACTGTGTTCGCATCAGGTGCCTGCACGTCGACGATAGACGTCAGTTCGCTGGCCACCGTCGACTTCGGCAGAGCCCGCGCTCTTTCGAGACTCCACCGGACCGCCTCGGCATTCACCGGTGTGCCGTCGTGGAAGGTCGCGTCCTGTCGTAGTGCGAAGGTCAGCGTTCGTCCATCTCCGGAGTACGACCACGATTCGGCCAGCATCGGAACGAACTGCGCGGTTCCCGACGAGTTGTCGACGCGAACGAGCCGGTCGTAGGTCAGGCTCAGATAGGGGAACGCGCCGACGATCGACGGAGTCGCGTGCGGGTCCATCATCGGCGGCGGGAGAATCCATCCCATCGACAACGACGCGTTCCGATCGACGTCATCACTGGCGCCGGTGGTGGTGGACGACCCGCCGCCCCCGCACGACGATGCCAACAACACCGAAGCACAGACGACCGAAGCGAATGCGAATCTGCGAAACATGCTCTTTCCCTCTTCTCGTACCGATGAGAAACGACGAGAGCGGAACGGGGACGGCCCGTTCCGCTCTCGTCGCATGTGAAGTCGATCAGGCGGTCTTGCCCAGGAAACGGGTGTCGACGATGCCGGTGAAGTCGGCCTGTCCGGCCTGGTCGATGCCGTACACCTTGTCGGTGTACGCGGCCTGGGTCGGGATGCCGCAGACGAAGACGTCGTACGCGTCCTCGGATGCGATGCGTGACGCCTGGGTGTACAGCGAGATGCGCTCGTCCTCAGTGGTGTTGGGATCGAGCGTCTTACTTACCGCGTCGGTGAACTCCTGTGACGGTGCCGTCGGGAAACGCAGCGGTACCAGGTAGTTGTTCTGCAACGACTGAGCAGGCGTGGGGAACGTCAGACGCGGATTCAGCAGTGCGTAGTCGCCCTCGCCCATCCGGACCTGAGCATCCGCGGTGGGCAGCGGCATGATGTCGAGCCCGACTCCCACCTCGGCCAATTGAGCCTGGATCGCGGTGGCCATCTCCTGCTGCGGCGACAATCCGGCGACGGTGATGAGCTTGAGCCGGAGGTCAGCGGGTGCGTTGGCCTCGGCGAGCAATTGACGAGCCTTCTCGGGATCGTAAGTGTAGCGGCCGACGGATTCTTCGTCGGTTCCCTTGATCTCAGGAGCGATCGGCTGGGAGATCGGCGCACACTGATCCTTCAGCAGCGCACCGTTGATGCCCTCGCGGTCGATGGCGTAGTTCAGCGCCTGGCGCACTCGCGGGTCCTCGAGTCCTGGCTGGCCGATGTCGAGCTGCACCGCGTAGTACTGCGCCACCGGATAGGTGTGCAGCTGGTACTGCGGCTGACGCAGCAGGGTCTGAAGATCGTCGGTCTGTCCGGCCTTGGCCAGCATGGCGTCGATCTGGCCACTACGGAATGCGTTCAGTCGCGCGTTGTCGTCAGTGATACCGATGATCTCGAGCTTCGCGGCCTTCTGTGCTTCCGGATCCCAGTAGCCGTCGTACCGGCTGTAGGTGATGCGGTCACCACGGCGAACCTCGTCGACCACGTACGGTCCCGAACCTGCGGTCTCCACCGACAGATCGACGTTCCCGTCGATCGCGGCCGGGCTGATGATCGAGGCGACGGTGCTCGACAGCACTGACGGCAGGTCCGCCGCGGGACGGTTGGTCGAGATCTTGACCGTCGTCGGATCGACCTCTTCGATTCCGTTGATCAGTGCCAGCGCACCCGCTGCCCTGGCCCGTGCCGGATCGGTCGCGCGCTGAAGGCTTTTCACGACCGCTGCGGCATCGACCTTCGTGCCGTCGTGGAACGTCGCATCGGTGCGGAGCTTGAAGTTGGCGGACATGCCGTCCGGTGCGAACTCCCAGGACTCTGCGAGCATCGGGGCGATCTCGGGGCCGGCGACGGCCTGCGTCAGCCGGTCGTACACCGGAGACAGGTAGTTGAAGTCGATTTGGTAATTCGCCGACTGATGCGGGTCGAGGTTGTTCGGTCCCAGCGTCCAGGCGTAGCGAAGCGTCGCGTTGCGATCGACGTCGGACGCCGCTGCGCCGCTTCCGTTCGCTTCGTTGGAAGAGGAAGAACCACTTCCACTGCCACATGCGGTGGTCACCACGGCCACCGTCACGAAGCCGACGAGAAGCTTCGTACCGAACTGGATTCGTCTGTGCACTTTCATGGCTTGTCTCTGTTCCTTGTTCTCGCAGGGCGGAGGATCTGGTATGGCGGGGGGCTTCTGGCAGGGCGGGGGCCGGGCCCTCACCGGGCCCGTCGGGGTTGGAGCAGTTGAGGAGCTGGGTTCGGTTCTGCTATTTCCTGATCTTGGGATTGAGGTAGCCGTACGACATGTCGACAAGCAGGTTGCAGATGAGCACCACCAACGCGCTGATGATGACCACGCCCTGGACCATCGGAAGATCACGCTGCACCACAGCGGTGTAGCCGAGCATTCCCAATCCCGATATGGCGAAGACGAACTCGACAGTGACCGCACCACCGAGGATGCGTCCCATCTGCATGCCCAATACGGTCACAATGGAGACTGCAGCATTCTTCATGGTGTGCTTCCACAGGACACTTCGTCCGCTGAGTCCTTTCGCGCGCGACGTACGCACGTAGTCCTTGTTGAGTGCGTCGACGATGGAACCTCTTGTTTGCCGGGCTAATTCGGCTGCGGAGACCGCCGCCAGCGCGAGCGCGGGCAGAATCAGATGCCGAGACCACTCGACGATGCCACCCTCGGCGATGGTGACATATCCGGTTGCGGGCAGCCACGCACGCGTGATGGCGAACGTGATGACGAGGAGCAGACCGAGGACGAAGGGTGGAACGCTCATCAGCAGGGCGGCAACCGTGGTCACCGCGCGATCGACCAACGAACCCTGACGCACTGCGGCCCACACACCGAGGGGAATACCGATCACGATAGTGAGGATGATCGCCCACAGCGACAGCGAACCGGTGATCCATATGCGTTCCATGATCGCATCGGTCACAGCCTGACCGCTGTACAACGATTTGCCGAGATCCCCGGTGACGGCGTGACCGACCCACTCCGCGTACCGCACGATCATCGGCGAATCCAGATTGAGGTTCTGCCTGATCGTCTCGATCTGTTCCGGGCTCGCCCCGTCGCCCGCGATGCGAGCAGCCGGATCGGTTCCGCGATTGGCCAGTTCCAAGAGCACGAACGAGAGGAAGGCGACCAACAGCAACAACGGCACGGACGCCAGTATTCGACTCGTCACCAGTTTCAGCATGGTCCCGACTCCTCGTTCTCGAACTGTGTCGTGAAAACTTTCGACGCGCGATCGCTCATGACGACGCCAATGCACGTCGAGCGGCACGCTTGCGCGGGTTCATCACCGGGATCGCCGACAGCAGATCCTTGGTGTAGGTCTCCTGCGGATCTTCGAATATCTGTGCAGTGGGGCCGGATTCGACGATCTCACCGCGACGCATAACCGTGACGTCGTGAGCAAACATCTTGACCAGCGCCAGGTCGTGCGAGATGAACAGGTAACTGATCTGGCGTTCCGCCTGCAGATCTTGCAACAGGTTGAGAACCTGCGCCTGGATCGAGACGTCGAGAGCGGCCACCGGCTCGTCGCAGACGATGAGTTCGGGTTCGGTGGCGAGGGCTCGCGCGATCGCGATGCGCTGCAACTGGCCGCCGGAGAACTCGTGCGGGTACTTCTCCATCTGGTCGACGCGCAGGCCCACGCGTTCGAGCAGTTCGGCGACCTTGTTCTCGCGATCACGACCGCGCAGATCGGTGTGCAGCGTCAGCGGTTCGGCCACCGACTGCCCGACGAGCATGCGGGGGTCCAGCGAGTTGAACGGATCCTGGAAGATCATAGTCGCCCGACTACGAAGCTGCCGAACGCTTTTCGTGGACATCTTCAGAATGTCGTCGCCGAAGAGTCTAATCGCACCCGTGTCGGGTACGTCCAGACGCAGAGCCATCCTGCCGATCGTCGATTTACCCGCACCGCTCTCGCCGACGATGGCGCGGGTCCGGCCCTTCTCCAATGTGAACGAGACGTCCTTGACCGCGTTCGTGTGCTCGGTGGCAATTCCGAAGACGTTGCGCTTCTTGACGAACGACTTCACGATGTTGTCGACTTCGAGAACGGCGGTCATCGGCTTATCCCTTCCAGTTCGAGTGCGTCGGCGCGCGCGCAGCGGACCTGATGCGACTCGGCTCCCGACAGCGGGACAACTCCGTCGTCGCACAGCCCGGCCTGGGCATAGGCGCAGCGCGGATGAAACCTGCACCCGTTCGGCCAATTCCATGCTGCGGGAACGGTTCCGGGAATCGCGTACAGTCGCTCGGCACGTACCTGCGCATCGGGTGTCGAGGCCAGCAGTCCCTCGGTGTACGGATGCTGCGGGTCGTAGAACAGATCTTCTGACCCGGTGGTCTCCATGACCTGGCCGCCGTAGAGAACGGCGACGCGATCGCACGTCTCGGCCACCACACCGAGGTCGTGAGTGATGAACAGAATGCCCAACCCCATACGATCCTGCAATTCGGTGAGCAGGTCGAGAACCTGTGCCTGCACCGTCACGTCCAACGCGGTGGTCGGCTCGTCGGCGATCAGCACCACGGGTTCGCAGGCGACGGCTATCGCCAGCATCACCCGCTGACACATTCCGCCGCTGAACTGATGTGGGTATTCATGCGCGCGGGCAGCTGCGTCGGGAATGCCCACGAGCTCGAGCATCTCGACGGCACGAGCCCACGCCTCACGACGCCCGACGCCTTCCCGGTGGCGCTTGACCACTTCGGCGATCTGATCACCGACGGTGAACGCCGGATTCAGTGATCGCCTCGGTTCCTGGAAGATCATTCCGATCGACTTGCCGCGTAACGCATTCATCTCGCGCTTGTTCAGTCCGACCAGTTCGCGTCCCTGTAGCTTGACCGAACCGGAGATTCGGACACGAGGACCGGTCAGCAGACCCATGATCGCGAGAGACGTGACGGTCTTTCCCGATCCCGACTCCCCCACCAACCCGAGTGTCTCGCCGCGTTCGAGGGTGAGATCGAGATGATCCACGACAGTGGACCATCCGTGCTCGCTCTTGAACTGGATGCTCAGATCCGTCACCTCGAGGACCCGTTCGCCGACATGCACAGCAGCGGCCTCGGTCACCATCTCTTGCTCAACCATTTGCGCCACGTCCTTCGAATGCATCGCGCATGCCGTCGCCGAACGTGGACAGTGCCAACACTGTCAGAACGATGGCCGCGGTCGGAACGATCATGAAACTCGGTGATGCGCTGACGTTCTGGAACGCGTCCTGCAGCATCGATCCCCAGCTCGCTTGCGGTGATTCCACGCCGAGCCCGAGGAAACTCAGGCTCGCCTCGACGATGATGACGATGCCTGCCCCGAAGGTCAGCTGAATCATCAACGCGGAACTGGCATTGGGCAGCACGTGTCGCCAGAGCAGACGAAAGTTGGAACAGCCGACGCTCCGGCACGCTTCGATGTAGGACTCACCCGCAACGGCCTGCGCCTCGGACCGTGCCACGCGGAACAGCCGGGGAGCCAGTAGCAATCCGACGGCGATCATCGCGTTGGTCAGACCGGGCCCGAGCACTCCGACGACCGCGAGTGCGAGAATCAGTGGCGGAAGAGCGAGTAGCGCCTCTGCGATTCGACTGAGCACAGCGTCGATCGGACCGCCGACGAGCCCGGCGAGCAGACCGAACGGAATGCCGACGATCGACGCCAGGACCATCGCCTGGACCATCGCGAGTACTGCGATCTGGGTGGCGTCGATCAACCTGGAGAAGGTGTCACGGCCGTAACCGTCCGTGCCGAACCAGTGTTCGCCGCTCGGCCCCTGCAGGCGATCACCGAGTACTTGAGTATTGGGATCGTGCGTCGTGAGCAGCGGTCCGAACACTGCCACCAGAACGAGAAGCACGAGGAACGCCAGTGAAATCATGGCTGCGCGATTCGATCTGAGCGCTCGCCACTTCCTTCCGCCGCGAAAGCGTTTCTTCCGAGGAGCAGAAGTGACGGGCACGCCGGCCGTATCGGCGACCGCGGGATCGGGGGTGACTCCGTCCGTCGTGCTCATCAGCTGTCCCGTTTGAGCAACATACATCCGGCCTCTGGTCCGCCTCCGACGCCGACGGCCGCGATCTCGACGTCCTTGGGAATCTGGCGATCGCCGCCCTCGCCCCACAGTTGGACGCATGCCTCGTGCAGGAATCCGTAGCCGTGCAGGCGACCTGCCGACAACTGTCCGCCGTGCGGATTGATCGGCAACGTGCCGTCGAGGCGGTAGCGGTCTTCGTCGTCGAGGAACTGTGCGACCTTGCCGTGCTCGGCGAAACCGAACGCCTCGATCCACTGCAGAGTAAGGAAGCTGAAACCGTCGTAGAGAGTGGCGAAGTCGACGTCGGCCGGCGTCAGGTCGGTGGTCTCCCACATCGACGCCGCAGCGTCGAACGGAGCCGTCGTCGTGAAGTCGGTGCGCTGGTCCCAGTTGTGCCGCTCGTAGAGACCGGCGCCCGCAGCCTCGATGGCGATCGGAGTGTTCTTCAGGCCCGCGGACGCTTCACGACGCGAGATGATGATCGCCGTCGCTCCGTCGCACGGAACGTCGCAGTCGTACAGACCGAGCGGAGTCGAGATCATACGTGCGCCGAGGTAGTCATCCATCGTCATCGGCGTGCGATAGATGGCGTTGGGGTTCAACCCGGCGTTGCGACGGCTGTTGATCACCAACTTGCCCAATTGCTCACGCGTCAGACCGAATTCCCACATGTAGCGCTGGGCGAACATGCCGATCCAGTTGGCCGGTGACGCCGCGCCGAACGGCATACGGAACTCCGAGTGTCCGGACGCGCGGGCCATCTTGGTGGTCAGTGCCGCGGCGCGGCCGGACGCCTGTGCGGTGGCCTCCCACACCGAGCGGAAGCACAGAACGTGATTCGCGCGGCCCGAGGCCACGGCGGCCGCCGCGTCGAGCAGGGTACCTATCTGTCCTGACGTCTCGACGCCACTGACGTGCCACCGAGTGCGCAAACCGAAGGCGTCCCGCACGTCGTGTGTCGTCGCGCCGACGAATCCGCTCTCGGCGGCGACGGGGCCGGGGTAGCTTGCGACGCCGTCGATGTCGTCGAATGACAGGCCCGCATGTTCGACCGCTCGAGCGGTTGCTTCGAGTGCGAGATCGATTCCGGTACGGCCGATTCGGCGTCCGATCTGAGATTGTCCGATTCCCGTGATCACTGCACGGTTGTCCACGAATGTCATGCTGTCACCGGCCTGAAAAAGGGGATTGCAACGTCGTCTTGTTCGTCGAAGACCACCTCGACTGCCATTCCGACGTCGACCGCGTTCACGTCGACATCCACCAGACAGGTGGTCAGGCGAACGTCCGGTGAATCGTCGAGTTCGACGGCGGCAATCACGTACGGCGGGGGGAAGGCGGGCAACCACGGATGGTGGTTGATGGTGAATGCGGCTACCTTGCCCTTGCCCGAGGCAACCTCGGGCGCGACGTCGAGGCTGCGGCAGCGCCAACAGGCGCCGACCGGCGGATGAATCCAACCGCGACACGACTGGCATCGAGTGATGCGCAGTTCGCCCTCGAAACCTCCGGTCCAGAACGCGCGCGATTCCGCGGTCACCTCGGGAAGCACTCGACCCGATTCGTTTGACATGTACATCCTCCAGGACATCTCTTGCTCGGCGCCGAAAACGGCTGGTGATCTGATCCACTCACTGGGCTGCAAGTGATGCCGATCACCGTTTCAGCACACTAACATCTGATAGTCGTGTCACGTAAGTGCTCAGCCCGAACTGCACTTGAGAAAGTGATCTGGCGTCATATGGCGGACATTCGAGACACTCCTCTGACGTAACTGTTCATCTTGAGTAATCGAATGACTGACATGCGATGAACGAGATCCCCCGGCCCCGAGCTCACAAGTGTATGGATGCGTCAGATTGAACATGACGATGGCAGGCCAGCTGGTGCCGAGATCATAAATCGCGCAGGTGAATCTGACTGGGAAACACAGGAATCTGATACGACCCCAATGCAGAGCGCCCCGCGTCACCACGATCAAAGCGCCGCTTAGGTCCAGCACAGAGGGTTGATCGACGCACAGACGCGCTCCACGAACGCCTTTTCCCGCCGAAACGGACGACGACAATTGTGACCACCGACACAAACCGTCAGATTTCATGTACAGTGAGTCAGATACTTCAGCAGCGGATATTGTCATCCCCGCGCACGCTTACCCGGTGACAACAGGTCCGCTGCTTCCGTCAGTCGAAAGGATGCTCTGTCGTGGTCGGTGTAATGAACGGAATCCGAGTCGTCGAAGTTGCGGCGTGGACCTACGTACCGGTAGCAGGAGCGATCCTGACCGAATGGGGCGCCGACGTACTCAAGATCGAGCATCCCGAGACCGGTGATCCGCAGCGCGGACTGGTCAGCTCCGGCTTGATCCCTGCAGGTGGCGTCAACCACATGTTCGAACTCCCCAACAGGGGAAAGCGAAGCGTCGCACTCGATCTGAAGACGGAAGAGGGCCGCGATCTGCTCATGAAGATCGTCGAGACCGCCGACGTCTTCCTGACCAACTTCCGGCCGGGTGCACGCAAGAAGCTCCGCATCGACGTCGACGACGTCCGTGCGCACAACGACAAGATCATCTACGTTCGCGGTTCGGCTGCAGGGCAGCGCGGTGAGGAATCCGAACGCGGTGGTTACGACATGACCTCTTTCTGGGCTCGCAGCGGCGCTGCCGACAACGTCAGCCCGGACGAACTCGGTTACGCCGTCACGATGCCCGGTCCTGCGTTCGGTGACACGCTCGGTGGACTCACGCTCGCCGGCGCCATCTCCTCGGCTCTGTTCCACCGCGAGCGCACCGGCGAGGCACTGACCGTCGACGGTTCCCTGCTCGCGCTCGGCGCCTGGTCCATGGGTGCGACCATTGCCGGTGCTCATGCATTCGGGCTCGATCGCTATCCCAAGACCGTGCCTGCCACTGCCGCCAACCCACTAGTGAACAGCTACCGGACATCGGACGACCGCTCCATCGCACTGGTGATGCTGGAATCCGATCGCTACTTCCCCGAGCTGATGCACGTGCTCGGAAGTCCGGAACTGATCGACGATCCGCGCTTCGCCTCCCACGCGCTGCGCGGACAAAATCACCTCGATCTGGTTCAGGTACTCGCCGACGGATTCGCCAAAAAGACTCTGGAGGAATGGCGAATCGCGTTGAAGGACATCGACGGTTCGTGGGCTGTAGTGCAGACTCCGCGTGAGGTGATCACCGACCCTCAGGTCGAAGCGAACGACTACATCGCGGACGTCACCGATGCAAGTGGCACCGACTTCAAGTTGGTCTCCGCACCGATCCAGTTCAATGGTGCGCCCGGCAACACCAGACGCGCTCCCGAACACGGCGAGCACACTGACGAGGTTCTCGTAGAAATCGGCCTGACGATGGACGAGATCGTCGAACTCAAGGTCAGCGGCGCCGTACTCTGATCCGCTGTCGTGGTCCGCCCGACTGGGCGCACCACGAGGATTCCATACCGCTCGAACACGCACAACGAAAAGCCCCTTCTGATTCCTCTCGGAACAGAAGGGGCTTTTGCCATGTGCGACTAGACCGCTGTGATACCTGCATCGACATAGCTAAGGACGCCGCGAATGTTACGTCCGGAGCGCATGTCGTCGTAGCCGTCGTTGACCTTCTCGAGCGGGTACGTGCGAGTGACCATCGAATCAAGGTCTACCGACCCTGCACTCCATAGTTCCAAAACCTTGGGAATGTCGCCGCGAGGGTTGGCCGAACCGTACAGGCTGCCGACGATCTGCTTCTCCTGCAGCGTCAGGTCCATCAGGTTGAGCGAGACCTCCCGCTCGAGCATGGGGTGAATGTTGGTCACGACCAGTCTGCCGCGCTTGGCGATCATGGCGAGCGCCTTCGAGATCAGCTTGCCGTCACCGACGCCCATCGCCGTGATGAACTTGTCCGCACCGCGATGCCATGTCGCCTCTGCAACAACCGCTTTGGCTTCTTCCCAGGACGACGCCACGTGTGTGGCACCCATCTTCAGCGCCATCTCCCGCTTGAACTCGTTGGGGTCGATGGCGGTGATCGTGCGAGCACCGGACAGCTTCGCACCCTGGATCGCGGCAGCACCGATGCCGCCGACGCCGGCGACGACTACCGTCTCACCCGGCTGAATATCGGCGGTGTAGACCGACGACCCCCAACCGGTGATGAATCCGCACCCGAGGAGGCACGCACGATCGAGGGGGTGATGCGGTTCGATCTTGATGCAGCTGGCCTCGTTGACCACTGTGTGCTTCGCGAAAGACCCGATGCCGCATGCCAACGACAGATCCTGATTCCGAATGTGGTGCCGCGCCGTTCCGTCCTGAATCTGCTTGCCGCTGTAAATCTTTGCGCCCAGATCGCACAGGTTCTGATGCCCGGACGAGCATGACGGGCACCGACCACAGGATGGAATGAAGCTGAACACCACGTGATCGCCCGGCTCGATCCACGAGACGTGCGAGCCCACGGCCTTCACAACTCCCGCACCCTCGTGACCACCGATACACGGCAGTGCGAACGGCATGTCACCAGTCACGATGTGCTCGTCGGAATGACACATGCCTGACGCGTGGAGTTCGACGAGCACCTCCTGTTCCTTCGGCTCGTCGAGATCGATCGTCTCGATCGACCACGGCGAATTACGTTCCCACAGAACGGCTGCCTGGGTCTGCATGTGTGTCCTTCCGAAAATACGAGGTGAATCAGAGAATGATCGATCGAGGCTCGACGAATCCGGCGATCCCTTCCGGACCACCTTCTCTGCCGATACCAGATTGCTTGAATCCCCCGAAGGGAGAGCCGAAGTCGATGGGGCCGGGTGAGTTGACCGACACCGATCCGACGCGTAGGCGCGACGCGACGCGTGCCGCCCGCCCGCGGTCGGCGGACCACACTGCGGCAGCGAGTCCATACTGCGAATCGTTCGCCTGCGCCACGGCGTCGTCCTCGTCGGAATAGGCGATCACGACAGCCACCGGTCCGAAGAGTTCCTCGCGGGCGATCTCGTCGTGGTTCTCGACGTCGGCGACGATAGTGGGGGTCACGAACCATCCCGCGTCGAGTCCTTCGGGCCTGGTTCCACCGGTGACGATGCGTGCACCGCCCGATTTCGCACGGGCAACAACGCTTTCGATGCGGTCGCGGGCCGCACGGTTCACGACGGGGCCGATCTGGGTGGCTCGGTCAGCGGGATCGCCGATTGTCATCTGCCGCACGGCCGATGCCAGTGCCTCGACCACTTCCTCGTACCGCGACTGCGGCGCGAGGATTCGGGTCTGCGCGACACAGATCTGACCGTTGTTCGCCATGACCCCGGTGACCAGACCACCCACGGTCTCCGCATCGAGAACGACGTCGTCGAGCACGACGGCCGCCGACTTGCCACCGAGCTCGAGCACACACCGCCGAACGTCGGCGGCGCACGCTGCTCCGATTCGTTTGCCTGCCGCGGTCGACCCGGTGAAGCTGATCTTGTCCACGCCAGGGTGGGCGACGAGCGCCTCCCCCGTCGCGACGTCGCCAGACACGATATTGATCACGCCGTCGGGAAGACCCGATGCCTCGATCGCCTCGGTCAGCATCGACAGTCCCAGCGGCGCTTCAGGCGACGGCTTGAGTACGACAGTGCATCCCGCGGCGAGCGCAGGAGCGAGCTTGAGTGCGGCGGTGAACAACGGAGCGTTCCACGGCAGGATCGCGCCGACGACGCCGACCGGCAACTTCTGTACCAGGACCTCACCGCCGACGACCGACGGACGAGTGTCCTCGAAGATGAACTCGCCGGCGAGCTTCTGGTACGACCGCAAAACTCCGATGGTGACGCCGATCTGGCCGAACGACGCCCACTTTCGCGGTGATCCGACCTCCGCGGACACAAGATCACCGAATGCGGTGGACCGCGCCTGGATCTCGTCGGCCAACCGTCCGATCGCTGCACTGCGATCCGCCACCGACGTTCGCCCCCACGGACCGCTGACACCTGCGTCGTGTGACGACTGCACAGCGGCGTCGACGTCGTCTGCAGTGGCAGCAGTCACGTGGCCCAGCACCGTTCCGTCGGTGGGCGAGAGCACCTCGATCCGCGTCCCGGATCCTGCGCGCCATTTACCGTCGATGTAGACGCCCTCGTAGTCGTGCACTCTCGATACCTCTCGATCGGCCGCGTCCAGGGGAATAGCAGCGGGATTTGATCTCGATTCTGGCAGTAATGTCACGTTACGGCAAGGGTCGATCGGCCACGGCCGGCAACGACGTCACCGAGCTGATCCGGCGTGCTTCCGTGCAGGACCAATTCGTCGGCGCCTGCCTCCCGATACCGCTCGAACATCTCCCAGCACTCGCTCGGTGAACCCAGCGCCGCGGCGCCGCGGATCCATTCCTCGGGCAACGCCCGCGCGACCTCGGTCATCTGATCTCGCTCGAGCACCGAGTCCGCAGCACCACGCACTCCCGCCAACAACGGATGTCCGCGCAGATCGACAAGCCGGTCGACATCCCACCCGTTGACCTTCGCCAACTGCTCGCCGAACGTGGGGATCTGGTAATACGACACGGCACGACCACCAACGACGGCGGCTTCTTCGTCAGCGGGCAGTCCGGACGCCGTGATGACGGTCGCGTATACCCGTACCGAATTCGGATCGCGTCCCGTCTGTTCCGCAGCTGTGCGCACGGCCTGGGTCGAGCGGCGAACGGCGTCGGGCGTAAGGAACGGGTGCAACAGCACTCCGTCGAAATGTCGACCGGCGAGCTCGAGGCCCTTGGGTCCGATCGCGGCGAAGACCAGCGGCGGAACGGGCACATCGGGTACGTCGGTCAGCCGCAGTGACGGGAATGTTCCCGCGGGCCCGTCGTACTTGACCTTCTCACCGCGACAAAGTCTGCGGAAGATGTCTGCCGAGTCGACGATGGAGGCATTGGTCGATTTGGGCAGTCCCACCGCGCTCCACATCTTGTCGACCGAGCGCCCGATGCCGAGCACGACCCGACCGTCCGAGAGTCCCTGTGCAGTCATGGCGAGCGATGCGAGCAGAGCCGGATGCCGGGACTGGAAGTGCGTTATCCCGGCCGCGATCTTGATCGTGCTCGTGACCTGGCTGAATGCGCCGGCGAGTACACCGAAGTCTTTGGTTCCCCACCGTTCGCTGAGCCACAGCGTGCTCATCCCGATGCGTTCCGCCTCGATCGCCTGCGCGATCGCCGGGCGTGGATCGGGAACGCGGCCGGGGAGGGCGTAGCCGCCGAGGGCCGGGCCCGGCGAACCCGATGCCTCGGACTGCACACCGGCGAGCGCAGTAGTATTTTCATCATTCATTCCCGTATTCTGACAGTATTGGTCATATAAATCTGCAATAGTCGGGAATCGACAGGGATACGGGAGGAATCACGGCTCCCGCACCGATACCGCATTCGAAATTCTCACGTCAGATCGAGGGAGCACATGGGTTACACGGCGACACGAGGTCGGCTCGAGGGGGACGTCCGCGGCGCGCTCGAGCAGTGGTTGCCGCCTCGGCTCGCGCCGGACGGGCACACGGACTTCGCGATATCGGAGTTCTCCGCTCCCGACGCCGGGTACTCCGGAAAGACTGTGTTCTTCACCGCGTCCTGGGCGAACTTCGACGGAGAGCGATCCGAACACGCTCTGGTTCTGCGCACCCAGGCAACGGACCATCAGCTGTTCACCGAGCCCGACGCCGTCCGGCAGGCCGAAGTCATGCGGATCCTGGGCCGTCATCCCGGTGTGCCGACGCCGACCATCGTTCTGACCGAACGAGATTCGAGTGTGTTGGGTACGCCGTTCTACCTGATGAAGCGAGTCCAAGGCCGTACCCCATCGGACGTGCCGAGTTGGCACAAGCGCGGATGGACCGCCGAACTCAGTGCAGCGGAGCGTGAATCGCTGTGCGACAATGCCTTACGGTCACTCGTCGCCGTACATCGAATCGACGATCCGGCCGACCTCGAGTTCTTGCGCGGACCGGACACCGAGGGAACACCACTCGAACGGTACGTCGCGGGCGTTCGTCGGTGGTTCGACCGCTCGCACGACAACCTGGTCGCCGGCCGCGACATCCTCGCAGCCGCGCTGACCGAACTCGAAGACCACGCTCCGACTGCGGACGTCGAGACCGTGGTGTGGGGTGACGCGAGAGTCGGCAACATGTCGTTCGCGGACGATCTGTCGGTCGCCGCGTTGTTCGATTGGGAGACAGCATCGACCGGACCGCCTGACATCGACCTCGGATGGTGGTTGATGTTCGAGCGATACCTCTGCGAAGCTTTGGGATTCAGCAGACTGCCCGGTATCCCCGACGACGACGAGACGGTCCGTAAGTACGTCGAGTTCGGCGGCCGCCTCACCGGCGACATCTCCTACTTCCAGCTCTTGGCAGCCGTCGTGCTGTCGCTCATCACCAATCGCCTCGCCCTGTTGCTCGTCCGCGACGGCCTCGACGCGGACACCGCACGCAGCTATCCGGCCACAGCAGTCAGATTGGCCGAGCAGTACCACCGAGATCACCTGCATCGAAGGAGCAGACAACAATGACGACCGACATATCCGCCC
Organism: Rhodococcus sp. 27YEA6; assembly: GCF_044908235.1. Taxonomy (NCBI): domain Bacteria; kingdom Bacillati; phylum Actinomycetota; class Actinomycetes; order Mycobacteriales; family Nocardiaceae; genus Rhodococcus; species Rhodococcus sp. 27YEA6. The sequence goes on along the minus strand of NZ_JBIYCY010000017.1, from coordinate 20,482 downwards.
CGTCACCGGTAGGCGCGGTGAGCGAACCGTGGGAGGTCTTCGTCGAGCGCGGCAAGATCCGTGAGTTCGCCGCCGCGATGCAGTCCGACAATCCGGCCTATCAGGGTACCGACGCCGTGGTCCCCCCGACGTTCCTCATCAATGCCGTGCAATGGGCACCACCCGGTGTACGGGTTGCCGTCGGATTCGAGCGCAAGCGACTTCTGCACGGCGAGCAGGAGTACATCTTCCACGGCGACCTGCCGCAGGCAGGAGACCGGATGATCGCCCAGGAACGCGTCCTGGATCGGTACGCGAAGCCGGGCAAGCGCGGAGGCGAGATGAAGTTCGCCGTCGTCGCCACGGAATTCCGTTCCCCGAACGGCGAGTTGATCGCCGAAGCTCGCGCCACGTTCATCGAGACGGCGCCACGCGCCAGCGCCAAACAGGAGGCATCGAAGTGACCGAGACCGCAATTCCGATCGCCGTGGGCACAGTCGCGGCACCTCGCACGTTCGGGCCGCTGACCACCGCGATGTTCGTTCGCTACTCCGGCGCCTCGGGGGATCTCAATCCGATGCACTACGACGACACGCTGGCACGCGCGGCCGGGAATCCCTCTGTTTTCTCGCAGGGAATGCATCAGTCCGCATTGCTCGCGACGTTCGCGACGGATTGGCTCGGCGCGCGGAACCTACGACGCTTCGGCGTCCGGTTCCGCGAGCAGGTGTGGCCCGGCGACGTGCTGACCTGCACCGGAGAGGTAACTTCAGTGGAGAGCAGCCCAGAGGGACACCAACTCGTCGCCGTCGAACTGACGTGCACGCGGCAGACCGGCGGCATCGCCATATCGGGCAGCGCCCAATTCCGAATCGACCCGGGCCCGTAACTTGGGTCACACACATTCGCCTGGTGCTCGCCATCGGGCGGTCACTCACCCTAGGCTGTCCATCGATGTCAGAAAATCCGATCACTCGTCGCGCCAGCTACGGCCCTTCCAGCCCCGACGTCGGCACTCGCGGCGCTAACACGCGCAGCAAGATCGTCGACGTGTCACTCGATCTCTTCGGAGAGGTCGGGTTCTTCAACACGTCTGTCGACGCCATCGCCAAGGGTGCGGGCATATCGCGGGCCACGCTGTACCAGTACTTCCCGGGCAAGGACGAGATTTTCCTCGAATTGCTCGACGAGTGCGGTCGTGCACTTTTTCGTGTTGCTCGCCGGATCGGCCCGCTCGGCCCCACCGAAGTGGGATTCGACAATCTCAACTGGTGGCTCGGCGAGTGGAGCTGGGTCTTCGAGAAGTACTCGACGATGTTCGTCCAGTGGACCGGGGTGGCGTCGTCCGACACCGCGGTGCGACCCGAGATCGACAGGTTCATCGGCGGATACAACCAGCGCATCACCGACCGGCTGGAATCGTCGGGCCTCGACGGAATCGACGCCAAGGCCGCCGCGGTCACGATGACCGCGGTGGTGCACCGTATGAACCTCTTCATCCACACCGATCGCGCGTACGGACGAAACACTCAGTCGGTGGTCGACTCGGTGTCGGTCTTCCTGCAGCTGATGCTGTTCCCGGACACTCCCGACTCGGTTCTGGGGAGCCTGGGTCTGAGCGCCGGGGGTCACGATTCCATCGACATTCCGCCAATGCCCGACATCACAGGTCTGAGCACCGACGACCGTATAGCCGGCTTGAGCAAGCGCGCCGTCAACACGGTACAGACGTTGGTGGAGGCCGGTGCTGTCCAGTTCCGTGAGCGGGGATATCACCGAACGAGCGTCGACGACATCGTCGAGGAAGCGGGCTTCGCGCGCGGCACGTTCTACAAATACTTCAGCGAGAAGCAGGATCTGCTGGTGGCGCTCAGCGCCGAGGCCATCACCGCGACCGTCGAATTCGCAGACGAACTGACGCACATCGATCCCATGTCCGACGACGACACCGAACTCAGGGCGTGGCTCGACCGGTACCTACACTTCTCGACGCGCTTCGCAGGAACCATCGACGCGTGGTCCGAGCGCAGCGCAGACAGTGACATCGTCATGCGCCTCGGCACCTTCGGACAGACCAAGGTGGACAACGCGTTGCTCCACGTCATCGAATCGCGGACCCGTGACTATCCGTTCGATCCGGTAATGGCGGCCTTGATCTTCCGTGCCGTCATCGCTCGTGTCCCCCAGGCGACGCAGGAGTTGCCGACCCCTCTGTCGCACGACGAGGTTCTCGACCTGCTGACGGCTTGCATCAAGCGAGGCTTCTTCACTCGCGCTCACTGAAGCCCCAACCAACTCAATCCAATTTCTGACGGTTCGTTCGCCCATGCCCTTGCCTAAGCATCGCACCTTGGGCGTTTCCTTGAATATTTCTGACGTTTGTGTCATTTTAAAGTGAGGGCAATCGATGATGCTCGCCGCGCGGCGAGCGATCACCATCTCGCGACACTCGCGCCAGGAGAGGAACACAGTCACATGGACATCACCACAGCGTCCGCACTCGTCACGGGAGGCGCAGGCGGCCTCGGGGAGGCCACAGTCCGACGGCTCGCAGACCAGGGCACGGCAGTGATCATCGCCGACCTCAACGACGAGAAGGGCAAAGCCCTCGAAGCCGAGCTGGGCGGCAAGGTTCGATACGTCAGTACCGACGTCATGGATGAGTCGAGTGTCAACGCAGCGCTGGCCGCGGCGAACGAATTGGCTCCGCTCCGCATCGTCGTCAACGCACACGGTGGCGGCGCCGGCGCATCGCGGGTCGTCGGCAAGGACGGCGAACCCGCGTCCTTCGAACAGTTCCAGTGGTACGTCAACCTGTTCCTCAACGGAACGTTTAACGTCCTCCGCCTCGGCGCAGCAAGCATGGCCAGAAACGAGCCCTCGGGCGAGAGCGGCCGTGGCGTCATCGTCAACACCGCCAGCATCGCAGCGTTCGAGGGCCAGATCGGCCAGACCGCGTACTCGGCTGCCAAGGGTGGCGTCGTCGGCCTGACCCTTCCTGCAGCGCGCGACCTGACCAAACTCGGCATCCGAGTCATGGCCATCGCACCGGGAACGTTCTTCACCCCGGCGTTCAAGATGGAGCGCGAAGAAGCCGAGAAGTTCTGGGGCTCGACAGTTCCGTTCCCCAACCGCATGGGCAGCCCGTCGGAGTACGCGGCACTCGTTCAACACATTGCCGAGAACGACTACCTCAACGGGGAAGTGATCCGTATCGACGGCGCGCTGCGGTTCGCACCTAAATAGAGAGTCAAACGAGCAGACGCAACCCGCTCGTCCGACGCACCCCGTATCGCACGCAATTCGGGGTGCGCCTCGCCGGGCGTGCATTCGTCGAACGCCTGAGCTGCATACGTGGGAACACAGAGCCGGCTCGCTCCCTTTTCGGGAACGAGCCGGCTCTGCTACTGAAGTCGAACGTCAGATTTCGGACATTTCTTTCACACGACCGACGAAGCGCGCAGCCGTGCGATCTCCTCCCGCGAGCGTCCGAGTCCGGTCAACACCGAGTCCGTGTGCTCACCCAGGCCTGGCACCGGACCCATCCTCGCCTCGATTCCTCCGAGCGAGGCGGGTGGCAGCAGCGCGGAGATCGACCCCCTGGGCGTCGCCACGTCACGCCAACGGTCACGTCCGGCGAGGACCGGATGTTCCCAGAGTCCCTCCATCGTGTTTATTCGAGCGTTCGCGATGGAGGCGTCGTCCAGTGCTGATGCCAGTTCGTCTGCGGTCCAACCTTTCACCGCTTCGGTGATGATGGGCTCCAGTTCCTCGCGGTGTGTGACACGATCCGGATTCGTTGCGAATCGCGCGTCGTCGATCAGTTCCGGACGCTGCAGCACGTCGACACACAACCTCGACCACTCCCGCTGATTCTGAATCGCCAACAGCACCGACCGACCGTCCCCGGCGGTGAACGGGCCGTACGGCGCAATGGTCGCGTGGCGGGCGCCGGTCCGCTTCGGACTCGAGCCGCCGTATCGCGTGTAGTAGGCGGGCGAACCCATCCACTCGGTGAGCGCTTCGAACAGCGACACTGCCACCGGCCTGACCTTGCCCGTCGTTGCCCTGGTGTAGAGCGCGGTCATGATCCCGGAGAACGCAAAGCTGCCCGCGGCGATGTCTGCGACCGAAATTCCGGCCTTCGCAACGTCCTCCGATGAACCCGTCACGGACAGCAATCCGGCTTCCGCCTGGACGAGCAGATCGTATGCCTTGCGGTCGCGCCAAGGACCGTCCGCACCGTAACCCGAGATGTCGCATACGATCAGAGTCGGATGACTCGACGCGAGCTCGTCGGGGCCCAGACCCATACGCGACGCCGCACCCGGTCCCAGATTCTGGACTAATACGTCGGCGCCATCAAGCAACTCGCGCAACAACTCTCGCCCCTCTGGTGACTTGAGGTCGAGCGTGATCGATTCCTTGGACCGGTTGAGCCAGACGAAGTAACTCGACTGACCGTGGACGGTGGTGTCGTAGCCACGCGCGAAATCCCCCGCGTCGGGTCGCTCCACCTTGACAACCCGCGCACCGAGATCCGCGAGTTGCCGGGTGGCGTACGGCGCCGCGACAGCTTGTTCCAGGCTGACAACCGTAATTCCGGCCAGCGGTAGTTCACTCATTGTTGCCTCGCTTCATCTACTGAATCGCCAATCACTTCGTGAGCGGATCGCGTGGTAGACCGAGCAGGCGCTCGGCGATGGTGTTGCGCATGATCTCCGACGTACCTCCGGCGATGGTCAGGCAGCGAGTGAACAGGTAGTCGTAGGACAGCTCCGGTGTCTGCCCGGTGACCGCCGCGACGCCCGCGAGCTTCATTCCGAGATCGGTGATTCGCTGCGAGTGTTCGGCTTTGAGCAACTTGGTCACGTTCGCCTCGGGTCCGGGTCCGGCGCCGATGATCGCGCGCGCTGCCTGGCGAAGGTTGAGCAACCGCAGCGTGTGAGCCTCGGCGAGCACCTCCCCCACCGAACGCTCGTCGTCGACGCGCGTGGGTGTTGAGCCGTCGAGCAGCTTGACGAGCTCGACGCCGGTGAACTTGATCGACCCACTGCCGCCACCGATCGAGACACGTTCGTTTCCGAGCGTGGCACGAGCGACCTTCCAGCCCTGACCTTCTCCGCCTACGACGTCGGTGTCGGGCACAAAGACGTCGTCGAAGAAGAGCTCGTTGAACAGCGCATCGCCGGTGATTTCGCGCAGTGGGCGAATCTCGACACCCTGCGCCTCGAGATCGATCGCCATCATCGTGACACCGGCATGCTTGGATGCGGTGGGATCGGTTCGGACCGTTGCCAATCCCCATTTGCAGTGCAGTGCAGCACTCGTCCAAACCTTCTGACCGGTCACCCGCCAGCCGCCCTCGACGCGTTTGCCCGCGGTTCGTACCGCAGCGGCGTCGGAGCCGGCGCCCGGCTCGCTGAACAGTTGGCACCAATCGGTGTGCCCACGAAGAACGTCGTAGACCCACCGCGCCTTCTGCTCGTCGGTTCCTTCCTGTGAGATCGTCAGGTTTACCCATCCGCCGATGCCGAGTTCGGGCAGATCGACGCCGTGGAACTCCTCCTCGATCACCAGCTGTTCGACGACTCCTGCGCCTCTGCCCCACGGAGCCGGCCAGTGCGGAACGAGGTATCCGCTGTCCACCAGAAAGTCTCGACGCTCGGACTCGGGAAGGCCGGCTAGGGTGCGCACGGCCTCGCGCGCCTGCTCGCGATACCGCTCAGCTTCCTCCGGTAGCTCGAAGGAAGCTCCGTGCGCTTCGCCGGATCTGAACGCGGAGATGATGTCCGACAACGGGTTTCGATCATCGAGCAAGGCCCCTACCGTCTGCGCACGACGCAGGTACAGATGCGCATCGTGCTCCCAGGTGAAGCCTATTCCGCCGTGCAGCTGAATATTAGTGCGCGCGGTCATCACCTGAGCGCGTGCCGCGTGGGACGCCGCGACGGCACCGGCGAACCACGCACCCTCGATGTCACTCGAACGAGCGGCGTCCCATGTCGCAGCGACGATCTTCTCCGCTTCGATGAGCATGTTCGCGCAATGATGTTTGACGGCTTGGAACGTACCGATGGCCCGGCCGAACTGCTCGCGCGTCTTGGCGTAGGACGTTGCCGCCTCGAGGCACGCCAAAGACGAACCGACTGCTTCGGCCGATGTCAGGATTCGAAAGATCGTCGTGGCGCTGCGCGCTGCTCCGCGCAGTACGCGATCGGACCCGGGCGCGAGTCCGGAGACGGTCACCTTCCCGATCCTTCGCGTCGAATCGAGTCCGGCCTGCGCCTCCACCGTGACACCGGCCGAGGTCGCATCCACCAGAACGATGTCGTCACCCACCACGAGAGCGAGGATGTCGGCGTCCGGTGCGCCGAGCACCGCACGGCTCTCACCACTGACGATGCCGTCCGAGTCCAGCACCAGGCCTGCGGACAACCCCAGAGCACCGACGGCGGTACCGTCGGCCAGCCCGGGGAGAACAGCTGCACGCACGTCGTCGGACGCGAATCGATCGACGACCGCGGACGTCGCAACCGTCGGCAGAAACGGACCGGGAGCGACCTCATGTCCGAGTGCTTCGAGCACGACGCTGAGTTCGGGAAGGCCGAAGCCCGATCCGCCGTATTCCTCGGGTAAGTGCAACCCAAGCCAGCCGAGTGCCGCGGTAGCGGACCACAGTTCCGCAGCGTCGGCATTCTCGGCGTCGGTGTCGAGCGTGGCGCGAGCGGCCGCCCGCGCCCTGTGCCGCGTGAGATGCGATACCGCCACGTCGGCAAGGTCCTTGTGTTCCTCCGAGATCGCCAATGCCATGGCAGTACTGCCTTTCGATCGAGATGTGGACACGGTCACGCGTTTGTGACCTCGTATGTCAGATTGAGGTTATCGAAAACAGACCGTACACAACAGGGGAATGCGAGAACGCGTCACGAACGCCATGTCGGGCGACGTCGATTCACCGGCGTCGCGCTGGAAAATGCCTGCCAATAGGTGCACGCGGGTCATGCTTCCTGCAACTGTAGACAAGATGTCAGAAGATGGCTTATCGTTCTGAGAAAGTGAAGCACGACACACCAGGAGTGGACAGCCGATCATGAGCATTTCCCTGATTCTGGAGATGGCGGTCTCGGACAACCCGGACCGCACCGCAGTCTCCGTCGCCGATTCTTCACTGACGTATCAGCAGTTCTCCGACCTCGCCGCAGGAATCGGCAGCGTTCTGATCGAATCCGGCACCAAGTCCGTGGTCTTCCTCGGCGGGTCAGGACTCGAACTACCCACGCTTCTCTTCGCCAGTGCCTACGCCGGCATTCCGTTCACCCCGGTCAATTACCGCCTCGCACCGAGCGCTCTCGAGACGCTGATCGCCCGCGTCGACGGTGCACTCGTCGTCGTCGATCGCTCGTACGTCGACTCCGTCTCCGGTACCTCGGCGCCCGTCGTGCTGACCGAGGACATCGTCACACAGGGCCGTGCGCGAGCGAGTGATCCGCTGCCCGCCGCGGAGGTGGACCCTGACTCGCCCGCGATCGTGTTGTTCACAAGCGGTACGACGTCGGAGCCCAAGGGCGTGGTGCTTCGCCACAGTCACCTGCTCAGCTACGTGATGAGTACCGTCGAATTCGCATCCGCCGACGAGTCCGACGGCGCGCTGATCAGTGTGCCGCCGTACCACGTTGCGGGAATGGGCACGATCGTCAGCAACTTCTACGCGTGCAGGCGAATGATCTACCTGCCCAACTTCGACGCGGCCACCTGGGTCCGTCTCGCCCGCGATCAGGGTGCGACCTCGGCCATGGTCGTTCCTACGATGCTGGACCGCATCGTCGATCACCTGGGAACCGCGCAGGTGGACATTCCGACGTTGAAGTCGTTGTCCTACGGCGGCGCCCGGATGCCACGACCGACCCTCGAAGCAGCACTGCGGGCGTTCCCCGGCGTCGGATTCGTCAATGCCTACGGCCTCACCGAGACCAGTTCGACAATCGCATTGCTCGGACCCGACGACCATCGCGATGCGCTGGAGAGCGACGATCCCGTCGTGGCAGCCCGACTCGGCTCCATCGGACGTCCGGTACCCGGCGTCGAGATCGAGATACGCGACGCCGAGGACCGCGTGGTCGCCACCGGCGAGCAGGGTGAGCTGTGGGTACGCGGACCGCAGGTCTCCGGCGAGTACATGGGCTCGGGCTCGGTGCTCGACGCCGAGGGCTGGTTCCCCACCAAGGATCTCGCGTTCCAGGATCGAGACGGGTTCCTGTACGTCGTCGGCCGTAACGACGACACCATCATTCGCGGCGGTGAGAACATCGCGCCCGCCGAGATCGAGGACGTGCTCGTCGAGCATCCTCTGGTGAGATCCGTTGCCGTCGTCGGTATCCCGGACGATCACTGGGGTCAGGCCATCGTGGCGACCGTGGTGCTCGAACCGGGAGCAACGTCGGGTCAAGAACAACTACGCGAGTTCGTTCGCGCGAAACTGCGCAGTTCACGGACGCCGGACCGTATCGTCTTTCGCACCGAACTGCCCAGCACGTTGACCGGGAAGATCCTGCGCCGCAACATCGTCGCGGACATCCTGGCATCCACTGAAGTCACGCCGGTCTGACCTAGGGCAACGCCCAGCCGGAACCGGAACGAGAACAACCGAGGAGAAGAACATGTTGAAGACCGGAGCGAGGCTCAAGAGCCAGGTATGTACCACTCAGGTGATCGTGGTGCGGGCAAGTAGCGATAACGTCGAACTCCACTGCGGCGGGTATCCGATGGTGGAGCTGACTGAGACGCCCCGCGAAGGGCTCTCCATAGCAGCAGGATTCACCGAGGGCACAGCCATCGGAAAGCGATACGTCGATGCAGGAGGCGTTGTCGAGATCCTCGCCACGAAGGCGGGCACCGGCAGTCTCGCACTCGACGGCACCGTGTTGACTCTCAAGACGGCCACGCCACTGCCGTCCAGCGACTGATCGACGGTGAGCACTCCCACCGTCGATCATGTCGGCCCGCTGGCCGGCATCCGAGTACTCGAACTGGCCGGTATGGGTCCGGGCCCGCACGCATCGATGTTGCTGGCAGACTTGGGAGCCGACGTCGTGCGGGTGCAGCGACCGGGTCAACTCCCTGTCGCGGGCAAGATTGCGAGCCAGCAGTTGCGCGGCCGCACGATCGTCGAGCTCGATCTCAAGGACCCCTCCGCTATCGACACGGTCCTGCGGTTGATCGAGCGCGCCGACGTTCTAGTGGAAGGGTTCCGCCCCGGCGTCACCGAACGCATGGGACTCGGTCCCGATGTCGCTCTGGGCCGTAACCCCGCCCTCATCTACGGTCGTGTCACCGGGTGGGGCCAGGACGGACCGCGCTCGCAGGAGCCCGGGCACGATCTGAACTACATCTCGAGCACCGGTCTGCTCAATGCCGTCGGCCGTAAGGGCGAGCGCCCGGTTCCGCCGCTGAACCTGTTCGGGGACTTCGGTGGTGGATCGATGTTCCTCGTCGTCGGTGTGCTGGCGGCGCTCGTCGAACGGCAGTCGTCGGGAATCGGACAGGTAGTCGACGCCGCGATGGTCGACGGGGCGCCCGCACTCGGGCATCTGCTGTGGTCGATGCGCGGCACCGGCCAATGGTCCGAGGATCGCGGAACCAACATCTTCGACGGTAGTGCACCGTTCTACGACACGTACCAATGCTCGGACGAAAAATACGTCGCAGTGGGCGCGCTCGAGCCGCAGTTCTACGCAGAGATGCTCAGGGTGCTCGAGATCGACGCCGACGACCTCGGACCACAACGTGACGAGAGCGGGTGGCCGCACATGCGCGCGGTGCTGACGGCGCGCTTCGCTTCTCGGACCCGGGACCAGTGGGCACAGTCCTTCGACGGTGTGTCCGCCTGTGTCACTCCGGTACTCACGTTCGCCGAAGCCGAGACCGATCCGCACATGGCGCAGCGCGGCACGTTCGTCGACATCGACGGCGTCGTCCAACCCGCACCCGCACCGAGGTTCTCACGCACCTCGCCTACAGTCCCGGAAGCACCGTCTCGTCGATCGATTCCGGTCGACCGAGTATGGACATGACCGGCGCGGGAACACTCGCCAATCTCAGGGTGCTCGAGCTCGGTGCAATAGGTCCGAGCGCTCATGCCGCAATGTTGTTGGCGGACATGGGCGCCGACGTCGTACGGGTTCAACGACCGGGTGGTATCGACACATCCGCGTCCGACCAGCTACTCCGTGGCCGTTCGGTGATCGAGGCCGATCTGAAGTCTGCGACAGGTATCGACACCGTCCGTTCGTTCGCCGAGCGCGCGGACGTCGTCATCGAAGGCTTTCGTCCCGGGGTCGCCGAGCGTCTCGGACTCGGTCCCGAGTCGATACTCGCGCTGAACCGGGCGGCAATTTACGCTCGCGTCACCGGGTGGGGACAAACCGGACCGTATGCCGACAAGGCCGGGCACGACATCAACTTCCTCGCCCCGACCGGGATTCTGCACGCCATGGGCCGAGCGGATTCGCGACCGGTGCCACCGCTGAACCTCGTCGCCGGGTTCGGTGCGGGTTCGATGTTCCTGGTTACCGGCATTCTCGCAGCACTGTGGGAGCGACAATCATCCGGAATCGGACAGGTGGTCGACGTCGCGATGGCCGACGGTGCTGCACTGCTCGCCCAACAATCGTGGTCGATGCGAGCGTTCGGCGGCTGGTCGGACGAGCGGGGGCGCAATCTCGTCGACGGCAGCTGCCCGTTCTGGGACACCTACGACACCGCCGACGGAAAGTACATAGCCGTGGGTGCATTCGAGCCCGTCTTCTACGCCCGGCTCCTGGCGGCACTCGAACTCGACCCGACAGCGCTTCCCACGCAACAGGATCGGCAGCGGTGGCCGGAATTGCGAACCGCCATCGCGGAACGCTTCGTCAGTGAGACTCGGGCACACTGGACTACCGTGTTCGCCGACATCGATGCGTGTGTGACTCCGGTCTCGAGCTTCAGCGAAGCACCGAACGACCCCCACTTCCGCGCACGTGGCACGTTCACCGTCCTCGACGACGTCGTGCAGCCGGGACCGGTTCCACTCTTCTCGCGAACCCCTTCACCTCCCCCGTCGCCGCCGCCACGCCTCGCCGCGGTGAGTGCATCGCTCTGGCAATGAACCGAAGCAACCGACTCTGAAAAGGAATTCGATGTCCGATACCACGCTTGCCGCCGAGGCGCCCGCCCTGATCGAGCGCCGCGGCCACGTCATGATCATCACGCTCAATCGCCCGCAGGCCCGCAACGCGGTCAATGCTGAAATGTGCATCCGCGTCGGCGACGCCCTCGAAGACGCCGAGCAAGACCCGGACGTACGCGTCGTCGTGCTCACCGGTGCCGGCGACAAGGCCTTCTGCGCGGGAGCCGACCTCAAAGCCCTCGCCCGCGGTGAGAGCGTCATCCCGGATGGTCGGGAGAAGTGGGGCTTGGCCGGTTATGTCTCCCATGCCATTTCCAAGCCGACGATCGCCGCGGTAAACGGGCCCGCTCTCGGTGGTGGCACCGAATTGGTGTTGGCCAGCGACCTCGCCGTTGCCGCCGACTCCGCATCCTTCGGACTCCCCGAGGTCACCCGCGGACTCATCGCCGGCGCGGGTGGCGCCTTCAGGTTGGCTGCCACACTTCCGCCGACCGTGGCCATGGAACTGCTCCTCACCGGAGACCCGATCACCGCACAGCAGGCACTGGGGTTCCACCTCGTAAACCGCGTCGTCCCCGCCGCCGACGTGCTGAGCACCGCATTGGAACTGGCAGAGAAGATCGCCGGCAACGCACCGCTGGCCGTACAGGCACACAAGCGCATCGCATTGCAACAGACGGCAGACGGTCGACGCCCCACCGAGGAACCGGGGTGGGCCATGACCACCGACGCACTCCCTGCCATCGCCTACTCCGAGGATGCCAAAGAAGGTCCGCGAGCGTTCGCGGAGAAGCGCGTACCCGTCTGGCAGAGCAAGTAGATGAGCGAGAACACTGCGGCGCCGTACCAGACCGCGCTCGTGACCGGCGGCACCGGCGGACTCGGCTCCGCCGTCACTGCTCACCTGCTCGATCGGGGCTGGCGAGTCGTCGTCCCGTGGCTCGTGAAGGAAGAACTCGAGCGAGTCCCCGAGCATCCGAATCTGGTCCTCGTACAGGCAGATCTCTCCGAACAGACAGCGCTCGACGACGTGATTCAGGTTGCGTCGGCCGAAACGGACGCCCCACTGTTCGGTCTGGTGAACCTCGTCGGTGGTTTCACCTCTGGGCACCGCGTGCACGAAGAACCGGCCGCCGTACTGGACGCGCAACTGAACCTCAACGTGCGGACGGCGTACACCGTCACCCAAGCTGCGCTGCCACACCTGATCAGAGGCGGCGGAGGGTCGGTCATCTGCATGTCCGCAGCGGCTACGCGGCGGCCGTTCGCCGGTGCGGCGTCGTACATCGCGTCGAAGGCTGCGGTCGTTGCACTCGTGGAGACGCTCGCGCTCGAATACATCGACGATCACATCAGAGTGAATGCGTTGCTGCCATTTGTGATCGACACTCCGGGCAACCGCGCCGCGATGCCCGACTCGTCGCGCAAGGGGTGGGCCAAGCCCGACAAGATCGCGCGGGTGATCGACTTCCTCCTGTCCGACGCCGGGGCCGCAGTCACCGGTGGATCGATTCCGGTCACCGACGTCGACTGACGAGAAAGCCCGAGTACGATACCGAATGGTGTTCGTATTCGGGCTTTTTCATGCCCTGTTCGTTGTCTACCTCGATGCGGCGTCTCGACCTGCCAGCCAACCGAAGACCAGAGCGGGTCCGAGAGTTCCACCTGCACCGCCGTACGTCATCCCCATCGCCGAAGCCATGACGTTGCCCGCCGCGTAAAGGCCGGGAATCTCGGCGCCATCGACGTCGAGTACGCGTCCGTTCGGGTCCGTGCGCGGACCGCCCTTGGTTCCGAGTGCACCGCTGCGCACCTGGACTGCGTAGTACGGCGCGGTGTCGAGCGGTGCGACATTCGCTGCCGAGACCGCCCCGACCTCGCGGTCACCCCACCACTGGTCGAGCGTCGATTCGCCGCGACCGAAGTCCTGGTCGTTGCCGTCGACCGCGTGAGTGTTCCACCGTCTCACGGTTGCTTCCAACTCGTCTACCGGAACGTCGATGGTCTTGGCGAGCACGTCGATCGAATCCGCGGTGAGGATCCAGTCGGGAAGTGCGGCCGGCGGGAAATATCCTGCGAGACCGAACTTCTGCATGTAGTAGTCGTCGAACAACAGCCATGCCGGGTGATTGCTGTAGTCGTAGGTAGACACGCCGAGGTAGTGAAAGGCAGCGCCGAAGGCGTTGTAGTTGGCCGACTCGTTGGCGAACCGGCGACCCGCTCTGTTGACCATGATGCTGTGCGGACGAGAGCGTTCACCGTTGACCAGGTAGGGAACGCGGCCGAGACCCGGTCTGTCGACGTCGATCGTCGGCGCCCACCAGGCCTCACGCATGTTGCCGAGCCCGGCTCCGATGCGCATCGCCATCTTCAGCCCGTCACCGGTATTGGTCGGTACCGATACCGGTCGTTCGAGCGGGCCACGCAGGAACGACCGGACCATCTCCTTGTTCTGCTCGAAGCCACCGGTGGCGAGAACGACGCCGCGACGAGCATGAACTTCGACATTATCCGAATCCAAATCGCCTGCATCCGAATCGAATCGGACACCCACCACCCTTCCATCGCGGACGATCAGCGATCGTGCGGGCGAATTCGTGTACGGAAACAGTCCGCGATCGAGACAACCCTTGAGTAGCGCACCCACGAGCGCCTGACCGGTCCCGCGAGCATCGGTCGCCTTGCGCACAGCCAGATCCTCCGCCGACGGACCCTGCGATGCACCTTCGCCGAATGTCGTCTCGTCGAGCGAGATGTTCACGGGGAGCTGATGTCCCACCCACACTCGATCCGCCCACGCCCCCAGATCGGCGAACGGAAACATCGGGCACATCAACGTCCGTCCACCGTTCACCTTCGCACCGGGATGCGTCGGGTGGTAGTCGGGGAAGTTCTCGATGATCTTGAACCGGACAGGTGTGTGTTCCTCGAGCCAGGAGATCACCTCGGGCCCGTGGTGGACGAACGATTCCAGCACCGTGTCGTCGACGAGATCGTGAGTCAGAGAACGGATGTAGGTCAGCGCTTCGTCGGACGAATCCGATACTCCCAGTGCAGGCATGTGCGGATTGTCGGGCATCCACACCATTCCCCCGGACCACGCCGCCGTTCCCCCGACGTGCTCGGCCTTCTCGTAGATTCCGACGTCTGCGCCGCCGTCGTAAGCCGCGATCGCAGCGACCAGACCGGCTGCGCCGGTCCCGAGCACGATCACGTCATGTGTACGCGTAACGGTCATCTAAGTCCTTTTGTCAGGGGGATGTCCTCTGTCAGGAGGGAATATCGATTGCGAGCAGCAAGCGCTCCAGCACCGCGTCGAGATCCACCAGTCGACACACGGCCGCGACGTAGCGATCCGGACGCAGGATCACCACCTCGTCTAGTCCGCGAGCGAGCACCATGTCACGGAAGGCTCCGTCGACGTCGCGGAGTTCGATCGACGAGGTCTCGGCGGCCTCTCCCCGAGTTGAAGTCTCGAAACCGCTCCGACGTCCGGTGAGAGGGGGTGTTACATGGAACAGGTTCGCGCCCAATACCTTCAGGCGTCCCGCGTGGGCGTCGTGGATGTGTCGTGCAGGATCGCCTGTCAATCCGAGTACCGCGAAGCCATGGCCGATCGCATCGTCGAGGCGCACACGCACGCCGTCTGCCGTCTGCACCGACGGCTGCCCGAACATCCGTCCTACCGGTGAATTCCTGTCGTTCGTCGCACCCCCGACGACGATGCCCGTACGGTACCGCGGCACCGGCTTGTACTTCATCTGCAGGATGTACTCCCGCGCGCCCGGGATGCGTTGCACACTACGGAACACGACGTCGCGCACCATTTCGGTGGCCCTGTTGCGCGGCTGGTAGTAGCTGCCGACGCGGGTGGCGAACGAGACCATCGTTTCTGCGTTGCCACGGCGTTCGGCGTCGTACGTGCCGAGTATTCCAGCCCCTGCACGCCCATCAGTCACGGCGGCGAGCTTCCACGCCAGATTCGTCGCGTCACGGATGCCCGAGTTCATTCCCTGACCGAAGAACGGTGGCTGCAGGTGAGCGGCGTCGCCTGCGAGGAACACACGGCCGACGCCGAACGTCTCCGCCGTTCGCGAGTGATGCCAGTACACGCGTCGGCGTGAGATGGTCGGCAGCGGCGAACCACGGTAGAAGCGGCCGACGAGCGCGTTCACCGACTCGTCCGATACGACATCGTCCTCGCTCTCGTCGGGCAAGAGCTTGAACTCGAATCGCCGGTGACCATATGGAAGGGGGATGGTCATCGCCGGCCGGTCCGCATCGCAGTACACCGCCGAATACAGTGCGCCCCAAGTGTCGTCGGCGACGTCGACCACCAACCATTTCGACGGTGCGGTCTCACCCTGCAGTGCCACGTCCACGGCATCGCGCACGAAGCTTCGGCCACCGTCGGCACCGACGACGTACCGTGCACGCACCCGCACTTCACCGCCCTCGGACTTCGCCGTCACGTCGACACCGTCGGCATCCTGCGTCAGATCGATCACCTCGGTGGAAGTCAACAGATCCACATGTTCGAAACGGTCCAACCCACGGCGCAGAGCACCTTCCATCATTGGCTGAAAGAACAGACTCCGGCGCGGCCACCCGTAGGGCTGACCTACCGGTCGCACGTGGGCCAGCACCCGACCGCTGGAGCTGTAGTAGCGAATCGGGGCGTTCTGAATCAGATCCGGCAGCACGTCGTCGAGCACACCTGCAGCCTGGAACGTGCGCAGGGATTCGTCGTCGATCGCGACTGCACGAGGATGCGCGACGATGTCCGCGTCCCGGTCCAGCACAACGGCTCGTACCCCTGCTGCACCGAGCAGGTTCGCGAGTGTCACGCCACACGGGCCTGCACCTACGATCGCGACATCCACGGATCGATCCACGTGAGGGAGCCTCCTCGGCTGCTCGGTCGACATATCCGCCGAGCGACGCAGAACCGCGGCCGGAGGTCGCGACGCGAGCGTGGGCGGATATCACCCTACGTGAACATAGTGTCAGATCTACCGTGATTCCGTATGCGGTTTCGCACTATTCGTCGCGCGGACCCACTAAACCGATGCGGCGATAGCCATACCGGTGATCCACTCCTCCACCGGCTGGTAAACGAGGGCGTCGAGCGGCTTCCCGCCGCCTGCAGCGCCTGCTGCGAGCCAGGTACGCACTTCGTTGGCACCCGCTCCGGCGGCCGCGTGAGCACGATCGGTGAGTTCGGTCAACGCTGCCCGGTCCCAGCCGGCGAGCGCAGCGAGGAACGCCCGATCCCACTCGGGCTTGATCTTCTTGCGCGCAGCTGCCGAACCTTCGGCGATGATGCGTGCCCGCTCCTCGTCGCTGATGTCATAGGTGTCGACCTCGAGACTGGGCGGCGAGTGCGAGAGCCCACCGGTGCCGATCACCAGCACGCGATCACCGGTCCCGTCGAGGTAGTTCGATACGGCATCCCCGAGTGCGAGAACCCGCCGTGCGTGTGGAAGAGGTGCGGTCGCGCAGTTGATCGGGATCGGAATCACCGGATATCTGCCTTCGTCGCCGGTCAGATCACGCAACGGTTGTGCAAAGGCGTGGTCGAGTTCGATGTCGCGGCACATCGTGATGTCGATGTCCGACGCCAACAGATGCTCCGCCAGTGCGCGAGCCTTCGCTCTCGGAACGTTCAGCTCAGCGGCAGGATGCCCGGCTTCGGCCATGATTCCCGCCGACTGCGCGACGCCGAACGTCGGCACTATCGTGCGGAACGCACGTCGATGATCACCGCCGAAGAGCACGATGTAATCGGGGTCGAATTCAAGAACCCGTGAACGAGCACGCGCCAACGCACCTCGGAACTCCGAACCGTACACCTCGTCGACATCTCGGTCCTTGCCTGGACTGTGACTGGCACACACCACAAGCCGATCAGATTTCGACATTCAGTCCTCCTCGGAAAAAACAGGTGACAAGAACGTTAGAACGACTCGGTAGCAATTACAAGCACAAGCCAATCCCTACGACAGGGCGTGCAACGCAGACGCACGAGCGCCGCGAGTGGCTGCTGCGGAGCGGCCTTCTCGGCGACCCCACAGGCACACCCATCAGCGTCACCGAAGTCACCGAAGTCACCGGAGTCACCGGAGTCACCGGAGTCACCGGAGTCACCGGAGTCACCGAACGCATGGAAACCGAAGTACCTGACATAAGCAAATGCGCACTGCCCGCGAAGTCGCCTTGAACTGTCCACTCAGGATCTTCTCCAGCCGAGCTCGCGAATCTACCCATACGGATCGCCCTCAGTCGTCTTGCGTGAGTACACGACGAGTCAACGGCAGTGGCAGCATCGGCCGAGTCTGGACATCCCACATCACCGGGGTGAACGCCGGTACTCAACGCGTTCGTGATCACCTGCAAGCATTGGATTCGACCATACTCTGACAGTGATGGCCTCTTTCCCTGGCAACTCCAGGCTGCCAATTTCGAGCAAATTGCTGTCTTTCCGCAGATGTTTCGGTCAGAATCTGAGCGACAAGAGGCCAGATACGGTTCACACACCTTGGCTGCGTCACTGATTTCTGACAGTCTTTGCATCTACCTGATCTGACGGAGGAACAGCATGATCGAGCAATGGATTTTGGACTACTTTGCGGCGTGGAACGCCGAGGACCCTGACAGGGTTGCCAGCTATGTCACCGAGGATTGCGTCTACGAAGACGTGAGCGCCGGGCACATCTCCCGTGGCCGCCATCAGGTGGCGAACTTCGTCCGTATCTCCAACAAGGCCGTCCCGACGTGAGCTACGAGGTCGTGAGCGGTCACAGCACCCCGACAGCCTTCGCGGCCGAGTGGATCATGCAACCCCACGGTCTGCGCGGGTCGTCCGTCGGCACGTTGGTCGATGGCAAGATCTCGTCGAACCGCGACTACTGGGACGGTGCCAAGTTTCAGCCGAACAGGAACTGAACACCGAAACCTGTTCACCAGGTCGCCGGAACCCCACAGTTCACGGCTACCAGGACCTCTCCCGGCGCTCGATCTGACAATTCGGGCCCGGTAATTCCGCTGCACCACTTCGTAAGAGGGAGTCTTCGTGGTTACACCGCTGTGGCCTTGGTTGTTGAACGAGCCGACGATCACGGGCAATCTCGATCGCCGAGCCGAGACCACACCGGATGCTGTCGCGTTCATGGATGAACACGACCGTTCGTTGACGTGGGCGCAGTTCGACACTTCGGTTGATCGGGTGGTTGCCGGGCTTGCTGCGAAAGGTATCGGTCGGGGAGCAAGTGTGGCCTGGCAACTACCCACTCGGATGAGCACCGTACTGGTGATGTTCGCGCTGCGCCGATTGGCCGCGCAGCAGGCACCGATCATTTCGCTCTGCAGAGAACGGGAGGTCTCTGCTGCAGTGCGGGCGGTGAACGCGGATTTCTTGCTGATACCGGGAACGTGGAACGACTTCGACTACGCTGCGATGGCCGGCCGGTTGGATCTTGGTGATGTGCCGGCTCCTACGGTCATCGAGATCGGGGCGGAATCTCCTGACGCCGAGCCGGATCCGGAATTGCGGGCACCACAGGATCCGGACGAGGTGGCGTGGGTGTACTTCACATCCGGTTCCACCGGTCTCCCCAAAGGCGCCCGGCACACCGACGACACGTTGTTGACGACTGCCCGCGGGTTTGCCGGGACGGGTCACGTCGGCGAGAACGGTGATGATGTGGCTGCGATGGCGTCCCCGGTCGCACATGTCGGCGGAATCGAATTCTTCATTGCCGCCATCTGCTCGGGAACGCCGATGGTGTTGATGGAAGCGTTTGTCCCCCAGCAAGCGGTGGAACTGTACGGTCGGCTGGGGGTGACCATAACCGGTGGTGCGCCACCGTTCTATCAGGCATTCGCTGCGATGGGGGCCGCTGTGGCACCGAAACCGTTGGTGCCGAGCCTGCGCCTTCTCAAGGGCGGCGGGGCGCCGTGTCCGCCGGAACTGTTCCATCGAGTTCGAGAGGTGTTGGGGGTGACGGTAGCTCATGACTACGGCATGAGCGAGGCCCCGATGGTGGCGGTGGCCGATCCACACGATCCGCCGGAAGTCCTGGCGGCGACCGATGGACATCCCATCCCCGGCAATGAGATCCGTATTGTGGGTGATGATGGGCGGCCGGTCCCTGAGGGTGATGTCGGTGAGGTCCAGGTGTCCGGACGCGGCGTCTGTCGCGGCTATACAGATCCCGATGAGACCAAGAAGGCCTTCACCAGCGATGGTTGTTTCCTCACCGGCGACTTGGCCCGGATGCATCCGGGCGGTCAGATCGAGGTTGTCGGGCGTGCCAAGGACGTCATCATTCGCAAGGGCGGGAACATCTCTCCCCAGGAGATCGAGGAACTGCTCACCGGCCACCCGGCCATCGCCGAAGTGGCGGTGATCGGCGTGCCCGACACCGAACGTGGTGAGCTGGTGTGCGCCGTGGTAGCGCCTCCACCCGGAACCCATGCGCCCGATCTCGCCTCGATCGTCACCTATCTGACCGAGGCGCAACTGATGAAGCAGAAGATGCCCGAACGGCTCGAAATCGTCGAGTCGTTACCCAGAACCGGACTGGCGAAGGTCGCCAAGACCGAGCTGCGCGCCCGCTACGGCTCGCCCACGCCGAGAACTGCGGAGCGACCGCCACGTCACGCGCAGGGGCTCCCGTGAAACTGGAATCCGATGAAGCCCCTATCCTCGGCACCGACTGACTCTGCACTCGGACATCTCCACTGCTCATCATCGACGCCGACAACGACCCACTCGACGTATGGGAACCGTCGTTCGATGTCACACCGGCGTCACCGCCCGTGATCGACGAACGCCAGGCGGCATCGAAGATCAATGATCTCGTCTCGTGCCGGGGACGAGACGAGGCTCGACTGCTTCGGTTGTCGTGGTCTGTCGGAGGCTCTCGAACCTGTGAAGGACGGAGAGCATGGCAGCACCACGGAAGTACAGCGACACACGTTCCTCGCTGAGCTGAAGGAACGAGAAACGAGGATGGTGGTCGACGCCCGCCAGGATCCGGCGACGCGACCGCGAGTGCTCAAGCGGATCGCAGGTCAGCTCGATGTGCACCCCGAAGCGCTCCGGACCCTGGGTCACACGCACCGAGGTCGATTGCGGCGTCCGTCCGGGCACCACGACCAGTGATGGTGACCGGATTGCACAGTTTGAACGGGAGAACCGCGAGCTGCGGCGGGCGAACACCATCCTCAAGCATGCATCATGATATGTGGGTGATCTGACGCATCCAGTGTCAGGCTGATCATGTCGGTTGTCGGCTCGATCGAGGAGGCCCCACAATGAATGCTTTCGTC
>NZ_JBIYCY010000016.1:0-142656 GCF_044908235.1 Rhodococcus sp. 27YEA6 | reverse complement strand
GTTACCGCAACGAGCCGTCGAGAGCCGCGGCTTGACGATCTGCAACCCGCGACGCAGCTGCCCCTCTCCCACTTCGACAGACAGCTGCGTTACCCACTCACCGCGGTCGAGGCAATGGCGCACAGATATCAGCGCGCCAACCACAGGCCCACACCCGAATCGCCCCATCGAATTGTAGGAAGCACATCCATCGAGGCCGAACCGGCGACATCAGTGCCGGCGAAGACGCAACATTTCCAATGACATAGCGAATTCACTTTTGCTACTACAGGTTTCGGCACAACGTACTGCGAGCGACGTTCAGCACTTCCGCGATTCGGTCATGGATACGCCGTCGCCCTTCATCTTGGTCCGGCAATAGAGTCACAGCCCGACCACGCCGAGCAGAGCTTCTCCTGGATCGACGACGGCAACAACGGCCGCAACGAACAGCAGCGCCATCGCAATGGTCATCACAGCACCGAGCGATCCGAGGGCGACGAACATCCGACAGTGGGCACCGTTGATCGTGTCCGACGACCTGTAGCGTCGGAAGGCGATGCGGGTTCCGGTTGCGACTACAGCGATCACCACGGCGGTAGCGACAATCGCCGCCCAGTTGTAGTGCTCAACCTGTGTGAGCAACTCGAGCAGTGGCGGCCCGGAGTCTCCGCTCTGCACACCGTTGTCGATCAGAGACTGCGCTGTCGGCCCGTCCGCGTTGTCAGCGGAGAGCATCGGAAGCAGCGCGACTACGGGTGCGACCGTCGACTGGATGTTGAGCACAGCCACAAACACCGAAACCAATGACAGCACAGTCGTAGTGGCCGCCGCGACCACGCAACCTACGCCGGCCGTCAGAGATCGCCGCCACAGAGTCGCCGCGAGCAGACCCAGAACCGCGGTCAGCAGCACCGAGATGACGATCTTGATCGCGTGCCACTCGAACCAGTAGTCCACCATCTCCGCCAAGCCTCGAGGATAGGTGCGGACTCCGCTACCCCAGTAGTCGACCAAGCCGCGGCCGAGCAGCACACTAATGACGGATTGATCTTGGAACTGCGGATAGCGTCCGCGTAACAACGCGGCCGGGCCCAAAACGAACGCGGCCACCAATGCCGCTCCGGCGCATGACAACGCAACGATCGACCAGCGGCTTCGGTTGACGGACGTGCTCATTGACGACTCCCTTCCGGGAGAGAGTCAATCAGCAGGTACTCGACTGCACATCCATCTGCAGTACTACATCTGACGAACGAGGTACCAGCTCAGGATTCGATACTCGATCGCCGGCCGCGCCGGACTCTGGCAATCGTCACCGCGGCCAGGATCAACCCTGCAACCGTGATGAAGTCGGATTCGGTCACCCCGCGCGAAGGCCACGCTTTCGGCCGCCGCCATCGAGGGTAGGACCGCCTTGGTGCTGGCCGTGCTTAGTGGACAATGCGAACATGACGACCTGCGCTCCTGCTCAAACCGTGCACTTTCATCAGAAGCATTACACGGCAGTGGTTTCTGGCGCGAAAGTTTCCACCGTCCGCTGGCGCGAAGACATTCACGAAGGGCCGGCAATTTTCATCTTCGATAAATCACCCGACCGCCCGCCCCCTTTCAGGACAGGTCACCGCTGTAGAAACGTACGATCTCGCTCATCTGTCGCCGCTAGCAGCCCGCCAGCCACCCGGCACCGGCATGACGAATTTCGCAAGACAACTCCGGGTCAACTACTACCCCGAGATGCCTGAAGACGCTGTTGTTCAGGTGGTCGTCATAGCCACCGGTCACCACGGGGATTCGTCACTGCCCCCGACGTAGTGCAACCGAACTCAGCCATCGAAAACGTCTGTTGTACTTCCGTGTGCGTCGAGGTCTGCACTGCCGGCGCCGATCAGGTAGTTGCGGCCAATTCTGGCTGGGTTGATCGGTCCAGGCGCGCTGGCACTCGTCCGGGGTCAGCGTTGTCGTGGATCCTCTGCGACAGGGCCGCCTTCGTTTTCCCACCGATCCAGTGCGCGTTTTTCCTGCTTGGCGGCGGTGTCTTTGCGTGATCCGAGTGATTTTACGGACTTGAGTAGTTCTGTGAGTCGGCCCATGACCGGACCATACTCGACTTTCCGGCGAAGCTGACCCAGGGTTGGACGTATCTCCATCTGAGATGCCATAGGAGACTTCGACGGCGTCGACAACCACGAAACCTCCGCCCCACCCTGCTTGCACTACCCGCACGAGAACGCACGATCCGGGTGCAGGGCGGCGAATTGCCAGCGGGCCAACTCGGAGTGCGATTTCGGGACCGAAATGTTCGCGGCCAAACCGCGAGCACGACGGCGGCGACGCTTCGCACGACATCGCCGCGACGTTCGGCGAGAATACTGGACCTAGGCCGGGAAAATCGGGTGCTTCAGCCGTCGAGATAGGGATAGGTTGTGGTGCGTGAGCGCACAAGTGATCATTCTGACCGGCCCACCAGGGGCAGGGAAGTCGACCCTCGCCGCGAAACTTGCCCGCGGTTACAGCAAAGGCGTTCATCTGCACACAGACGACTTCTGGCACTGCATCGTTTCGGGCGCGATACCTCCGTACGAGCCCACGTCCGATGCGCAGAACCAGACTGTCATGGATGTGATCGCCGGCGCCGCCTATACCTATGCTCGCGGCGACTTCACCACGGTGATCGACGGAATCATCGGGCCGTGGATGCTCCCCCACTTCCGAACACACGCGACACAGCACCCGAACTTGGCGGTCCACTACATCGTGCTCCGGCCGCAGCGCGACATCACGCTGAAGCGAGCCCAAGCCCGAACCGCGCCAAGCGCCTTGATCGACGAGGGGCCAATCCTCTCGATGTGGGATCAGTTCTCCGACCTCGGCGAGCTCGATGATCATGTACTGGACACGTCGGGCGACGAGGAAGAACAGAGTGCCCAACAAGTGGCAGCGGCCATTCGCGACGACCGTTTCCGACTCTTTGCACAGTAGCGGCTCAATCCGCCGGAAACCGTCTTGTTGCAGGCCATCTCGCGGGCCATACGAGGCATACCAGCCAGGGACCCTTCAACCGGAGTGGAAAGCCCTCTTTGGTTCGCCGACTGCGGTCTCGGCTTTCGCTGTCAGTCTCAGAATCGGCCGTGAACTGTTGAGACCAAGGCTGTTTCTGAGGCACCAGAGGATGAGACATGTTCCCGTATGTGACTGAGAAATGAGTGCAGACCACCAGCTAACCCTCGTCCGCCGACAGAAAACGGTTCCGGAGCGAAATCGATTTCAACAGTTGTCGAATCGACAGCGTGTCCGAGAAACCCGTCTCACCTTGTGGGGAGTTCATTAAACAGGTCTGACAATTCTGATTCGGGAATTTCATGGCCTCGGGCGGCCTCGCGTGATCCGGTGACTGCAGCTCAGGAACCACCGTCCGTCCTCGGTGGTGTCGAATCCTTCTGTGAGGGAGCGGAATGCGATGCCGCGCCCGCCGAGTGTGTGGACGGTGCCGATAACGTGGCGGACACCGCTTCTGTTTGGGCGACGAATACCGATTCGAGTATGTTGCACCCGAACCGACCTACACACGGTCTACCGATGAATTTTGTCGAGTTGACACTATCGAAGGATGACCCTTGGTTTTCGAATCCGGCCACCCGATGATGATTGCCCTCGACATTGACGGCACCCTGCACGTCGCGGAGGACACGAATCCGCTCGCGCACGAAACGATCAGCATCGCAGTGAGATCGGCTGTGCGGGCAGCTGTTCGATCCGGAGCCCACGTCGTGCTGTGCACCGGCAGACTCGCCCCCGCCACACGACCGTTCCTACTCGAGCTCGACATCATGACGGGGTTCGCGATCTGTTCCAACGGGGCCGTGCTGATCGATGCCGCAACCGGGAAAATCGCGGAGCAAGTGGTCTTCGATTTACGCACTCCCATCGCGGCACTACGCGAACAACTACCCGGCGCGATCTTCGTAGCCGAGAACCCGGGCATCGGGGTCAGAGCAACCGGCCCTGTCGACGACGCGGATATGCACCACGGCGAGGTCGAGCTGGTCGATATCGACGAACTTGCGACCACGCCGACCACCCGACTAGCGATCCACTGGCCTGGACGCAGTGGGCAGGAGCTGACCGAAATCTTGTCTACTCTCGACCTCCCCGGCATTCGAAGCCTGTGCTACGAAGACGAACCACTGGCCGACTTGACCGCAGCCGGCGTAAGCAAGGCTGCGATGCTGGAAAGGCTGCGCATCGAGCTGGGCGTCGCCGCAACACGGACCCTAGCCGTCGGTGACGGCATCAACGATCTGGAAATGCTGGACTGGGCAGCTCACGGCGTGGCCATGGGTCACGCACCCGCTTCCGTGCTTGCCGCAGCCGACCAGATCTGCCCACCAGGCACCGAGGACGGTCTTGCCACCGCATTGTCGACATGGTTCCGATAGAACATCTGGGCTGTGCGCGGCGCGTCGTGGACGCCTTGGATCTCGGTCATCAGATCGTCGAAACGGAACATCGGCGCTGGGCGGTCGTCCCAGACCCGCTTGAGTGCGCCGGGTTTCATCTGCTCGAAGCCGACAGCCAATGCGCATTCGACGGTGCCGCTGGCGACGGCTTGGCGTGCGAGAAAAAGACCGAAGATCCTGTGGCGCCCTGACATCCAGCGGTGGAACATGCCTTGGACGTAATGGGTGAAGCACTCATTCTCGTACCCGTCGCGTTCTTCAGTGCGGGGTATCAAGAAAATGCTTGTGGGAGAGCCTGTTTCGATCATGGTGATGCCTTCCCTCGAATCGGTAGAGTCGCCCCCCTGTCGCCATGTCGAGTACTTCTGTCAACTTCGCAATGCCAAACAACCGTCCCGGGCTCAGCACCATATCGGGCGTGCTCGACTACAGTTCCCTTCATGGGACGGACCTGCGGAGTCGGACATGTGGCGGCATCGTGAGTAGAAGCGATGAGTGACATTTCGCCGGCAGGTCACCGATCATCATTTCGACGCTTCCTCACGGCCGCGGTGATCAGTTCGGCCGGCTCGTCGGTGACAGCGGTGGCGATGCCCATTTTGGTAGTGCAGCTTTTGGACGCGACGCCGTTCGAAGTGGGTGTGGTGAACGCGGCTCAGTTGATCCCGTATGCGGTGCTCGGGTTGGTCGCGGGGGTCTACGTCGATCGGTGGCGGCGCAAGCCAATTCTCGTGTGGGCCAGCGTCGGTCGGGCAGTTGTGCTCGGTGCCGTCCCGCTTCTGTGGCTCGCCGGGCTTCTGCACGTCTGGGTTCTGGTCATCGTGTTGCTGTTGTTCGGCTCCTTCTCGGTGTTCGGCTTCGCTGCGATGCAGTCCTTGTTGCCCCGGCTGGTTCCACGCAGTCAACTGGTGAAAGCAAACGCTCGACTCGACCAAGCCGACGCAGCGGCAACGACATTGGGGCCAACGGTCGGAGGCACACTCGTAGGCCTGCTCGGCGCTCCCGTGGTGATTGCCGTCGACGCAATCAGCTATCTCGCTGATGCCGCACTAAATTACGGTCTCGACGTAGACGAGCCTCGACCCGCTTCTCGCTCCCGCAACCTGATGAACGAAGTGCGTGAGGGTCTGAGATTCACCTACCGCCACCGCACTCTCAACCCGCTCGCAATATCGACACACGTGTGGTTCCTCGCCAACGGAGCCGCGTTGACTGTGCTGTCTCTCTTCGCCCTCCGCTCACTCGGGTTCAGCGCCTACACATACGGCCTGCTTCTGACGACGTTCGGTGTCGCAAGCCTCCTCGGAGCGTCCAGTGCACATGCGATCGGCACGCGAATCGGACCAGGACGAACGGTCATCCTCGCCCGCTCGCTGTATCCCCTCACCTGGCTTCTCGTTACCTTCGCGACCGACACACTTGTTGGCCATCTCCTTCTCTTCGCAGCTCTTGGCCTGCAGGGCTTGGCAGCAGGCGCGGAGAACGCGAACGAGATGGGCTATTGGCAAGCGCTCACTCCGGATGAGCTTCTCGGGCGCGTGAATGCCGCCCGGCGTTCCGTCAACCGCACCATGGCCGCCCTCGGTGCCGTGACAGCAGGCCTGTTGGTCGGCGCGATCGGCGAACGCCCCACCCTGATCGGCGTCACCATCGTGTTCGCCATCGCAGCAGGCACACTGGCGTTCTCGCCGCTGCGACACTCGGCGCGGGATCTCTGACCTCGGCGTTCAGCGCAGGTCTACCTCCGCGGCGGCCGAGTTCTCTGACAGCGTGTAATTCCTAGGAGCGTCCGTTCCAGGTCCAGGTCATGTTGACACTCGCAGATAGCATCCACGCATGCACGTCGACATCGAGGGCGCCATCCGGATCGCCCGCCTCGCCGCAGAATTCGACTGGACCTGGGCCGTCGACGACCTGGAACCATTCTGCGCACAGGCTGGATGGGAGCTCGTCGAACTCAGGCATGCTGGCGGCTCGATTCGGACGAACTTTCATGTCAGCCGGCCGACGGCGAACATGTTCGGGCGGCAACACAGAATGGATTCGATCTCGATCTTAGTCACGGACGTGGCAGATGAAGCTACGCCCATGACCGTGGTGCGTCCGTTGCTGGTCGAAGGATTCACGAACCTCGATGTGGCACTAACTGCACTCCTGGGGACAGCCACGAGCGCCGAACCTGAGGCAACTATCCGGTGGGATCTGCCGAAAGCGGTCATCACACTGAACCGGGGTGTCAGTGCGATCCACCTGCATCTGAAGAGTCCGGGATATCAGGCATGGGCGGATGAGCCCGAACCGGAGTACGAGGACGAGGACTAGCGATCGAGGTCATCTCCTGACCAGCTTCAGTCGAATTTTGTTGCCAGGAAGAATATTTCAGCAGAACGGCCAAAGTCGGTTCGCCTGGTCGCATCGCACTGTGGCCCCAAGCGATCCGAAACGTCGAAGTCGATCGCCTAGACGCTGTACGTGTCTAGATCCGCGGTCCACCCAGGACATGCGATGTTGACGTCTATGGTTATTGACGCGCCTCGCTCCCGATGTTCGGTGACGGTCCAACCTGCGGCGGGGGCAAGAGCCTCGACGCCATAGCTGCAACGCTCGGCTTCGGCAGATCCTCGGTCAGCCGCGCACTCCTGACGGTGCTGAGAAGATGAAAAGTGGGTCGGACAGGCTCTCACGAAACACATGATTCACCTACGGCTGGAAGAGATTCCGGACGAAGGAGAGGCTTTCGGGGAGCGCTGCCCGCATTGTCTCGATATGACCGTTCGGATATGTGCGGAATGTAACTGGCTGGCGGTTGGCGGCGAGTTCGGCAGCGAGTTTCAAAGCCAGCGGTGCCGGCACCATCTCGTCCGTCAGCCCCTGTCCGAGGAACACTGGCCGGTCGTACCCGGTCGTCGGGATCTCCAGCATGCCGCGAGCAGCAGCCAGCACCGCGGGATCGTCGAGGGGCCGGTTCACCAGATCGCCGATCGTGACGTCGCCGAGGCCCGATGCCATGTCCTGGTAGCAGTCGGTTTCGGCTCGGGCCAGGGCATCCGTGCCGCGTGGTGTCAGGTAGCGATCGATGTCGAGATCGGGTCGCGCCGCCCGGAGTCCTGCCAAGAGGTACGAGACGAACACGGTGCTGCCGGTCAGTGGCAAGCGGGGAAAGTCCGGCCCCACGAGTGGTGCAAGGTTCTCCAGATTGGACGGCGCCCCGGTCGCGACCGCGCCCCGGTAGTCCAATTCGGGTGCGTACCGTGTGGCGATCGCTGCCGTGACCATAGCGGCCTGCCCGCCCTGAGACTGTCCGAGTGCCAACCACCGCGGTGAGAGCGACGGTTCGACCGCACGCGCGGCACGCACCATGTCGATCACGCTGTGCGCCGCCGACGGTCCGTCCAGGTACGCGTGGATTCCCGGCGTGCCGAGCCCCACGTAGTCGGTCGCGACGATCGCGTAGCCCTGCGAGAGCCAGTTCGTGAGGTACGGACTGCCAACGGTCCCGGTCACGGTGGGAGCGCACTGGTCGGAAATACCTACAGTGCCGTGAGCCCACGAGATGACCGGCCAGCCGCCTTCGGGTGGGTCGCCGGGGGGCAGGAAGAGCGCGCCCGTACTCAACGCGGGCCGGTTCAGCGGTCCTGTGGACCAGTACGTGAGCTTTGATGCGTTGGCGGCGCCGGGAATCCAGAAGGAGTGCGGCAGGGAAGTTGCCGCGGTCACTGTGCCCGGCGTCGTGATTGGCGACGGTTCCTGCGCGTGGACGGGCGCGGTCGAAACGGCCGCGGAGGCGAGCGCGATCACCATTAATGCTTGGCCGAGCCGTCGTCGGATCATTGCACCGCTCCCCGGGTTCATCCGCGTGTACGCCGACTACCATTCTGCGCGATCCGGAGGTGTCGGTATGCCGGTTCGACTATCTTCGGGTGCCGCTCCTGCAGTCGAGGGGCCAGCGGACTGTGCGCGACGAAGAACTTCAAGCCGAGGTCAGCCGTGTGCATACCGAGAATTATTCGGTCTACGGTGCACACAAGGTGTGGCTGGAAATGCGTAGTGAGGGCATTGATGTGGCACGGTGCACGATTGATGGGTGTCTTCGGGCTCGAATGCGCACGAAGAGGCATGACCAACCAAGCGCACCGCCATCGCCGATCCACAAGGACATCGCGCGGACGATCTGGTGCAGTGAGGTTCAACCCTGTGACGCCAAAAATGTTGTGGGTGAGCGCTTCAAGTGTTCGGCGACTCGGCCTGAGAGGAGTGAGTATTCATAATCGAGCCGCGTCCAACCCGTCGGACGCGGAACATAGACACCACCGATCACGCTCTCCTGCACCGAAAATTGTTCACGCGTGAGATCAATCTCCGACCCGTCTGGTAACCGGTTCCGCCAGTGAAAGTCCACTCGTTCATCTCGAACGTGCACCTCGCCGCGAACCAGGTCACCACCGAAATAGTCGTGCACCACCACCGCAGTAGTCGCACATTGCCCGCGCGCGGGATTCTCCTCCGACCAATCCCCGATGTCTTCTGGAGCGCACGTATCGGGTCCCCATGCAGCGTTCAGTGCTTCGGTTACGCGGACCAAGGAGACGGAATCCATCGACGAAAACTACTATGCAACGTGAACGGCATTTCCTTAGGGAATTCAACTCTGGCAGAGAACAATTGCATCCGTTGCACCTTGCTGCGTCTGCTCCCTTAATGCCGAAATCACAGCTCGCGCACGATAATGGACGACATGGCGCAGTACTGGAGCGAGTATCCATTGTCCGAGGTCGACGGTCAGGTGCCCAGTGCCCTGCCTGTGGGTCGCTACGTCAGCGTCATTTCGAATGGACACGGAGCGCTGACCGCGTGGGTTGCGGGGCCAAGCAGGTGCTACAGGACACCGCATCCGGCATCCGCGCACCCGCCCGTACGGGTTACTCGCGGTGACCCGAGCAGGGAACCCGAGGAAGTCTGGTTCGAGCCATACACCGAAGAAGACCTGCGGATGGTCAACGACGACGTCAACTCCTACCTCGCGGAGGCCGGAGTCCGGTTGCAACCCCGGGGGTACAAATGGCACGTGCTGGTGCCTGAAAGCGTTCGCGATGGCGAAGAACTGGAATACGCGCTGCGTGAGAAGAACCAATACATCGAACCGGCCGAAGTCCTAAGAGCAATAGAGCGATTGTACGAATCACTGGTCAGCCAGATACCGCCGACTTCCTGACCAGTCTCGCCGGTCTACGGTCTCAGCCAGACCAAATCTGTTGCACGATCATCCACAGCCACTCACAGGACAGCTTGGTGAGCGCCTCGCTCCTCTGAATTCCGACACATGCTTCTCACCAATCGAATTCATCGAAACGTCTGATCCGGCACCCGACATCGAACATCGACTACCCCAACGTAGTTCAATGCCAACAAGAGCCTCAGCGCGCACAAGCCATGAAATCGATTCCACACCAATCGAATAGCTTGTTCTGTTGAGAATCCAGGACATTCAAAGCCGTTACACAAAGCCGGCACAACCCCCCCAACTCACCGTCGGCAAAACGCTAAGCTCGGCGCCATGGTGATCTCGGTACTGGGTGCAGGAATGATCGGCGAAGCCCTCATGTCGGGCCTGCTGCACGGTGGGCACAAGCCCGAAGATCTCCTGTTCACCACGCGTCGGGCCGACCGCGCGCAACAGCTGACCACCAAGTACGGCGTGAAAGTTGTCGAGACTTGGGAGGCCGTCGAGCAGGCGGACGTGCTGGTCGTAGCTGTGAAACCGCAGGACATCGACGTGACGCTCGAAGAGCTGAGCATCGGAATGACAGCCCACAAGCTGCTGGTGACCGTGTGCGCCGGTCTGCCGACGGCACTGTTCGAACGTCGCCTCGGCGACGTTCCGGTCGTGCGGGCCATGCCGAACACCCCAATGGTGGTGGGCGAGGCGATGAGTGTTCTCGCCGCCGGCCGGTACGCCACCGCCGAACATGTGGCCACCGTCAAGGCCATGTTCGAGCATGTCGGGGAGGTCATCGAACTGGCCGAGCCTCAGTTGGACGCCGTCACAGCGCTGTCCGGGTCGGGGCCTGCGTACTTCTTCTACCTCGTCGAAGCGATGGTCGACGCCGGTATCCGACTCGGTCTGCCGCGAGCGATCGCCGAAAAGCTGATCATTCAGTCGGCCGTAGGATCGGCAAAGATGCTCGACGAGTCAGACGACAATCCGAGGAGTCTGCGCGAGGCGGTCACTTCGCCCGGAGGGACGACGATCAGCGCGATCCGTGAACTGGATAGTCGCGGCGTTCACACCGCCGTGCTCGCGGCGATCGAAGCCGCTCACGACAGAGCCGCAGAGCTAGGCAAACAGCACGACAACTGAACGTCCCCCACCGCCAAGTTGGCGCGGTGACCGCGAGTTCGCCCAGGCCGAAGCCACCCATCTGGGACAGGGTGAGTGCGCTAGCGGCATCTGGTCCACAAGTACGGCAGTTCATTGAACCGACAGTTCCTGCGCGGTGGCGCATAGCTCGCAATAGCGTGGGACTCCGGGGAAACAACAGCCTCTGCATGGGCGTCACTGCCTCAATAGTGCTGTTGCACAGACTCAATGACGACCTGGCGGGTTGCTGGGGGCATGTGCAGTATTCGAAAGGTGCTGTATTCCGGCCGACGATGGACACTCAATCATGCGCCCACGCAGTGAGGACCGAACGTCAGTCGACAAAGCCAACAGGGTGCTCATGTGGCTACTGTGGGGATGGGGCGTGGGCAATGTTGCTGTGTGGTGGATCCACCTCGCCCGACGCAGCAGTCGTGAAGTCCAGGTGTCGCTGGTAGCCCAGGCCCCTTCGGTGAACGCACCTGGGTTGATATGGGAGGCTTCCTCGCCTACTGCTCGCTGGCATCCCTCTTCGCAATCCTGATCCGGTACATCCTGGCTC
This sequence comes from Rhodococcus sp. 27YEA6, assembly GCF_044908235.1. Lineage (NCBI taxonomy): Bacteria > Bacillati > Actinomycetota > Actinomycetes > Mycobacteriales > Nocardiaceae > Rhodococcus > Rhodococcus sp. 27YEA6. The sequence goes on along the minus strand of NZ_JBIYCY010000016.1, from coordinate 131,297 downwards.
ACAGATGATGCCGTCGTTTCCTTATCCCGAGACAACACACCACGGGGTCTGTAGTCCGAAATCGAAAACCCGCCAGACGGAAGTGTCTACTGTTCGCCATACTTCGTGCATGCGCAAAGGGAGCCGGCTGTGGCCGGCGAACGCCGTCGCAGCGTTCGTCATGCTTGTGATCGCCGGAACACTCGTCGTGGTGTCCATCTACGGCGGTCTCTACTACGCGTGTCACCGGACACCCGCTGACGAATTCCCGATCAGTCTCACCTACCGTCACCGGCACTACAACCGCAACGGCGACCCCGTCGCCGACATGCCACGATCTGCGAGTGGATACGACTACTCGAAAGTCGACCACATCGACGACGAGAACATCGACCTGTATGCCGCAATTCGGCCGGGACGGCCCGTCACCACCAGCCAACCCGTCACCGTCCTTGCGCAAGGGGCGAACGGGATGTTCGTCCCGTACACGCTCCAAGGCGGTCCCTGAGAACTCGACGAAACGAACCGACGGTCTACCCCACGGCGCTCTCCCAGCACTCACATCATCCGGCCGATTGCCGCGGGTTCAGGATCCGGGTGAAGTCCTCGATCGGCGTTTCGGCGGCACATCCGTGACAGATGGATCGGTTGATTTCGGGCGCTACCCCATTCCCTGACTGACAATGAGCCAAGGGTCACCGTCAGACTCGCGGGCGAGCATGTACCCCCACGAAGTAGCGCCATTGTGCATCGACGCGACAGTCCGCTGTTCCAAGTCGAAATGAGTCAAGACTTGAACGCCCTGCTGGTACCCGGACATCCCGTTACCCTCGGGGACCTGAGGCAATGGATCCCCGACCTCGATGTTCGTGATGCTGACGATGTTGGTGAACCAACTATCCGCAGTGCTCTCGAACCGCTGCTCGAACTCAGGACTCAGCAAACGCTTCGCCGCCTCCACGTCATGCGCATTCAACGATTCGAGAAAGGCCCGCACAATGCTGGTGGGCGACGCGGACCGAGGGCCCGAACTCGTGACTGTTTCGGGCGCCATTGCGTTGCAGGCGCATATCGAGACTGTGGCGGCGAGCGAAACAACCGCACCAACAACCGATCTCAAGGTCCACCCATTTCTGAAAACCACCATCTCCGATCGCTCACTTCTCAGCACGATGTCGGCGACCACTCGTCAGCAAGCACAGCGAATACCACCGTGTCCGTCCACTCGCCCTTGACCCACATATCTTCCCGGAAATGGGCCTCCCGTCGCATTCCCACACGACGTGCGAGCCGAGCAGAAGCATCGTTTCGCGCATCCATCTGCGCCCTCACCCGATGCAGCGACGGTGCTGCGAACACGAGATCGCGCAACGCGGTCACCGCTTCCGTCGTGAACCCCTTCCCCGCAACCTCCGGGGAAAACACCCACCCGAGTTCCGCAGAGTGTTCGGTCCCTTCGATCAACCATGCCCCCACATTGCCCACCACCCGGCCCTCGTATTCGACGACAAGCGCCAGATGACCGTCGCCGAGGCTTCGGCACAAAACCCTCCGCTGCACTACCTTCCGCGCATGGTCGATTGTCCACGGATCGTCAAACAGAAAACGACACACCTCATGACGGCTGTAATAACGCAGCAGATCGTCCACGTCATCCGCGCAGTAGCCGCGGAGCACCAACCGCTCGGTGCTGACCGGCTCGAATACCTCGGACACTGTCATTACGCCACCTTCCCCCTCGCTTCCCACACGCCCCCGGTCAGAGCACAGAACTGGCGGCGTGATGCCGGAGCCCTGATAGAACTGTCGCATGCCGCTTTCTGCAAAGTTGTTCGCCGTGACCGTCGACTGCCCGCAGCCCAGAGAACTAGCGGAGTTTTATCAGAAGTTCCTTGGTGGACAACTTCGTTCAGGTAACCCGGATTTCGTTGTGCTCACGAGTGAGCAGGATGTCCGCATTGATTTCCAACGCGTTGACAATCATGTGCCAGACCGGTGGCCCAACCCGGACGCGCCTCGTCGACTTCACCTCGACTTCAGTGTCGACAACCTTCCTGAAGCTGAACAGCAGCTGTGTGATCTCGGTGCAGAACTCGCTTCTCACCAACCGGGTGGTCAGCGGTTTCGGGTCTTCTTCGATCCCGCCGGGCACCCGTTCTGCGTCACCTCGTCTCAGGTGGCAGCAACGATCCCACCCCGCTCGGACCCGAACGAGTGAGCTCGAACAACCGATCACGATCGCATGCGCACGATAACCCCCCCGACGCCAGAGCCCATCTCAGTCACAATTGTCGACGTGACAGAAGTCGAGGTCGTCGTCGCCCATAACGAGCGCGCGACTCTGCGGGTCGGCGAGGTGTTCCTCAAGATCGACGCCGATCAGTCGAATACCGACGTCGAGGTCGAAGCAATGCTTCGAGCCCCAATCCCCACGGCGCAGATTCTGTGGCGCAAGCCGCCCGTGCTCGCGCTCGCCGCACTGCGGGGAAACGCGCTCGGTCGCCTCGGCGAACCGTCGACCGCGTCTTCAGCGGCGTGGGCCGCAGCAGGTGCCGCCGTTCGAATGCTGCACGACGCACCGTTGCCGCCCTGGCCCGGCCGTAGTCTCGACGACATCGCCTCAGAACTGGACCGCGAATGTGCATGGCTGACCAGGAGCGGGGCCGTTGCCACCGGCGTGATTGCATCCAACCGTCGGATTGCCGAGATTGCGCTCAGGTCGTGGACTCCGGTGTTCACACACGGTGATCTCCAAGCCTCCCATATGTTCGTCGCCGGCGACGAGGTCACCGGTGTCATCGACTGGTCCGAAGCAACCCAAGGTGATCCCTTGTACGACCTCGCAACACTGACCCTCGGCCACCCGGAACATCTCGATAACGTCGTTGAGGGCTACGGCGCTGACGTCGACCTCGAGGTCATCCAGGCGTGGTGGTCGTTGCGCAGCTTGAGAGGTGTCCGTTGGCTGATCGAGCACGATTTCAATCCAGCCGCACCGGGCTGCGAAGTCGACCTGCTGAACCGACAAGCGATACGCGGATGACGAGAACCGAATCACCAGGATAGTTCTGCCGCGCTTCGATTGGACCGCAATTGCACTGTCGCACCGACTCACAATGACGACCCTGTGGGTTGACTGCGAATGCGCAGCATTCGAAACGTGCAGTATTCCTTCACAGCAATTGCGGCAACTCGAATTCGATCGTTGTCGGAGCCAGGCCGAACTCGGGATATGCCACGGTGATCCACAAGGGCCCCTGAGGTGGCGGGCTGAGAAAGTATTCGCCGCCGGTGGTGATCCCGAACAGGTTCTCGGCGATACCACGCCACGAACGGCCACCGTACAACCAAGGCTCATTCGGGTCGTCGGGGTAGTCACCGGGGTGGGTCGAGTTCGCGAGAATCGGCCCGGTGATGGTGTCGACAATGAGTCTAATTCTGTGCGGTTCACCGGGTTTGATCCGGGATCCGAAATTCATCTGCTCGTTGCTCGGCTGGGCGAGGGAGGGCATCTCCTCGGGCGTAGGTTCGTGCGCTACGACATGGAATGCGAGCCCAGTACGAAATAGCTGCAGGTTGGTCAACCGGAGATCGAAGCAGGGGTCGGCGGGGAACGGTAGGGATATGTCGTATGAAGCGCGAAGGTTGGAATCGGCTTGCGGGAGTCGTCGCCAGTCGGGGAGATCTCGGCTACGAATCAGTTGTTCGGTGCGTGATCGTTCAGGACGATTCAGGGCATCCAGCTTCTCCCTCAATACCGGGTCCGGAATTTGTTCGACAGCCAGCCGCAAGACCTGACCACTGCGCAGTACGTGCGCATCCCACTGCGGGGTGGACCGTACGTAGGCGAAATTGATGCGTTCCGACATCTTGTGATCCTCTCGCCCCGGGTGTTACAAGATCGTATTCCGCCGCCGACCGGCCGCAGACTCAGCCAGACCAAATCTGTTCCACAATCATCCTTTCCGTTGGAGGACCATGGAAGGATGATGAGATGCGTACGTTGATCGCAGCGGGGGCTGCAACCTTCTTGATTGGGGGTCTTATCTGCGTTGGCTTCGTGCTTTGGTGGCTCGGGCAACCGACCCATTGCACTTCGTACGCACCTCTGACATCACAGATCACGGATCCGACTAACTTACCTACGATCTCCCTCTGCCCTGGCAGTGATGAGAGCCCGACGCTGTATCTCATCGTCGGGCTGCTGGCCAGCGCTGCGGTCGGAGCGCTCACTGAATTCGTTGTCTGGCGCAGCGGAGTTCAGTTGTCGCGCACCCGGTAATTTTTACCCTTCTCACTACCGACCTCGCGGCCTTGTGCTGAAGCGGCATGTGCTTCACCAACCCAAATTCACCACGTATGGAAGCGACACCGCAGGTTGTCGACTCGATGCGCTCGGCGACGACCTCGACGAACTGCTCTCCTACCTAGACGCCTGGTCCGTGGCGATCGTCGATGCCAACTCCTATCCCAAGCGGATTTCCGGGATCTACTACCTCGGCGGTGGCCCGCATTTCGGTTCCGGGTTGACCATAAATACCGCAGCTGATCTGTACGAGGGCAGGGCGTGAATGATGGCTATGACCCATTCTCAGCTAGGCCAAACCTGCTGCACGATCATCCACAGCCACTCACGGACCGGCTGCGGAAACGGACTCCAATACAACCACCAATTGTCCATCTGCGAATCCTCCTCACCTGCACTGTTGCACTGACTCAGTGACGCCCCGGCAGGTTGACTTCGTCAGCGGACTTGTCGGGCGCAAACCTTTGAATGCTGGGTGTCTGAGTCCGCCGTCGGTGTACTCCCGGTATTCCACATCGCACACCAAAAGCGGTCCACATCCGCGTTACCAGACCAGCGCGGCTCACGGATGGACGGACGTAGCACGATAACGGTAGCCATCCTGGTGCGCGTCGGAACCGTACTGCGCAACGAGATCCTCGTATTCGAGGTCCACTAGCTGGCCTGGAGTCAGGACGCGGTACCCAGTCGCCACAATCTCGGAGTAGAACACCCAACAACCGCCGGGAATTTCGGCGGCGTCGAGTACACCCCAGCCCTCATCGGCGTGGAACTCACGGACGACCGCGCTTGCCCGGAGCGGCGGCGGGTCCTCAAATGTGGTTTCGGCAACGAGGTCCGAATCCGTAATCTCAGTGATGGTGCCGTCGGGATCGATGTTCCAGGCTTTGACCCCGGTGAATGTCGGTTCTCGCCCTGGGAAGCTCTGTGGGCCGAAGACCGAGATACCGGCTGCGACGACCGCCAATGCCGTCAGCGCATATCCCCATCGCCGGGAATCCCGAGAGCCCATGGCATGGACGCTACAGGCACCACTACGCCTAGTAGGGGCTGCTCGAATCGTGGGTCGTCGAGCACGGCATCGATGCTGCACTCGACAACTCTGAGCCTCGCCGGTTGCCGCTCGTGGGTTCCTGCGTTGTGTGGGTCAGCTCATTACGCCGCGTTAAGAACCTGAAAACTCGGTGAGCAAACCTTCCTTTCCCAGGTGAAGCGGCGGATTATCGAATTGGCCGCACATCTGGTTACCGTGCGGCATGTCGAGCGCGCCTGAAGGCACAACGGGCCGGGAGGTCACATGCTGCTACATCAATCGATCGGGTTGGAGCGCTTCAACGAACTACCGCGACAGAAGGCGGTTCACGCACTGTTCGAGTGCTGCTGCTCGCTGACGTGGGCCGGGTGGGTCAGCGACGGACGTCCGTTCGCCAGTCACGCGGAGATCCTCTCGCGAGCCGAGGACGCGATTCTCAACCTCTCGGACGTCGACGTCGAACGCGCCCTGCAATGCCATCCACCGATCGGCGTGCGCAAGAACAGCGTGCCGTCCCACCTCGAGCAATGCTCGATCTGGGTTCCGGACGACGCCGTCATGGCCACCATCTATCGCGCCGGCGAGGAGTACGAGCGGAACTTCGGCTTCCGGTATCTGTGGTGTTCGCACGGCCACGACGCCGACGACCTGCTCGAGAACATCGGCCAGCGCATGTCCAACGAACGGTCCGTCGAGCGCAAGGTCTGCGTCGACGAGCTCGCCAAGATCACGCGGACGAGGATCGAGCGCATGCTCGGGCCCGAGGACGGTTATCCCGAGTACTGAAAAGAAAAGCGGGTGCAGCGCTTTCGCGCCGCACCCGCTTTCATGCTCTGAATCGATCAGAGATCGAACTCGGCCGGAGAGATTCCGACTGCAAAACACATGTCGCGTACGACGCCGCGCTCGTGCTCGTCGAAGTTGCCGTCCGCGCCGCCGATGATGATGCCGATCTGGATGACCGCGCGGGCCTGATCCTGCTTCGACTTGAGCTTGGCGATGGTCGCGGTTGCCTCGACCTTGCCGAACTCGTAGTCCGAGGACAGCTTGCTGCAGTACCAGTCGAACTGCTCACGAAGCTCGTCCGGCGGGAAGACCGCGAGCGACTCGTTGCTCATGATCAGCGCGGCGGTCTTCTGACGCTCCGACGGATCGATCGAACCGTCTGCGGCGGCGATCAACGCGCACATTGCCATGCTCGCGTTCTTGAATTCCTTGTTCTGGAACTGGCTGGTCTTTGTCTTGAGCTGGCCGTTCATCTCCTGAGCCTTAGCCTTCAACTGATCCCAGAATGCCATGAGTCTCCTCGAGTATTGCCGCCACACACCGCGCGTGGTCGTACCACCACTCTGCCTGTGCGCTCGGCAATCCGCCATCGGCCACTAGGTGCGGTCGAACACTGCCAGAATTCGCGACTCGGAGATCGGGTCGAGCACGTCCGGGGTGAAGTGCCATTGCGTGCGGGTCCACGGATCGTGAACCTCCGTCTGCCCTGCTGCCGAAAGATGTTGGCACCCCTCGGACAGTGCGGCGACGGATTCTTCCGCGAAGTTCGACTCGTCCTCTCCGACAATCAGTATCGACAAACCGATTCCCGGTCCGCGTTCGGCGAGGAACATGATGGTCTGTGCGTCTTCGGCGGAGTACCCGTGCGGGAAATCGCTGAGGATCAACAGGCGCAGGGAACTCGGGCCATCTGCGACACCACTCATTCGCGCGAGTTCGCCCATGTCGACGGCCTCGGCCAGTGCCCGCAAGCGTGCTGAGATCTCGGTGTGAGCGGTGATGACCGGGCCCGCGAGCATCGGTGCCAGTCGGTCGGTCAGTGGAGTGAGCGAGCCGGTCAGGTCGACGACGTCGAGTAGCGGCATCGGACCGGCGGCCATGACACGCACGGTGACGGCACTGATCAGACCGAGCGCTGCTTTGCTCGACGTGCTGTCCACCCAGATCGGCCGGCGCAATGGCAACGGGACGCAGTACGGAACGGTGAGTGTGCCGCGGTCCGGAGCCGACAGCTCGCCAAGACGCATTCCGTCGCTGACGGCTGTGATCTGGGCCGGATCGGTTGTACCCGCCCAGGACACCGACTTCCACGACGCCATCGACCGTGGGAGCACGCCGTCGATCACACCGAGTTCGTGCGCAAGCTGAGCGCTGTCGCGGGCGTGATTGTCCCGCGCGAGTGAGACGAGGTCGTCGTGACGCTTCTGTGCGGCATCGCGCGCCGCCACTCCCGCTGCCGAGTTCCGCAACGACGGATCTGCGACGGCAGCGGTCAGATCCTCGTCCAAACGGGCAAGCGCGTACTCGCTGCTGGAGACGAAGGAAGCGGCAGATCGTGAGGCATCCTCGAAGATCATCCACGCGCGCTCGAGGCCGCGGCCCACCTCCAACGGCTCCACCGCGGAGTCCCACGCGGGCGCGGCTGTCGGGGCTGGTTGTGCCGGCTCGTCGTCCACCTCGACGCCGTGCACCGAGATCAGTTCCGCCAGACCACCCGCATAGCCCTGCCCGACGGCCCGGATCTTCCAGGCACCGGACTTTCGGTACAGCTCCCAGCAGATGACCGCTGTCTCGGTACCTGCGGTGGGGATCGCGAATTCGGCCAGGACCGAACCGGATTGATCGCTCAGGGTGGCGGAGAGCCCGGCTGTGCGAAAGGCGCCCGCGGCCGTCGCCGCCGGATCCACGCTGACGATGCACAACACGGCCGCGGCATCGGGGTGAAGTCGATCGAGTTCCACCCGGATGCCGCTCTGGTCGAGTTGCACTCCAGCGGTGGATGGTTGGTTGTAGAACACGAAGTCCGCGGACGTCAATGCCCGCAGGTTCGCGTCCGCTACCAGCGCCGACACGTCGAACGGCGTCTGGCTCTCGGCTCGAAACGTCACCACGGGCGCCTGCAGCGGCGCGTTCTGTCCGGGAACAAAAGTCATACCCACAGCAGCGAACTATGCCATGACCGGGCTCTCTCGGTCAGCCTTGCAGATCCGCCACCACTAGATCGGCGACCGCGGTCATCCCGGCGTCCGTGAAGTGCAAGCGCTGCGCCGTCGACTCCGAGAACAGGCCTTCGAACCAACGCTGATCTGCACTCGCACATGCGTCGTGCCCGCCGGCGATGCTCGCCGCCGCAATGTCGACAGTGCGCACACCGTGGGCGTGGGCGACCTCGTCGAACTTCGTGTTGTAGCGAGCGAAGTAGTCCATGAACCAGGATGCGTCGGCGTCTGAGAACGGAATGTTCGGCCAGCATCCGCGAGAGGAGATCATGCCGCCCTCACCGATCAGGTAGATGCGAGCGTTAGGCGCGCGCTGCGTGACCGCAGTCAGGATGCGATCCAATTCTCCGGCAGCCCGGTCGATTCCGGATTGGGCTACGGAATTCGCGAGCGGGTCGTACCGGCATCCACGATCGGTTCCTGGCCCCGGAGCGACGCACAGGGGACCGAGGAAGATGCTGTTGGAGTCGTTGCCGCCGATCGAGATGGTGATCAGGTCGGTGTCCGGGTGAACGGCATCGAGTTGGACAGGCCAGTAGTTCGGAATCAGCTGTGGAGTGTCGATGATGTTCTCGGCGCGTGCCGCGCTGCAAGAGACGTCGGCGAACTCCGCGACCTCGAGTGCCCGAGAGATCTTGCCCGCGAAGTTCTCGTACGAACGCGAACAGGCGTCGGGGTACATCGGTTCCAGCCTTGGACCGGAGGCGCGGGAGTCACCGAGGGCGACGTACTTGATCCCGGTGCCGGATACACCTGACAGCGTTTCCGACTGCGGCACCGAAGCCTGCGCGATTCCGGTGCTCACGAGCGCCAGCACAACGCCTGCGACGGCCGCCGCCCGACCGAGAAGTTTCCCTCGAATGATCATCTACTGTGCCAAGTCCTCTCGCGCACGGCCGCTCGACTGACGGCTCGACATGCCGCATGAGGTTAACGCACAGAGGGTGAAACGATGTCCGGTTCGACGGACGGCGATCGAAATCACCTACCGCCGAACCGGATTCATCTCGACTATGCAGTCTCGACTCAAGCAGTGAGGAAACGGCCCAGCTGCGGCGCAGCTTCTCCTGCGTGCTTGGCCTGGATACCTTCACCGATGGCCTGCAGCTTCCATTCACCGTTCACGCGGTACACCTTTGCCATCACCATTCCGGTGAAAGCCATGCCGCCCTGGAGCGTGTATCGAGCGAGCTCGGAGTTGGTGGTGCTGTCCACGAGACGGCAGAAAGCGTTGGAGACCTGCTCGAACGTGTGTCCGCGGTACGAGGTCACGGTGAAGATCACGGTGGTCACGTGAGCCGGGACCCGCTGCAGATCGACGAGCATGACCTCGTCGTCGCCGTCTCCGTCGCCGGTCAGGTTGTCACCCATGTGACGGACCGAGCCGTCCTTGGACGTCAACTGACCGTAGTAGCAGACGTCGACGAGGTTGCCGTCGGCGTACAGGAGTGCCGAAGCGTCGAGGTCGACGTCGGCGGTACGGCTTCCGAACAGGCCGCTCTTCTTGATCGGATCCCAACCCAGACCCATCTGGATCATGGTGAGCGCGACGCCGCCCTCCTTGCGGAGTGTGACCTTCTGGCCCTTGGTCAGGCTGACGGGGCGTCCCTTGACCAGGCTCACCTCGGGCTGCTGCGCCGGCGGCTGGTTCTGCACGGGAGGCGCCGGGGGTGCCTGGTTGTACGTCGGCTGCTGGTTGTACGTCGGCTGCTGGTTGTACGTCGGCTGCTGGTTGTACGCAGGCTGCTGCGCCGGCGGGTAGGCCGGCGGCGTCGGTCCCTGGTTGTAGGCAGGCGGCTGGTTGTACGCGGGCGGGGCCGGCGGAACCGGCGGCGCGTTGTACGAAGGCTGCTGCTGCGGCTGGTTGTACGCCGGCGGTGTAGGAGCGACGGACGAGGGCGGGGTGATCGGCGCCGGAGCCGCGACCGGAGTGGGAGGCGGCGGTGGTGCATCGTCGACGGACACACCGTGATCGGTGACCAGCGCGGCAAATCCACCCGCGTACCCCTGGCCGACGGCGCGCACCTTCCACGCACCCTGGCGTCGGTACACCTCGAGCGCGATGACGATGGACTCGGTGGTGAGGCCGTCGATCACGTACTCGTACAACACGTTCCCGGCCGCATCGGAGACCCGAGCGGTCGGTGCAGCAGTGCGCCCGAAGTTCGACGAAGCGTCGTCGAGCGTGATGACGGCGCGAACCTGCTCGATATCGGCGGGTACGCCGGCGAGTGAGACTCGGAGTGAGGCAATGCCACCCGGGTTGGGTACCAATTGCACGCCGGGTCCGGTCGGCTGGTTGAAGAAGACGAAGTCGGCGTCGGAACGAACTTTTCCGTTGCTCGTCACGAGGAGTGCAGACAGGTCAGCGGCCGCAGCCAGCTGAACCGAGACAACTACATCCGAGACGTCCAGCGGGCCGTTCTGCCCTTTGGCAAGCGATACAGACAACTAAATCCCCTTCATAGAGAGCGTGTATTACCCGAGCGCGGAAGAGAACCACCGCAAGATCTCCGCGCTCGCTGCGATACCGGACCTTTCTGTCACAGTAACGGTCGGCCGTTGCCAATTCAGTTCTTCCAGCTCACCGTGCCTGGGCCGGATCGCGAAATCGGAGTATTCGAGCATGTCCGCATCCAATGCGCCGTCACCAGCCGAGATCACGACGGCGGACTGATCCAGATCACCCGACTCGACCAGTCTGCGGCGCACCTCTGCCAGCGCTCGTGACTTCGAGACCGCGTCGGGCATCGTGTAGATCTTGCGGCCTTGACGCGAGACGTTCCAGCCCCGCGTCACGCACCACCCATTCCATTCGGTTTCGAAATCACTCGGCATCACGGCCAGATCGACGACCAGGTATGGAAACAGGTCGTCGGCAACACGAATGGAGCTGACCCAGCTCGAGTCGATCCGCGATTCCAGTTCCGCCTGAACCTGCGGCAACTCGGCGCCGGACTTACGGGTCGAACGGTCGATCTCGTTTCGCCAGTCGCGATCGGCTTCGCCGTCTACGAGGATGTTTCCGCCGTTGCTCGTGATCGCGTACTTCCACGGTCCGCCGGGAAGATCGATCCGCTGGAACTGCGCAATGGTCCTGGTCGTCGTCGGAATTACCGGAACCCGCGAGCTGAGCGCGGTCAGCAGTTCGATCGATTCGACGCTCATGTGCGAGAGCGGACCGCCGTTGTAGTACTCGACGCACAGCGGGCTCGGTGCCGAATCCAGGTCGGAGCCACTGGGATCGCCGCCGATCGCGGCCTGCGAATAGATCATCGTGCGATCCAGATCCGTGGCGATCAGGACCTGGGACGCAGCGGTGTCCACACGGCTCACGTGATGTCCTTGATCAGGCCGACACACGAGTAGGCGAGATCCGGGACGACCTCGACCGGGACCCCACGGGCCTGTGCCAACAACCGGATGTGTGCGTGCTCCGGGGCTTCGAGTTCGCGCACCAGAACCTTCCAGGGAAGCCGGCGCAGCAGCACCCTGGTTGTTTCTCCGACACCGGGTTTGACGAAGTTGACCGTCGAGATCCCGTACTCGGCCTGCACCTTCTCCACCGACTCCCAACCGGCCCAGGTCGGCGTCCGATCGGAATCGAGCACTGCAGCAAGAGAATCCGCTGCGTCGCCGCGAACCGAATCGAACTCGGCCGAGACCACGTCGAGCAACCTGTTGGAAACGTCGACGTCGGCGAGGTCGGCGTAGAACTTGGCGCCGTGGAAATCGCCGGGCCCGATGAGGGTGTCGTTGAGGACAGTTCGTGAGACCAAGCCGGACACCGTCGAATTGAGACACGCCGACGCGATCAGGAAGTCGTCACGGGTCCCGTACGTTCGCACGCAGTGTCCGGGGTCGGCGAGAACAGCCAGATCGGAGTCGAACTTCGCTCCGCCTGCCTCGTGGTACTCCGTCAACGCTGCGTCGAGTTCGCGGGCGATGGCGCCCTTGCCCGTCCAGCCGTCGACGAAGACGACGTTCTCCGAGTCGTGATGGTGCGCAAGATAATCGAGTGCGACGGAATCGATTCCTTTGCCACGGACGATGGACACCGCATAGTGCGGCAACGTCAACCCGCGGGTCTGCTGGGCCCAGCGCCGCATCAGAATCCCGATCGGTGTTCCGGCCCGGGCGAGTGAGACCAGCGTGATGTCACTCCCCCGCTCGGCCAAGACCAGGTCCATCACGGTCCCGACAGCGCGCGCCAACCGTGGAGCGCTCTCGGCGAGCACCGTCTCGAAAAGATCCCGGTATGCCTGATCGGGTTGGTACTCGATGGGGAGAGACTCGGCATAGTGCGCCTCACCCGACTGAATACGCTTCTCGCGCACGGATACATCCGCTTCGAGATCCACGTGCGAGAGATCCTTGAGCAGCCACTTCACTTCGCCCGGCGCGTACGAACCGAATTCGGGCCCGACCAATGGTTCGTTCATGACGAGCTCCCTGCTCTGGAATCTCGCAGCGCCGACGGATCGGCCCCGCGAACGGTGGCGACCAGGACGTCGGTGCCGGAGTTCCGCAACACCTCGACCACTCCGTCCATCGCCGTCAACCGATCGGTGTCGGCGGGCTCGTCGATGACCAGCAACGCAAGGGCGTCGACCGCCGCATCAGGCCACTGCGCGTTGTAGACGTATCGGGGTTCGTTCTCGCCCAGTTCGGGCGCCGAAAAGGTGAACCCGCGACGCAGCGGGTATCCCGGCACGTCAACGACGTAGGCGGGTGAACGCGTCGTGGTCTGGTAACGAACTGCTCGCCCAGAGCTTTCCAAGCCTGCAGCGATGCGCAGTGGCAGGTACATCAACTCCTCGTGACCGATCACGATCACAGCACGCGACGCGTCGATCGACGATCCGAGAATGGACACCGCTGCCTCGACGGCTGACTCGAATGCCGCGGTGTCGCCATCGAGAAAGCCATGCCTGCCACCGTCGGGGACATGTGCCGGCCACGGCAGATCGATCCGTGCCAGCGTGCCACGGCGGTCACCGATCGGATTGAGATCCGGAGCATCCAGCGCCGTGACGCGCTCGGTCAGGCCGTCGGGCAGGACCGTCGAACCCGAAGCGAGAGAGACGTAGTCGATTCGTACATTCAACTCTGCCGCCGCGGCTTCGCCGGCGACTCGGTGTTCCTCGGTTCTCATGTCCACCAGCGAGGCCACGACGTAGCGGCTTCGCGGGCATTGCCCGTGCAGCGCCCGGATGGCATCGATCGCGGTGGCGCCGGTGGAGATCTCGTCGTCGACGAGGACCAGAGGCAGGTCGTTCTCGAACAGTTCGGCGGACGTCGGCTGCATCAGATGGCTCGTGGCGTGCGAGTGCCCCTCCTCGAATCCGGCGAGCGTCGTAGCCCCTGGTACGTCTCGGCGCGTGGAGTGCAGGTAGCAGTGAGCGTGCAGGCGAGCTGCGACGCAGTGGCCCAAACCTGTTGCGGTTTCGGCAAACCCGAGAACGACGACGTCGACACCCTCACCGAGGGTTGTCCGCACCAGATCGCCGAGGTCGTCGGCAGCGCCGATGACCACGGACGGCTCGGTGGGCACGTGCTTTCCCAGCACGGTGGACACCAGCAGATGAGCGCGACGCGGATTCCGCCGAAGTCCCGGGATCACCAGATCGGGCACCGAATGCCCGAGTGACGAATCACCGTGAACGAGGTCCAAGCCGAATTCTGCTGTAGCCCAGGGAACGTCCTTGGACTGGACAAGCTCTGTCATCGATCGACCAACGCCGTCAGCAACTCGACGAACGTGATTCCCTTGTTGGTCACACCGAACACGTGAGCTCGGAGCGCAGTCTGATGGGCCCAATTGCGGTGCGGCTTCATCTCGTTCATCTTGTTCCGGTAGCCGGACGCCTGAACTCCCCCGGCGTCGGCACCGAGAATGTCGAGGGCATCGTGATATTCCTCGTGCGTGACAGCGGACAGTGCATTGACCGCTGCGACGTGCGACGGGTGGATGACCGTCTTGCCCTGGATTCCGTTGGCTCGGTCCAGCGCGATCTCACGGAGCAGACCGTCGAGGTCGCGGCTGACGAGATGCTGACGGAACCGGACGGCGTCGTGTTCCTCGAACGGGGTGGCGCGCAGCATCGGCCGGAACATGCGTTCGTGATCGGCGAAGTACTCCCACACGGGCCCGGTGATGACAAAACCCGAACCGTCCGCGCGCCCGAGATAGTTGACGATGTCGGCGATGACGTCGACCACCACGCGCACGTCGTAGATGGTCAGATCGCGGTCACGACGGATGCCGAAAGTGCTGCACATGTCGGTGGCGCCGATGCGGACGGCAAGGATTCGATCGCGGTGTTGCGCGAGAATCCCACTGATGGTGCGCAATTCGAGATCGCGAGTATCGCGGTGCACAAGCGCGGGTGATTCGAGTACCGGCATCGCGTAGAGATGCTTGCCCAGCAACTCGGATGCGTCCGCGACGGCGTCGAGGAACACAGGGCCGGACTCGCTGCCGAACTTCGGGATGACGAACCCGGTGAGCGCGGCGCGCCCCTCGGTCAACGACGCGGCGACCTTGTGGATGTCCGCGACTTCACGAACCCGCACGAACAGCAGCATGCCGACGGCGTCGGTGGACGCGATCTTGTCGAGAGCGTCAACCGCGTTCGCTCGCGCTGACTCCACCTCGTGATCCGCGACGGCGTCCTCGAGATCGAGCACCATCGAGCTGACGCCCTCGGACGCACGCTTGACCACGATGTCGGCCAACCCGGCCCGGGTGGCAGGAACGTAGAGAGTTGCACCCAGAGCAATCGCGAGCAGATCCCTCTCGTCGGAATCCGCGAACGATCGAGGCGCATGCAGGAACAGTTGCTCCCGCACGTCATCCTCGAGATGTTGAAAGTGCTGCATTTCTCTTCTCTCTGTAACCGCAATCAAGTCCATGAAACGACCCCCTGTGACAACGCGTCGGGCAACTCCGATCCCCCGATCGGCCCGACCATTCAGTTTTTGCCGGCTCGCGCCCGCATCTTCTCGACAACTTCGGTGATGAACGTCGATACCGAGTCCAGCTGTAATACATACGACCAGTAGTCCGGATGAGTTCCCGACAGTGACGCACTCGCTCGCTCGATCCTTGCTAGTTGAGCATCGAGTACGGAGCCCCACTCCGCCACCAACCCTTGGTTAACAGCGAACATCTGGGCGTCTTTCAGCCGGAAACGAACCTCACGTTCCTTTTGGCTCGGATCTGCCCGAACTGCACGCAGAGTAGCGAGACGGTCCGTCACGGCGTCGGCACACGCTTCGGCGTCGGCGAGGTGCACGCGGGCTTCGGCCATCAAAGCCAGTGCATGTTCGGGGTTTCCCGCAGCCAGCGACTGCTTCGCTTCCTTGAGATCGATGTCGGCCTGATCGATATGCGCTCGGCTGCGACTGCTGTTGTCGACGAGGTCAGCGGAACTCGCGGCGTTGAACTCGCGCAGCAATGCGGAGTACGCCGGATCCAGGCGGTCCACTCGAGTGCGCACTGCCGACAACCTGGTCGAGACCGAGGAAATCGTCATCTCGGCACGGTGCTGGGTCGACGGGGCTTCTGCCAATGCTTCCTCGAGCGCCGATACCGCTTCGCGGACACTCTCGGCCCGCGTGCGGACTGCGTCGGCGCGACCGGATGAGCGCGCATTGTCGAGCGCTGCAACCGCGTCGTCGAGGTGTTCGGAGGCCGTCACCACCGACGGGTACTCGCGATAGCGCTGATCGGTGGCAGCCAGTTTTTCCCGGACGGCGTTCGCCAGGGTTCGGGCCTGCTGGCCGAGGACGGGAATGGCGGACATCGTGACCGTCGCCTGCTCGAGGTGCGCACGATGCCCGTTGTAGAAGGCGTCGACGCCCTTCGCCGCCTCGACGAGTTCGGCTACCGACTTTTCGAACGCCGCCCGAGCACCGTTCGGGTTCTGGTGAAGTACCTGATCGTTGCCATAGCGCTCGGATGTGTCGAGGTAGTCCGACGCAGCCTGGAAGCACCGATCCCGAACGGGTTCCCACGCAGCGCGCAGCCCTCGCTCGGGGTACAGCTCGGCGGAAGCGTCGACTGCTGCCGACGCGATGGTCTGCCGCTTGTCCATGTCGAGGAACGCCGAAACCATGGCCGTCTGCGCCTCCCGCGCACGACTGACCGACTCCCCCACTCTTGCCCCCCGATTGAAGCGCTCCGACCATCTTCCCACCACGATTGAATCCTACGGGTCCAGCACTTCGCTTCTCGGTTCGTAATTCTGCTGTTACGGCGAACACACCGGAACTGCGGTTAGGGTGGTGGAGGTAAACACACTCCCAAGACGACTTCGCGTCGTAGTGGGCCTTGTCTCTCCTCTTGAAAGGACCCCTGAATGGGCGTCAGCTTGACCAAAGGCGGCAATGTCTCTCTCACGAAGGAGGCCCCGAACCTGACTGCAGTGGTCGTCGGCCTGGGCTGGGACGCACGTTCCACCACCGGAGCTGCTTTCGACCTCGACGCCAGCGCAATCGGCGCAGGCTCGAACAAGAAGGTCCTCTCCGACCAGCACTTCATCTTCTTCAACAACCTCCGTTCGCCCGACGGCTCGATCGAGCACAAGGGTGACAACACGGACGGCGAAGGCGAAGGCGACGACGAGCAGATCGACGTGAACCTCGCAGCGGTTCCTGCCGAGGTCGAGAGCGTTGTCTTCCCCGTTTCGATCTACGACGCAGAAGCTCGCTCGCAGTCCTTCGGCCAGGTCCGCAACGCGTACATCCGCGTCGTCGACAAGTCGAACGGCAACGAGCTCGCTCGTTACGACCTCTCCGAGGACGCTTCCACCGAGACCGCCATGGTCTTCGGTGAGCTGTACCGCAACGGTGCAGAGTGGAAGTTCCGCGCAATCGGCCAGGGCTACGCGTCCGGCCTCGCGGGCATCGCGCGCGATTACGGCGTCAACGTCTGATCTTCGCTCTCGACGAGCTGACTCGGGGAAGGTTCCGCAGTAGTCTGTGGAACCCTCCCCGTTTTCACGTTCGGATGCGGTGAGAGACCGCTTGCAGTAACCACTCTGCATTGACCAACTAGAAAGGGCCACGCTCCGTGGTACTGCGAATATTCGGTTTATCCATCGCAATTTCGATCCTCGCGATGATCGTTGCGTTCATCTACGGCGGACCCGAGGCACTGTTCCTCGTCATCATCCTGTCGATTCTGGAAATCTCGCTTTCCTTCGACAACGCCGTCATCAACGCCACTGTTCTGCAAAGAATGAGTGAATTCTGGCAGAAGATCTTCCTCACCATCGGCGTCATCATCGCCGTCTTCGGTATGCGTCTGGTGTTCCCGCTCGTGATCGTCTGGGCTGCATCCGGTCTCGGACCCGTAGCTGCACTCGACCTCGCACTGAACCCGCCTGCGGACGACGCCGCGTACTTCGCCAACGGCGAGCCGAGCTACGAAACCATCCTCACCGACGCTCACCCGCAGATCGCTGCCTTCGGTGGCATGTTCCTGCTGATGCTCTTCCTCGGATTCATCTTCGAAGAGCGTGAGATCACCTGGCTGTCCTGGCTGGAGAAGCCGCTCGCTCGCATCGGCAAGCTCGATCAGCTCTCCGTCGTCGTGGCCGGCATCGTCCTGGTTCTCAGTGGTTCTTTCCTCGCTGCTGACGACAAGGTCTCCACCGTCATGATCTCGGGCGTTCTGGGCATGATCACCTACATCGCGGTCAACGGATTGGGTGAACTGTTCAATCTGCCGGAAGAAGGCGAAGAGGAAGAAACCGCCAAGTCCGGCGGCCCCACGCAGCTCGCGAAAGCGACCGGTAAGGCCGGCTTCTTCCTGTTCCTCTACCTCGAGGTCCTCGACGCGTCCTTCTCCTTCGACGGCGTCATCGGCGCATTCGCCATCACAGCAGACCCGATCATCATCGCCCTCGGCCTCGGCTTCGTCGGCGCGATGTTCGTCCGTTCCATCACGGTCTTCCTGGTCCGCAAGGGCACGCTCTCCGATTACGTCTACCTCGAGCACGGTGCGCACTGGGCCATCGGCGCTCTGGCCGTCATCTTGATGGTGTCCATCGGCGTTCACATCAACGAGATCATCACCGGCCTGGTCGGTGTCTTCTTGATCGGCGCTGCTTTCATCAGCAGCCTCATTCGCAACAAGCGAATCGCGAACGCAGATCCGAAGTTGGACGAGAACACTCCGGCAACTGTCTGACGTTCTTTTTCACGAAACGCCCGCGACCAATTGGTTGCGGGCGTTTTGTTTGTTATGCCTGAATTGAAACTCTCTGCATTCCCAGCCGCGCGCCAATTGTTCCGCCGCGCGCCAAATTCAGCCTGCGGCTGAACAATTGCCCTGCGGGTGCGAAAAACCTATTCGTAAGGGAAACCATGAACGAGATAGTCATAGAGCGCGCAACGGACGAGGACGCCGCGGAAATCCTTGTTCTACAACGCTGTTGCTGGGTTTCGGAAGCAATCTCCAACAACAGCATGGACATACCCCCGCTCCACGAGGACCTACCCACGGTCCGAGCCTGGGTTCAGGAATCGACTGTCTGGACCGCACGACGCGGCGGCCGGCTCGTCGGGGCCGTGCGAGGAACCGCGGACGGAACCGCATGGCAGATCGGTCGCCTCATGGTGGCACCGGACTTGGCGGGCAACGGCCTCGGCCGACGCCTCTTGCAGCACGTGGAACAGAACGCTCCGGAGCACATCACACGTTTCGAGCTGTTCACCGGAAGCAGGAGCCTGCGGAACATTCGCCTGTACACCCGAGCGGGCTACTCCCAATTGCCGCCGGACCCCAGCCACATCCCCGGAGTCGTCTACCTGTCCAAGCCGAACGCCATCAACTCCGACTGAACGGCGATACTGACTTCTGTGGTGAACATTCGCGTCGCAGCGCAGACAGACTTGCCGTTCTTACGTGAGCACGACTCACACATCGCAGCCGAGGAACTCGCGTCAGTGATCCAACGCGGCCGGATACTCGTCGCCGAGGACAACGGTAATCCAATCGGCTGGCTGCGCTGGGGCTTGTTCTGGGACGAGATTCCGTTCATGAACATGCTGACCGTCCTGTCTTCGAACCGCGGCCAAGGCATCGGGCGCGCTTTGGTCACAGATTGGGAAAAACGCATGAGCCGCGCGGGACACTCGCAGGTCCTCACCTCCACACTCGCCGACGAATCAGCCCAGAACTTCTATCGCGCAATGGGATACACCGACGCGGGAGTTCTGTTACTCCCAGGCGAGTCCTCCGAAATCTTCCTACGTCGAGACCTCGATACGACGACCGATCTGACCGATCCCCACATTACCCACGAGTAATATATGGTGGTCGTCACACCACGATCTCAGGGTGGGGCGTGGCACACCAATGTGGAGGACGAGTATGTCGTCAAGGGTTTTATCTCGCGCAGTTGTCGGAGTACTCGCGCTTGCACTGACAGGCGTCGGCGCACCGGTAGCGCTCGCGCAGCCAGTCCTTGCCAAGTCCCCCGATGACGGTTTCTACAGCTACGAGGGCGCGGCACCCCTCTCGTCGTACGCCCCAGGCGCGGTCCTCGAGACTCGCACCGTGCCGTACACCGTGCTCAACATCCCGACCCCGATACAGGCAGTCCAGGTTCTCTACCGATCAACCGACGCCCTGGGACAGCCGTCCGCCAACGTCACCTCGATCCTGCGCCCGGCCAACGCCCAACCGAACAAAGTTGTTTCGTACCAGTCCTTTTACGATTCGCTGAACCCCGACGACAGCCCGTCGCGAGCCATCGCGGGTAACACCCCGATCGGCGACTGGACTCCCAGCGGACGCAACTTCAACATCGGCGGTACCTTCACGTCCATCGAGGCAGCCTTGTTCGGGCCGCTCTTCGCATTGGGCTACACGATCGTCGTCCCGGACACCGAGGGCCCGGATGCAAACTTCGCTGCCGGACCCGAATACGGGATGATGACGCTCGACGCTCTGCGTGCCGCCCGCGATGTCCCGGAAACCGGAATCACCGACGACGCAGAGATCGCGCTGATGGGTTACTCCGGCGGAGCGATCGCCACCAACTGGGCTTCGATACTCGCTCCCGCATATGCACCGGAGATCAACGACAACTTGATCGGTGCCGCGCAGGGAGGCGTGCTGGTCAATCCGGCCAACAACCTTCGCTACGCGAGCGGAAGCATCGGGTGGGGCGGCGTTGTCGGCATGGCAGTCGTCGGCGTTGCGCGTTCGTACGACATCGATTTCGGGAAGTATCTCAGCGACCGTGGACGCGACGTCATGGCTCGACTCGAAGACGCGTCCATCGGCAATGTGCTGGCACAGTATCCCGGACTGACCTGGCAGGATCTGGTCAAACCCGAGTACGCCGATCCCAATACGGTTCCCGAGTACGTCGATGTCGTGAACAAGATCAACATGGGCACCGCGGCGACACCGACCATTCCGATGTTCATCGCGCAGGCGGCCAACGGCACCATCGAGGGCACCCAACCCGGCGGCCCCGGTGTCGGAGCGGGAGACGGCGTGATGATCACGGGCGACGTCCGCACCCTCGCACGCAAGTACTGCGACGCCGGCCTGGCGATTCAGTACGACCAGTACGACACCATCAGCCACTTCCTCGGCGCCATGCTCTGGCTCCCCGGTGCGCTCGCCTGGGTCGACGACCGCTTGAACGGCAAGCCTGCACCGTCCAACTGCGCGAACATTGCACCGGGGAACTCTCTTGCGCCGCAGGAACATGCGGCGCGCTAGCGAAGCGATCCCGCCAACAGATACCTTTGTCGTCCTGGTGCGCTATCGAACTCAACTGCATGGACCGCGTTATCGCAGGGCCCGTAAATCGCACTTAGAGTTCTGCGCCGACACGATATCCCTCTGCGACAGCGTGACTGATCCGACGGGGCGCGACGCAGTCACCGATGACGCTGACGGACTCTCCGGCAACGAGACCAAGATTCGACATCGGAATCCGCGGTTTGTGCCAGACGGCCAACGCGTCGTAAATCGTTATGTCACCACCGCCGAACACGGGCCGCAGAATCAGTGGCAACGCGGAATCTTCCGGAACCACGAGTGTGTGGCAAATCTTGAACTCCACGCCGCCGTCACCGAGCCGGCCGAGAAGTGGGCCTGCACTCTCGGCCGGAATCCGCGAGACCAATGCAGAAAGCGGGGTGGCAAAGGTGACGTGCCAGCCCCGGCCGGCGAGCGCTTCGGCGGCGCTGTATGCGGGCCAGAATCCGTCACCCTCGTCGAATACCACTGCGCGTCGACTTGCCACCTCCGGTACTCGACCGGACAAGACGTCGTCGACCGTGGCTGCTGCTCGACCCGACAGTTCGATCGGTAGTTCGGCCGGCCGCGATCCGGTGGCCACGATGACGTGGTCAGCTGACGAGTGGATGTCGGCAAGGTCGTCGGCGTCGATTTCGGCACCGAGGTTGACATCGACTTTGAGCCGTTTGAGTTCTCGCCCAAGGTAATCGATGATATCGACCAAGGTGGCGCGATGCGGCGCAGCCGCGGCCACGCGGACAGCGCCGCCGAGAATGGTGTTCCGCTCGAACAGTGTGACACGGTGCCCGCGCCCTGCGGCGACGCGCGCTGCCTCGAGTCCGGCCGGCCCGCCGCCGATGACAAATACTTCCTTGGTGCGCGGGGAGACGACACCAACACCCGGATGCCGACCGCGCCCGACTTCGGCGTTGACCGCGCAATGGAGATGCGGGTCGAAGGCACGGCAATCCTGATTGATACCGAGACAGCCACGGATCTCGTCGAGGCGGCCGGTCTGCGACTTGATGGGCAAGTCAGGATCGGCGATGAGCGCCCGTGCCATCCCCACCATGTCGACGTAACCGGACTTGATCGCGTGATCGGCGGTGGCGGCGTCGCGAATACGCTGGCCAACGAGAGTGGGAATTCCGGTGGCAGCTCGCACCTTTGACGCGGACGGAATTGCGACAGCGTCCTCGTTGGTGGAGTCCTTGACATATTTCCCGCGGGTGCCGTGCGTGATGGAGAAGTAATCGACCCCGAGTTCGGTCATATTCTCGGCGATGCGCACGCAGTCATCGATCCGCATTCCACCGGGGATTTCCTCTTCACCGCTCAGTCGCACGCCGAGGGCGAATCCGGTCGGCATGACGGAGCGCATTGCCTCGATCACCAAGCGGGGGAAACGCATTCGATTCTCGAACGATCCACCGAAGCTGTCGGTTCGCTGGTTGGTCAAGGGGGACATGAACTGAGCAGGCAGATAACCGTGCGCGGCATGGATTTCCGCGCCGTCTGCGCCTGCCTTGACAAGATTCGCGGTCGAGATGCGCCAGCCTTCGATAATGTCTTCGATCTCTGTAATCGTGAGTTCGTGAGGGGGGTAGGCATCGCGCGGTGTCTTTATCGGGGACGGGGCCGACGGCGGCGCATCCGATTCGCCGCCGATGAATTCGCGGCCGAGGTGACACAACTGACCGATGAACTTCGCGCCGTGACGGTGTATCACTTCGACTTTCGCGGCTGTGGCCGGAACGAATTCGTCGATGTACGCCTCGACGAGCTTTCGTGAGCGCAGCGTCGTGGTCGGGTGCACCACGGTGGCACCGCCGATGATCAGACCTACTCCACCGGCCGCGAGTCGCTGGAAATGTTCGGTGTCCCCGTGTGTGGGGACACCGTTTTCGGCCATGCTCGTACCGGCAGGCAAGGCCACCAATCGATTCTTGATGGTCATGCCACCGACTGCGAACGGTGAAAATAGGTGGGGGAATTCGTTACCCATGAGTGCTCTCCCAGCTCGCAACTACTGACATGGCGATCCTACTCTAACTGTATTGAATTCAGTTTAGCCAACAATGGCGGCATCGAAAACCTGCACGCACCCAACTATTGTGACGTGAGCCACATCATGGCATACTGCCGTCGTCAGCTAAACCGAGTTCAGGTCATCTCGAATGAATGCTGAATTTGCTTGTTCTCGAATATCTTTCGCGGTTCGACAACGAGATCTCCGGAAAATACCTATGACATACGAGCGCCAGAAGGGCACGTCCATGAAGATCTTTCCCCGGTCGGTCATAGCGGTGACTGCGGCCGCCACGCTGATGGTGGCGGCCGCGTGCAGCAGTAACGAGACCATGGCAACGCTGGCCTCCGGCAGTTGGGACGACGTCGTCGCCGCGGCCACAGCCGAAGGTTCCGTGCGGCTTTACTCCACCCAGCATCCGGCAAACCTCGAGGCACTGCGGGTTGCATTTGCGCAGCAGTATCCGCAGATCACCTTGGAAGTTACGCGCGGCACCGATGTCGAGATGAACCCTCGAATCGAAACCGAGAATCGAACTGGCAAGGGCGTAGGCGACGTTCACATGTCCTCGGATCCGTCCTGGATCAAAAATGCCGCCGCAACCGGCGACTTCTCGACGGCGATTGTCGGCCCAGCCTTCGACAATCCGATATACGATCGCGCTCGAAGTGTGATCGACGACCAGTTCTTCCTGACCAGCGCGGCTATATTCGCGCTCGGTTGGAACACCGACGCTCTGCCCCAGGGGCTTCGATCACCGGACGACCTGCTTGATCCCGCACTGAAGGGGAAGATCGGGGTTGTGAACCCCGGCGGATTCGCGGCCGTGGTCGACGAGTACCAGTTCTTCGAAAAGAATTGGGGCAACGGCGATTTCAACGAACGGCTCGCGGCCCTGAATCCTCGAATCTACCCGAGTTCGCTGGGTATCGCCCAAGCATTGAGCTCGGGTGAGATTGCCGCAACCCCGATGGTGCAACCGCTGGTGCGGGAGATGGCGACAGGTGCCCCGGTGGACTGGGTACTGCCGGAGCCGGCTTGGGGAACGCCGTGGTATTCCTTGGTACTTGCGTCCGCGCCGCATCCGAATGCCGCGCAGGTACTGGCCAACTTCATGGTCACAGAAGCAGGGCAGAAGGCACTCTCGTACGGATACGGTAGTGCTCTGCCGGACATCTCGGGTTCGGTCGGACGTGCGCAGGATATCCCTCTACCGGACACCGCTGCGCTCACTCCCGAGCTGACCGGCAAGTTCCAAGAAGAATGGGAGCGGAGCTTTCAACGTTAGTGGTGCGATCTGGCCCGCCTCGGATCGAGGCGGGCCACCTCAGTGCTTTACTACTTCAGTACTTTTCACCCACCTCGGCCTTCTCGACCAACGACTGCGGTGGTTCGAAATGACTGCCGTACTTCGACGCCAGATCTCGGGCGCGGTCGACGAAACCTGGCAGCCCGCCGTCGTACTGGTTGATGTACTGGATCACGCCGCCGGTCCAGGCTGGAAAGCCGATACCGTAGATCGAGCCGATGTTAGCGTCCGCGACCGATTCCAGCACGCCCTCGTCGAAGCAGCGCACGGTCTCGAGCGCTTCAGCGAACAGCATTCGTTCCTTCATGTCCTCGAACGGAATTTCCGTGGACCCTGACTTGAACGCTTCACGCAGACCTGGCCAGATGCCGACGCGCTTGCCGCTCTCGTCGTACGAGTAGAAACCGCCGCCGCCGGATCGTCCGGTGCGCTCGAGTTCACCGACCATCCGATCCATGACGGCGTTGGAACCGTGGAATGGAACGGTCTCGCCTGCGGCGAGCAATGCCCGCTCGGTTTCCTTGCGGATCTTCTGCGGCAGTGTGAGTGTCAGTTCGTCCATGAGCTGCAGTGGCGGTGCCGGGTATCCGGCCTGTGCGCCTGCTTGCTCGATGAACGTGGGGTTTATGCCCTCGCCGACGGCGGCCATCGCCTCGTCGAGGAACTTGCCGATGACGCGCGAGGTGAAGAAGCCACGACTGTCATTGACCACGATGGGGGTCTTACGGATCTGCTGGGTGTAGTCGATGACCCTGGCCAACACAGCATCCGACGTCTTGGCGCCTTTGATGATCTCGACCAGGGGCATCTTGTCCACCGGGGAGAAAAAGTGGATTCCGATGAAGTCTTCCGAGCGCGCGACACCTTCGGCCAGGATGGTGATCGGCAGGGTGGAGGTGTTGGAGCCGAGCACCGCTTCGGGTTCGACGATGTTCTCGATCTCCTGGAACACCTGGTGTTTGACTTCGACCGATTCAAATGCGGCTTCGATTACCAGGTCGACGCCCGCGAAATCGGCGGCGTAGGTGGTCGGTGTGATTCGGGCGAGGAGTTGTTCGGACTTCTCCGCCGTGGTCTTGCCACGCGCGAGCGCTTTGGCCTCCAGCGCTACCGCGTACTGCTTGCCTTTCGCCGCTGCGTCGAGCGAAACGTCCTTGAGCACCACGTCGATTCCGGCCTGGGCGGAGACGTATGCGATTGCGGCACCCATCATTCCGGCTCCGATGACACCCACCTTCTTAGCGGTGAACTTGTCGTAGCCGTCTGGCCTTGACGCTCCACCGTTGATCGCCTGCAGGTCGAAGAAGAAGGCGTTGATCATGTTCTGGGCCACTTGGCCGGTCACGAGCGAGACGAAGTAGCGGGTCTCGATCTCGTCGGCAGTGTCGATGTCGACGTACGCGCCTTCGATCGCGGCAGCCATGATCGCGCGTGGTGCCGGCATCGGTGCACCCTTGAGTTGCTTACGCAGGAGACTCGGGATAACCGGTAGGACCTGGGCCATCTTCACGTCAGCCGGTCCGCCGCCGGGAATCTTGAATCCTTTGGTGTCCCAAGGCTGTATGGCATCGGCGTGGTCGTGAATCCAAGCCTTGGCCGCCGGTAGCAATTCCGCCACCGAACCAACGACCTGGTCGATCAGGCCCAACTCCAGCGCGCGTGTCGGGCTCAAACGCGGGCCCTGCAGCAGCACGTTTGCCAGCGCCCCCTGGATGCCGAGCAGCCGTACGACACGGGAGATTCCGCCGCCGCCGGGCAACAGACCCAGGGTGACCTCGGGTAAGCCGAGTTGGTTGCCCTTGACGTCGGCCGCGATGCGGTGGTGGGTGTGCAGCACGATTTCCAGCCCGCCACCGAGCGCGACGCCGTTGATGGCGGACACTACGGGCTTGCCCAGCACCTCGAGTCGCCGCAGCACCTTCTTGAGTTCGTTGAGGTGGGTGGTGACCTCGGTGGCAGAAACCGGGTTCTTCGCCTGCGGTCCCCAAGCCTGCATGTCCCTGAGGTCACCACCGGCAAAGAATGTTCGCTTTGCCGAGGTGAGCACGACGCCGACGAAACTGTCCTTCTCGGCTTCGAGTCGGTCGACTGTCGCGGCCATTGACGACGTGTACAGGGCGTTCATCGTGTTGGCGCCCTGATTCGGGTCGTCCATCGTGAGCACGAGGACGCCATCGGTATCGAGCGCCCAGCCGATCATGTTGTCAGTCATTGATTCTGTATGTTCTTTCTCTTCAACAGAGGGAGGAGCGGACCGGGGTGCAGACTCAGACGCGTTCGATGACGGTGGCTATACCCATGCCGCCGCCGATGCACAGCGTGATCAGGCCGTAGCGTCCGCCGGTACGTTCGAGTTCGTCGAGCACGGTGCCGACCAGCATGGCTCCGGTAGCGCCGAGTGGGTGGCCCATCGCGATGGCCCCGCCGTTGACGTTGGTCTTCTCGTGCGGGATCTTCAGATCCTTCATCCACTTCATGACCACGGAGGCAAAGGCCTCGTTGAGTTCGAAGACGTCGATGTCGTCCACGGTCAGTCCGGCCCGCTTCAGAGCGAGTTCGGTGGCGGAAGTAGGTCCGGTCAGCATGATCGTCGGTTCACCACCGGTTTGGGCGGTGGCCACGACGCGGCCGCGCGGCGTCAGGCCGCCGCGCTTACCCGCGGCTTCGCTGCCGACGAGTACCAGTGCGGCACCGTCGACGATGCCCGAAGAGTTACCGCCGGTGTGGATGTGGTTGATCTTTTCTATGTTGACGTACTTCTGCAGCGCAACCTCGTCGAAACCGGTTGTAGCCGCATGTTTTTCGAACGCCGGTGTGAGCTTGCCCAGACTCTCGACGGTGCTTCCCGGACGGCGATGCTCGTCGTGATCGAGCAGGACGACCCCGTTGAAGTCCCGCACCGGAACCACGGATTTGGAGAAATAGCCTGCATTCCAAGCATTTTCCGCGCGCCCCTGTGACTGTGCGGCGTAACCGTCGATGTCCTCGCGGGTGAATCCTTCGACCGTGGCGATGAGGTCGGCGCCGATCCCCTGCGGGGCGATGTACAGGTCGTATGCGGTCGCCGGGTCGGTGAAGATGGCGCCGCCGTCGCTACCCATCGGGACACGCGACATCGACTCGACGCCGCCGGCGATCACCAGGTCGTCCCAACCGGATGCAACTTTCTGCGCCGCCAGGTTTGTGGCCTCGAGACCTGACGCACAGAAGCGATTGACCTGCGTGCCTGGCACCGAATCCGGCAATCCCGCGAGCAGGGCCGCGGTGCGCGCGATGACTGCACCCTGCTCGCCCACCGGGGAGACGACGCCCAGTACTACGTCGTCGATTTCTGCGGGATCCATTGCGGTAAAACGGGTTCCGAGTTCCTGGATCAGCCCGACTACAAGGTCGACGGGCTTGACACTGTTCAATGAGCCTTTTCGCAGCTTGCCTCTCGGCGTGCGAATGGCCTCGTAGATAAATGCTTGTTCACTCACAGGGATTCCTTTTGGTCATGACGGCTCAGTTGTTTCGGCCGGACAAGAGTGAGAGTCGCCGGCCGCATTGGCGGCGCGCGCCTGCGATAGAGATCGCGGAGGAGTGCGAGAGCGCGGGAGAATTACGGCGTCCCCGGGTAGCGCGGCAAGGCTGCGCTGTACCCGAGGTCGGCCTGGATGGAGCTGGAATCAGGAGAAGGACAGTTCGGGGGTGCGGGCGATCAGTAGGCGCCGCACCTTGCCCTCGCTGTCGAGCTGCGCAGTGGCGTTGAACGAAGCCTCGAAATCGCCGCCTCGAGTGGTGCGCCCGAGTGACAACTCGACACCGTCGACGAATGCCCCGGCGTCGATGTGGTGGATCAGAACACTCTTCTCGCGTTGCGCCAGGTAGGCGACGAGACCGTCGCGATCGCCGACGAACTCGGCAGACTGACCATCACCCTTCGAGAACTGAACGGACATCACGAAGTCTTTGCTGATCATCGTCAGCACGCGGTCCGGATCGTCGGAATCCATGTACTCGAACCACTGGATGAGCACTGGCGTCTGGTTGGTCTCGCTCATCAGCGAACTCCTTCGACGGACGAATCGGGGGGAATCAAACTGAACTCAGCGTCGAAGGTCACCTGATAGCGATCGACGAGACCGGCGGAATCGACGTGCATGACACCGACGAAATAGCCCGTGGTCTTGGTCCCGTTCTCAGTCACCGACCCATGCAGGAAATGCAGATCTCCTTCGGCTGCAACGCGCAGGACCTTGTGTTTGCGATCCACCGGAGGGCGACCCGACAGGTAGTCGAGCATTGACGCACGACCACTCCCGTAGTTAGCCCCGGTGGGCAAGACCATGGCGAACTCCACGTTCTCGGCCAACAAGGCCACAGCATCTTCGAGTCGACCGCTGTCCACGGTCGCGTAATAGGTTTCGATCACTGAGCTCATGAGATGAACTTAGTTCGGTTCACCCCTTCTTGTCGAGGCCCTGACGCGCTAGTCTCGATCCATAACCAAACTGAACTCAAGTCAATTGGAGTGATATGAAATCGTCTACTTCCCAGGTAGAGCCCCCCTGGCCACTCTCCGAGCCCGCTGCTCTCAATCCTGGCCCCGAACAGTTGGAGCTTCGTGATGCGATTCGAGCGCTGCTCGGGAAACACGGCGGCGTAGAGCAGGCTCGGTCGGCTTCGCACACGGCCGAGGGATACTCGCCGGACCTCTGGCAGCAATTGATCGAGAATATGTCGGTCACTTCGCTCGCTGCGCCAGAAGATCGCGGCGGGCTGGGTTACGGCATGGTCGAACTCGGCATCATTCTCGAAGAGTGCGGTCGGAGTCTGGCCTGTGAGCCCGTGTTTTCCTCGGCGGTCCTGGGCGCCCAGGCACTATTGGCGGCCACGTATCCCGTCGACGAACTACTGGTCAACGTCCTCGAGGGATCCTCGGTGGCAAGCGTCAGTCCACTGACTGCCGCGACCGATCGACTCAGCGGTGTCGAAAGTGAATCCTCCTGGCTGCTCAGCGGTGAGGTCTCGGCCGTCGTAGGTGGTGCTGCTGCCGACCTCGTCATCGTCTCCGCCGACACCGCCGCCGGACGGCAGATATTCGCAATTAAGACAGCCGGTCAGGTGCACTGGCGCGAGCGCGAAGTCGTCGACCCCACCCGCAGACAGGCCGACCTGACCGTAGCGGAAGTGCCGGCAGTTCCCGTGGTCGGTGCCGACGATTATGCCCGGGTCTGTACTCGGATTCATGATTTACGGACGCTCGCAATCGCTTTCGAGAACACCGGAATTGTCGACGCCCTGCTCGAGATGACCGTCGAATACGTGAAAACCCGACACCAATTCGGGCGCCCGATCGGCTCGTTTCAAGCCGTCAAGCACCGACTGGCCGACGTACTCGTGCTGCTCGAGCGCGCTCGAGCAGCAAGCAGATATGCCGCAGCCGTATACGACGAGGCCCCGGGCACTGCCCGATTGGCGATCGCGGTGGCCGGCGCCGTCTGCACCGACGCGGCCATCGACGCCGCGGCCGAGGCCGTGCAATTGCATGGCGGCGTCGGCTTCACATGGGAACACCCGGCACACTCCTATTTCCGCCGCGCATTGGGAAACGAAGCAGTACAGGGCGATTCGCGCACTCATCGCGCACGCATCGCAGAACTGATCGGTATTTGACTGTTCGGAAAATGCCACCGACGCCGGGTATTGACGCGACGTCACCCGATCTGCATACTGAAGTGAATCCAGTTCAATTTACATCCACACGAAAGGCTCATGATGATCGAGACCGACCACATCCTGTTGGAGAAAGACGGAGACATCGCACGGGTTTGGCTCAACCGCCCGCACAAGAAGAACGCGGTCACCGTTGAACTGCTGCACCGCCTCGACGAGATCATTGTCGAGGTCGACAACGATCCGAACCTCAAGGTTCTGGTGCTACGTGGCGTCAACAACACGTTCTGCTCAGGTTTCGACCTGGACGAGCTGCTCTCCGACTTCATCGGCAGCACCACAGCGATGGACGTCGCCGTGCTTTCGGCCAAGGTCTGCGACCGTCTCTACTCGATGAACACACCCTCGATCGCAGTCCTCGAAGGCTACGTCACCGCAGGTGGTTTCGAACTGATGATCTCGTGCGACTTCGCGATCGCATCGGATGACGCCAAGATCGGCGACTTCCACATCCGTCGCGCACTCTTCGGTGGCGCCGGCCCGATCTACCGCCTTCCTCGCATGATCGGGGTTCGCAAGACCAAGGAGCTCATGCTCACCGGCAAGCTGCTCTCGGGCACCGAGGCCGCTGCATTCGACCTGATCAATGCTTCGGCACCGGCCGATCAGCTCGATCAGACCGTGGCAGACTTCGCCGCGACTCTGACCGACAAGAGCCCGTTCATGATGAAGCTCACCAAGATGTGCATCGACAAGGGCCTCGACGCCGACATCCAGTCGCTCATGGTCATGGAGCACTTGGCCGTCGGCAACGCACTGCAGTCGGAAGACGGCAAGGAAGGCGTCACCGCATTCCTCGAGAAGCGTGATCCGGTGTGGGTCGGCCGCTGATCTGATTCACCCCGAGACCTGAAGGGATAGGCATGGCAGAGAAGACAGCAATCGTGCTCGAAGGCAGCCGGTGCACGGTGTGCGCCACGGTGGCCTTTCCGGCCGGCGTCATGTGCAGCAAGTGCGCAACGCCAACGGCAGCACCTCTCGATTTGAGTACCCGAGGTGTGCTGTGGGCGTATACGATTCAACGTTTTCCTCCGAAATCGCCGCCGTATGTATCGCCCGCCGGAGGGTTCACTCCTTTCGCGGTCGGTTACATCGAACTCCCTGAAGGAATCAAGGTCGAGGCAATCATCGACTGTGAAGACTTCGACGGACTGGATCAGGCACCGGTGACGTTGGTCGCCACCTCACCGGTGCCCCGGTTCGCCGTCGACCGTGACGCGAAGGAAGGAGCAACCAAGTGACGCAGCCTATTTCGATCGTCGGAGCCGGGCTCTCGAAGTTCGGCCGGCAACCGGGAGTGAGTGGGCGTGCCATGGCCGTCACCGCGATCGGCGCTGCGCTCGATGATGCCGGACTTTCATGGCCCGACGTCCAGGTCGCCTTCGGCGGCAGTGACGGATCCGGGCTGGCCGACACCTTGGTGGCCGAACTCGGTTTCACCGGAATACCTTTCACCAACGTCAAGAACGGTTGCGCAACCGGCGGTAGCGCACTCTTCTCGGCGGTCAATGCAGTTCGCTCGGGTGCAGCCGAGATCGCACTGGCGGTCGGCTTCGACAAGCACCCACGGGGGGCATTCGATCCCCGACCGGAAGAATGGGGCCTGCCGGACGGATACGGCGAGGCCGGTCTGATGGTCACCACACAATTCTTCGGAGCCAAGATCTCGCGCTATATGCGCCAGCACAACATCTCGGCCGACACCCTGGCCCGCGTGGCCGAGAAGGCTTATCGAAACGGCGTTCTCAATCCGAACGCCTGGCGCCGGGAGGCGATGTCCGCCGAGACCATCGCGACAGCCGACATGGTCAACGACCCGCTCACCCGTTACATGTTCTGCTCACCCGGAGAAGGCGCCGCCGCGATCGTGGTTGCCAGCGAGAGCGCAACCAAAGCGCTCGCCGCGCGAGCGGTCACACTTCGGGCAATCACCCATCGCACCCGAAGGTTCGGCTCCTTCGAGGTTTTCAGCCCGGCCGTGCAAGGTAACGGTGAACCGACCAGTGTCAGTGCGGACGCCGCGCGGGCAGCCTTCGAGCAGGCAGGCATCTCCCCCGGCGAAGTCGACGTGGCTCAGCTGCAGGACACCGAGAGCGGTGCCGAAATTATGCACATGGCCGAGTGCGGCTTCTGTGAACCCGGCGAACAGGAATCGATGATTGCGGCCGGCGAGACAGAGATTGGCGGCCGTATTCCGATCAACACCGACGGTGGATGCATCGCCAACGGTGAGCCGATCGGTGCGTCGGGCCTGCGGCAGGTGCACGAGATAGTCACCCAACTTCGCGGTGAGGCGGGTGCCCGTCAGGTTCCCGGTACTCCCCGGATCGGGTTCACCCACGTATACGGCGCACCGGGCATCAGTGCCTGCACCGTATTGTCCGTATGAGTTTGCGAAGACGACTGAGGGCAGATCAGTGACACCACAAACGATTCCAGGTCTCGACGCGTTCACCGAGGAAGCCATCGCCTGGTTGCGTGGCGTCGCCGCACCTCGCACCGAATCGGTGTGGGGCGTTGGTTCGGATTCGGTGGCGGTATTCGAGAATTGGACCGCCGAGCAAGAGCGCGAGCACACCGACGAAATCTCGCGCTACGAACAGGCGAAGTTCGATGCCGGCTGGGGAGCACTGAGTTGGCCGCCCGAACGCGGCGGTCGCAGTCTGCCGCTGTCATACGTGTTAGCTTTCCGCCGGGCTGAGGAATCGTTCGACGTGCCGCGGCGGACCGAGATGTTCTCGGTTACACAGCAATTGATCGCGCCCACCATCGAGCAGTGGGGCACCGACGAGCAGAAGGAACGCTACGTGCGCGCGATGCTTCGCACGGACATCATTGCCTGCCAACTGTTCTCCGAGACCGAGGCCGGATCGGACCTGGCTGCCGTCCGCACCAAGGCGGTGCGCAGCGAAGCCGGCACGTGGACTCTCGACGGGCACAAGGTATGGACCTCCGGCGCGCTGGTGGCGGACTACGGAGTTGCGGTGTGCCGTACCGACGCCACCGTCGCGAAACATGCCGGGCTCACCATGTTCCTGGTCCCGATGAACGCACCTGGCGTGACCATACGCCCGATCCGGCAGATGACCGGCGGCAGCTCGTTCAACGAGGTGTACCTCGACGGCGTCGAACTCGAAGACGCGTATCGACTCGGTCCGGTCGGCAAGGGTTGGCAGGTTGCTCTCACCGTGCTGGCGGCCGAACGTCTGGACGGCGGAAATCTCGGTCTGGCCAACGCAGATCAGGCAATTGCACTCGCACAGAACCTCGAACGCGAGCTGACCGAGATCGAGAAGGACAAGGTGGCCGACCTGGTCGCCAGGAGCTATCTACAGCGCGTGAGCAATATGCGGGTGGCCGGGGCGATGCTTGCCGGCAACGAGCCGGGTCCTGAAGCCTCACTCGGAAAGTTGTTGGCTACCGACACCATGGCCAGAACGTCGGAAGTTGCCCGTTTGCTGCTCGGCCGTGAACTTACCGCCGATTCCGGTCGATGGGGAACGTTCGCGTGGTCCGAACACGCACTCGGCGCCCCCGGATACCGAATTGCGGGCGGCACCGACGAGATTCAGCACAACATCATCTCCGAGCGCGTGCTCGGTCTACCAAGGGAGCCGCGACCGTGACCAGTTCGACTCTGCAAGAACGGGTCGCCGCCAAACTACTGGCGGACTGCGGCGCGACGTTAACCGACTTCCAGCCGCTACTCGGTGGACACTCCGGACTGACGTACCGCGCCACCACCTCGACCGGTGACGTGGTGATCAAGGCGGTGCCGGAAGGCCAGCGATCCATCGGCAGGCACGACATGCTGCGACAGGCGCATATTCTGCAGGCGCTGGCCGGCACCGAAGTTCCGGTGCCGCGCGTAGTTGTCGTCGACGAGATCGAGCCCGCGTGGTTTGCCATGGAATTTGTTGCAGGCGAGTCACTCGAGCCCGTGCTCGACGACCCGGCCGTCGATCCGGTGCTCGCTGCCAATCGAATGCGTCGTGCCGCTGCAGTCCTACCGCGACTGCATGAGGTGGACCTGGCCACCATTGCAGGGCTCGCAGATCCCCTGACACCGGCAGACGAGCTCGATCGCTGGGCCAAGACGCTGGGCGCAGTGCCACCGGAATTGGTTGTCGGCGCCGATCGTCTGTTGGAACTGTTGCGCTCCGACATTCCCGAACCTATCGAACCCACACTGGTGCACGGTGATTACCGTCTCGGCAACATCATCTCCGACGGACTGGAGCCAGTTGCACTCATCGACTGGGAAATCTGGTCTGCCGGAGATCCACGAGTCGAATTGGGCTGGTTTCTGGTATTCGCCGACGGTTCGAACTTCCCCGGTGTCGGTCGGGAAGTCACCGGACTGCCGAGCGCCGAAGAGTTGGTCGCGCTGTACACCGGAGCGGGTCCCGCACTCCCCGAACTCAACTGGTTCGACGCACTCGGCCGGTTGAAGATGGCGGCGATCATGGGCCACAACCTGCGTCGGCACCGCGAGGGTCGCCATCATGATCCGGACCAGGAGAAGCTGCCCGACACCATCAACCGGTTGATCGAGACCGGTACCGCTCTCCTGCGTCCCTAGATCTTCTAGGCCGCTGGTCTTTTGCGTCGCTGATAATCACCTAAGGAGACCTACCGTGGATTTCGCCTATTCCCCGCGGACCGAGGAACTGCTCGGCAAGCTCGAATCTTTCATGGCCGATTACGTCTATCCGGCGGAATCGGTGTACGACGCCCAGGTCGCTGCCAACGACAACCCGCACGAACAGCCCCAGATCATGCGCGATCTGCAGGCGAAGGCACGCGAATTGGGTCTGTGGAATCTGTTCATGACGCACGACGGACTCGGTGCCGGGCTCACCAATCTCGAATACGCTCCGCTGGCTGAGATCGTCGGCCGCTCCATCATCGGTAACGAGACGATCAACTGCTCGGCTCCCGATACCGGAAACATGGAGATCCTCGCCATGTTCGGCACCGACGAACAGAAGGCGCAGTGGTTGAAGCCGTTGCTGGACTGCAGTATTCGTTCGGCTTTTGCGATGACCGAACCGGCCGTGGCAAGTTCGGATGCGACAAACATTCGATCGACTATCCAACGTGACGGTGACGAATACGTGCTCAACGGCCGTAAGTGGTACACCTCCGGCATCCTCGATCCTGACTGCAAGCTCATGATCTTCATGGGCAAGTCGGATCCCGAAGGCCCGACCTACCGACAGCAGAGCATGATCCTGGTACCGGCCGACGCGCCCGGCGTTGAGGTCATTCGGGACCTGCCGATGTTCGGCTTCCAAGACCGACTCGGCCACGGCGAAGTTCAATTCACCGATGTTCGGGTACCGGCTGCAAACATGCTCGGCGCCGAGGGCGACGGATTCGCCATCGCACAGGGACGCCTGGGCCCCGGCCGGATGCACTACGCGATGCGCGCAGTCGGTATGGCAGAACGGGCACTGGACATGATGTGTAAGCGCGCGCTCGAAAGGGAAGCGTTCGGAGGCCCCCTTGCCGACCGCGGCGTAGTGCGTGAATGGATTGCCCGCAGCCGCATCGAGATCGACCAAATCAGGTTGCTCGTACTCAAGTCGGCTTGGTTGATGGATACCCAGGGCAACGCGTCTGCGCGCTCGGAAGTGGCCGCCATCAAGGTGGCAGCAATGGAAGTTGCGCACAAGGTTGTCGACCGCGCGGTGCAGACCTTCGGCGCCGCCGGAGTCAGCAACGACACGATCCTGGCTCGGCTGTATGCGATTACCCGCGCCCTGCAGATTGCAGACGGACCCAGCGAGGTTCATCTGCGCACCATTGCCCGCCTCGAGGTGAAGAAGCACAAATGAGTACACCAGAATTGACCGGTAAGGTCGCGCTCGTGACCGGCGCGAGCCGCGGTTTGGGACTGGCCATCGCGCGCGGACTCCGGGACGCGGGCGCGACCGTGATCGTGTCCAGCCGAAAGCTCGAGTCCTGCCGCGAAGCGGTGGCGTCGCTCGGTGACACCGGCCCGGGAACCGCTCACCCGTTCGCCCTGCACGTCGGGCACTGGGACAGTATCGAGCCCGCGGTCGACCAGATCATTGCCGAATTCGGCAGCCTCGACATCGTGGTCAACAATGCCGGCATCGCACCGCTGGCCGACAACTTGCTCTCCGCCTCGGAAGGGCTGTGGGACAAAACTATCGAGGTCAACGTCAAGGGACCCTTCCGGCTGATGGCAGTCGCGGGAGACCGGATGCGGGCGGCCGGCGGCGGCTCGATCATCAACATCTCCAGTATCGGTGCGGAGCGCCCGAGCCCACCGGAAGCGATGTACGCCGCGGCCAAGAACGGCCTCAATGCGCTCACCCGGGCGTTTGCTCAGGAGTATGCACCGACGGTGCGGGTGAACTGTGTGATGCCAGGCGGTTTCGCTACCGACATGGCCGAGAACTGGGACGACGAGTTCATCGGAAAGATCGTGGACCGTCTGCCTGCCGGGCGACTGGGCCGGCCTGAGGAGATCGCCGGTCTGGTGACGCACCTGGCCTCGGATGCGGCCGGCTACACGACCGGCGCGCTCATCCCGGTCGACGGCGGCCGAACCGCCGTGTACTGACGCTGCGATGTCCTGATATCGCAGTAAAGCCATGACAGACAACGGATTCGAAGGTGGACAGATGCTGACCGAGATGTTCGGACTGGCCGGACGGGTAGCGATCGTGACGGGTGCGTCGTCTGGTCTCGGAATGGGATTTGCGCGCACACTGGCCAGTGCCGGGGCCACGGTGTACGCCGCGGCCCGCCGGCTCGACCGCCTACAGGACTTGGCAGCCGAGGTACCGGGAATTGTTCCGGTTCGTTGCGACATCACCGACGACGCTGATCGGCGCGCCCTGATCGACAGGTGTTACGAACAGTCCGGACGGCTGGACGTACTCGTCAACAATGCCGGCATGCCGGGACCGCCGAACGCCGAGGACGAAACCATCGCGGGATTCAATTCGGTACTCGAGCTCAATCTGGTATCCGGATTTCACCTGGCGACCTACGCCTCGACCCGACTTCCGGAGAACGAACGCGCGTCGTACATCAACATCTCCTCGGTGATCGGGCTGGTGTCCACGGCCCCGATCGGTGGCGCGAGCTATGCGGCCTCCAAGGCCGGAGCACTCGGCTTGACCCGGGAATTGGCCGGTCAGTGGGGACGCAGGGGGATCCGCGTGAACTCCGTCGTGCCTGGGTGGTTCGATACGGAGATGACCGACGGACTGTTCAGCAATGACAAATCGGCGGGGTGGGTGCGTAAGAACACCATGCTCGGCCGCGGCGGGGTCGAAGGTGAGATAAACGGCGCAGTGCTGTTCCTGGCCTCGGATGCCTCCTCGTACATGACCGGCCAGGCGCTGGTTGTCGACGGTGGTTGGACGGCGCGCTGATGTTGGCAGTCCAGCTGACGGCGTGGGGTCAGCCTCCGCAGGTGCGTGAGATCCCCGTACCCGAGCCCGCTGAGGGGCAACTGTTGATCAAAGTCGGCGCCGCTGGTCTGTGCCGCTCGGATCTGCACGTCATGGATTCGCCCGCCGGACGTTTCGATTACCCGTTGCCGCTCACACTCGGCCATGAGGTTGCCGGTACCGTCGTCGGTGCGGGACCGCTGGCCGATCACGCGTGGATCGGTGAAAATGTTGTCATTCATGGTGTTTGGCCATGTGGCCGGTGCCGCAATTGCCGGCGCGAGCGCGAGAACTACTGCTTGGAGAAAGTCCCGCGTGGGGACGGCCGACTCAGCCCGATCGGAAACGGGTTGGGCCATCCGGGCGGGCTGGCAGAATACCTGCTGGTGCCCTCGGAAGCTGTTCTCGTTCGCGTCGGTTCGCTGAGCCCCCAGCAGGCCGCTCCGCTCGCCGACGCCGGCCTGACCGCATATCATGCGATCCGGACCAACAGCGACGTCATCGACTCGGACACTGTGGCTTTGGTGATAGGAATCGGCGGTCTCGGCCATCTGGCGGTGCAGATCCTGCGCTCTTTCGGCGTCACAGACATCATCGCCGTCGAGACAAGAACCCAGACACACGCTCTCGCGCTCGAATCGGGAGCACACGCGTGTTTTGCGACGCTCGCGGAAGCGACAGAGGCTGTGGCGAGCCTCGGCGGTGCCGACGTGGTCTTCGACTTTGTCGGGGCTCAGGCGACGGTCGAACCCGCTCCGGCGCTTCTCGCTCCCGGCGGCCGAGTTGTCGTCGTGGGAAGTGCGGGCGGGCAACTGACCGTCGGCAAAAGCCTTGGTTTGGTCAACGGCTGGCAAGTTCGGGCGCCGTTCTGGGGCACCATCGAGGACCTGCGTCAGGTGGTCGAACTCGCCAGTGCAGGAAAGCTGCATGCCGAGGTGACCACGTTCACGTTCGACAGCGCACTGGAGGCATACGATCGCCTGCGTTCAGGCGATCTGTCCGGCCGCGCCGTACTGGTTCCCACAGCCCCTTCATCGCTGTAAACATCCAACACACAATCGAACTCGAAGACGGAAGAGGGACGCCGCAGTGAAGTTGCTGGCACAGGAGATGCTCGCCCGGGCGGAAGGCAATCCGGCCGAGATTGCGGTGATCGACGAGTTAGGTTCTCACACAATCGGTTCGATCGTGGAGGCGGCTCGCTTGCTGGCCGATACCATCGCTTCGCTCGACGGCGGGGCACCGACTGCGCTCATTCAGGCCGACAATACGTGGCAGACGGTGGCTACCGCCCTCGCGATCGGACTTCGCGGCGGCGTAGTGGCGGTCTTCAGTCCACACGCCACCGAATCCGAGTTCGAGATGGCGATCGACGACATCGACCCGGATCTCGTGGTGGCCGATGCCGACGCACTGACCCGCTGGGGCATCAAGGACGACCAGTTTGCCGGTTCGGTAGCCGCTTTCGGAACGCGAGTGCTCCGGTCTCGGCAGGGGGATTTCGCCTCGGTTGAGCGCTGGCGCGGCGGCACCGCGATCGCGATGACCTCCGGTTCGACCGGTCGCCCGAAGTGTGTCGTCCAGTCCGAGGAGGCAATCCGCTACGCGTGCCGGAGCACCATCGATACTGTCGGATTGCAACAGGGTGAGGCGGTCGGCGCTTTTGTGCCGCTGTCGTCCGTCGCAGCTTTCTGTTTCGGGATGTATCTGCCTGCTTACCTTGGCGGACAGATGGTTTCGATCGCCAAGTGGTCGCCTGCGGTAGCACTGGAGGCAATGGCGAAGCACCGGGTCGCCTGGACGATGCTGGTACCGACCATGGCCCTGCAGCTCTCGGTTACCGAAAGGGCTGGCGGTAAGCTCTCGGCGATGCGCGCCCTGACGGTTGGTGGCGGTCCGATGAACGAGCGCACACTCGGGAACGCCGAAACCGTCCTGGGTACCACCTTTCTTCGAGTATTCGGCATGTCCGAATGCCTGGGCCACACGACCCCACGTCTGGACGATCCGCCGGCCGTCCGACTGGGGCGGGACGGACGTCCGTTCCCCGGCACCGTCGTTCGAGCGGTCGACACCGCCGGGGCGCTGCTCACCGCAGGCGAGATCGGTGACGCCCAGGTGAAGGGACCGTCACTGTTCGTCGGTTATGCGCGCGGCGGTGCTCCGGTACTGCCCGAGCTCACCGCGGACGGCTTCCTGCCGACGGGCGATCTGGTCGAAGTCGGTGAAGACGGATCGATCTGCGTCATGGGACGCCAGAAACAAATCATCATCCGCGGCGGCCGCAATATCGACATCAACGAAATGGAATCTGCGATCGCGTCGTTGCCCGCAGTGGTTCAGGTCTGCGTCGTTCCCGTCCCAGATGACCTTCTGGGCGAGCGTGCGGCAGCCCTCGTCGTCACTGGTGGTGCGCCGCTGACGCTGGCGGAGGCGACCACCCAGCTTGCCGCGAGGGGCTTTCCAAAGTTCAAGTGGCCGGAGTTTCTCTTCTCCGTCGAAGATCTTCCTCAGAACCGAGTCGGCAAACTTTCCAGGGCCGATGCGGTGGCGCTCGCCTCAGGCCTGGCCTCTGAAATTGACACGAGTTCATCTCAAAAAGGGGTAAGGTCGAACTAATCATCCACGCACCTCCGGGGGAGCCACATGACAGCAGAGACCGCGTTGCGCCGGGAGAGTCCGCGCTCCAAACGAACTCTCATTCTTGCCACGGCGATCGACCAGTTCGGCAAATTGGGTTACGAGCACACCAAGTGGGCGTCGATTGCCGACGAGGTCGGTATAGGACAGACGGCGCTCTATCACTATTTCGAATCGAAAGCGCATTGCCTCCTGACAATCATGCGGCTGGAATTGGCCGATTCGTTGGAGCGAGTCACTGTTGCAACCGAGGGCGACTCGGATCCCACAAAGGCACTCAGGGCGGCAATCGTCGTATCACTCAAGGCTTCACCGAGGGATGCTCTGCAGCGCCGCATTCTTCAGAGCCACATGGATCTTCTTGCCGCGGAGCGACAGTCGGAAAAAGAGGAGTCCGAACGACTGAAGTCCCGTGAACTCGTTCAAGCGATCGAAGAAAAGTGGACCGCGCTGATTGCGAGCGGAATCAAGGAAGGCGTCTTCGCTGATTCCGATCCTCGCTTGATGGGCCGACTCGTCTTGGCCCTCGTGATCAGTGTTTGGCGCTGGTACCGGCCGGACGGCAAACTCAGCCTGACAGAGATCGCCGAACGAGTGACCGATGCGGCCCTGCGGATGGTGTGCGCGTAGATCACTCCGCGCACGGCGAGTATCAGTTTGGACTGCCCATCGAAACTAAAGTGAATTCAATTAGGAGTTGATATGTACAATCTCGTTCTCGTCGCATCCCGACCCACCGACTGGACCTATCAGCAGTTCATCACTTGGTGGCGCGGCGAACACGCGGAAGTCACCTATCCCCTTCCCGGCCTTCTGCGATGGCAGCACACCGAATTGCTCGAAGCTTTCGGCAGCAAGTCGGAGGGGTGGGATGGCTTGTCCGTCTTGAGTTTCGAATCGCGGGAGGCACTCGAAGCCGCGCTGGCGAGTCCGCAGTGGCAGGCCGCCGTTGATCACGTCGGAACCATGGGTGGCCGCCGGATGATGTGGTACGGCGACGAAAAGACCATGGTGCCGCTCGCCGACAGCGGAAAATGACCGACTCTTGGGATCGGCCCGGTTGCTATCGCG
Source organism: Rhodococcus sp. 27YEA6 (assembly GCF_044908235.1). Lineage (NCBI taxonomy): Bacteria > Bacillati > Actinomycetota > Actinomycetes > Mycobacteriales > Nocardiaceae > Rhodococcus > Rhodococcus sp. 27YEA6. The sequence goes on along the minus strand of NZ_JBIYCY010000016.1, from coordinate 90,002 downwards.
TCGCCGACGGCGTTTTCCGGATCCCATTGCAGATGCCGCAGGACGGCCTGCGTGCAATCAACGTCTACGCGCTCGAGACCACGGACGGACTGGCGCTGGTCGACGGCGGTTGGCATCGCAACAGCACGCACGCCGAACTGTCCGACGCCCTAGCGCTGATCGGTCGTAACCCGGCGGAGATTCACGACATCTATGTCACGCATGTCCACCGTGACCACTACACGTTTGCCGTTGAACTGCGTCGACGGCATGGTTCTCGAATCCACCTCGGCGCAGCCGAATCTCCCGGTATCGCCGCAATCGCCAAGCTGGGCAACAATGTTCCGGAGAGCTCAATTCTTCAGCTGCACCGATCCGGCGCAGCGACAATCGCCGAGCAGGTCTATCGAGACTCGATCGACGAACCCTTCGAGCCCTCGGACTGGGAGGCTCCCGATCACTGGCTCTCCCCCGGCGCTCTCGATATTCCAGGCCATCGCTTGTCCGCGGTACACACTCCCGGACACACCAAGGGGCACATGGTTTTTCATGACCTCGAACGCGACGTCTCTTTCACCGGAGACCATGTGTTGCCGACGATCACGCCATCGATCGGATTCGAACTCGGCGATTGGGAGCTGCCACTCGGAGCGTACCTCCGCTCGCTGGAGATGATGCTCGACGACCGGGACCGGATCATGATGCCGGCGCACGGCGGCACAGGCGCGGGTCTGCACGCGCGATGCCGGGAGTTGTTGGCGCACCACGATCACCGTCTGGGTCAGACTGCTTCTGCGGTAGCCGAATTGGGCGAGGTCTCAGGGCTGCAAGTGGCGCAGGTGTTGACCTGGACCCGGCGCGAACGCGGCTTCGATTCTCTCGATACCTTCAACCAGATGGTGGCCACCTGCGAGACGCTTGCCCACCTCGACGTGCTTGTCGAACGTGGGCAGTTGTCCGTGAAAAACAGGAACGGGGTGGATCACTTCAGTTCGAACTGAAGAGATCCACCCCGTTTACCGACCCCCTCAGGCGCAGGTCCATCCGCCGTCGACATAGAGTTCGATACCGGTGACGAACGTCGAGTCATCGCCAGCCAGAAAAGCCACGGCGGCAGCAACTTCTGAAGCCGTGCCAAGTCGGCCCATCGGCGTATTCGCAATCATCGCCCGGTGCCGCTCACTACCCTCGTAACGCCGCAGCAGTTGCTGGGTCTCGATAAATCCCGGATGCACCGAATTCACGCGCACACCCTTCGTGGCCCAGTGCAATGCGGCGTTCTTTGTCATCGTGCGGACCGCACCCTTGGCGGCCGCGTAGGCGAAGCTGTTACCCAATCCGCCGACCGTGCCGAGGATCGAGCAGATGTTGACGACCGAACCGCCGCCAGTGCTTTCGATATAGGCCCCGGCGTGTTTCATGCCGAGCCACGTTCCGGTCTGACTGACCTCGATGACTTTGTTGTACCGATCGATGTCTTCGTCGACGACGGAAGCCAAACTACCGATCGCACCGTTGTTCACCACAGCGTCGAGTCGGGAATACCGCTCGGTGACAGCCTCTATGACCCTCTGCCATTGCTCTTCGCGAGCGATGTCGAGTGCGAGAGCCTGATGGCGGTCGGGCTGATCCTGCTTCGCGACCACTTCGGCGCACGCGTCACCACTGATATCGGTCACGATCACCGAAGCACCCTCGGATGCAAGGCGGCCGACGATTTCGACGCCGATACCGCCGGTGGCTCCGGTAACCAGTACCACTTTCTCACGCAAACGAGTATTGCCCACCGACATCGTTTCAGCCTCACTTTCTGTCACAGCTTGCTCAGGACGTTACGCCCGCCGACCAGCATGGCGATGGCAACGCCGATCGTGGTCACCGCGGTCATCAGCAGCGCCATGGCGGCCACCATCGGATACGAACCGTTCTGCCACATGTCGAACAGCAGCGTTCCCATCACCTGAGTTGTGGAAGCGCGTACCAGGAGCGACGCGGCGAACTCGTGCGTGAGCAAGATGAACATCAGCGCGACGGCACTGAGAACCGTCGGACGCATGAGCGGCAACATGATTCGCAGCGTCGTGACGAAGGGGGATGCACCGCTGGTGGCCGAGGCCTCGTTGTATGTGTTTCCGAGTGCAAGCATGGCTGTCATCTGCATCCGTGTGGCGAACGGCAGCATCAGAACGATGTAGACGAGGATGATGACCGTGCGGGTGCCGTACAGGATGAACGGCGGTTCGGTGTAGGTCAGCAGGAAGCCGACGCCGAAGATCACTGCGGGGATGCCGAGCGGCAGGGCGGTCATCAGATCGGCCAGCAGCGCCAGGATCTTGAAGCGCCGCCCGCGGACCAGGAGGTTGGCCAGCGCGTACCCGATCGGAATGCAGATGATCACCGCTCCCAGAGAGGTAAGTACGCTGGTGACAACGGATTCGGTGATCGCACTAGTCGACCAGAGCTCCCGGAAGTTGTCCAGGGTCAGTAAACCCCACGACAGCGATCCGGACCAATACGGCGTCAGCGAGACGATGATCAGCCCGATCAGCGGAATGACCAGTGCGAACATCGAGAAGATCACCACGGTGGCCGTCGCCCAGGTAGCCCGGCCGGTGGACGAGGCAAATGCCTTGCCTCCGTGCGTGACAAACCGAGTCTGGTTGCCCAGCAGCACCTTCTGCACCAGGACGAGCACCAAACCGAAGATCACCAGTGGTGAACCGGCAGCTGCCGCGGCCGCGAAATCCGAAGGGGACTCGGACACTCGGCGGTACATCTCCGTGGTCAGGACCTTGACGCCCGAATTCTGGCCCAGCAGTAGCGGACCGGTGAACTGTCCCAGACCGAGTAGCAATGCGATTCCGCCGCCGTAGATGAGTGAAGGCCGCAGCAAGGGCAGCACGATCTTGAAGAAGATTCCGACCGTTGACGATCCGCTCACCTGAGCGGCTTCGAGGTGTTCCGAACTGATGTTCTGCATGCCGGAGCTGACGAACAAGTAGACGAACGACGTGAGGCCGAAACCTGTGAGGATCACGATCCACGGGATGGTGTACACGTCGATGGGTCCGGTGTCGGTCCCGCTCCACCAGGGGAGCTTGCGCAGGAGCACGTTGAGGTAGCCGGGACCGGGCGAGAGCAGGAATGCCCAGCCGACGATGTTTGCGACGGCGGGCATGACGATCGGGAGGATGGGGACGATGCGAAGCCATCCCAGTTTCTCCGGGAGTCGGCTGGCGGCGAACGCAAGTACGGTACCGAGGACCATCGCGATCACGAGCGAGCCGAGTGCCAGGGCGATCGTCGTCCAGATCGCCTCGGCCACATCGTAGCGGCCGTACTGCGTACGGTAACCCGCGCCGCCGTCCTCGAACGCCAGCATCTGCAGCCGAATCATCGGCAGCACTACGAGATACGCAAGAACGGCGATCAGAATCGCGTAGCCGATGCGGGCCTGCCACTGCCGTGAAATCGAGAACGACTTGACGGATCCGCCGGCCGTTGCGGTTGCGGTTGCGGTTGCGGTTGCCATCAGGATCGGTCTCCTACACCCGGTGCGACCAATTCGGGGACGGTCACCGCAGCGGCGTCCGGATCGGCGTATACCCGCAGACTGGACGGAGAGAAGCTGATCACCATGGGCGTACCCGGATCACTGGCGCGCAGTGTGGCACTGTGTTCGGCGGCACTGGCACGCAATGCCAGTTGTTCGGTACCTGTCTTGACCAATACGTCGAAGTGTCGTCCGGCGTACTCGTATGTCACCAGTTCGGCGTGCAGTGCAACGTTTCCGGCCGGAACGTCGTCCATCGAGGCATGCATCTGCACGTCGTCCGGTCGGAACCGCGCCACCGCGGCGGTGCCCTCGTCAGCGCGGTCCCGCACGCTGGCGTTGCTGAGATCGATGACGTCGTTCGCGCTCGTGTTCCAACCGTCGTGGGCGCGGCGCAGCTCCAGTCGATTGCCCATGCCGATGAAAGCGGCGACATACTCGGACACCGGATTCTCGAACACGTGCTCCGGCGCGTCGTACTGTTCGATTCTGCCGGACTTCATGATTGCGATCCGGTCGGCAAGAGCGAAAGCCTCGGCCTGATCGTGCGTGACGAAAACTGCGGTAAAGCCCAGGCTTTGATGCAGCTGATGGATCTGGGAGCGCACCTGGTCGCGGAGCCGTGCATCCAAGTTGCTCAGGGGTTCGTCGAACAAGACCAGATCCGGTTGCGCAACGAGTCCACGGGCCACCGCAACTCGCTGTTGCTGCCCACCACTGAGCTGCGACGGGTACCGATCGAGCAGTGCGCCGCAATCGACCATCTCGGCAGCCTTCTCCACCGCACCGTCTGCGATGGCCTGTTTGAGCTTGCGGACCTTGAGCGGGTATCGGATGTTGTCCCGGACCGTCATGTGCGGCCAGAGCGCATACGACTGGAACACCATGCCGATGTTCCGCTTGTGTGCGGGGACATCGGTTTTGGTGGAGGCATCGAAAACGTGCCTACCGCCGAACGAGATCGAGCCGCCCTGAGGTGTTTCCAATCCCGCCAGGCACCGCAGCGTTGTGGTCTTGCCGCAACCGCTCGGACCGAGCAGGACAAGGAACTCACCCTGCTCGATTTCGAGATCGAGTTGATCGACCACCACGTTCGATCCGTAAGTCTTCGTGAGACCTGAAACTGCGAATTGTGATGCCATTTCTATACTTTCTCGTTCGAGATTTTGGGGGTACGAACACCGGCGGCCTGGCCACCGTCGACGAGGATGTCGGTTCCGGTTACGTAGCTGCTGTCGTCAGTGGCCAGGAAACGAATGACCCTCGCGACCTCGCTCGGCGCGCCACGGCGTTGCATCGGAATGCTGCGCACATACGCTTCGACGTCGTCGTTGGAGAAGTCCGATACCGACGTGATTTCGGTTTCGATGCTGCCGGGGCAGACGGAATTGACTCGGATACCGCGGTCGGCAAGCTCGAGTGCGGCCACCTTGGTCAGGGCTCGGACCCCGAATTTCGCTGCGCCGTAAGCACCCAACTCGGCGGTCGCGAGCACGCCACGCAATGATGCGAGATTGATGACGCACCCACCATCTGCCATTGACGCGGCTGCGGCCTTCAGCCCCAGGAATGTGCCAACAAGATTCAGGTCGATCATCCGACGAAACTGGTCGAGTGACGTATCTGCCAGAGTCGCCTTCATCGCAGCTCCGGCACTGTTGACCAGCACCGTCATGTCGTGGCCGGCCGCCGCCATCGCCGCTGTTGCGTCGGCCCAGTCAGTCTCGCTCGTCACGTCGAGATGGCGGTAATACGCGTTTGCGCCCAACGTCGCAGTGAACGCGCTTCCGGCGTCGTCGTTGACATCGGTAAGGTAAACGGTTGCGCCGTGCGCGGCGAACAGTTCGGCGCAGGCCCCGCCAATACCGCCGGATGCTCCCGTGACAAGAACATTCGTTCCCCGCATCGAATCCGTGAGGTGGTTCAAGGTCAGCCTTCCACTTGTTGATTGGCGCTTATGTTCTGCGGAGCCATGTTTCGGTGTTACTGGAAGAGCTTTTGCCACTGCTGGGAGTACTGCTCGACCTTTTCCGGTGTCAAGTCTTCGGGATTGGGCAGCGCGATGTCCTGAGCCCGGGCGACAGCCCCAGGAATATTCGGGAGTGCAGCAGCGTATCCGTCGTTGAGGGCGGTCTGACCTGCGACAGTTACCAGGAAGTTGGCCAACACCTGGGCGGCGTTCGGATGCGGCGCCGTGTTCAAAACGTGGGAGTACCAAGGGGTTCCCCACGGCTGCTGCGGCAGCACCCAGTCGACAGGCGCGCCTGAGTTCACTTCGGTCACCAGCGGCTGCACCGAGGGGCTGACGACGATCTCGCCGGACGTCAGGGCCTGGGCCACACCGAGCGCGCTCGGGTAGATGCGGGGTTGCAGCTCCGCAAGCTTGTTCCAGTAGTCCTCCCCGTATGTGTTCGCGAAGTGCCGGTACATGTCGACGTACGAAGCGATCCCCACAGGGTTGACGATGCCGATCTTGCCGCGGTAGGCCGGATTGAGGATGTCCTGCGGCGTCTTCAGTCCGTTCGGTACCGCATCGGTATTCCAGCCGAGCGCAAAGACGGCCGCGCTGGTGAGGAAGAACCGGTTGTCGAGCACGCTCGCCGCTGGATCGAATTCGGGGGCTTCGAGTGCGGGCCCGACCAATTCGGCGGAATAGGTACCGGACTTGGCGGCGTTCTGGATCCATGCCGAGTCGGTGAGCATGTGGACGTCGGCGGTACCCTTACCGATCTTGTGTTCGGTCTCGACCCGGGGATTGATATCCGGATCGGTACCGCGAACGTATTCCAATTCGATTTGCGGGTACTCAGCGTGGAATGCGACCTTGAGCGCATCGAGGTTGGCCGGCTTCTGGCTCGAATAGAGCATCACCTTGCCCTCTTCGTTCGCTGCAGCGACCACATCTTCCCAGCTGCCGTCGACGGCAGCAGACGCGGGTTCACTACTGCCACATCCCGAGATGCCGACCATGGCTGCGGCGGCGCTCAACGCCACCAGGGTGCGGACGAATGACTTCATGGCTTCCTTTCGGGCATGCCGTCGGACGTCGATGTATCGACATGTCGTGGGCACTCCAGTGAGAGATGTTCTCGCGTCGGCATTTCTGAAGCTGACCCTGCGCGGTGTGTCATCGCGCCTGGTCTCGGGCGGAGGCTGCCGAATCGAGAGCCACCCGCTTAAACTGAACTGATGTCAGTTCGAAGGTAGTGCCCATAGCTTGTGATGTCAATCACGAAGTTCACGGACGTGGAAATTGCTTCGAAGAAACAGGGCGATGGCTCGACACCGCCAACGGAACAAGTCAGCCGACGGCAGCGGAGGCTGCGGACAGACCGAACACCAGAGCCGAGGCGAGGCCACCGGCGTACGCCCGGTTCCACAATCCGCCGGTGTCGGAGCCTGCTGCAAACAGTCCGGGGATGGGCAGTCCGGCGGCGTCCAGAACTCGGGCTTGCGTGTCGATCCGAATCCCGTGAAACGGGAAGGTGACCGCGGGAACCGTTTCGATCACGTAGTAGGGCCCCTCGAGTAAGGGAGCGCGATCGAGTCTACGGCCTGGAACCAGTTCTGCACCCTGGGAGGCCGCCTCGTTGAACTTCCTGATCGCCGCAGCGATCGCCGCTCCGTCGTATCCCCATTCCTCCGGCAAAAATTCGAGTTCCTCGAGGTCCTCGGCGAGGCCGACCCTGCCACCACGCCTGCTGGCAAGTTCGAATTTGTCAACGGCCACAGCACCTTCGACATACGACGCGACCATCCAGTCGCGGTGCACGCGCGCGTCGGCAATCAGCAGGCCTCGGCCCTGCGGCTGTTCGAGAAGAGCCATCGTGGTGAGGTGATCGCCGAGCGTTTCGTCGACGAACCGTTCGTTGTCGAGACTGAAGAGAAGCGCATGCTCGCTGTAGTACAGCGACATGTCGACGAAGTCTGCGGGATCGGCAAGTTCAACACCGCTCGGAATCAGATGCCCGTAGAAGCCGGCATCCTCGACGCCGGTCGACGCGCCGACCTCGATCGCGAGGCGGTAACCTTCGCCGCAACTGTGTGGGTTCGAACGCAAGGCCATCCGGCCTGCGTCCGGGTGGACGTGCTGAGCGAGCAATTCCTTGTTGCCTTGGAATCCGCCGGTTGCCAGGAGGATCTGGCCGGCCCGAATCTCGCGCGCGGGCTCGGCACCCGTACGTACCACGGCGCCGCGGACGGCACCGTCCTCGAACAGGAGCCCTTCGGTCGCGGTATCGAGCACGACCGATCCGCCGGCGTCAAGAACGATTCGCTTGCAGGTGTCGACGTAGTGATTGGTGTCGAATCTGTGCCCGCGACCGAAGCTCAGAATGGGCTGCGCCGCGTCGACGTCAATGCCAATCGAGCGGATCCACTCGACACCGACATCAAAGCTGTCGACGAGGTGGCGCTTGAGAGCTTCGTCGCCCCTCGGGTTCTGTTCGGCCATGACGTCGTGATTCGGTGCGCTCCAGGCGTATCCAGCGAATCGCGCCGAACCTCCGACGTCGGCGCTGATCTCGATCAAGCACACTCGCCTGCCTGCTGCGGAAGCTTTTGCCCCAGCAGTCAATCCGGCCATTCCAGCCCCGATTACCAGCAGATCGTATTCATTGCTACTCAAATTGACTCCAATTGTCCGGCGCCGGTGAGCGCCTCCCATTCAAATTGAACTGACCTCAATTTGATTACAGTAGAAGCGCAGCGAGGAGAGAGTCAATCGATGTCACTCCCGACATGACGGTTGCATTGTGGGCTGAGTCACTCTAATATGAACTGAATTAGGTTTGATTTTGTTTCGGCAGGTACCAGAAACGGAGCAGCTCGCATGATCCCTCAGGTTTTCAGAACCACCGTGGCACTCGCCGCGGTGGCGCTCGCGTTGACGGCGTGTAGCAACGCTCCCGCTGCCCCGTCAGAGCCGGTTTCAGGTTCGTGGGACGACGTCGTTGCTGCGGCCAACAACGAGGGAAAGGTCACGATTTACTCGACCCAGGCGGCGCCCCGACTCGCAGCCCTGGAAACTGCCTTCGAAAAGGCCTACCCCGCAATCGATCTCGAGGTCGTCCGCGGAGTCGATTCGGATCTGCTTTCCAAGATCGATGCCGAAAGCAAGTCCGGCAAGGGAATCGGAGACCTCGCGGTGATCACCGACGTGTCGTGGATGAATACTGTCAAGGATACAGGCAAGGCGACCAAGCCGATCGGGCCGAGTTTCGACAACCCGGACTATCGCCGGGATACAAGCATCGTCTCGGACAAGTACTTCCTCGAAGGGGCAGTGATCCTGGGATTCGGCTGGAACACCGACCAGCTGCCCGGCGGTGTCTCTTCCCCGGCAGATCTTCTCGCTCCTGTGCTCAAGGGCAAGGTCGGAATCGTCAGTCCGTCAACGTCACCGACATACCTGGACTTCTACTCCCACATCGAGAAGTACTACGGCGGCAGGGAGTATCTGGAGAAGCTTGCCGACCAGAACCCACGCATCTATCCGAGCAATCAGCCGCTCGCTCAGGCACTCGCTTCCGGTGAGATCGCCGCCGGCTTGATGGCCGATCCGATGTTGGCATCCAAGGACTCCGGGGCACCGGTTGAATGGTCTGCCGGAGAACATATCTGGGGAGCGCGTTGGTACGGTCTGACTCTCGGCTCGTCACCGCATCCCAATGCCGCGCAGGTATTGGCCGACTTCATGGTCACCCGACCCGGCCAGGAGGCCACGTCGGTCGGTTACAGCTCGGTGTTGCCCGACATCGAAGGTTCGATCGCGAATGCTCAAGAGGTTCCTGATCAGAACACCGAGGTGACCACGGGTGACGGCGCCGCGCGTTACCGCGACGACCTCGAAGCCCTGTTCAACTGAACTGCTTGACAACCGTTCCACGTGCACGTGTTCTACTCGTAATACCCGCGGCCGCCAAGCGAGCGGATCGACGGGACTGAAAGGTGTATTCGATGTCTGATCGGCAGTTCGAGGGCCAGGTCGCAGTGGTAACCGGAGCAGGTTCCGGAATCGGCGCTGCCACAGCGCGTCTGCTCGCTGACCGGGGCGCCGTGGCGGTGTATCTGTGCGACGTCAACGAAGCTGCGGTAACCGAGGTAGCAGCGTCTGTGGTCGGTGGCCAGGCCATCGGTTTGGATGTCGGCAATTCGGCGCAGGTGACCCAGGCTTTCACGAGAGTGATCGCCGAGCAGGGGCGGGTTGACATCGTCGTCCATGCCGCCGGCGTCGACGACCCGAAGAGTAAACAGCGCATCTACGAGGCAGCTGAGCGTAATGAACCGGTTGACGTTCTCACTCACCTCGAGGACGAAGATTGGCGACGGGTCATGTCGATCAACCTCGACGGTACGTTCTTCATACTCCGCGAAGCAGTCCGGGCGATGAAACCAGCCCGCAGCGGCGCCATCGTGACGGTCGGCTCGTCCTCGGCGTTCGACACGCTTGTTGGCTACCCACACTACTCAGCTTCGAAGGCCGGAGTTCATGCGGTAAGCCAGGCTGTAGCTAAAGAGGTTGCGCCCTTTGGCATCCGGGTTAACACGATCGCTCCGGGACCAGTCGACACAGGAATGGCCAGTCGCACTCCGACCAACCTTCGCGCTGCGATGACACAGGACGGATTCCGCGGTTACGCAACCGCCGAGGAATTGGCAGATAACATCCTGTACCTGGCGTCGCCGGGTGCCGCCAACGTCGTCGGGGCCGTACTACTGAGCAACGGTGGTAGATTCACCGTCTGATCGGGGTCAGTTCCGTAGAAATGCCCGGTTTTGCACGTCTTCCGAAGACGTGCAAAACCGGGCATCGTGCTTTGTCAAAATAGCTTCGGCTCGACAAGTAATCGGGTTTGCGGCGCTAAGACAAGATATTCGGCCAATTTCGTCCGCACCCGATTCTCCGGAACGGTCAGTCGCTCGGTCTCCTGAGCGAGGTACTCAGACCAATCACGGAACGTGCAGTGTTCAACGTAGATGTCGGGCTCGTTTGCCGATCGCGACACGCTCCAGCGCAGTGCACCAAGACGCCGCCGGGAGAGTTTGAGTTCGTGCACGTTGTCGAGAAATTCTTCCGTGCGGCCCGGGAGCACGTGATAGGTGGTCTCGACGATCACGCGCAGACCGGAGTATTCGGCATTAGGGGCCAAGGGATCCGGTGCCCCGGTCAGTTCGGGGGCAATCGCCTCACTCGGCATGATCCCGCGGCGAACTGTCTCGAACACCGAGACGAACATCAACAGTGCGGCCAGTAGCACGGCGGGAACGAGGCCGAGCGAGTCGGCAAGGACGCCCCACAACAGGGCGCCGATCGCCTGGCTCCCCTGAAACATCAACATGACGAAGGCGATAACACGCGCCTTGATCCATCGGGGAACCACGGCATGAGCGGCGATCATCCAGGTGCTCTGAACCCCGACCCACCCGGCGCCAACCACTACAAGAACGGCAAACATCGCGCTGAACCACGGGATCACGACCAAACCGATCAGGACAAGCGCATATGCACCCGAGCCTAGCGCCACGAAGTGATTCCAACTCATCCGCGCGCGCAGCGGCATCAGCAGGATCGTACCGAGCACGGCGCCGATTCCGATTGCGCCGGAGAGGATTCCGAAGCCGAACGTACTCACCTGCAACCGATCATGCGCGACCAGCGGCAGAAGCCCCCACAGACAACTCGCCGGGATCCCGAACATGGTCAGTCGCAGCAGCAATCGCCTGGTCCAGCGGGAATGGCGAATGAAGCGCACGCTTCCTGCCACCGCCTGGCCTATCGAATTGTGCACTTCGACCCGCCCGGTCGATGCGGGTACCGTCCGTGCCGAGACGAAGACGCAGACGGCGAACAGAGCGGCAGTCAAGGCGAAAGCCGAAGTCGATCCCCAGCCGGCGAGAACGGCACCACCGATAACCGGCCCGACTGCGCGAGCGCCATTGAAGACGGCGCCGTCGATCGCAGGAACCACCGCCATCATCTCGCGGCTGACTATGTTGGGCAGCAACGCCTGCCAGACGATAGCGACGGACGCCAGACCTGCGCCGGCGACGAAGACCGCGAGCATCAAAATCGGAGTTTTCGCCAAGCCCAACTGCTGCAGTACCGCCAGCAGGATCGTCGACCCAGTCAACACCATTGCGGTTCCGACGAGCAGTAGGCGATGGCTGACGAACTCGGCCATCGCGCCGATCGGCAACGCCAACAGGAAGAACGGCAAGCTGGCGGCGAACTGAACCATCGACACCGTCGTCGCAGACTCCCCGGTTTCGGTGAATGTCCACTGCACTGCAAGTACCAGAATCCATACTCCGACGCTTGCGCACAGTTGGAAGCCAAGCATCATGCGGAGTCGCCTGATGCGCAGTGGCGCAAAGATGCTCACTGGCCGATCGCTATCCATAGCGTTCCTCTCGATCAACAAATGCTAGACTGAACTTAATTCAGTTTAGAATCAACTGGGAAAGTTTTCGCAATATTTGCCTTGCACTGCGTTCCCTTGCCGGTCCGTACAAGATCCCAGCTATCCGGAAAGGATCATCGCCATTCACAATCGAGTTGTGTGCCTGACCACACGTCCGTCCGGCCCTCTAGCGCCGGAACATTTCACGATCGTCGATGCCGACGTGCCTACCTTGTCGCGGGGTGAGGTTCTGATCCGAAACACTTGGCTTTCGATAGATCCGTCGATCCGACTGCGGCTCAGCGCCACAACGCCTTCGGGGTATCTACGACCCCTGGCTCCCGGAGATCCACTGGTCGGCCTGGCTATCGGCACTGTCGTCGAATCTCGAAGTCCGGGATTCAGTGCTGGCGAGATGGTCTCTCACATGTTCGGATATCGCAGTTACGCGGTGGTTACCGCAGACGGTGAAACGCTCGGTGGTACAGGCGGGCTAACGAAGATTACTCCGGGCAACTTTCCCCCTCAGTGGTACCTTGGGCCACTAGGCAGTGCCGGCTTGACCGCCTACGTAGGGCTTTTCGAGGTCCTCGAGCTCAAAAACGATGATGTACTTTGGGTTTCAGCAGCAGCCGGCGCCGTCGGAAGCATTGCGGTGCAATTGGCAGTGCTGCGAGGCAACACGGTTGTCGCATCCGCAGGCGGCCCGGAGAAGGTCGAATACCTCCGGCGTGTATTAGGCGTCTCCCATGCAATCGATTACCGTGCCGGCGATTTGAAGACGCAACTGACCAAAGCCGTCCCGGGCGGTATCGACGCCTACTTCGACAACGTCGGTGGCGATCATCTGGGCGCAGCCCTCGATCACCTCCGGCCAGGCGGCCGCATCGCGATGTGTGGGGCCGTCTCGACCTACGACACATCTTCCCCCGCGCCCGGGCCAACGAATCTCTTCCAGATCACCGCAAAGAGCCTGCGAGTGAGAGGGTTTCGCGCAGGGGCATATGACGAGTTGTATGCGGACGTACGTTCGGAGGTCGGCGGTTACCTCGCCAAAGGCATGATGACGTACCAGGAGACAGTATTCGATGGGCTCGACCTAGCACCCACCGCGCTCGTCGGAATGCTCAATGGCAACAACACCGGAAAGACTCTGTGCCGACTGTAGGGAGCTCTGCTCCCACATTGGCATAGTACGCCGGTGCCGGTACGAGTCCTCCGCAATTCTGGATTTGAGAGTCTGGCCTCCGAAACTACTTCGACGGTTCCACCTCCCACCGGACGTGAGTCACCAACGGTTCCAAGCTCAGCCGGCTGACGGCGGATTCCAGGAGTCCGTCGTCACGCTCCGCGGCAGCCAGTTCGGCCACCACCCGCACGCGGTCGCTGTCCGGGATGTCGAAGGACTGCACTGACCGGAGCTGAAACTCGGGCCTCGAAATGGACTGCACGGTAAGACCTCTGATGTGAGCTTCGGCGTCGCCGTGACAGGTCACCTCGAAGGTGTAGTCCGCGGGTGGTTCTTCGCGTCCGGTTCGGGCAGGCTGGTGATCCATCATCCGGCCCAACGGCCTCAACAGCGTGTTCGCCAACATGATTGCGCCGGCACCGAACACCGCGACCCAGTACATTCCGCCACCTGCCAGTGCGCCGACGGCGGCAGTGGCCCACAGAGTGGCGGCAGTGTTCAGGCCGGTGACCGACGCACCCTGCTTCATGATCACTCCAGCACCGAGGAAACCGATCCCCGAGACGATCTGCGCTGCGACGCGCGTCGGATCAGCGTCCGGGCCCTGAAACCCGTACGCGCCCATGATGACGAAGAGCGTCGCACCCAAGCTCACCAACGCGTTGGTTCGCAGACCCGCCATCCTTGCGCGCCATTGCCTTTCGATCCCGACGGCAGCGCCGAGGACGAGCCCGAGCGCTATCCGCACAAGGATGACGTGGATTTCCACGGTGAACTCCTAGAGCCAGGTCGCGAATCGACGGATGAACATTCCCTTGGCCACCTGCGTGACGACGCAGTATGCCGCGAGAGTGAGGACCAGCCACGGGAAGTAGTTCCACGGCAGTGAAACCAACCCGAGGGAATGACCCCAGGACGTGAACGGGAACACCAGCGCGAAGACGCAGGCGGCGCCTGTGCTGAGCAGTACCGGCAGCGATGCACGCGACTGGATGAACGGGATCTTGCGGGTGCGGATCATGTGAACGATCAGCGTCTGAGAGATCAATGACTCGATGAACCAACCCGATTGGAACAGCGCTGCATGCTCGGGAGAGTTGGCGGCGAACACGAACCACATCAGCGCGAACGTCGAGATGTCGAAGATCGAACTGATCGGGCCGATGAACACCATGAACCGGCGAAGGCTCTTGGTCTCCCACTTGCGGGGCTTCGCGAGGAAGTCGTCGTCGACACGGTCCCACGGGATCGTGAGCATCGAGAGATCGTAGATCAGGTTCTGCAACAACAGAACTACGGGAATCATGGGGATGAACGGCAGCAGGGCGCTGGCGACGAGCACCGAGAAGACGTTCCCGAAGTTCGACGACGCAGTCATCTTGATGTACTTCTGGATGTTTCCGAAGGTACGACGCCCTTCGATGACTCCTTGTTCGAGTACGCCGAGGTCCTTCTCCAGCAAGATGATGTCCGCGGATTCGCGGGCGATGTCCGCCGCTGTGTCAACGGAGATGCCGACGTCCGCAGCCCGCAGTGCGGGTGCGTCGTTGACACCGTCACCGAGGAAACCAACCGTGTGGCCGACCCGGCGCAGCGATTCGACAATGCGTGCCTTCTGCATCGGATCCGTCTTCGCGAATACGGTTGTCCGCTGCACCAACTCGTCGAGGGCGTCGTCGCTCAACGCTTCGATCTCGGCGCCGGAGACCACGGTCCCCACGTCGATACCGACTTTGCCGCAGACGGTTTCGGCGACCAGTTCGTTGTCACCCGTCACTACCTTGACCGCGACTCCGTGGCTCGCGAGGGCTTCGATCGCCCCGGCCGCAGATTCCTTCGGCGGGTCGAGGAATGCCAGCAGACCGACCAGGGTCATGCCCTCTTCGTCGGCCGTCGAGTACTCGCGGCGCTGCTCTTCGACGACTGTCTTGGTTGCCACCGCAAGCACTCGCTTGCCTTGACCGTTCAGCTCCGCGACCAGACGGTCGACTCGGGCCAGCCATCCCGGTGTCAATTGGTGGGTCACCCCGTCCAGTTCCACCGATTCACAGACCGAAAGGAGCTCTTCCACTGCACCTTTGGTTACGATCAGATCGGCGTCTCCATGGTCGACCACCACGGAGAGTCGACGGCGCTTGAAGTCGAAGGGAATCTCGTCCACCAACCCGTGCCGACGCGAGATCTCCTCGACCACTTCGGGACCGGCGGCCTCGATCACCGCGTCGTCGAGAAGACTGCGCAATCCGGTCTGATTCACGGAATTGACCGCCGCTAGCCGCAATACGTCCTCGGACTTACGTCCGGCAGTGTCGAGATGCTCACCGAGAACGATGCGGTCCTCGGTGAGAGTTCCGGTCTTGTCCGTGCACAGAACGTCCATGGCACCGAAGTTCTGAATCGCGTTGATCTGCTTGACGATCACCTTCTTGCGCGACATGTGGAGCGCACCCTTGGCCAGGTTCGCCGTCACGATGAGCGGCAACATTTCCGGAGTCAACCCCACCGCGGTGGCGACGCCGAAGAGTAGTGCTTGGCTCCAGTCCTTGGTCAGTCCGTTGATGATGAACACCGCGGGAACCATGATCAGCATGAACTTGATCAGCAGATAGCTGACACTGCGCACCCCGACGTCGAAGCTGGTTTCGGGTCGCTTGGACGCCAATTGTGCTGTCATGGCACCGAAGTAAGTCCGCTTGCCGGTGTGCACCGCAACGGCGGTGCCACTGCCCGACACGACGGAAGTACCCATGAACCCGATGTTCTCGGCTTCGAGCAGCCGATCGACGTCGATCCCCGACGACGGGTCCGCCGACTTCTCGGCCGGCATCGATTCACCGCTGAGCATGGACTGATTGACCTGTAGATCCTTGGCCCGAATGATGCGGACATCGGCCGGGATCATGTCGCCGGCGGCAAGCTGGACTACATCCCCCGGCAGTAACTGCTCGATCGGAATCTCAGCCGTGACCACGGTGTTGTTGATCTTGCGGGTGGCCGCGACGGTCGTCGTAACCATCGCCTTGAGCGCCTCGGCGGCGCGACTCGAACGGTATTCCTGCCAGAACCTCAGTGAGACACTGACAAAGATCATCAACCCGAGAGTGATGATGCCCTCGTAGGAAGGACCGTCCTCGGGGTCCGCCCAGACCACGTCGGTCCCGACCATGATCAGGGCGAGGAATACCAGGATCAGGATGAACGGGTTCTTGAAGGCTCCCGCGAACTGCACGATTGCCGGCGCCGGGCGGTCGTGGCGGACATCGTTGCGCCCGTATTGCCGACGAAGATCGTCGATCTGATCGTCACGAAGGCCGTTGGCCGTCGTGGTCAGATCCGCGAGAACGGTGCGCGTGTCCGAGGCCGAGAAGTCGACCAATTCCTGTGCGCTTTCCTTTGCCAGGACTGTTGAATGTGTTTGTTGTGCACTGTTTCTCGTGGGCCGTGGCCGCAATGCGAGAACGGAAAATGACATGACGAATCTCCTCGGCTGCCCGAACACGCCGGACCATGCCAGTGCATGAGGGCAGCAGAATGCGCTGAGCGACAATGGAAGTCGTCAGCGGTCGCGGCAAAGCCGCGCAGATGAAGCCGAGGATGCAAAGAGTCAGTGACTGAAGAGCAAAAGACCGGGGTGAGCATCGTCGGCAAGAACAGAAGGATGGGTCGAATATCGACTCGGCGGGTCGTCCACGATGGTCACCTCCTGAAAGTTCGGGGCGTCCGATGACGCCACACAAGTACATGCGCACAGCACACGCCAGGAGAACCGAATATCGACGTACTCTCGCCTTCGCCGGAAGAAACCGGCATCAAGCTGCGAAAACACCTCCACGTCCGAGTTTTGGCACTGCACGACGTGTCCCGATCAAGACCGGGAAGCCACTTTGGATCACCCCTTAAGCCGGGGAGATCTGTCCTAACCTTGGGCGTCTCTCGACGTCGTGAGATCAGTGGCCTGTGTTCGTGCAGAAGCCTCACCTAACGAGGTACTGCACCCAGAGGGTAGTTCTCAAATCTGTTGCCTGTCAACCGAGCAACTCAGACGGCGGACAATCCTGCCCGCGCGACGGCGCCGGCGAAGAGTGCCGTCACGGCGGCACCCATGACACTCTGATCAACCTCTTCCGGATCCACGGAGTGTTCGAGAACGAGCCCGGATATCAACGCCATCAACGAGATTGCGGTTGTCCGCACGTCAAAGGAATCGTCCACTCCCCATTCACGGGCACGTTCGCCGATCAACTCCACGAGTTGGCTGCGCAAGTGGCGACGCTCACGTAAGTACGCCTGAGCGATCTGCGGATCACGCCCGGCGAGCACTCCGAATTCGAGGACGAGAAGCGACCACCCCGGGTCGTCGACCATCCACGTGGCAATGGCCTCGCCACCTTTGCCCGCCGCGTCGGACGGGTTCATCCCGGCAATCTCGGCGAGCACCCGGCCGGCCAGTTCGAGAGACCGTTGCGCGAACAGTTCGGCGAACAGATCCTGTTTCGACTCGAAGTTGGAGTAGACAGCCCCCTTGGTGAAGCCCGCTCGGCGAGCAACTTCAGTGAGACGTGCAGCACTGAATCCGCGCTCCGCAAACTCTTCCGCCGCAGCGTCGAGCAGTCTTTGCCGCACCACGTCACGTCCGGGGCGGGTTACCGGCGTCCAGTCCGGTTGACGAGATTCAGTCACGATACCTAGAGTATTCAATACCTCGGGTATTGACAAGCTCTTTACTTTCGACAAGATCAGGACTCTTTCGTGACCACTACGCATCCGGCACACGCCGCACCAGACAACAGCTCCACCCACGACGAACACCACCACGACAATCTGCTGGTGAAATACGGCGCACCCAAGGTGATGGCCGCGCTGTTCGTCGGCGTGCTCCTGCTGCAGATGGGCTTCATCCTCAGCTACGTCGCCGCCTTCCATCAGCCGACTCCGCGAGACATCGAAATCGCGGTCATCGCCGATCAGGGCACACCCGACGGCATGGATCAGCAGATCGCCGACAAACTCAACGCCATCGACGGCAGCCCGCTCGACGCTCAGGTGGTCGACAGCACGGCGACCGCTCGCCGCATGATCAACGACCGAGAGATCCAGGGCGCGTTTGTCATCAACCCGGCCGGGCCGGACACCCTGATCACCGCGAGCGCGGGCGGCAGCTCCATCGCGACGTCACTCGAAGCGGTGTTCACGAAGGTCGAGGCGACACAGGACCGACAGTTCGTCGTCCGCGACGAGATCCCCGTCGGAGCCCACGACAACCGCGGCCTCTCCGGCTTCTACCTCTCGGTCGGCTGGGTCGTCGGCGGCTATCTCCTTGCGGCAGCCATCGGACTGTTCATCGGTGCGCCGAAGACTCTCCGCCAGGCAAGCGCACACACGGGCGTGATCGCGATCTACTCGATCATCTCGGGAGCCCTCGGCGCCCTCATCACCTCACACGTACTCGGAACCTTCGCCGGCCACTGGTTCCCGCTCTGGATCCTGGGAACAGCCGTGGTGTTCGGCACCGCCATGTTCACACTCGGATTGCGCGCCGCCATCGGCGTTCTGGCAGTCCCGCTGGCTATCGCCGTCTTCGTGATCCTCGGCAATCCCAGTGCGGGAGGCGCATTCGGCTCCAACGTGATTCCCTCGTTCTATGCCGCCATCGGCCGGTGGATCACACCCGGCGCCGGCACCGAAGGCGTGCGGAGCATCGTCTACTTCAACAACGTCGGCGTCGGCCAGCCTGCTCTGACGCTTTTCCTTTACGCGCTGATCGGTGCGGTCATGCTGTTCGGCTTCACGATCCGCCGTAACCGAAAGTCCACCGACACGACGCCGACTCCAGCTGTGGCGAACGCCGACTAGTCCTAGTCTGAACTCATGACGAGCCTCCTCCACCCCAACGCCTCGCACGTCGCCGAAACACTGATCTCGCGGGGTCACCACGGCGTCATCGTCACGCAGCCCGACGCCACGCACACCGCGGCCGAGGCAGCGGCGGCCGTCGGGGTGGAGGTAGGCGCGATCACCAAGTCACTGGTGTTCCTTCTCGACGACGATCCGGTCCTGCTGCTGGTCTCCGGCGCGCATCAGGTGAATCTGAAGGCCACCGGCGAACGCCTCGAAGGCAAGCTCACGCGGGCGCCGCTGGAAATGGCGAAGTCGGCAACGGGCCAGCCGATCGGTGGGGTCGCTCCGCTCGGGCATCCCACCAACCTGCCCACCTACATCGATACAGCCCTCGAGCAGTACCCCGAATTGTGGGCAGCCGCCGGGCACCCCAACACGGTCTTTCGCACGACGTACTCCGAACTCCTCCGAATCACCGCCGGCCTCGCCGTCGACATGGACTGAAGCACTTCAGCCAACCCGGTCCGAAACCACTCAGACGTGCGTCCACCTATAGTTAGACGCACCATGTGCACTGCAACCAGGACCCCGGCCGGCAACCACTGGCGTCGACGGCACGTAGATCTGTGCCGCACCGACGCATGTCTGTGTATGCCGAGCGCAGTCACCTCGACCACACCGCACACCTCGAGTTCCAGCCGGAGAGTTCCCGTTGTCTGACAAGCCGAATGCCGTTTCCAGCCACACCACCCCCGACGTCCCCGAAGTAGCGGCGACGCCCGAGTTGTCCACCGGCATCTGCGCCGGTGACTACCGCGCTGCGCTTCGCCGCCACCCCGCCGGTGTCACCGTCGTGACCCTCGATTCGGGTACCGGCCCGGTGGGTTTCACCGCCACTTCGTTCTCGTCCGTCTCCCTCGAGCCGCCGCTCGTCTCGTTCAACATCGCGGAGACGTCGTCGAGCATCAATGCACTCAAGGCAGCCGAGTCCTTGGTGATCCACCTTCTCGGCGAACATCAGCAGCATCTGGCCCAGCGCTTTGCGCGTAGTGCCGATCAGCGTTTTGCAGACGAGTCACTGTGGGCAGTGCTCGACACCGGGGAGCCGGTGCTGCACGGCACCCCCAGCTGGATGCGCGTCAAGGTCGACCAGCTGATCCCTGTTGGCGATCACACGCTGGTCATCGGACTCGTCACGCGGGTTCACGCCGAAGAAGACGACGAATCCGCTGCCGCACCGCTGCTCTACCACGAGGGCAAGTACTACCGCCCGACTCCGTTAGGTCAATAGACAACTGTGCGCCTTTATTAACCGCCCGCGGTTAATAAAGGCGCACAGCAAGTTAGAGCGCTACGTACTTGGTATCGAGATACTCGTCGATACCCTCGGTTCCGCCTTCACGGCCGAAGCCCGATTCCTTCACCCCACCGAACGGCGCGGCAGCATCGGAGATCGCGCCGCGATTGACGCCGACCATGCCGGTGTCCAGCTTGGCCGAGACGCGCATCGCACGGTCGATGTCGCGGGTGTAGAAGTACGCCACGAGACCGTACTCGGTGTTGTTCGCAGCCGCGATCGCTTCGTCTTCGGTGTCGAAACCGACCACTGCCGCAACGGGTCCGAAGATCTCTTCCTTCAGCAGGCGCGCGTCGGCGGGCACCTGGTCGAGGACCGTCGGGGTGAAGAAGAACCCGGGGCCTTCGGGTGCCGATCCACCGGTACGAACGCGAGCACCCTTGGACACGGCGTCGTCGACGAGTCCGGTGACGGTTGCGAGCTGCTTGGTGTTGATCAGCGGTCCGATGTTGGTGCCCTCGGCGTCACCGGCGCCCACCTTCAAGGCCGCAACCTTGGCGGTGAACTTGTCGGTGAACTCTTCGCGCACCGAGTTGGCGACGTAGATGCGGTTGGCCGCGGTGCAGGCCTCGCCGCCGTTACGCATCTTCGCGAGCATTGCGCCGTCGACAGCTGCGTCGATGTCCGCGTCGTCGAAGACGATGAACGGTGCATTGCCACCGAGTTCCATCGACGTGCGGAGCAGCTTGTCAGCAGCATTGCGCACCAACAACTTTCCGACGCCAGTGGAGCCGGTGAAGGTGACCTTGCGCAGACGCGCATCTTCCATCAGCGGTCCACTGATGGAGGCCGCGTCGGACGTCGGGAGGATCGAGAGCACACCGTCGGGCAGACCGGCATCGGCGAACACCTGACCGAGGAGCTGCATGGTCAGCGGCGTGTCCTCGGCGGGCTTGACGATGATGGTGCAACCGGCAGCCAGCGCCGGTCCGATCTTGCGTGTGCCCATGGCGAGCGGGAAGTTCCACGGGGTGATCGCGAGGACCGGTCCGACGGCTTCCTTGGTGACCAGGATGCGACCGTTGCCGGCCGGAGCCTGCGTGAAACGTCCGCCGATGCGTACTGCTTCCTCGCTGAACCAGCGCAGGAATTCGCCGCCGTAGTTGACCTCACCGCGGCTCTCTGCCAACGACTTACCCATTTCCAGGGTCATCATCAGCGCGAAGTCCTCGGCGCGGGCGTGCAGCAATTCGAAGGCGGTGCGCAGGATCTCGCCGCGTACACGTGCTGGAGTGGCCGCCCAGTCTTCCTGCGCCGCAGCGGCGAGGTCGAGCGCACGGATACCGTCGGCAGCGGTGGCGTCGGCTACCTGGGCGAGTTCCTCACCCGTTGCCGGGTTGTAGACCGCAAAGGTCTTCTCGGCCGGGACGAGCTTGCCGCCGAGCCAGAGACCCTTGGGTACCGAGTCGAGAAGATCCGAGACGTTGGACATGTCAGTTCCCCTGTGCTGCAGTGCGGATGGCGGTCTCGAGGACGGTCAACGCGTCGTCGAGCAGCTCTTCGGAGATGACCAGCGGCGGGAGCAGACGGATGACGTTGCCGTAGGTACCGCAGGTGAGGATCACGACGCCGGCAGCGAGGCATTCGGCGGCGATCTTCTTGGTGATGTCGGCGTCCGGCTCCTGCCCACCGGGCTTGACCAGCTCGATGGCGAGCATGGCGCCGCGACCGCGAACGTCGCCGATGACGTCGAGTTCCTTTGCCAGTGCGTTCATTCGGCCGACGACGGTCGACTCGATGGTGCGTGCGCGGCCACAGAGGTCGAGCTCACGCATCTGGTCGATGGACGCCAATGCAGCGGCGCAGGCGACGGGGTTACCGCCGTAGGTGCCACCGAGGCCGCCGGGGTGGACAGCGTCGATGAGCTCGGCGCGGCCCGTGACAGCGGCGAGCGGCATGCCGCCTGCGATGCCCTTGGCGAGCGTGACCAGGTCGGGCACGATGCCCTCGTGATCGCTGGCGAACCAGGCGCCGGTACGAGCGAAGCCTGCCTGAACCTCGTCGGCGATGAAGACGACGCCGTTCTCCTTGGCCCACGCGACGAGCGTCGGGAGGAATCCTTCTGCGGGAACGATGAATCCACCCTCACCCTGAATGGGCTCGATGAGGATGGCGGCCGTGTTGGCAGCGCCGACCTGCTTCTCGATCATCGTGATGGCGCGCTGTGCGGCCTGCTCACCGGTGATCTTGGAGCCGTCGACATTGAGGCCCTCGCGGTACGGGTAGGACATCGGGACGCGGTAGACCTCGGGGGCGAACGGACCGAAGCCGCTCTTGTACGGCATGGACTTCGAGGTCAGTGCCATCGTGAGGTTGGTGCGGCCGTGGTACGCGTGGTCGAAGACGACGACTGCGTCGCGACCGGTTGCGTGACGGGCGATCTTGACGGCGTTCTCGACGGCTTCTGCGCCGGAGTTGAACAGCACGGAACGCTTCTCGTGGTCACCGGGGGTGAGTTCGGCGAGACGCTCGGCGACCTCGACGTAGCCCTCGTACGGAGCGACCATGAAACAGGTGTGGGTGAAGTGCGCGACCTGATCCTGAACTGCGGACACGACGGCCGGGTTGGAGGCGCCGACGCTGGTCACCGCGATACCGGCACCGAGGTCGATCAGCGAGTTGCCGTCGACGTCGACGATGACTCCGCCGTCTGCGTCGGCGACGTAGACCGGGAGGGTGGATGCGACGCCGGCGCCGACGACCTTCTTACGGCGTTCGGCGAGCGCAGCCGAGCGCGGGCCCGGGAACTCCGTGACGATGCGACGCTCCTGCGGAAGCCGGTATTCGATTGCACTCATGTGACCACCCTCTCGGTTGTGTATTGCATTCGAGTATGCGACGCGCGAAGCATCGCAAGCACTGCCGAAATGGATACCCGGAGCTCCAGGGCTACTCCATATCGGCAACGACAGCTAGCCTTGATCAGGTGACGGTTCCGATCTCGTGGCTCTTGCGCCAGAAACACCTCTCGCTGGCTCTGCTCACCGACCGAGCAGCTGCCACCCACCCCGTCACGTTTGCGCAGGCCACAGAGCTGACGGACCCCACCCCGTGGCTTTCCGGCGGCGAATTGGTGCTCACCACCGGGCTGGCACTGGTGGGCGCGGACGCCACCGACTACAGCGAGTACATCGACCGTCTGGCCGCCGCAGAAGTATCGGCTCTGGGTTTCGGGACCGGCCTTTCCCACGAGAGTGTGCCCACAGACCTGATTGCCGCCGCCCGCAGCCGCGGACTCCCCCTGCTGGAAGTGCCGTTCACGACCCCGTTCGCGGCAGTCACGCGCGCGGTGATGACCCGTCTGAGCCAGCAGGAATACGAATCGGTACTCCGCGCGGCAGAAGTACAGACGCGCATCACCCGCGTTGCACTGCGCGGTGGCGTGTCGGCGATCGTGCGTGAACTGGCCACGGCCACAAAAACTTCGGTGGCGTTTGTCGGTGATCGGATCACCGCGGTGCATCCGGCAAACCAGAAGTCGTTGATCACCGAGGTTCGCGCGGTCGCGGCCACCACCCGCGATCCCAACGCTCCGGCGTCGATCTCGCAGAGCACACCCGAACGGACGCTGACACTGTCCCCCGTCGGCGTCACCGACAGCTGGCACGGCTACCTCGCCATGGCGGGCGCCGGGCCCCTGAGCAATATCGACAGAGTGTTGCTCGGGCATGCGGTCTCGCTGCTCACTCTCGAACTCGAGAAACCGGTTCGACTACGGGCCGAGCGAACTCGACTCAACGCCATGGCTTTCGGGCTCTTACTCGACGGCCGAATCCCCCAGGACGGTGTGCCGTCGTACTTGGACGAAGCGAGCGACACGCACGGCAACATTCGTGTCGTCCACGTTCGCGGATCCGGACTCGGCCCCGTTCTTCGCGAACTCGACAACGCTCTCGCGCGAGCAGGCCGGCCGTTGTTCGCGCAATCCGAGGACGGTTCGCTGACCGTCCTCCTCCGAGGAACCGACACAATCGACACCGCCAAAACACTACTGGCGCAGCTCTCCCCCACCGAAGCGAAAGCCGTGCGTGCCGGAATCAGCACCCCTCACCGTCTTCTGGACGCACCGCGCGCACTCGTCCAGGCCCGCGCCGCGGCCAATCTCACGACGGCCACTGCCCGCATTCTCGAGTTCGACGCTCTGAGTGGTTCGACGATTCTGGCATCCGAGCCTGCCCGTGACGCACTGATCGCAATGGCAGCGGACACCATCCCTGTGCTGACGGAACACGACCAGGCACACGGAACCGCACTGGCCGCGTCTTTGCGCGCCTATCTCGAGGCAAACGGCCAATGGGAATCGGCCGCAGCCGAACTCGGTGTTCATCGGCACACCCTCCGAGGTCGCATCGCACGCATCGAGGAACTGCTGCAATGCGACCTCGGACAGGCCAGGGTCAGAGCCGAACTGCTGCTATCGCTACTCGCCTGGGAGGGCCGCTGAACCCTCCTCCGCGTGCACCGAAGCGAAGCTCGACGCACCGCGGACGAGTAGTTCGAGTTCGGCGTCGACCGTGCAGAGACGGGCGGTGTCCAGCGCTCCACTGCGGCTCACGCTCGACATCAAAGCCGTGAACCGGCGCACCGCTTGCGGATTGGCGGCGGTCCACAACTCGACGACCTCCGGAATACCTTCACCGAGCGCACCGGACACGAGGTCCGCGAAACGCGCCGTCAACCTGGCATGGACGGCAGCGCTGCCCATGACCTCCCAATGCGAGGCACCGACGGCGACGTCGACGCCGCCGAGAACATCGCCCAGATCGAGAGCGTCGGAGAGTTCCCGATAGATCGCGGCTGCGGCCGCGGCCGTCGTATTCTCCTGCAGTGCAATGTCTGCCAGGGCGAGTGCTCCGAAAGACGCCTCGATGCGCTCGCTGGCCGGCAAACCGTCGGTGAGTTCCCGCACCGGGGCTGCCCACCGATCGATGTCGGCGCGCGGGTTCACGGTGAACCGGCCGGCAGCACCCGGGCGGCGCAACACCCAGCTCATCTCGGATTCCAACAACTGCTGCAAGCGATCGAGAGCCTGCAACTGCTCGGTGGCGCGCAGCTCCGAGTTCAAGATCTCGCGCCGAAGTTCCTCGGTGCCGAGCACTTCGCTGACCACTGCGTAGGCCAGAGCCGCTTCCGGACTGTGGACTCCGAGGTGTTCCTCGAGCCGGAACAGCACGCCGGGTCCGACGCGGTTGACCAGTTCGTCGACAACCGAGGTGATGATGATGTCGCGGCCCAACCGATGTGCGCGGACTGCGTCCGGTGCGGCCTCGACGACGGAGAGCGGGAAGTACTGCGGGAGACGATCGGCGAAGATCTGATTGTCCGGGACCGTCGATGCGCCCAGTTCCGCCGTCAGTACGTTCTTCGACTGCGCCACCAGCACAGCAAGTTCCGGCCGCAGGAGACCCTGCCCGGCACGCGCCCTGACCGCCAGCGCCTTGGCGTCGGGCAGAGATTCTTCCAGTCGCTTCATGGCGCCCGCCGAGACGAGGTTCTCGATCAACCGCTCGTGCTGATCGAGCAGGGCCGGTGCGCGGTGCTCGGCCAGGCTGATCGCGAGGGTCTGATCTTCACTGGCCTCGAGCACCGATGCGGCCACCTCGTCCTGGGCCGCCGCGAGTAGTTCATTGCGCGAGGTCGAGTCCAACGCCGCGAGTGCGATCTTGATGTTGACCTCACGGTCCGAGGTAGCCACGCCGGCCGCGTTGTCGATGAAGTCGGCGTTGATTCGGCCACCGCCAGCGGCATATTCGATGCGGGCACGCTGGGTGAAGCCGAGGTTGCCGCCCTCACCGACCACCGTCGCACGCAACTCGTCAGCGCTGACGCGAACTGCGTCGTTGGACGGATCGGCCGCGTCGACGTTGCTTTCGGTCGACGCTTTCACGTAGGTACCGACGCCACCGTTCCACAACAGGTCCACCGGAGCACACAGGATCGCTCGGATCAGTTCCTGCGGGGTCAGCTTCTCCTCGATGATTCCGAGGGCCGCACGCGCCTCGAGCGGAAGGCGGATCGACTTCGCGCTCCGCGGCCAGACGCCACCACCAGGCGACATCACGGTGCGGTCGAAGTCGTCCCAGGACGAGCGCGGCACGGTGAAGAGGCGAGCGCGTTCGGCAAACGTCGTCTCGGTGTCGGGGTTCGGGTCGATGAAGATGTGGCGGTGATCGAATGCCGCGACCAGACGGATCTTGTGCGAGAGCAACATTCCGTTGCCGAACACGTCGCCGGACATGTCCCCGATACCCGCGACGGTGAACGGATCGGTGTCGACATCGAGGTCGCGCTCGGCGAAGTGCCGTCGAACCGCTACCCAGGCGCCGCGAGCGGTGATGCCCATCGCCTTGTGGTCGTAGCCGGCCGAACCGCCGGAAGCAAAAGCGTCGCCGAGCCAGAAACCACGCTCGACGGCGATGCCGTTCGCGACGTCGGAGAACCGCGCTGTCCCCTTGTCTGCTGCCACGACGAGATAGGAGTCTTCACCGTCGTACTCGATTACTTCTGCCGGGTGTACCGCAGCGCCGTCGACGATGTTGTCCACCACGTCCAGCAGGCCGCGAATGAAGGTGCTGTAAGACTCCTGCACCTGCGCCGGAGTCGGTGACGACGTGCCCCGAACCACGAACGCGCCCTTGGCTCCCGAAGGAACGATCGGCGAATTCTTCACGCTCTGGGTCTTCATGAGACTCAGAGCCTCGGTGCGGAAGTCCTCGTATCGATCCGACCAACGCAGGCCACCACGGGCGACGGAGGAACTACGCAGATGCACGCCTTCGACATTGGGTGCGCTGACGTAGATCTCGCGGAAGGGAACGGTCTTCTGCGGAGTGGAGAGCAACTGCGAGTCGATCTTGAACGACGCGTACGGTAGCGGTTCGCCGCTCTCACCGCGCAGGTACCAGTTGGTGCGCAGAGTCGCCTGCAGGAACGAACGCACGCCGCGCAAGACGCGATCCTCGTCGAGAGTGTCTGCACCGTCGACTGATTCGTCGATAGCTGCCGTTGCGGTAGCCACAGCTGTCTCACGCACACCCGCCACGGCGGGGTCGAAACGCGCGGTGAAAAGTTCGATCGCCTGCCGTACGAAGAGTGGCTTCGCTGCCAACACTCCGACGATGTAGCTCTCGGACAACCCGATACGAGCCTGAGCGAGGAAACGGCACGCAGCGCGCAGCAACTCTGCGTCGCGCCACGTGATGTCTGCTCGTCCGATCAGACTGGAGAATGCGTCCATCCGGGTCTGTCCGGCGATGACGGCTTCGAAGGCGTCCGCCATCTTCTCCAGCGCACTGCCGTCGAAGGTGCTCGGCTCGAAGGTGAAGTAGTGCGCCGAACCCAGAACGGTCGGAAGGGGGCGGTGCGTCGAAACTCGGAGTCCGAGGGACTCGAAGTTCTCGCACAGATCGGAGAGGGAGGGCTCTCCGGACGGCCACAGCACCACGCAGGTCAGATCGTCACTGTTCAGGTTGTCACCCTGACGGAAGACGAGTCGCTGGCCCGCTGCGGCCAATTCGGCGACCAGTTCGAGCGCCGGGTCACCGGATCGATCACCGCCTGCCGGTCTCGATTCTGCAGCTGCGGTCTTGGTCGCCGATGATGTGCTCGCCATTGAACACCCTCCTGGAAATTATTGGATCCGAACACTTTCCAGTGTTGCGTGGATCACCGGAAAGAGGTCGTGCCCGATAGGAGTACCAACCCCCATCGGGCACGACATTTCGGCAGTTGCGGTGAGCTCAGTCGCCCAACCTGATCGGAGCAAGCTCCTCGAACACGTCGCCGGGTCCGGGATTCTCGGCAGGCGCAGCGCCGCCGAGATGGTTGACGACGCCCCATACCGCGTTGATCGCGGTCTGGATCGCGCCCTCAGCCCAGCCGGCGGTCCACGACACGTCGTCACCGGCGAGGAAGATTCCCCGATGACGCGGTTCGAGATCATTCTGCACGAAGTGGGAGAACAGGCGCTCCTGGTAGCGGTAGTGCCCCGGAAGGTTCGCCTTGAATGCGCCCATGAAGTCGCGCTCGGTTTCCCACGACAGCGTCACCGGGCTCGAGATGATGTGGCTGCGGAAGTCAACGCCGGGGTAGATCTCTTCGAGAGAGCGCAGCATGATGTTCATGCGCTCGGTGGCGTCGAGCGCCAGCAGCTTCAGCGAATCGTCCGACCAGGTGTACGACAAGCAGATCAGGCCTGGCTTGCCCTCGCCTTGATCCAGCAGGTAGGTGCCGCGACTCATACGGTCGGTCAGTGTCATCGACACCGAATCACGGCCGGTCACGGGGTCCTTGTCCTTCCAGAACGGGCGGTCGACGAGAACGAACACCTTGGTCGAACCCATGTAGTGAGTTCGCTCGATCGCAGTCCAGTGGTCGATCGGGAACAGATCGTCGTCACACCTGATATTGTTCAGCAGCATCCAACTCTGCACTGTCACAACGGCACTCGCATACGTGCGAATGAAACCTTCGGAGTCGGTGACCGTGATGTTGCCGGGCTCGGTACGCCGGAGTTCGGTGACGCGGGGACGCGTCTCACCGTCGTTGAGCGAAGCGACCGTAGTACCGGCAGGCCAATGCGCCATGTGCGCCGGGGCGCGGTTCCACAACCGCATCGGCAGCTGCTGCGATCCACCGACGATGCCGCGGTGGTCGTCGTCGGCGGCCGTGATGACCACACGAAGGATTTCGAGGATCGAGTTGGGGTAGTCGGTATCCCAACCGCCCGTACCGAATCCGACCTGCCCGAACACTTCCCGCATGTGGAAGGACTTGAAATGCTTCGACGCGGCGAGGAATCCGTAGAACGTCTGGTCGTCGTAGCGCACCACGAGGTCGTTCCAGATCCGCTTGATTTCTGCGGTGTCGCGGTCACGAATGGCCTGCTGCAACGGAATCAGATCGGCATGCTCTTCGAGAGTGCGCTGCCAGGCCTGCGCCACCTCGGTGTAGATCGGCGGCAGATCCTCGAGAGTGTGCGCGTAGTGGCTCTCGCCCTTGAGATCGATGACGGTGCTCGGCGTGACCTCGGCAAGGGGATTGGGGAACTCTTCGGTCTGCAGACCCAGTTCGTTCAGGTAGTGGAACAACGTTGTCGACGACGGTGGGAAACGCATTGCGCCCATCTCGGCGACAACCCCGGGGTGCCCGTCGAACTCGACCGACCGCATCCGGCCACCGATCTGATCAGCTTCGTAGACAATCGGTTTGAGACCGATCTTGAGCAACTCGTAGGCCGCGATCATGCCGGAGAGTCCGCCACCGATCACGGCAACTTCTGTACCCAGTGCCAGATCGGGCACCGAGCCGAGTCCCGCCGGACTGGAAACGTAGTCGTCGTACGGGAACGGAAAATCCGGTCCGAACATCGTGAGGGGCGGCTGCTTGCCGGGTTCCGAGGAACTGTCCGGAGCTACTGGGATGGTCATCTACGGTTCTCCTTGGAGACAGTCGTGACAGGAAGGTCTGGATACAGATCGAGGCGTCGATCGTCGAGATGTGTATTGAGAGTGCGCGATTGCGCGACGGTGGCGGCGGCGATGTCCGCGAAGAGCAATTCCTGGTCGCCGCCGGCCCTCGCCAACTCGGCACCGTCGGGCGCGATGGCGCACGAGAGACCGCAGTAGGTCAGCTCGGTTTCGGCGCCGCAGCGATTGACGTAGGTGACAAACATCTGACTCTCGTATGCGCGGGCCGGAACCACTTGCTGCGCAATGTGTTCGTACGGAGTCATCAACCCTGTCGGCACGATGAGCCATTCGGTACCGGAGTCGGCATGGGCCCGAACCGCTTCCGGAAATTCCACGTCGTAGCAGATCAACAATCCGCAGCGGATGCCCTCGAAATCGAACCCGACCACCAGGGTCTCACCTGGCCGAAAGTGCTCACGGTCGAGCGTGCCGAACAGATGCGTCTTGCGGTAGTGCGCAAGCGAAGTGCCGTCGCGGTCCACCACCTGCACGCTGTTGTAGACGTCTCCCCCGTCGAGTTCGGGGTAGCCGTAGACGACTGCGATGCCTGCACTTCGAGCAATCTCGGCGACGGAATCGAAGATAGGGCCGTCGGCCGGCTCCGCGCGTAGCGACACCAGTTCACCGATGTCGTAGCCGGTTGCGGACATCTCCGGCGTCAGCAGGATCTTCGCACCGGATGCCGCAGCCTCGCGGGCAGCAGTGTCGATTGCAGCGAGATTGAACTCCACCGACGCAAAGGTGTCCGGGGTGGTGAGCGGACCTTGGAACAGGCCAACTCGAACTGAATCGACATGCATGGTGCGCTCCTTCAGGAGTTCCGTGACGCCAATTTTCGACGGTGTGTGTGACGGGGACAACTACCAGCGTGACGGGTGCCGCCAATCATGTCAACTCTTGTTTCCTAAGAATCAACATTCACGGATTCGAGTCTCACGAAGACGACGCGCGGGGCCCTTCCGGCAATGCCGGATTCAAGACCCACAGAACCTTCGCCAGAACCGAGCCTTCGGCCTGAAAACTATGGTTGTGCGTCGGCGTGAATGTGAAGGAATCGCCCGCCGCAAGTACGACGTCTTCGGCATCGACGGCCTCACCGTTCGGATCCGTCCGACCGCCCTCGAACGAGACCCGCAAGCCGCCCTCGAGCACGTGCACGAAGTTCACGTCGATCGGCAGACTGTAGAACTCCCGACCACTTCCGCCGCCTGGTTCCAGCTCGCCCAGCAGCACCTGAATTCGACGCTCGTTGGTAGGCGTGAGCAGGTACTCCGTCATCTTTTCGCCACCGAAGCTGATTTGCGGCATGGCGTCGGCGCGGACCACTTCACCGGCGGACGCATTCTCGAACAGGGATCCGACAGGGATCTCGAGCACCGCGCACACCTTGATCAGGGTCGCCACCGACGCGTTGACGTGATCGCGCTCGAGTTTCGAGAGATACCCCTTGGTCACACCACAGGCCTCGGCCAGGTCGTCGAGGGTCAACCGCTTCGATTGACGTGCCGCCTTGAGCCTCGCCCCGATGCGCGGTCCGATCGGCTCGACCGCTTCCTTCGCCTTGGCCACTGAACCCACTCCTTCACGACCGCCGTGTCCCTTTCAGGAAACAGGGGTTGACAACCGAGCCTCTTGAAGAAACCATACTTGCTCAGAGAGCTACATCACTGAAGGGCGCCCGGTGTGCGCCGAATCGAGAGCAGGGACCTCTGCACATGGCTACCAACAACCCCGGATCGTTCATCGGACCCGTCGACGCCACGCGCGTCCCCCGCTACGCCGAGCCGACCACCTTTGCGCGTCTCCCGCGCCTGGACGAGGTCTCGCGCGCCGACGTGACAATCCTCGGCATCCCCTTCGATTCGGGTGTCAGCTACCGCCCCGGTGCCCGGTTCGGTCCGGGGCACATCCGCGCTGCGTCGAAGCTGCTGCGTCCGTACAACCCAGCGCTGAAGGTCTCGCCCTTCGCCAACCAGCAGGTAGCCGATTTCGGCGACATCGGCGTCAACCCCTTCGACATCCAGGAAGCTCTCACGACGGTTCAGTCCGCCGTCACCGACCTGCGCGCCGACGGTTCCTCCGTGCTCACGCTCGGCGGCGATCACACCATCGCACTGCCGATCCTGCGTTCACTGGCCCGCGATCACGGCCCGATCGCCGTCCTGCACTTCGACGCTCATCTCGACACCTGGGACACCTACTTCGGTCAGCCTTTCACCCACGGCACCCCCTTCCGCCGCGCCAGCGAAGAGGGCCTGATCGACATGGAGCGTTCGCAGCACATCGGCATCCGTGGACCGCTCTACAGCGAGAAGGACCTCGAAGACGACCGCGTCCTCGGTTTCCAGGTGATCCGCAGTGACGACTACGAGGTCGACGGCGTCGCCAGCATCGTCGAGCGCATGCGTAAGCGCCTCGACGGTGGCCCGGTGTACGTCTCCGTCGACATCGACGTACTCGATCCCGCCCACGCTCCGGGCACCGGAACACCCGAAGCGGGCGGCATGACCTCTCGCGAATTGTTGAACACACTGCGTGGGTTGGTGGGACTCAACGTGGTCGGCGCCGACATCGTCGAGGTAGCGCCGGCGTACGACCACGCCGAGATCACCGGTATCGCAGCGGCTCACGTCGCTTACGAGTTGCTGTCGGTACTCGCACTCAATCGCTGAAGCAGCACAACGGTATCCGTCGTGTGATGCATCTCGGGGTTCGCGGGAAGATCACGTTCCCGCGACTCCGAGACCAACACCTTCCAACCATCGGTGAACAGCGACTCCACGTATTCGGGTGTATGGAGCATGGCCCGATGGTGCTCGGTCGGCGACTCGTGAGGTGAGTGGCCCACGATCAGCAAATGCCCGCCGGGCGCGACCAGATCTCCGAGAGCACGGAACAATTCCCCGCGCGCGGGTTCGAGCATGTGGAAGAACTGCGCGGACACCAGATCGAACGAGCGCCCCTGCGGATCCCACTTCGTCAGGTCGGCTTCCAGCCATTCGATGTCGACGCCCTCGCCCTCGACGTGAGCCTGGGCGCGGCCGAGCGCAACCGACGAGATGTCGGTGCCGGTGACCTTCCACCCGCGACGCGCCAACCACAAAGCGTCGGCACCTTCGCCGCAACCGACGTCGAGTGCCGTGCCCGGTTCCAGGTCGGAGGCTTCGGCAATCAACTGTGGGTTGGGATTTCCGCTCCAGCGCGCGGGGCGTTCCTCGTACAGCGAGTTCCAGAACTGTGCGTCCGCCTTGGCGTACGGATTCTCGGTGGTATCGGAGTTTTCGTGGTGATTGTGGTGTTCGTTGCTCATGCACCCAGGATGAACGACCTTCCACAACTCACGCAACCATCTTTGCTGAAACAGCAACTTCTCCATTTCGACGCCCTGCTAACGTCACGTCGTGGCCGGTGGATTTCCCGTGTTTCGTCTCTACTGCAGCTCAGCAGGCCCATACGTTTTGTGTTGTGCGCATTTCCCCGAGTTCACCGGTTCGAACTCGGACGAAGAGTTCAGCGTCCAGCAGAGCTTCGACCGCGCAGTCGAGAAGATTCTGCGCTATGCATCCTTCGAACCGACTACCTTGACTTTGGTCGGCGAGCAGCAGGGCTATCCCGTCGGAGACCGACTGTTCGATTTGACAGTTCCGCGTACCGGAACCGTCTCGTACGCGTTCCAAGAAGCCGGACCGCCGTGGATCGTTCTCGGCCTTGATGTTTCGGCGGACGAATTCTGGTCCGAAATCGACGACGACGCAGACCTCCACGGTCTCGGCCCCACCTCCCCGTTGAGGTCAGTTCCAGCAACCGTGCTCACGGAGACCGGGTGGCCACGACGAAGTGACCTCGACTCCCCGTGAACTGAACCAGAACTCCAACCTTCGTGAAATCGAACAAAAATCCGCCCGATTTTCGTGAGGATCGACCGAGATGCCCGTCACGTCCTACGCCAAGATTTAGCGGTCACACTCGACTGCGCCCTCACGATTCACTCCCGGGCCCCGGCTCCTTCACGGAGGCACAATGAAACACCGCTCCTATTCGACGCTTGCCGCGACCGCGGGGCTCGCGCTCGTATTGTCGGCTTGCAGCTCGGGAGGCACGTCCTCGGGCTCCGGCGGCGGTGAGCCTCTGACTGACGGAACCTTCCGGTACGCGTTGCAAGGCGATCCGGGTGCACTCAACCCGATCATGTCCGGCTCTGCGGCAACCGCGGAAATTTCGAAGCTGGCGTACGACTCCCTGGTCTACCAGGATCCTGAAACCAGTGAATTCAAACCATGGTTGGCCGAGAAGTGGGAAGAAACGCCGACCTCCGCGTCCTTCACCATTCGTGAAGGCGTGACCTGTACCGACGGGTCGACGCTGACTGCGCAGACCGTCGCGAACAACATCAACTTCGTAGCCGATCCAGCCAAGGGTTCACAACAACGCGGCACCACAGTTCCCATCGGCGCTTCGGCCACTGCCGATCTCGCCACCCGCACCATTACGGTAACCACTCCGGCGCCGACCCCGTTCCTCCTCCTCACCATCAGTCGCCTCCCGATCATGTGCGATGCCGGACTCGAAGATCCGACCGCCTCGAACAACAAGTCGCTGGGCTCCGGCATGTTCGAAGTCACCGAAGTCTCGGCCAATGACCACTACACGTTCGAGCGTCGTGACGGTTACAGCTGGGGGCCCGACGACACCACCTCCGACACACCGGGTGTCCCCAAGACAGTCATTGCTGTCATGGCACCCAATGTCAGCACCGCAGCAAACCAGCTTCTCTCAGGCGAACTGAGCGCATCTCCGATCGCCGGTCCGGACAAGGATCGCATCGATGCCGCCAATTTCGACTCGGTCCAGCGCCCACTTCCCGCCGGTCAGATGTACTTCAATCAGATTGCGGACAATCCGACCAGTGATCCCGCCGTTCGAAAAGCTCTCGTCCAGGCTGTCAATCTCGACGATCTCGCTGAAGTCATCACTGGCGGCCAGGGCACCCGTGCAACAAGTCTTGTCTCCGTCGAGCCCCGAGCCTGTGTGTACGACTCTGTCGCAGGCAACATTCCGGACTTCGACCTCAGCGCAGCAAAGGCAACACTGGACGCTGCAGGTTGGACCGCCGGCTCCGACGGCAAACGAAGCAAGGACGGAAAGCCGCTGACCCTCCGCCTCTTCTACGCTGCCGGCGAAGATGCGCGCAGCGCGGCAGCCGAGCTCACCCAGTCGGCATGGTCCGACCTCGGTGCGACCGTCGAGGTGACAGGAGCCGACCAGACCAAGGTTGTCGACGTCATGCTCAGTGGCAAGGACAACAACCAGTGGGACATCGCGTGGATCCAGATCAACAATTCGGTTCCCAGCGGGTTCGTCCCGTTCTTCTCCGGTCCTGCTCCGGCAGCAGGTAAGAACTTCTCTTCGATCAACAACCCCGCCTACGAAGCAGCCGTTGCCAAGGCCTCCGGTTTGACCGGCGACGTAGCATGCGCGGAGTGGGCAGACGCCGAGTCACAGATCACCAAAACGGTGTCCGCAGTCCCGTTTGCAGATACGGTCTTGAGCTTCTACTTCAACAAGGCCGGACTCGCATTCGGTAAGACCTTCATCGGTTCTGCGTTGCGCCTCTACCAGTAGGCCGGTCGACCGAACGCGGTGCGTCAACGAGATACGTCAGATCATTGTGATCTGACGTATCTTGTTGCCACACCGATCGTCTCGTTGTCGAGTTCGACGTAGGTCAGCTGAGGAATGCTGGACGCAAGTTCACTGAAAGCCCACTTCGCGACATTCTCGAATGACGGACGGAAATCGAAAATCTCCGGCCAGGCACCGCTCGCCAATTGCTCGGCACATCGATCGACGGACTCGTCCAGAGCGTCCGTGTCGACAAACCATCCACGTTCTCCGAGTTGGTCGTCCTCGAACGAGAACGCCACTCGCATCGTCACGCGAAATCCGTCGGCAGGCATCAGCGGCGGCAAGTTCTTCGCGTCCCGCACCGGTGCCGGAAGCCCCTGCCTCACAGCGAATGTACGACGGATCTCGATACTGAACATGCGCACCAAGGTATCAATGTTCATCACAATTCTATGAGCGGACCAATCGCGCAATCGCGTCGTTCGCTTCTTTGATCTTCGCGTCCGCCTCGGGCCCACCGGCAACAGCGGCTTTGACGACGCAGTGGCCGATGTGGTCCTCGAGCAGGCCCATGGCCACCGCCTGGAGGCCCTTGGTCATCGCCGACACCTGCGTCAGGATGTCGATACAGTACTTGTCCTCGTCGACCATGCGCTGCAGGCCGCGAGCTTGACCTTCAATGCGACGCAGACGCGCCAGGTAGTCGCCCTTGGCGGTGATGTAGCCGTGCGAATCTCCCGTGCAGCACACATCGCCGGTCGCATCACTGCTTTGGACACTGTTTGGAGCGCTGCTTGGCGCACTGCCAACTTCTGTCGCTTCCGACATTCGATGTCCTCCTGTTCGTCAACGCGTGACTTCGCAACAATTCTCGTTACCGGTGCGATGTGCGGATACTCTTCGACTTCCCTTGTCTTGCAGAGCAATCACTGTGCACATCGCCACGCACTTCGCTACTGCGCGAACAGATGGGTGCATGGCGATTAGCGATGCCCGTTTTCCCGCTGCTGCGAAACGCATTCGGTCTCAGTGCCCGTGGTGCGCGTGGTTCGCATGTTCGGACGCAGGTGGGGTCGCATTGTCGGCCGTCAGCGTGAATTCCGCCGTACGCACCACTCCGCCGTGCTTGAAGTCCAAAAACAACCGGTAATCCTCGGCGCTCGGCATGTTGGCGTAGAAGGTGATTGCCGGTCCGGCCGGCGTGACACCGTCACCGGGGTAGCCGTCCGGATGGACATGGAGATAGGCGAGGTCGGAGGCACGCAACGCGACCAGATGCCCGTACGCGGCAAGGTAGGGCTGCAAGTCCGTGACCGGGATTCCGTCAAGACTGACCGAGAGCGTGAGCTTCGATGTCTGGCCGGCATGGGCCGCGCCTTCGAGAGAGACGGTATAGCCGTCGACCGTCGTGACGGCAGCAGCGGCGGGCAACGGCCGAGGATCATAGGACCCGGCGACTCGTACATCCGCACTCAGCGTCATTCCGTCACCGCCGTCCGGGATGAAGTCAGCGAAGACTCGGTAGTCTCCCGCGTGATCGAAATCGACTGACACACGCCAGTTTCCGTTCTCGTCCAATTCGGGATGCACGTGCTGGAATCCGGTCAGGTCCAGACCGACCACGATCAGATGCAACTGCTTGTCGTGGGTGTCGGTGTACCGGGTCAACGGAGCTCCAACCGAATCCAGGATCCGGAACTGCAAGGGGACATGGCTGCCGACGGCCGCCTCCGACGTTGCCAATTCCAGTGTGTAGCCGTTGTCGCCGAACATCTTGCCCTCCAAAGTTTGGGTCGGCAGCACTTTCGTTGCCGTCTGCGTCAGGTTCTGCACTCCTTGACATCGAACCTGTTGCAATTTGTACCATACCCCCCTAGGGTATGCAACGAACTACTCGAACACCCTGAATTCACTCGAAGGAGATCCGATGCGCATCTACGCAGAGCGCCGGCCGAATGAGTTCCAAGAGCAGCATTTCCCCGTGCACCCCAACGAAGCGCTGCGCCGATGTCACCCAGGCCCGCTTACGACACCCCTTGACCACACAAGCATCACCTATACCCCGTACAGGTAAGGAACTCAGAATGTCCACACAACCGAAATCCACCCGTAAGTGGTGGGCGTTGGCGTTGATCGCCGCCGCTCAGTTCATGGTCATCATGGACACCTCCATCATCGGCGTCGCTCTCCCCCAGATGCAGAGCGATCTCGGCTTTTCCCAAGAAGGCCTGACCTGGGTCTTCAATGCGTACGTCATCGCGTTCGGCGGGCTACTCCTCCTCGGCGGCCGCCTGTCCGACCTGTTCGGCGCCCGCAGAGTGTTCTCCGCTGGTTGGCTGATCCTGCTGATCGGTTCCGTTGTCGCCGGTGCCGCCGGTAACGTCGCCGTCGAACTTGCGGGCCGTGCAGTCCAGGGCGCAGGCGCCGCACTCATCGCGCCGTCGGCGCTCACCTTGCTGATGATGCTGTTCGGCAGCACGCAGAAAGAGATGACCAAGGCGCTGTCCATCTACGGCGCTGCCGCCCCGGCCGGCGGTACGGCCGGCGTGTTCCTCGGCGGCGTCATCACCGAATACACCAGCTGGCCTTGGGTGTTCTACCTCAACATTCCCATCGCTGTCATCGCGCTGATCGCTACTCCCCTCCTGATGCCGAACGCACCGGCACGTACCGGGTCGATCGACTTCCTCGGCGCACTCGCTGTCACCGCAGGTCTTGCTGTCGGAGTCTTCGGCATCGTCAGAGCACCTGATGTCGGATGGGGATCCGGGCAGACGTGGCTGGCGCTCGCCGTTTCGGCCGCTCTGTTGGGTGCATTCGTATTGATCCAGTCGAAGCGTCGGGAACCTCTGGTGCGTCTGGGAATCTTCAAGGCGCCCAACCTCGGTGCCGCGAACATCGCTCAGCTCGTCCTCGGCGCTGCCTGGATACCGATGTGGTTCTTCCTGAACCTGTACCTGCAGCAAGTGCTCGGATACAGCGCCTTCCCGGCCGGTGCGGCGCTGCTGCCGATGACGATCTTCGTCATGCTCGGCATGGTCGTCGTGGCACCACGGGCCATGGCACGCTTCGGTGCAAAAGCGATGATCGTGACCGGATTGCTGGTACTGGGAATCGGTTTGGGTTGGATGTCGTTGATCCGGCCCACCGGCAACTTCTGGGTCGACGTACTGCCGGCGTCGCTCGTGGCTGCGGCAGGTATGACGCTGGCGTTCATTCCCTCACTCGGTACGGCGATTTCGGCTGCACGCCCGGAAGAGGGCGGATTGGCTTCCGGCGTCGTCAACGTCAGCTACCAGATCGGCTCGGCTGTCGGCCTCGCGGTGATGACCGCGATCGCAGCAGTGTTCGGCGCTGATCAACTCGGTGACCTGACGGAGTTGACGAACGGTTTCTCCGCCGTGTTCCTCGGAGCAGCCGCCATCGCAGTGGTTGGCGCAGCAATCACCGCGATCGTGATGCGGTCGACCAAGGTCGACGATCCTCGAACCATTCAATCCACCGTCAATTCTTGACCAACTCCGGTGGTGGGTTCGGCCGCTATCACCAGCCGAACCCACCACCGGCGGAACCACTTAGGACTCGTTATGTCGCGCCTTGCTTCTCTCACGCCCACCACCGCTGTCGGTGCATCGAAAGACCTTCTCGCCGAACTCGTGAACCGTCACGGACAGGTCGGTGACATGGTCGCGGCGATGGCTCATTCGCCCGCTGTGCTGGGCGGCTATCTGCAACTCAGCCGGGCAATGAAGCGAGCGAAACTCAGCCGCAAGATCACCGAGCGAATCTCTATCGCTGTGCAGGTCCAGCAAGGTTGCGCTGTTTGCCTCGAAGCCCACGTGGCCGCCGCGCACGCCAACGGGGTCGAGGCGGACGAGATCGAGCGTGCCCGCGCGGGCACCTCGGCCGATCCCGCGATCGCGGCAATAATCGACCTCGGACTTCGCGTCTATCGGGAGCCTGCCTCGATTTCAGACGAACACATCACGGGCCTTCGAGCGCACGGCTACGGTGATCGCGAGATCGCCGACGTAGTCGGAATCGTCGCCCTCAATGTCCTGACCGGAGCTTTCAATCTTGTCGCGGGAGTGAAACCTAATGAACCGGATCGCTAAGTCCGCAACGGAACGGAACAGCTTGCGTCTGTTCTTGATTCGCGACTATCGCCTGCTCTTCAGCGCCCAGATCATCGCGCTGTTCGGCACCGGGTTGGCGACGGTTGCGCTAGGTCTACTCGCCTACGAACTCGCCGGACCGAGCGCCGGAGCCGTGCTGGCCACCGCGCTGACGATCAAGATGTCCCTGTACGTCGTGATCGCTCCACTCGCGGCGGCGTACGTAGACCGGTTGCCGAGACGGGCTTTCCTCGTTGCCCTCGACGCCATTCGCGCAGCGGTCGTGATCGCATTGCCCTTCGTCAGCGAGATCTGGCACATCTACGTGCTGGTGGGCGTTCTCCAAGCTGCGTCGGCAGCGTTCACTCCCACGTTCCAAGCGGTCATCCCTGACATCGTGACCGACGAGGCCGATTTCACCCGCGCACTGTCGGCATCGCAGGTCGCTTACACGATGGAAAGCCTGCTCAGCCCTGTTCTTGCCGCAGTCGCACTGTCCTTCATGACATTCAACCTGTTGTTCGTCGCCACCTCCGTGGGCTTTGCGGTCTCGGCACTGCTCGTGCTGGCCACCCGAATCCCCAACGCTCGCCGAAGTACTCACCGCAAGGCGTGGGATCGGATCGCGTCGGGGGTGCGGATCTTCGTGACCACGCCGCGACTGCGCGGCATCATGGCACTCAATCTCGTGGTGGCAGCAGCCGGATCGATCGTGGTGGTCAACACCGTCAACTACGTCCGCGACGAGCTCGGTGGAACCCAATCCGACGTGGCGTGGATGCTTGCCGCGTCAGGCACCGGCACGTTGGTGACCGCGCTTCTTCTTCCACGCGTTCTCGACAGAACCGCTGAACGTACTGTGATGACAGCAGGTTCCGTTGTCCTGGTCGTCAGCGCCGGCGCGGCAGCAGCCCTCGCCGTGGCCGGTGTATTCACGTGGATGCTCACTGCCGCAGTGTGGGCGCTCGTCGGCGCCGGGATGGCCATGATCGTCACTCCGACCGGAAAAGTACTTCGGCGCTCCGTCGACCCCGCAGGTATACCGGAGGTATTCGCAGCCCAGTTCTCCCTGTCACACCTCGCCTGGCTTGTCACCTATCCGATCGCCGGATGGGTTGGTTCGAGCGCGGGATTTGCGGTCACCTGGAGCATCCTTGCAGCGCTTGCCGCAGTGGGAACCGTTGCAGGATTTGTACTTTGGCCTCGGGAGACGGGTGCTGAATTGCCCGTACAAGCGACGTACGAAACCACGCGAGGCGAATGCACCTTGACGGCTGCCCAGTGCGCTTGTGCTCGCGCTGCCTGATGTCGAACACGACGATGATTTCTCGCGGTGCAGCGCGGTGCGGCACGGCGAGGTAGGCAGCACGGTATCAGTGCCGAATTTGCGCAGAATAGACTACGGGCGTAATTTGCCGCCGGGCAGCGCAGAGGCAATTCGGGGTGATGAGTCACGTCAGCACTGCGTCGAGTTGCGGCCGTGAGGTTTTCGCGCCGCCCACGTGATCGGTGTGCATGTTCTGGCGTCGATACCTGCCCGCTCCGGGGCGTCAATCTGGCGGGCGGGGTTCTGCTCTGAGCTCGAAACACGCGCATAATCGAACAAAATCTTCCAAAACTACTCCTATTAAAGGTTTTTCGACAGAATTCCTCCTTAGTGTCGATCAAAATCGGACATAAGGACAGCTCGTCTACACTCCGTCTGTGCTCAGACGCCCCGTTCCACCGACAATTTCTGCCCTCCGTAATCGGAACGGGCGATCAGTCACCACTGCTGCGACCGCTCTGGTAGTGATGTCACTGCTCGCAGGGTGCTCGTCGGAGGAGAACCAGGCCGCAAGCACTGCTGGTCAGTCATCGACACCGACGGTCTCGTCGACAACAGCTACACCGACGACGATTGCCTCCGCGCCGGCCTCGACTACAACCACGCCGTCTTCCTCCGTCGCGAAAACACCCGCAGCGCAGAGTCTGCTTCTCACGACGGGGCAACTGCCCGACATGGGCTGGAAACCGCAGTCGGACAACGACCCTGAAGCCACAGAGCTCCAGGAGACGACGCAGCCAGAATGCAGCAACCAGTCGTGGAGCCTGCGTACCGCGAACATGACCGACAAGGCCGGCGCTGCATGGACGTTCGATGCCGCCGCACAGGTCGAAACGATCAGCAGCCAGGCCTTCATCGACACCGATGCTGCATCGGCAACCGCTGCGCTGGCGTCCTATCGAAATCTCGCCGCCCGCTGCACGAGTTGGCAGAGCATCCTCACCGAAAAGGGCTACACCTACGCCGAGACCCAAGAAGCCTTCGATGCACCCGCCGGTGAAGAATCGGTTGCCAGACAAGGTCGTACATCACTGATCTGCCACCCCGACATCCCCACTGGACCCGTGTACTGGGTGACCTCACGGGTCGGGCAGTCGATCGTGCAGATCACCTACAGCCCCGGAACGCTGCTCGGCACGAATCAGGACGGGAACAAGCCCTTGAGCTCGCTTCGGTTGCGACCGCCAACGTCGAAAAGCACTCAAAGTAGGGGCGTTTGCATCGAGAACACCGATCAGTAGTCGACATGTCATTGCGGCGAAGTCAATCAGTCGGCTCGACTGGTTCCCCACAACGAACTACGACGAAGTCTCACCACATCCAACAGCCACATCCCGCGCCAATTCCCGAGCGAAGGGATGAAACGAGTAAGCGCAAGTCGAAGCTCCCCCGTATCACTGCGGATCCGGCAGAATAGCTCTCAACTTGTAATTGGCAGTCTTACCGGCCGGAAGGGGGGTGCCCTATCTCTGCTTTTAGGGAGTTACGTGAAAATGGCTGTCTTGGCTCCGTGGGGCTCGCGTTGACCAGACAGCTGATATCTGAGGAAATCCGCAAGTTTCCCGCGCTGGCACATCGAGCGGCAGAGCTCGACGACGTCGTCCAGGACTTTCTGGTCGACCGAATTGAACGGTTGACAGTAGCGCTCGCGGCGCAAGCCTCAAATGACGACTCGTTCGGCCGCCTACTGCGCAGGTCGATCCGAAACTGGCTAATTGATCGGGCCCGTTCCACGGGGATAGGAGCGCTGCGCCGCTCGATTGAGAAGGTCCTTGGAGAGGAAAGTGAGTTCGAGAAGGTCACACATGGCGACGAGGGTGCTGGCCGCTGGCGATTGGTGGACGGAGATAGCACCCCGTGGGCAGGAGACCCCGATCTCCTTGTGAAGGCTGCGTGGGAGGTGCCAAACGTCCGGGTGCCGAAGTGGTCGAGTACGTCGCGCCGACCACCCGTCGCTGACCGCGGAGCTATGACAGCCATTGCTCGTGCCGTACTGGCAACTGCCGAGGGAAGTCTCGAGATCGCTCAACTGGTGAATGTGTTCGCCCGTCGATTCGCCGCGGCGTTGGATCCAGTGGAGATGTCATTGGGCAAAATGGAAAGCTCAGAAGTTCCCTCCTGCGAGACAACGCCGGAGGATCTCGTTGTGGCAGTGGACTCTGAAATCGACGCCGCCAGCGCTGCTGCCGAGATCTTCACAAGGCTGACGGAAACTGAGCGAGCGGTCCTGCGTGTACTTTTGGACAGTTCAGCCGTACAGGAACGCCTTGGCCTCGGACGAAGCCAGTCCGCGCAGTTCGCGACTCGGCTCAAGGCAAAGATCCGCGATTTGGCGGGCACAGGCCCTGAAGCTGAGCAAGTGACATTGGAGGTGATCTGGCTGTGCGGTGGACCAGCGACGAGCTAAAAGGGCCCGGACGTTGCGAACGGTGCGACGTCAGAGTTGAATACCGCGCCACAGCATATGTCGAGTTGACGGGAGGGCATCGTGAGTGAACCAACAGTGCCGAGTCGCCTCGTAGAGTTGGCAAGGCAAGCACGAGTACCCCGAGGATTGTCAGATTCCGGTCTGCGTGAACGGTTCGGAGATCCACGAGACTACGAAGTGGACGCTGGCCAGGTATGGCGCGCTGCGTGGGGCGATGTCAGCCTCCTCGTCGCGGTGACACAAATCGAAGACGCCGATGTCGGGGTGATCCCGTTGACTCTCGAGCCCGTTTCGGAGGACGACCGATGCCTCGTCCTGGCGCCTTCTCTCACCGTCTTCGGTGTGGAGGCGACCTTGTGGATGGATCTGGCGAGTACTCTCCCTCTTCGCGTGCTCGACGAAATCATCGACAAATGGCCCGAGGACGTCACGCGCGCAATAGCCGCCGCAGCAGATTATCCGACGTCCGTGCCTGGCGCTGGGATGCGGCGAGGCGAACCGGCTGAGACGGAATTCGACTACCCTGCGTCTGTCAGAGCGGAGATTGAAGATGATCTCGTAGCGTTGCGTGCTGCCCCTGCCCTCCCTACCGAGGTAAAAGACCAAGAGCCCGTCCGAACATTAGCGGCGGTTCTGGGGAAGGGCGTCGACTTGCCTTCCCTGGTAACCGCATTGAGTGCTTTGGATCTGGATCAACCTGACGTGATGAATCTGCTGCGCGGCAAAAGACCGATGAGCCCCCAGGTGGTGGATGTGGTAGTTGCCGTTACCGGTATCGACCGTGATCTAGTCGCCGAGTCGGTACAACCATTGCCGCACGAATTCGTCATCGAAGTGGATCATCCGAGATGGCGGCCCGTCTGGCAGGCACGGGCGCTGCGCGATGGGACAGACGAAACAACCGCACGACTGCGTGCAAGCTACGAGATGTTCGCCGTGGCCGCCCGGCAGACCGGATCTCGGAAGCCGGACTGGTCGGCCCGTCTGGCGCAATTTCGCTCTTTCAAAGACGAGCAGGGCACGCCCTGATGGCGGGGATGTACATTTCCGAGGCTCAGGCGCAGGCGCGAGCGATGATGGAGACCGTTGAACGCGCCCATCCTGGGGCATTGGAGCGACTTCGGTTCGATTCGGTAGCGGAACTGTCTCAGTGGGATGAGCTTACGGTGACGATCGTCGAGGAGACCCCCGGAACCGACGGATGTTCAGTGGCGGGGACCTATCAGTCTGACCCGCCGACACTCGTGGTGACCAAGGCCCTGTCCAATCGTCGCAGTAAGTTCACTGCCCTACACGAGCTCGGACATCACCTTCAGCAAACGGATTTGGATCTGGGAAGCACAGTCTTCCGCTACAGCGCCCCTGATCGGTTCGAGGAGGAAGCCTGCGACGCTTTCGCGGCCCAGGTCCTCCTGCCGGACGACGATCTTCTGCAGAAAATCGACGCTCGGGGTCCTGTAGCGCAGGATGTGGTGGATCTATTC
Organism: Rhodococcus sp. 27YEA6; assembly: GCF_044908235.1. NCBI lineage: Bacteria > Bacillati > Actinomycetota > Actinomycetes > Mycobacteriales > Nocardiaceae > Rhodococcus > Rhodococcus sp. 27YEA6. The sequence continues at coordinate 45,235 of NZ_JBIYCY010000016.1, read as the reverse complement.
ACCTCGTTCTCGTCGGCGTCACGGGAGGCATGCTGCGTATGGGCAGCAAGACAGCTTCACGGTTCTGGTGTCGTTGTACTCCTCGACCAAACTGGCGCAGTTCTGTTCACCGCGTCAAGGAGTTTCATCCCGCCTGCGAAGGGGTCCGATCAGTCCCGGGCGGACTTGATCTCCGCAGCGCTGCTGAATCCTGGGGCAGGCGCCACCCGCGACGACACCCGCATTCTCTACCGAAACGGGAGCACTAGCGAATCGCTTTTCGGTCAGGCGAGGTGGTTCGACGACCAATACCTGGTCGCCATCATGGTGACCGATCACGCCGCCTGGACCCCCCTCGCACTTCCCCGGCCAGGCACCAAGCAAACAGGCGCATCTTCGTGGACCTGCGAAACGTGTGACGATCTCTTCACGATTACCGAACGCTGCCAGCAGTGCACGAACCCACGATGCCGCAGCGGCCATTGCGGGTGCGATGTCGCCCGTGCCGCGAACAACCGCCTCTGCCCGGGGTGTTTCCTTCAGCGACATCCATCTCAGTTCGACGGCGGCAGCAACGTCTGTCGCGACTGTGACTGATGTTTCTTAGCTGCACCGGACAATCCGCACGATGTGACGTCAGACCGTAGTGAAGCCGATCCGCCGGATCGGCCCTCACTACAGGAGTCATAATGGCCCTCAAAGACAACGCCCGCATCTACATTGACGGCGAACCGATCAACGTCACACAACGCCGCCTCACCGGCGCCCAGCTGCGCACACTGGTAACCCCGCCCGCCGAGAACCTGTGGCGCGACATCACGGACTCGCAGGACCACCCCGTCGCCCCTACAGAACCGGTGGCCATCGAACGGAACATGCGGTTCTTCACCGACCGCCCGCGCACCATCTACATCGACAAAATTCCCTACGAGGTACGCACAGCGTCGCTGACCGAGGCCCAACTCCGTGCGCTACCGACACCGGCGGTGCCCGAGGACCATGGGATCTGGAAGGACATTCAGGACGATCTCGACGATCTCATCGCCGGCGGTGAGATCGTCACCATCGTCAGCGGGGACCGGTTCTTCACCAAACCCCTTCCAGGAAAGGAGATCCGAGTCACCGTCAACCGGCGCGCCGTGCTCATTCGCGGGGGAAGGCAGAGTGGCGCATCGATTAAGGACTTCGCGATCGCACAGGGAGTACCCATCCAAACCGACTTCCTGCTCTCGCGCAAGGACGGCCCGAAATTCAAGCCGGTCGGCGATGACGAGCTCATCCATGTCCGCAACGACGACGAATTCCGCGCCAACGACGGGGACGACAACTCGTGAGCACCACAACAATCACCGAGGCAATCACGGAAGCGATCGCCGAACTCCGGCACACATTCTCGGACGCTACCGTCACGTTCGAAAGCGACGGCGCGGGCGGCGCCTGGGTCATCATCGACTCCATCCCGCTCGCGCCGGCCTACGAGCAGGAGGCCTCGTGGATCGCGTTCCAGATCACCTTCCCGTACCCGGAAGCCGACGTGTACCCACTGTTTGTGCGCCCTGATCTGCGCCGCAAGGACGGTGCCGCCCACGGGGCGGGCTTCCAGTCAGTCCCATGGGGGCCGCACGGTTCACCGGGAACACAGCTGTCTCGACGTAGTAGCCGGCTCGATCCCGCAATCGACACGGCTACGACGAAGGTCCTGAAGGTACTCAAATGGCTGAGCGAACAGTGAGCGGCACGTGGTCGGTCGTGATCACCGGGGAACAATGGGCGCTCCTGCATGGGCATCTGTTCCCCGGTGACGGGGACGAGCACGGGGCAATTCTTCGGTGCGGTATCGCCGAAAGCTCGCGCGGTGCACGGCTTCTCGTTCATGACGTAGTGCCCGCCGTCGACGGCATCGATTACATCGAAGGACAACGCGGCTACCGAAAGCTCACCGCCGAGTTCGTCGCCGAAAACATCGGCATGTGCGCGGAGCAAGGCCTCGCTTATCTCGCCGTGCACAATCACGGTGGACAGGACCGCGTGGGATTCTCACGAACAGACATGGCCTCCCACGAACGCGGGTATCCGGCTTTGTTGGACATCAACGCCGGCGTCCCCGTGGGGGCACTGGTGTTCGCGGAAAACGCTGTCGCCGGTGATATCTGGACCAGCGACGGCGAACGCCACACCGTCATAGATCTACGTGTAGCTGGGCGACCACACCTGACCTTGACCCCAGAGCTGATAATCGCTCCGATGTCCGACCCGACATACGATCGTCAAGCCCGCATCTTCGGTGATCGTGGTCAGACGATCCTGGGCGGATCCAAAGTCGCCGTCGTCGGTCTCGGCGGTATCGGCTCACTCATCGGTGAGTACCTCGCCAGGCTCGGGGTCGGAGAGCTCGTGTTCATCGATCCTGATCGGATCGACCCCACAAACCTGCCGCGTGTGGTCGGCGCCCGTCGATTTGACGCATGGTCTCCGCTCCAGAGCGACACCCGCCCGCGATGGATGCAGCGTCTCGGTGCTCGTCTGGCAACGCCCAAGGTGAAGATCGCCGCGAGGGTCGCTCGCCAGGCATCGAAGACGGTGCGGATCACTCAGGTTCGGCGCTCCGTAGTCGACTCCGACGTCGCAATGTTGCTGACTGACTGCGATCACATCTTCCTCGCCGCCGACTCCGCGCTCGCCCGCAGATTGGTCAATTCCGTCACCCACCAATACCTGATCCCCAACACACAGGTCGGCTCCAAGGTCACAGTCATCGACGACACAATCGCCGACATCTTTTCCGTTGTCAGGATGAGCAGTCCGGGGAGCGGATGCTTGCAGTGCAACGAGTTGATTCCCGCGTGGCGGCTCACCGAGGAAGCGACCAGCGAGGTCCAGCGCCATCGGCAGCGTTACGTCGACGACGAAAACATTCACGCACCGAGCGTGATCACTCTCAACGCCGTCGCAGCATCACGCGCGGTCGACGACTGGCTCATGGCCATCGGTGGGCTCACCGATTCCGCCGTGAGCGCTGACCACTGGGTTGCTTACCATCCACTAACTGATGAGGTAATCGAGCACGAGCCCGCCAAATCACCTGATTGCCGCCACTGCGGTCCATTCCGTTTCGCCATGGGCGATAAGCGGAGTCTGCTCGCACGCCCGTGAGACAGATCCCCAGCAGCTGGAGCACATCCTCCTGTCCGATCGGCCACCACGAGGGCGGCCAGAATTGCGATCACGACGACGACTGCGGCGTAGAGCGCGCGACGAGCATCGGACAGTGGCCTCTACTACCCCACTCCGGATCGAGGCGCACGCACAGCCGGAATCCTCGCCGACGAACTCGTCACCATCCCCGCTGCCACACAACGTCTCTGGCACATTCACGCCATCGACGGCGCCCAAATTCTGCAGTGGAACGCCTTCCGCACACACAGCCCCCTTATGCGCTTCGATCACCACCCAGGCCTCGGGGAACCCCGACTACGAAATCCGGTACGGAGCCAGCAGTCCGCGCGGGGCACTCGCCGAGGTCTTACAAGGCACGCGAGTGATTGACCGGGCCGACCGCGTCCCCTATCTCGCCGCATTCACACTCGATCGACCGCTAAAGCTCTTGGATCTCGGCGGTTTCGCCGGCGGCACCTGGCCGACCCGACTCGGATGCGACCATTCACTCGACTCAGGCCCCACGCCCGAGCCCAGACGTAGGCCCGCACGATCCACCGCGCCCACTCTCACCTCGACGGCAGCGCATACCGCGGCAGATTCGCCGGTGAACTGTGCATGGCGCAATTCGAACCAGCAACGGACGCTTTTCCTACCAACCCGACGCCCTCGTTGCCACTGTCCCATATCGGACCCGTGCGCCGAATCGATAGCCCTGCAGTAGCACTGGGCTATCACGTCGTCTGACGAAAATTCGTAGAGTCGCCTGATCAAGGGGCCCGCAAGGCGTGGCGGCATGGGCTGCGCCCGACGGAGAAGTACAGCAAGGAAGGGCTGCTACCAGGAGCAGATCACGCCCCTCGACAATCTCTACGTATGCCAAATATTGCCTGCACTCCGGCCGTCATCGTCGAGACGAACCGCGAGCGACAGCGATGGCGGTCCACCAGGTAATCCCAGACCACTGTTCCGCGCATACTTGTTCATCCCAAGTCCTCAATCCCGAAAGCGACGTGGCGTCGCTCCGATACCCAGAACCTTCCGCACTATTGATAGTCCGTCAACAGTATGTTTCCACCCACATTCTCGTTCGGCATTACAGTGCATTTCACCGGACACCCTTGAACGTCCGATCTCTCCGTCGCCAGTTCGTCGAGCGTGCAACTATCCCCGCACCCCTCAACCGTTCGCCGAGCACTGAAATTGATTGAGGGACAACATCAACCACACAGTCAAAAGGCGGCGATGGCGCAGACATCGCCTGCACCAACACTTTTCGCTCAGCTCACGTCGACATACTTCCTCGGATTTGCGTCGAACCGAGGACCACATCCCTTGCAGCAGAACCAGTACCGATTTCCTTCGAAGTCACGAAACAGGCCTTCCGCTTCGGCACGTACCTTCTCGATCACGCTGCCCGGCATGACCCGACATTCGACGAGTTCACTACTGCCAGCGGTGAGTAGGTCTTTCCCACCGGTCGGCATCGCCGAACCGACAGCGCCGACATCGCCTTTGGCGTCAGACTTCGGGGTGTTGCCACAGCCACAACTGCTCATTGGGATTCCTGTTCTTTTGCGGGACGGACGCGGCCGGCAAAGCGAGCCGGATACAACCGCCAATATACCCCCTATAGGTATATTTTACTGAGCCTGAGGGTGCGTTCAGTTGACACATCGCCGTATAAACCATTGCGGAAGAGGGAATATACCGTCGCGGGATCCCCGATCGCCTGCAGCATCATGACACAGCCAACCCTATACCTACCGGGGGTATAGGGTAGGTCTGGTATCGACCATCCATGTCCGCGAGGTCGTCGACGAAGAGGCACAATGAAGAACTGGAAAGCAATCGGCAGCAGCCGATTCGCCGTAGTTGGAGCTTTGCTGTTGGTCGGCATGCTCTGGGGAAGCTCGTTCCCTCTGGTTGCTGTGGCAGCACCAACTCTCGGCGCCGTCGGCACGACGCACGGCCGCTTCATTGTTGCAGCGTTGGTTCTCGCGCTGATAACTGCTTCCAGCAGATCGACCTGGCGCGCGGTCCGTCATCGGTTTCCTGCATTCCTACTGCTGGCTGCCCTCAATGTCGCTGGGCCCCTGACACTTGTCGCAACTGCGATCGTCGGCCTCAACTCGTCGACGGCGTCGATCCTGAATGCCACGACTCCGATGTTCAGCGTATTCGTCGCCGCTTTCTGGCTTCGACAAAAGATCACCTGGCGAAAACTCTCGGGGGTCGCGATCGGCATCGTCGGCGTCTCGGTGCTTGTCGGCGGAATTCCGTCAGCGATCGACAGTCGCGCAATGCTGGCCATTGGCGCATCTTTGACCGCGGCGCTGCTGTACGCAGTCGGAGGTGTCTACGCACGAAAGTCGTTCCAGGACACTCCACCCCTGACGCTGGCCCTCGGCCAACAACTTGCCGCGGTCGCCCTCTTGGTGCCGGTGTCCGCCGTCGCTCCCCCTCCGGGGCCCATAACCGTCGGCCCACTCATCGCCGTGGTAGCCCTGGGGCTGGGGGCTACCGCCGGTGGCTACCTGGTCTACTTCTGGATAATTCGTCAGGCGGGTCCAGTCGCGGCATCGGCCGTCACTCTTCTCGTTCCGATTTCGGCATCAGCCATCGGAGTGCTGTGGTTGAACGAGCCTGTTACCTTCGCGCTCGTTGGCGGTCTTGTCATCATTCTTGCCGGAGTCGGCTTGCTCCTGGATCTTCCGCCGACGCGAGATCCATTGCGCAGGGTTGCCCCGGACCGGGCGGCTAGCGCGGACAAACGGCCGGTCAGCGGCTGATCGGAGCCGTCCAAAGTCCGACCAGCGCGTCGACGAGGTCGGTCGTGAAGTCCTCCCATGACGTGACCGCGTCCGGCCCCTCTTCGGCAAGCGTGCGCTCGCGTTCGGCGAACATGTGCACGATCGCATTACGCCCGATGTCCGCGCGGGCGCGTCGAACACTCATCGGCATGTCAGTCAGACAGGCTGAAAGTCCGCGAAGCGTCTCCTGCAGAGTAGGCGAGGCCAGCACCTCGTCGTAAACGATTTTCCGCAGGACCGGGTCGGTGAGAATCTGCGCGCTGAACCGCGCATACCAGGTCGGGCCACCCATTTCGGCGTAGTGATCGGTCGACGCCCGAACCAGACACGAAATCCAGTCACGAACATTTGTGGACCCTTCGATCTCACGCAGCAGTTCGCCACGGTTCTTCTCGACCTGCTGGGAATGCTTGTTCACGATCGCGCGGACCAGATCGGTCTTGGTTCCGAAGTGATATCCGACGGCAGCATTGTTGCCCTGACCTGCCGCGTCGCTCACCTGACGGTTCGAAACCGCGAAGACTCCATGTTCTGCGAACAACTGCTCGGCGACGGCGAGAATGCGGTCTCGGGTTGCAGCAGAGCGCGCGGAATTTGCGGCGCCGCCGACATCGGCCGACGCGTCCTCAGTCCTCGTAGTCATGGACACCATCATCCTCGACCATCCGAAGCTGCTCGGCACCGGAGATATTCGTCACGATCGGAGACACAGCCTTCCGTTAAGTCAGTCACTTGATTTAACTTTAGTTCAAGCAACTGACTTAAACTATTATTCGTTCTTCCTCCGATGGAGTTACCGCAATGTCGTCAACCACTTCACCACCACCGACAACGCCGCCACAGACAACGAAGTCGCCAGCCACCACCGCAGTGGTGGCTGTTCTGGCGTTTTCCGGCATCGTCGTCTCGCTCATGCAGACGCTGGTGATCCCGATCATCCCGCATCTGCCCGAGTACCTGAACGCGCCGGCGTCCGATACCGCGTGGGCTGTGACCGCCACGCTGCTCGCAGCTGCCGTCGCCGTCCCGACCATGGGCCGCTTGGGCGACATGTTCGGCAAACGGCGTCTACTCCTGATCAGCATGGCGCTGTTGGTAACCGGTTCGGTGGTCGGAGCACTCAGTTCGAGCGTTATCCCCCTCGTTGCCGGCCGAATCCTGCAGGGCCTTGCTGCCGGCGTCATTCCGCTGGGCATCAGTGTGATGCGCGACGTGCTTCCGCCCAAGAAGCTCGCCGGCGCTGTTGCGATGATGAGCGCTTCACTGGGAGTCGGCGGCGCTCTAGGTCTTCCGATCGCGGCTTTGATCGCCGAGTACGCCGACTGGCACGTCCTGTTCTGGGCGTCAGCCGTGCTCGGCGCTCTTGCGGCCGTTCTTGTTGTCGTCCTGGTCCCCGAATCGACGGTTCGCACAGGTGGCACGTTCGACTTCGGCGGGGCAATCTCGCTCTCAGCCGCCCTCATCGCTCTACTACTGGCCATTTCCAAAGGTGGCGACTGGGGTTGGACGAGCACGCTCACGCTTTCCTTGTTCGGCGCCGCGATCCTGATATTCGGATTCTGGGCTTGGTGGGAACTACGCACCCCCAAGCCGCTGGTGGATCTACGCGTATCCATCCGCCGCCAGGTGCTCTTCACCAACCTCGCATCGATCGTGTTCGGATTCGCGATGTTCGCCGCCAGCATGGTCTTTCCCCAGGTAGTCCAGTTGCCTGAAGTCACTGGTTACGGCCTAGGCGGTTCGATGCTCACCGCAGGTCTGGTCATGGCTCCCTCCGGCATCATCATGATGCTGATCTCTCCGCTGTCCTCACGCATCACCAATTCGCACGGCCCCAAGGTGACGCTCATGCTCGGCGCCGTTGTCGTCGCAATCGGTTACGGCATCGGCATTTTCGCCATGCACTCGATTTGGGAACTGATCGTGATCGCCGTGATCATCGGCGCCGGTACCGGTATGGCTTACGGCGCGATGCCCGCTCTCATCATGGGGGCTGTTCCTCCGTCCGAGACCGGTGCAGCCAACAGCTTCAACACCCTGATGCGCTCCCTCGGTACATCATTCGCCAGCGCCATCGCGGGTGTCGTCATCGCCCAGATGACCATGTCCATCGGTGGGGCAACGCTGCCGTCGGAGAACGCTTTCCGCGTCGTCATGGCCCTCGCTGCGGGATCCGCCGTCGTCGCACTCGTCCTGGCCGGTTTCCTCCCTCGGTTCAACAGCTCCAACTCCCGCAAGGAGATTGGTAGCCAGCACACCGATACGTCCCCGACCACGTCGAAGGAATCCGTTCCGACACACTGAGCCAGCGCGCAATACACACTGCGCTGTACACACAGCCCGGCCCCGGCGGAGTCCAACTCCGTCGGGGCCGACGCGTTTCACACATTTTGCTGTTGATACACCTGCGGACGACAGTTTCGTGACATGCTCCGTTGAGATGGGTGCTCGTTCGATACTCGGGGAAAGGATGCCGCGATCGCCGCTCCTCGTGCTGACGTAGCCCTTGCTGTCGCCGCCGCTGCCGTCCTGGGCATAGGCGTCGGTGTCCTTCTTGCCGATGTCGTCGCCGGCCTGGCTGCAGGTGCGGGTGCTGCAGTGGTATTTCGGTTTGCTCTTCGGATGATCAATACCCGAAAGTGAGCGGTTGTCGAGGGTCCTACTTCAGGACACGGATCGCCGAGCCCGGAAGGATTCCGCTCGATGGCGGGTAGATCGACGTTGCGCCGTTGAAGAACATGTGAGCGGGAGTCGTGGATACCGGCAGCAGGTCGATGTCGTTGAACAACGCGCGCTCACTTTCCTCCCAGACCTTGCAAGACTCGTCACCGGGAAGAAGCGAAGCCTCAGTGGACAATTCGATGTACTTCTTGTTGTCGAGGGAAGCGAAGTTCACTCCTTCAGGTTTGGGCGGGCCGGTGAAGTACTTGGCAAAGATGCTCGGCGTATCACTCCCCAGCGTCAAACCGATGGAAACGTCCCACGACGACAGGTCGGTGGTGCTGAATGTGTTGGCGATGACAAAACTGTAGTCGCCGCCGGTCAGTTTCACATTCGCGCCCAGTCCTTCCCACTGTGTTGCCACGTATTCCGCGGCGGCAGAGTTCGTATCGCGTGAGTTGTTGAAAATCACGTTGAGGGCAAGCGGTCGACCGTCCTTCGTCAGGATGCCGTCGGGACCCGCCTTCCAACCTGCGTCGGACAGCGTTTTCTTTGCTGCATCGACGTCGAAATCGGGGATCGTCCCTTCGACACTGTTGTAGTCGCAGGCAAGGGGTTCCGAAACCGCGAGGGCGCGTGCGCGGGTTCCTTTACCGCCGGTGGTGATCTCGGTGTAGTCGTCCAGGTCTACTGCCTGCACGAGGGCCTGCCGCACAGCACGGTCTGCCGTGGGTAGGGCCGCGAAATGATTGAAGATGAACTCGCCGGACAACGTGGTGTAGGTCTTCGAATCCAGACCCGCGGCCAAGACTCGTTCCTCGTCCGAACCGGTGACCGCTGCGGCATTCACTCCGCCGGTGAGAACAAGATTCGCCGTCGTACTGGGATCGGTGACAATCTTGATCGTCACTGTCTTCGGCACTCCGAGAGTGTCGGAAGTGGTCTCGCCGTTCGGACTCCAGGTGTAACCGTCGCGGCGTTCCATCGTGATGTGATCGTTCGGAACAACTTCGGTGACCTTGAACAGACCCGTTCCGTTGCTACTCGAACGGATGCTGGCCGGGTCTTCGAGCGTCGCAGCGCACGGAAGCCGCAACGCGCCGATTCGAGAGAGCAGGAAGGGCGCTGGCTCGGCGGTAGTCACCGTCAGTTCGTCACCGTCCGCTGAGGCCGAAGTCGACATCGGCACAGTGGATCCGCGTAGCGGTGAAGCGTTTTCAGGATCCATGACCCAGTTGATGTCATCGGCCGCGGTCTGTGCGGTGAAGGAAGTGCCGTCGGCACAAGTGATGCCCTTCTTGAGCACGAACTTCAGCGTGTTCCCTTCTTCACTCCAGCTCTCCGCCAGATAGGGACGCACAGTGCGTGTTTGCGCGTCGATGTCGATCAACGAATCGTACGAGTACGCGTTCACGATCTGAGTCGACGTAAGGTTGGTGATCAGAGGGTGCAGATTTCCGGGATCGGCGTTGATGACAGTCGTGAAACTGCCGTCCTTTGCATACTCACCGACCGAACCTCCGGGACTGGATGCGCCGCCACACCCGGCCAGGGTGAAAACCCCAACGCTGATAACTGCTGTCGCGGAGACAGAACGGGCTTTCATACGAGCCGCCATCTACTAGGAGTTGCCATGGCGACAATCGTGCGGGATTGACGTGGTCTGTATCTCGTTGAAGTTCCCCATACAGTCGGCCGTACTCTGTTCGATTGTCACTATCGACCGGGCAAGCGCAGACGCTAAGTACGACGCTGCCGTTGACGGTGATTCGCGACGTTGATTCGGTTGCCGCACAACGCCGGCATGCAGTAGCGGCGTCGCCCTCCACGGCTTGTATCGACGAACACCCCGTTGCACGTCGGCGAGGCGCATGGGCGGAATCGTTCGTACCCCAATGTGCGCAGAGTCCCCAGCAACGAGTAGCCGATCAACAGCGCAAGTTCGCCGGTGAGATTGATTCTGCTGTCCGGTACCGCATTCCATCGATAGTCGGACCGGGCATCAGGCACGAGTCGGACGTGATGCGGGACGGTCTGCAGGAGTCGATGAGTGCGATCAACGAGCTCATCGGAAGTCGGAGCATCGAGAATCGAACGAATCCCCTCTCTGAGTTCCTTGACCTCAGCAAGTTCACCGCTGGTAAGCCGACGTCCGTTGGTGAGCGCATCCGGCGAGAGTCCATGTTCGTCCAGTAGATCGTGAAGCGCCTGAGGGGCAGCCAACGCGTCACCTGCCTCCACCCACACGCGGGGCGAGGTATTGACCAAGTCGGTCGCAAACGACGCACCGGCGACGTAATCGTCTAAAACTACTTGCATCCCTTACCTCCCTGCTTTACCGTAATTGAATAACCTAACTTTACACCTTACGGAGGCGGCGGGATGGAACATTGCGCAGACCACAGGCTGCCCGAGATACTCCGAGACACTCACCACCGATTGCGCCGCGCCGGTACCGTGGCATCGCAGACACCCGTCGTCGCTGCCGATCTCTACTGGTCGATCGGCGCGCTCGCCCAGTGCCTGACCGCGATGGACGAGGTCATTTCACAACTTGGAATCAATGCCCGAAAGCAGTTGCGCGCTGGAAAGTTCGACGTCCAGAGCGGACCGTTCGAAGGAGAGCCCGACGCCGCCCTACTCACCGCAGTTCTTGCGCTCGCCAGAGCATCGAGTAGTTGCGAACCGGTTCAGGCGGCAATCGGCAACGCTCAGATCGCGGTGAGTGATCTCGTCGTCTCAAGGCCCACCAGCGCTTGACGCCCGCGCTCGCAGCCTGTCCCAATAGAGACTGTATGGTTGGTTTTCAGGCAGCCATCGAGAGCATCGACCAGCAGGAACCGGGTTATCACTGTGAGTGCAGGAACATCGACAATCTACGAGGACCGAACCGTCCGGATCGACGATCAGGGCGTCACGATCCGCCACTACTACTTTCCGTTTGTCAGCAAGTTCGTCCTGTACTCGCAGATCGAATCCGTCGACCTCGGAGTCATGTCATGGCTGAGCGGACGCCTACGAATCTGGGGAACAACAGATTTCAGCTCGTGGTACAGCCTGGATCTTTCACGCCCGTGGAAGGAGACCGCGGTGGTACTCACTCTCGCCGGCCACGGATCGCCTTCGTTCAGCCCCAAGGACGCCGATCGCGTCGAGACCGAAATCCGCAGTCGCATCGGATCACACGCCGCGAACTGACTAGCGGAACTCGGATTCGACGGTGACGATCTCACTCCAGTCGGTTCGATCGAACAACCGCGCCAGCGCAGTGAACAGAACTTCCGGGTCGACGACGCTCTCGGGTGAGTGCACACCGATCCGATCCGAAATCGTTCCGTCGGCGAGCCGGGACACCACCTGAGCAAGGCCGAGCGCCAAGGGGATTCCGGTTGCACCGGCCATGTCCGACAGCAACTCCGACACCGGTGAATCGTCGGCAATCCGGGCCACGACGCGCATCGCTCTTCCGTCGAACATTCCTGTCGCCGAGGCGAAGAACAACGGCAGGGATCCGTGGCCGGCGCGCGTGAGCATTCGAGGCGCAGCACGGATCATCCGTCCGAGCGAAGGCTTGCCCAATTCTTCGGCGGCCGAGTCGAGATCGATTCTCCCCTTGTCGATGTCGGCGCGGAGAACGTCGAGAAACGCCACGGTTTCCGGTGTGATGACCATCAGATTTGCCGAATGCCCCGCAGGATTGATGGTCCGATGAAACATCACCGGCTCCGGATGCCCGACCACGTAAGCGTTCCCCCGACGTCCGCCGGGCAGTTCGAGTGCGATGGAACGCAACGGTTCTTCGTTGACGATTCGCCCCGCACGAACCACCGGAACCTGGCCGCTGATCTGCTGCATCCAGTGAACGGCGGCTGCACTCAATGTGTCCACCGACTCGTCCTCGCCCTCGACATCAACCGGCCAGGCTGTATACAGATCGTCGACCACGTCCAATCGCGAGACTGCCATCGCGGCCAGGAGGTTACTCATCCCGGGACTTGCGCCCATGCCGACTACCGCACAGATTCCGGCTCCCCTCGCGGCACAGTCCAATTCCAGCATGTCGACGGCCGGCTCCCAGTCGTCGCAGATGTCGAGATAGTGAGTCCCGGTCCCGATCGCTGCCTGGAGAATGCCGACGCCGAAACGGAAAAACGGTCCGACCGTATTGACGACCACGTCTGCGCCGTCAAGCAATTCACGTAGCGTGCGACCGTCCGTGACGTCGATGCGGCGCGCCTCGACTTCCGCTGACGCCTGCGCCAGTTCAACTGAAAGACGCTTCGCAGCATCGATATCGCGATCCGCGACTACTACCTTGCTGATTCCCGGCAATGTTGCGGCCAGACGAACTGCTGCCGAGCCCATGGCACCGGCACCACCCAGTGCGACAACCGTGATTCCGTCAGCCATGAATTCCCTCCAAAAATGCAGTCTGATCCGCTAGATAGCCGGGAGCGAAGATCGAACGGGGAGCAAGGACGGCCACCAGAGCGGACCTCACTTCCGAGTCTTCGAGATCCTTGTCCACGATCGAATGCGTAGCGTCGGGGTACTTCTTGACCACCAATTGCCCTGGAGTGTCCAACAATTCGCGATACACCCTTTCGGTATCAGCCACGTCGACGTTGACGTCTTGTCCGCCGATGATCAAGAGCACCGGAACCTTCACGGTTTCGAGATCGGCTCGCGCATCCGAGAGGTAGTTCTTTCGGATGAAGTTCCACCGGTCTTCGGTGAGACCGTCGGCCTCGCCGGAGGCCACTAGATCGTCGAACGATGCATCACGGGCCAACTGATCCAAGTTCTTCGCACGATCGACCCGCGCTTTCTCGAACTCGTCGGCCGACGCATTTCTCTCGGAAAGTTCGGCTAGGGTATTGAATTCGCCTTGTTGGAGCCAGTTGATCGCGGGACCCACGGCAATGACGAACGCTACGTCCGGGTCGAGGTTCACCACCTTGGGCATCACCCACCCTGCCTGGCTTGCACCCCACAGACCGATCCGAGACGGATCGATATCCGAACGTCCCCGCGCCCACTCGATTGCCGCTTCCGTTTCTGCCGCGCGATCGTCCATGCTCTGGTCGAGCCAATTGCCCGGTGCCCCATTCACCCCCGGCTTGTCCCAGGAGAGTGACGCGTACCCCGCCTTTGCGAACGCCTCCCACACCGGTCGATAGAACGTCTCATGTGTTGCATCGACCGGGCCGTCTCCGTGGACGAAAACCACGAGCCCGAAGGGACCGTCACCGTGTTCGGGCAGTGCAAGGACTCCCTGGAGCGGCACCGATCCCCCGGTGATCGTCACTTTTTCCTCACGGATGTCATAGGTGTTCTGGTACAGCGTCCAGCCCACCAGAGTCGCGATCAGAACAACGACCACCGCCAGGGAAGTAACCATCCACCTGCGTAAACGAGGCTTACTCTTGCCCTCGCTCATCGATTCCGCTGCCATCTTCCCGCCCTAACGTACGAATTTGAAACGATCGTATTGCATTCGATAGTACAGTTGTGGGCGAAGATGTCGAGAAGCGAGGAAAGGACATGGCGATGACCGACAGGGACGTCGATGTACCCACGAGGATCTTGATCGAGGGACTACTGCGCACGGACGGAACTGTCGACGGGCACACCCTCTATGCCACCGCCGACGCCCTCGGCAAAACTGATCAACAGGTTCGGCTGTGCATCAAGCGGTTGGTCACCGAGGGGAAGTTCACTCAGGAAGGTCGCGGGCGGCAGGCCACGCTACGAGCAACGCCGAAAGCCCTGCGCGAGATGGAACCCGACGTCGAATTCGTTCGGCTGGCCTATCGACAAGACCGCGACACTGTGACGCCGTGGGACGGGTATTGGCACCTGGCCGGATTCGCAATTCCGGAGTCGTCACGGAAAGCGCGAGATGCGCTGCGCACCAGGGTCGTTTACCTCGGCGGCGCGCTCGTCCAGGGCGGTCTGTACGTCTCGCCGCACGCCTGGGAACCGTATATTCGCGATGCGGCCGCCGAACTCGACGTCGAACAGCACCTGTCTTCTCTCACCACTCGAGATCTGAAAGTGGGCACTCTCGAAGACCCCGTGAAGATTGCCGCGCAGTTGTGGCCACTGGACCAGATCGCTGACGGATACGAACGGCTACTCGACGTAGCGACCGCACGCCTGCACAAACTGCAGAACAGTCCGGGTACCGATGCTGTCACGATGACCATCGAACTCGCGGCGGAATTCACGCGAGCCATGGAACCGGATCCGCTGTTGCCGCCGGAACTACTGCCCACCAACTGGATCGGCACGAGGGCTCGGTCGATCACTGCGCAGTGCTGGACGCTTCTGGCACAGGTGGACGGTGCCGACGAATTACCGTCGCTGTTCCACCTGTACGCAGATGCAATCGGTGACGATCAGGACGCAAGCGTGCGATGACGGGGCGGCAGTCCGAAACGCCCGAGAACCTCGTCGACTGCGGTGGACGGTGTGACAAGTCCGCGATCCTGAAGCCACGGAATGGTGCTGTCCACCAGATGCTCGAGCGTGCGAGGCAATGCGAGAGGCAGCAACGTAACGCCGTCGGCGACCTCCGCAGCTCGGATATCGGCGATCAAACTGCCGAGACCGGAAGGCGTTCCGACGTAATGAAGCGAAACGGGAACCCGCGGCGAGGTCAACGCGCTGTCCAACTGCGCAAGCTCCTTACGAGCGGAGCGAGCCTCCGGCGCGATCAGAATCTCGAGATCGACCAGCACTGCGACGCTGTCGGGATCGCGTCCTTCTTCAGCGACGGCAGCGCGTATCCGTGCGCGTTCGAGCTGTGCCTCACGCAGATCCGCAGCGCGAATCCGAACCACATTGGTAGGGAATGAAGCCAAATCGAGAGCCTTTTCACCCTCGGTGAGGTCCACCCAGTAGTCGCCGCCGATGATGGGCAGGTTGCCGGGTGCGCCCTCAGCGGCCGGATGGTGACCGGATCCGGTCAACTCGACCGCTACGTGCAGAGAATGCGAAGCGAGTGAAGACATGTGAGACCTCCGAAAATCAGAAAAGTATGGGATGAGCGAGACGAATCGTCAGCTCGAACACATTCCTGAAGAGGTGCGACACAGATCGACATGGCGACGGCACCACTGACCGAGAGTGATGCTCACTCTCGAAGGGGTGGCGGGAAAATCCGCTGGTGCCATGGCTGCCATGCTAGTTGTCCGTTCGAGTTTTCGGGGACCGAGCTCAGCTCAGACGCACTCGGCTGCGCCGGCATTGTCGTCTGCGGCTCCGAGGAAGGGGCGGGTCTCGGGCACAGGGTTCCACGCACCTGCCGTCTTCGCGTACTTCCAATCACGCTGATTCGAAACCAGGATGTTCACGGCGTCGACCAACCGCGTCACGTCGTCCGAGCTGCTACCGAGGCCGAGGCTGGCGCGAACTGCACCGCCGGAGAGGCCGAGGCGCGCGAGAACCGGATGTGCGCAGAAGCGACCGTCGCGAACTCCGATGCCGTGCTCGGCGGAGAGGAATGCGGCGATCTCGCCCGCTTCGAATCCGTCAACGGTGAAGGTGACGATTCCGACGGCGTCAGGAGCGTCGTTCCACAGTCGCACGAGTGAGACGCCCTCGATGGCGGACAAGCCGTCAGTGAGCTGGGCGGTGAGCGCCTTCTCATGCTCGGCGATCACGTCGAAGTCCAGGGCGTGCAGGGTTTCGCAGGCGGTCGCGATGGCAGCCGCACCGAGCACGTTGGGGGAACCCGCCTCGTGGCGTGCGGGCGCGCAAGCCCACTCGGTGGATTCGATGGTCACCTCACGCACGGCGCCGCCGCCGGCGAGGTACGGCTGAGCTTCGTCGAGCCAGTCACGGCGGCCGACGAGAACGCCGGCGCCGAAGGGCGCGTACAGCTTGTGGCCCGAGAACGCTACGTAGTCGACGCCGCATTCCTGCAGGTCGATGCGACGGTGGGGAGCCAACTGAGCAGCGTCGACGAGGATACGTGCGCCGCAACGGTGAGCGATGTCAGCCAAACGTGCAATCGGCAGGATCTCACCGGTCACGTTGGAGGCCCCGGTGATTGCGAGCAGCGCGGCAGGCTTGGTGCACAGTTCACCGATCAGACGCTCGATCGTTTCTTCGATGGTGTCTGCGGCGGTGACGATACGAGCGTCGTTCCACGGCAACAGGTTTGCGTGATGCTCGACGTCGAGGACGACGGTGCTGCCGGGGACGCACTGCGCAAGCAGGTTCAGCGAATCGGTGGTGTTCCGGGTGAAGACGACAACCTGATCGTCGGCACAGTTCACGAAACGAGCAACGGATTCACGAGCGTTCTCGTAGGTGAGCGTGGAGATCCGGGACGCGTAGCCGGCACCGCGGTGGACGCTGGCGTATGTCGGCAGCAACTCGGCGATACGGTCGGTGACCTGGGCCAATGCCGGCGCACTCGCGGCGTAGTCGAAGTTGGCGTAGGAGCATTCGCCACCCTGAACCAATGGAACCTGCAGGTCGGAACCCGAAACCTTGGCAATCGCGGTGGTGCAGCAGGTGTCGGCACTCAATACAGCAGTCATCGAAGACAATCCTCACGTTCAAGGACTCGTTCGTCGGGAGATGGCCCCGGAAGAGTCCGCGCTTGCCGCATTCGTTTTCGAACGCAGCCGGGTCGTCACCCGGAGCACCCCACCGCGGAGGAGGGTTGCCGACCAGCAAGCCGGGGCTGAACACTGGTACTCGTGACCTGGCAACGAGGATGGCAGGAACCTCCCGTGCTTGTCAAGACGAAGCCGCGAAGATCTCCGTCAGGGCGCGATGGTCCGGCAAGCAAGGTGGAGCGCGAGTCTCGTTTCCGGATCTGCGAGATCCACCGAGAGAAGGCGCTGAATTCTATCGATCCGACTCGATACGGTGTTGCGGTGCAACCCCATTCGGATTGCGGTGTGAGCCAGAGACGATTCTTCGTCGAGGTACGTCGACAGAGTCTCGAGCAACTCTCCATTGGAATCGCGTAGCGGTGCGAGCAATGCTGCGGCCGCAGGCTGGAAGGTGTCGGTTCGCGTCCACGCCAGCAGCAACTGCGCCAGCCCGAGGCGGTCCACGTGCAGGAATCGACCTGTTTGAGATCGGGAACCGGCGAGCCGAGCGGCATCCCCGGCCTCCGACAGGGACGAACCGATTCCAGCCGGACCGTCGTGTGCGCGTCCCACACCTACCCAGGTCTCCATCGTGGGTTCCAACCTGGCCTGAGCTGCACGGATGCACTCGGCGATCCTGGTGATCGCCTCCGGTCGCGGCTCGCCTGGCAGAGTCGTCCACGCCGCCCAGCCGTCAGCCTGTTCCACGACATTGGCGTCGATTCCCTCGGCGGCGAGAGCATCTGCAACCTCGCTGCGTCTTGCCACCAGGTCGACCTCACCGACCGCCAGGACTTTGATGCCGATGTGCCATCCGTCCAGCATCCAACCCGCGTCGAGTGCGCGCCGGAGCAGTCCGGGTGTGGCGTCTGCTGACGTGTCGATCAGTTCACCGAGCAACGCGCTACGCCGGCGCGCTTCACGCTCGTCGACCATGCGCGCAACGGCCAGTCGGTGCCCGGCAGCCAACGAGGCCACGTCGAGAACCACTGAGAGAGAAGCCTCTTCGACGCTTTGACGCACCGGGAGTAGCACCGCCAGCCAGGGCTCTCGGGCTGCGCCGGACATCACCGGGCACGCAATCAGGACCCCGCCGGAGTCCAATTCGACCGTGGTGGGCGCCCCGCGACCCGACAACATACCGGCGGCTGCTCGATCAGTGTCTGACAACAGGTCGGCGCCGGTCATCGGACGTCCGGACGAGTCCAGGAGAAAGAATGAACGCTGAAAAGTGTTCAGTAGCACCGACAGAAGATTCTCGACGCTTCCTCCGGCTCGTTGGCCCGCGTGTGTCGCCCGCAGT
Source organism: Rhodococcus sp. 27YEA6 (assembly GCF_044908235.1). Taxonomy (NCBI): domain Bacteria; kingdom Bacillati; phylum Actinomycetota; class Actinomycetes; order Mycobacteriales; family Nocardiaceae; genus Rhodococcus; species Rhodococcus sp. 27YEA6. Next base: position 26,711 of record NZ_JBIYCY010000016.1, on the reverse strand, counting down.
ACTGCGTCGGCCATCACCGCCCGCGAATTCGAGAGAAGATCACGAAGATCCACGCTGAACTGCCACGGGTCGGATACTCCGAGCACCACCAGTCCGAGCCGATCGGCAAGCAACGAGAGATTCGCATCCTCCGCCGCAGTGCTGTGCACAGCGACCACCTGGCAGCCGGTCGCCGCTGTGCGCCGAAGGAGAGCGTCGAATCTCCACTCCCCGATGTCGATTCGATCGAGAATCACCAGAACTGATCCTGAACTCGCCGCATCCGACACGGCCTCGGCCGACTGTGCCGATTCCCCGGTGAGTGCTCCCACTGTCGTCACGACGGGATCACCCTCCCCGGCCAGTCGATACAGCCCGACAAAGGCCGGGTTGTTCAGCAACGCCGAAACACTCGCGCTCATCGCGCCTCCATCAGCACTGCGTCGTGGTCGATCCCGAATGCCCGCGGGCCGACAACTTTCAATCTGCCCACTTCTTCCGCCCACCACTGTGGACCGGGAAGAACCAACACGGCCACATCGTGCCCCTGGTGCACGGATTCACACGAGACGAAGGCGCCGGTCCGCACGTCGAGCAACGTCACGATGTCCGGGCACGTTGCAATCATCTCGCCGTCCAACGCGACGGTCAGGAACTCACTCTCGAATTCGACTCGTATCACCGCAGAACCGTGCTCGAGAATCACGCTGCCCCGACGATCTCCGGTGTCCGGACGACTACGACGCACCGCACGCACCCGGCCTGCCCCCAGTACTCGAGCCCCGGAGCTTTCCGCGATCTGCCGCCAACTGCCCAGTGCCCCGATGTGCTGACCCAGTTCGTGCGCCCGAGACAGAGTTCCCGGAATGCACGCCTCCTGCACCGTCCGCGCATCGATCGACGCGATCGCCAGAGCACCCCAACCGCTGGTTCTCCCGATCAACGACCGCACTGCTACCTCGGCGCCGAGCACATCCACTCCGTCGACGACGGTAATGAGGCCGCCGGGCTGGGCGAGTGTGACCGGGCACAATTCCAACCCGGCTGCGGCGAGAGAGAAGTGATCGAGCCGCGGCATCGCTCGACCCAGCAGGTCCGCGTCGACCACGGGAATTCCCAACGCCAACGCCGCAGCAATGCCGGAGAGAGCGTTGAGTCCACCGCCTTCGAAAGTCATCACCGCGGTCGGACGCTTCCCGGTCCAGCGCGTCAAAGCTGCTGCAGTATCTGCAAACTCACGCCCGGAGGGCAATTGCTCCTCCAAGGCCAGGGCCGATCCGACGATTCCCACCGGCATCACCAATGCCTCCTCCGGCAACTGGTCCGGCGCGATGACCTCCACCGAAGTAGACGTCATCAGTGGACGCAGCAATTCCACGAACAAGCGTGGATCGCCGCCCCCGCCGCAGCCCAGGACCACCGCCCCCGCTGCGATCGCGTCGAGGTCGGCCTCCCGGACCGCGTGCAGCCTGCTCACGGCTCGCTATTCTGCCAGTACAGGTTGCTCGAGTGTCTCCACCGGCAGGAACGGGCGATCGAGCCCGAAGCTAGCCGGGCCGAAGACCGCCAGTGCCTCCGGGGTTCTCATGATGGGTGGGGTCGCGATCCCGATGACCGCAACGCGCTGCCCGTACCGCAAGCCCTCGGTGGTGACGGGTTCGGCGGTATCGGCCTCGACGATGCAGATCAGGTCTGGCACGATCGCCACCATCACTCCGGATTGGACGGCGATCAGATTTTCGTTCTGGAACTGAACTTCCAGCTCTTCGTCTCCGACGCCGGCGATCCGCACCGAACCCCGAGCGAACCCCTCATCGGTTCGCCGGTCGACATCGATCACCTTGCCGTGAAAGAGAACTCGCCCGTATCCGTAGAGCGTGTCGGCGAGACTGTCGACAAGCGCCTGCACCGGGTCCACCCGCTGCTCACGTGAAAGTCTGATGGACCGGCCGATGGTCATGGCCAACGACAGAGTCCGTGGGATCGCCGTCCGCTTCACATCTGCACCCGTCATCGAGTACTGCGCGATGTGCGCCATCCCACCGAACCTCGACGTCACCCCGCGGGCGAGGCCCTCCAATCTGCTGTTGTCACTTCCGGTGTCGAAGATCGCCACCTCGTCGTGCTCGTTCGCCATGGCGAGCGGACTCGCCGAAATCCCGTACACCGAGAAGGTTTCCATCTCGAGCTGAGGAAAGGCTCGTCCCATCCCGTCGGCGTCGACAACCGGCAGGCCGCGCCGTGCGGCCACCAGCAACGGAATCATCGAATTGATTCCGCCGCACTCCATCGGCATCGTGGCATCTGCAGTTCGACCCGTGTGCTTCTCCAACGTGATCAGCGCCAGCTCGGGTTCGGTTCCGCGCGGCATCTTTTCGACCACGACGGTCGGGGCACCCATCTGCGCGACGGGAATCACCCACGCGTCGTCGTCAAGCTCCTCCGGATCGAGAATTGTGATTTCACCGGCCTCACCGAGCGCCTGCGTGACCAACATCTTGCCGACGAACGGATCTCCCCCGCCGCCGGTGCCCAACAAGGCTGCGCCCCTGGCGAGGTCGTCGAGATCCGCCGTTCGTAGTGTCCAACTCATCGTGAGCCCTCCTGACCGGTGGAGACCAAACCACTGTGCAGTGCCAAGTCACCGACTGCCTTCACTCGAATACGTGTTGCGTTGCCCGGCAGATACGGAATCGGGACCTCGTCGAACTCCACGATCTGCACCGACTCGGGCCGTGCGCCTGCGGCGACTGCCCGATCGATCGCCTCCTGGCGAGCATCGTCGGCAAAAACCTGCCGGTGCCCGTCCCGCACCGCTTCGACTCGATCTACCTCACCACTGACCTGCGCGATCGCAGCGCCGATCGCATTGGCAACATCGAAGCGCTCAGGACGAATCACCGTTCCCAGGCCCGGGAGTTCACGCTCCAGCAGTACCGATCCCCCGCCAACCGCCACAACGGGAAGTGGATCCGACGTGGTCCGCATCTGTTCCACGGCGTCGGCGACTCGGCGCGAGATCCGGTCGAGTGCCGTCGACACCAGGCCGCGGTCGAGGTGCGCCACCGCACTGCGATCTCCGACGTCGGCCAAGCCTGCCGCGACGGCTATGTCGGTGGCCGTCAACGTGTCACCGCCGAATACGAGTGCCCGTGAACCCAATTCGTATCCCACAGATTCGGGTCCGACTGTGAGTCCGTCTGCATCCACCACCGAACCACCACCGATACCGATCGAGAAGACGTCCGGCATACGGAAATTGGTCCGTACCCCCGCGACCGTCACCTCCGTGGTTGCTTCTCTGGGGAAACCGTTGGTCAATACGCCCACGTCGGTAGTGGTGCCCCCGATGTCGATCACCGCACAGCTGGCCAGACCGGACAGAACAGCGGCGCCTCGCATGGAGTTGGTCGGCCCCGAAGCGAAAGTCGCCACCGGATAACGCCTCGCGTACTCGATGTCCATCAAGGTTCCGTCGTTCTGGCTCAGGTACAGCGGCGCGACAATGCCGTGCTCGACCAAAGATCGGGCAAGACCGTCGACGATGTGATCGGCGAGCTCGCGCAGCGCAGCATTGATGATGGTCGCGTTCTCCCGCTGGAGTAGACCCACTCGACCGATCTCGTGCGAGAGCGAAATTGCGACGTCCGGGCCGAGTTCCTCACGCACGATCTCCGCGGCGGCCGCTTCGCATTCGAGATTGACCGGAGAGAACACCGAAGATATTGCGACCGAACGAGTACCGCTGCGAGCCATATCGGCGGCATGGCGGCGAATCTCGTCGGGGTCCAGCGGCGAGATACGACGACCGTCGAACTCGTGCCCACCGTGAGCGAGGTAGTGCCTTCCTTGCACAGCGGAGACCAGGTCTCGCGGCCACCCCACCATCGGCGGAAGCGCGGCGGTCGCCGGAAGCCCCAATCGCAGAGCCGCTGTCGGTGCAAGTCCGCGTTGCTCGATGAGAGCGTTGAGAAAGTGCGTCGTGCCGATCATCACTGCTTGAACAGCGCTGGGAGAGAACGAGTACTGCTGCTGCAGCGCCGCCAGAGCTCCGCCGATTCCGCCGGTGATGTCCTTGCTGGTCGAGTGTTTGACATGCCCGATGACGGTGGTCCCGTCCATCAGGACCGCATCGGTGTTCGTACCACCGACGTCGATTCCGATTCGCATCGCGAACTCCCTTCTACAGTGTGTGCCGTGCTAGTGCGTGAGCGCAGATTTTCCCGAAGTCTCTTGCGGCGCTTCGGTTGCGGTGCGTCCGACTCCGCGAATCAGGCCGAGTCGACCCGCGACGACGTAGAGAACGAAGGCCGAGGCCACCGCGTTGATCGACGGCAGGCCGAAGGTGCTGTAATGACCGATCAGCGCCGAGACGATCCAGATCACCAGCGTGGCCGGTACCCAAGTGGGTGCCGAGTTCGGGAGGGTACCCGCAGCTCGACTCTCCTCCAGATCCTTGCGCCATGTCTTGACGATGAAGTATTCCGCCACCATGATCCCGGCGATCGGCGGGAATCCGACGCCCAACAGGATCAGGAAGTCGGTGAACGAGTTCAGGATTCCGGCAGCCGCGAGGACCGAACCGGTGATGCCGACAACTGCTGTGACAACTGCGCGATTGATCCGTCGACCGAACACGACGTCGATGAAGTTCACGACGCCGAGCCCCGAGCTGTACAGGTTCCAGTCGTTGATCTTGAAGGTGCCGAGAACGATGATCAGAACGCCGACCCAACCGACCGACGAGAGAATGATCGTGGCGATGCCGGAACTGCGAACGGCATGGGCAAGGAGAACACCGGTCAGCCCGATCACGTATTCGCCCAACGTTATTCCGACGAGCGTCTGCTTCACGACATCGCCTGCCGTGCGGTTGAAGCGCGTCATGTCAGGTGTGATCACTGCTCCGGCAATGAAACCGCCTGCGACGATGGTAGTTCCGGCGAGGAAGCTGAGCTCCGGCCCGGCTGGAGCAGATGTCATCAGATCTGACAGCGAGTGATTACGCAGTTCGGCGATGACGGCCCAACCGACCAGGATCAGGAACAGCGGAACGGTGATATTGGCAATCAGTTGCATGGATCCGAACCCGCGAAGGACTATCGCGGTGATCAGGAGACTGAAGGCCAAAGCCCACGCCCACTGCGGCAGAAACGGCATGATTCCGTGCAAACCTGATGCAGAGACAGCAGATTGAATGCCGAACCAACCGATCAGGCTGACCCCGATCACCAAACCGATCACCGCGGAACCTGCGTGCCCGAATCCACACCAGCGTGCGACCACCGATGTGTTGAGCCCTTCACGAACCCCGATGATGCCGATGAAAATACAGACGACCTCGAGAATCACCGCCCCGACTGTCAATGCCCAGAAGGCATTCCAGAACGTCATACCGTAGCCGAGCGTCGCACCGAGCAAGAACTGTGCGAGTGCCGATACCTGACCGAATCGCTGTACTGCCACCGAGAACCACGAATATCGTGCTTCGTCGGGAACGCGGGTGAGCGCGTAGTCGTCACCGTCGGACACTTCACCGCCGGCGGCGGTCGCTGACGTGTTTTTCATGACGGACTCCTCGAATAGTTGGGAAGTGTTCTCGGAGAAGACGGTACGAATGTGGCCAGGGTCACGCCTATGGGCGAATTGGCGTTTCTTCGTGTTACGACAATGCATTTCGCACAGTCGTCATTTCACACAGTCGCCAAATGGCACGGGTCTAACGCAACGCGTATCCGCCGTCGGGGTACAGCGTGGAACCCGTTGTGTACGTGTTGGTGAAGAGATAGAACACCGCTTGTGCAATCTCGTCTTCGTTCCCGACGCGGCCGAGCACGTTGTTCTCGGCACTCCAGGTGAACGCGGCCTCCCGAACCTCCGCCGGGCGCTGAGCCCACAGATGCCCGTCGATGGTTCCGGGAGCGACAGTGTTGACGCGGATCGGCGACAGTTCGACCGCCAGCCCCCGCCCGAGCCCCTCGATTGCCGCGTTGGCTGCAACGTATGCCGCGGCAGCTGCGGGTGGCCGCACACTGGCAGCGCCGGACATGAGGACCACCGATGCGGTGGGTGTCAGCTTGTCGAGCGCAGCGTGCACGACGCGGTACTGCCCCCAGAACTTGGAGGTGAACGGCGACGCCGCTTCCTCGACGCTCTGTTCACGGAACGAGCCGACCTGGTAATCGGCAGCCGTCGTGAAGAGAGCATCGACGCTGGGGATGTTGGTGAAGAGTGCTTTCACCGAGTCGTCGTCGGAGGTGTCGACGGTGAACCAGTGCGCAGCCTCACCCAGCTGCGCGGCCGCTGCTTCGAGCTTGGATGCGGTTCGGCCCCCGAGAACTACCTGCGCGCCGGCGTCGACGGCAAGCTGCGCCACTCGCAGCCCGATGCCTGTTCCGCCGCCGATCAGTACGACGGTCTTGCCTGCGAGAGGAGAAGGTGTCGTTGTCATGCAGCGACTGTAGGGCTCACCGAATTGTCCCGACATGTGCAGAATGCACAGATTTCACTACGGCACAGTGCCAAGTATCGAGACTTAGCTGTTAGAGGACACCGCCCCCGGGGATCTCGCTTGACGACGTTTGCTGCGTCGAAACTGCCTTCACATGTACCCCTCCTTCGAGTTCGCTTGTAACAAAACAACTCCCACGACCGAAAATGTCGGTGAACCACAACAGCGAAGGGAAGTAACGACTATGGGATCAGCAGACGTCATGGCCTGGCTCGCCGAGGGTTACCTCGCCGGCGATCCGATTCGCTATCCGCTCTACGTCGGATCGATGTTCCTCGCGATGCCGTTCCAACTGATCGGCGTAATTCTGGGTCACCCCTTCTGAATCGTCACATCAGGCCAGGGCGGACGACGTAGAACGGCCAGAGTTGCGATCACTGCGGCCGCCAACCCGATGAACTCCCCCATCAAAGCCGCCCTGGTGTGATCGACGGCCGGTGACCACGACGGCTCACCCTCGTGGATCGAGAACACTCCCACTGGCACCGGTATCGGGTCGCGGCGCCACCGCCGGTGCAGACGCGAAACCGTGATGATCGTCGATCCGTCGCTGGTCTGGTGCGGTTCTCCGAAGATCGTCGAGGCCCCTGATTCCCCTCGAAATCGCACCACCGCATCACGAATCTCCATGATCTCCATCGTCGCATCGAAACCGCAGCACTGTGCGAGTATCGACCGATGGCCGAGTGGTGGGTACCGAGCAGGCGCGTCGAGCGATGGGGCCACACGATTGGCCTCGTCCTGCTCGTAGTCGTAGTCGGTCCGAGCACCATCCATACAGTGGCCACGGAACCGACAACCGGTAATTGGGTTCGCCTGGCAATCTGGCTTTTCGCGACGGCCGGATTTGCCTACGGAACCGTCCAGGCCTGGCGAAACAGGAACAAACCTCAGTCGGTGTGGTGGGAAGGGACGACTGCCCCCACCGAAATACCCGCCGACGACGTCCGTAGCGCACTCGCGTCGACTGACGACCGTATTCCGGCAATCAAGGCACTACGCGAACTGCATCCGGGCTTGGGTCTGAAGGATGCGATGGATCTGATCGACGCTCAGCGGGGCGAACAGGGCCCGCATCACTGATAGTTGCGACCATCACAATCACAGTTAGGTATCGACACCTGACCGCCACGATCGGGCAAGCACACCAGGAGTTAACCACCTGACAGACAGGCTGTTTCGCCGAGTTTGACAAATGTGGTCAATCGGTGAGCGTCGACTCGACCGATTCAACTCACCGTACCAATCGAATTCGCCGTTCAGCATTCCACTCATGGCCCAATGCCACTATTACCCAACGATTTACAACCGGAACTACGGTATCCAGTGAGAACTTTCGCGACAGTGCAGCATCTTTCGTCCAGTTGAGTTGACCGAAACTTGACGTTACGTTGAATTTCAAAGCAATAGCCCGGTCTTGACCTGCGATGGTGTGAGCGCAACGCCCACCTACGCGTGACACGTGGCTGCCCGTATGGGCGCTGTGAATGCCTGATTGTTCGAGGAGTGGAATGACTGCGGTCAAAACTGCGTGGCGTGAACTACGGAAACCCGTGTTCATCCCCGCGTCGATAGTGATCTTTGCCCTGATCGCCTTTGCCGTGATCTATGCGGGAACCGCTGCGGATGCTTTCGAAACTCTCAACAACGTGATCAGCGACGGAGTCGGCTGGTGGTACATCCTCTCTGCTACCGGTTTCGTGATCTTTGCGCTGTACTGCGGAATCAGCCGCATCGGCAACATCCGATTGGGGCGCGACGACGAGCAACCCGAGTTCGGCATGCTCTCGTGGTTCGCGATGCTCTTCAGCGCCGGGATGGGCATCGGCCTCGTGTTCTACGGAGTGGCAGAACCCCTTTCGCACTATGTGAACCCTCCCGTCGCCGGGCAGATCGCGGGATCCACGGACGCCGCAGCCAATCAAGCGATGGAACTGACGCTGTTCCACTGGGGCCTTCATGCATGGGCGATCTACGTCGTCGTCGGCCTTGGTCTGGCGTACATGACCTACCGCAAGGGTCGTCCGCTCTCGATCCGTTGGTTGCTCGAGCCGCTCCTCGGACGGGCTCGCATCGAAGGAAAGATCGGCCACGCCATCGACGTCGTCGCCATCGTCGGCACGCTGTTCGGTGTCGCGACGTCGCTGGGCTTCGGTGTCCAGCAGATCTCGGCCGGCCTCGACTACCTCGGCTGGGTGGAGACCGACAACTGGTTGGTCATCACCATCATCGTCATCGTGACGGGCATGGCCACCTTCTCGGTCGTCTCCGGCGTCACGAAGGGCCTCAAGTGGCTCTCCAACATCAACATGATGCTTGCTGCCGCGCTGGCCCTGTTCGTCCTGATTCTAGGACCGACATTGTTCCTGATGCAGTCGTGGGTGCAGAACCTCGGCGGATACGTCCAGGCCTTGCCCGAGCTGATGCTGCGCACGTCCCCGTTCGCCGAAGACGGCTGGCAGGGTGCATGGACCATCTTCTACTGGGGTTGGTGGATGAGTTGGGCACCGTTCGTCGGCATGTTCATCGCGCGCATCTCACGCGGCCGCACCATCCGCGAATTCGTCTTCGGTGTGCTGCTGGCCCCGACGCTGGTTGGTTCGTTGTGGTTCACGATCTTCGGTAACTCCGGCATTCTGCGTCAGCGCAACGAGGGCACGATGCTCGACGCATCCGGCGCAGTGGACACCAACACGTCGTTGTTCACGCTTCTCGACGGACTTCCGCTCGGAACGATTTCGAGTGTTCTCGCGATCGTCGTGATCGTGTTCTTCTTCGTCACGTCCGCGGACTCCGGCTCGATCGTCATCGACATCCTCGCGACCGGTGGCAGCTTGGAGACCTCCAAGATCACGCGTGTCTACTGGACGTTCCTCTCCGGTGCCGCGGCCGCAGTTCTCCTCATCGTGGGTGGCAGTGGATCGCTCACGGCGCTGCAAACCGTTGCCATCGCCACGGCGGTACCGTTCTCGGTCATCATGGTGCTGGCATGTCTGTCGATGCTGAAGGCGTTCCGATACGAGGTCGCTTCGGCACCACGCTACCTGCGGGTTTCTACAAATGCCTCGGCATCGACCGACGTTCCGCAACCCACCGAAAAGCGGCTCCGCGATCTGAAGATCTCGTCGACCTTCGCCGGGCTGACCCCGTCACAAAGCGGAATCATGACGGATCCCTCCGACGCCCACATGCTCGTCGCGGTCCACGAAGTTCCCGCCCATGCGGTCAACATCGACCCGGATACCGGCGCCGTCGACTTCTCCGAGGAATCGAAGGTCGTCGATCCGCTGGGCGGAGAGGTGTTCGACACACCCGAGTTCGCCGACTCGGCAGAAGGCCACGCGCAAGCTGCCAGTACGGACTGACCGGCACGTTCGGCATGTTGCATTAGGCATATCTGTTCACCAACTCGCAAACTTGTCATGAGACTTTCAACTCGACAGTTCGCAGGACTCTAAGTTTCGTGAGTAGAACAGGACCAACGGGTTTGCCACTCCAGTCGCAGTCGGAGACGGAACAATCTTTCGGGATTCCGTCCGTATTCCTACGGTCGGCGCATGCACCTGCGCCGCGCACGCTCATCGACATCGTGCGGGCCTCAGCCGAGGCCAACCCGGAAGCACCTGCCATCGACGACGGCGACACCACACTGTCGTACTCGGAGTTGCTCGACGAGATCGAGCTCGGTGCGCGCTGGCTCGGTGATGCCGGCGTCGGCGCAGGTGACCGCGTCGGAATCAGGATGCCGTCAGGTTCGCGTTCGCTGTACGTCGCGATCCTGTCGATCCTCGCGGCGGGCGCCGCCTACGTTCCCGTCGACGCCGACGATCCGGAAGAGCGCGCCGAGTTGGTGTTCGGCGAGGCGCAGGTAGCGGCGATCATCACCGGCGACGGAATCCAGCCGGGGACGGCGCCGAAGCGGCTCGAACATCCACCGGTTCGCGAACCCGAACCCGAGGACGACGCCTGGATCATCTTCACCTCAGGATCCACGGGCACCCCCAAGGGCGTCGCGGTCACTCACCTCAATGCCGCGGCGTTCGTCGACGCCGAGGCGCGCATGTTCCTCCAGGACGAGCCCATCGGGCCTGGTGACCGCGTCCTCGCGGGGCTGTCCGTGGCATTCGACGCGTCCTGCGAGGAGATGTGGCTCGCGTGGCGTCACGGCGCCTGCCTCGTCCCGGCGCCTCGTTCACTGGTTCGCAGCGGCATGGACCTCGGCCCGTGGCTGGTCTCGCGTGACGTCAGCATCGTCTCCACTGTGCCGACGCTTGCGTCTCTGTGGCCGGCCGAGGCCCTCGAAGCCGTTCGACTCCTGATCTTCGGCGGCGAAGCCTGCCCACCCGAACTGGCAGAGCGCCTGGCCGTCGAGGGCCGCGAGGTCTGGAACACTTACGGCCCCACCGAGGCAACCGTCGTCGCCTGCGGCGCACTGATGGACGGCAAGAGCCCCGTCAGCATCGGCCTCCCCCTCGACGGCTGGGACCTTGCCGTCGTCGACGCCCAGAGCAATCCCGTCGCGGTCGGTGAGGTGGGCGAGCTGGTGATCGGCGGCGTCGGCCTCGCCCGTTACCTCGATCCCGCGAAGGACGCCGAGAAGTACGCGTCGATGCCCTCGCTCGGGTGGGAACGCGCCTACCGAAGCGGCGACCTGGTCCGGCTCGAGACCACCGGCCTGATGTTCCAGGGCCGCGCGGACGATCAGGTCAAGCTCGGCGGCAGGCGCATCGAACTCGGTGAGGTCGACAACGCCTTGCAGAACCTGCCGGGCGTGAGCGGCGCTGCCGCAGCCGTGAAGAAGACTGCAGCCGGCAATCAACTCCTCGTCGGATACATCGCCAGCACGGATCCCGACTTCGATCTCAAGGCCGCTCATGCACTGCTCAGCGAGCAACTACCAGCGGCCCTCGTGCCGCGTCTGGCGTTGATGGACGAACTTCCGACGCGTACGTCAGGCAAGGTCGACCGCAATGCGCTGCCGTGGCCGTTGCCCGGCGCCGGTGAAGATGCGGGGGCCGCGTTGGGCCTCGACGGCACCGCTGCCTGGGTTGCCGGTCTGTGGGGTTCGATCCTGGGCGCGCAGATCACCGGACTCGACGACGACTTCTTCGAAGTGGGCGGCGGATCCCTCTCTGCGGCTCAGCTGGTAACCGCCCTGCGCGAGCGGTTCCCCGAAGTGACCGTCGCACAGCTCTACGACCACCCACGGTTGGGATCGCTCGCCGAATATCTCGACGAATTGGCACCCACCGAAACTGTGGAGCCGCGCATCGTCGCTCCGACACCCTTGAAGACTCAGCTCGCGCAGATCGCCGTCACCGTTCCGCTCACGACGCTCACCGGACTGCAGTGGGTGACGTGGCTGGCGATCGCGAACAACGTCCTCGGCTGGTTCGTCGACGTCAGCTGGGCGCCCACGGTCTCGTGGTGGTGGATCCTGTTGGCGTTCATCGTGTTCATCACGCCGATCGGCCGTATGACCATCGCCGTCGTCGGGGCGCGCCTGCTCCTACGCAAGTTGGAGCCAGGAACGTACCCGCGAGGTGGTAGTGAACACCTGCGTCTGTGGATAGCGCTCCGACTCACCGAAGCCAGTGGCGCAGAAAACCTTTCGGGCGCACCGTGGATGCTCTATTACGCCCGCGCCCTCGGCGCCGACATCGGCAGCGGCGTCGATCTCCACACACTTCCTCCCATCACCGGCATGCTCGAACTCGGTGACGGCTGCTCCGTCGAACCCGAAGTCGACCTCTCCGGCCACTGGATCGACGGCGACGTCATTCACATCGGCGAGATCAAGATCGGTGACGGCGCCTCCGTCGGTTCACGCTCGACGCTTCTGCCCGGCGCGCGTATCGGTCGGGACGCCGTCGTCGAACCCGGATCTGCGGTATTCGGCCGAGTGAAGGCAAACCAGCAGTGGGCCGGCTCCCCCGCCACCAAGGTCGGGAAAGCGAATCATCCTTGGCCGGCCGAACATCCGAAGCGCGCACCCGGCTGGGTGCCGGTATACGGCGTCACCTCGGTCTTCCTGGCCGGTATGCCGATCTTCGCTCTGATGGCCGGAATCGCCTTGATCGGTTGGTGGATCCGCGACACCGACACGCTCGCGAGTGCAGTGCTCCAATCGCTGATCATGCTTCCCGTCGCGACCATCCTGAGTTTGCTCGTCTTCGCAGTCGTCACCCTTGTGGCCGTTCGTCTTCTCTCGATCGGGCTGACCCCCGGCTACCACCCTGTCCGCAGCCGCATCGGCTGGCAGGTGTGGGCGACCGAACGCCTGCTCGACTCGGCCAGAACCTTCCTCTTCCCGCTCTACGCGAGCCTGCTGACACCGGGATGGCTCCGCCTTCTCGGCGCCAAGATCGGCAAGAACGTCGAAGCCTCCACCGTGCTTCTCCTTCCCAAGTTCACGACGGTCGCCGACGGCGCATTCCTCGCTGACGACACCATGGTTGCGAGCTACGGCCTCGGCGGCGGCTGGATGCACATCGAACAGGCGAAGATCGGCAAGCGCGCGTTCCTCGGCAACTCCGGTATGACCGCCCCCGGTCGACGCGTCCCCAAGAACGGTCTGGTGGCGGTTCTGTCGGCTACCCCGTCCAAGGCCAAGTCCGGATCATCGTGGCTGGGTAGTCCACCGGTACGTCTGAGAAGGGCTGCCGGAGACACCGACGCCGCCCGCACGTTCAATCCGCCCATGCGCCTCAAGATCGCCCGCGGAGTGGTCGAAACCTGCCGACTGATCCCCGTCATGGTCACGTTCGGCATCGGTCTCGGTGTTCTGTTTGCACTCGAAGCACTGGTCGGCGCAGTCGGATTCTGGTTCGCGGCTCTGCTGAGCGGCGTAATTCTGCTCGTCGCCGGAGCAGTGGCGGGCGCGATCACCATCGCCGCCAAGTGGATCGTCGTCGGACGCATCGCCAAGGTCGAGCATCCGCTGTGGAGTTCGTTCGTCTGGCGAAACGAGGTAGCCGACGCCTTCGTCGAGACCGTCGCGGCGCCGTGGTTCGCTCGCGCGGCGACTGGTACGGCCGTACTGAACATCTTCTTGCGTGGACTCGGGGCCAAGATCGGTAAGGGCGTTTGGTGTGAGTCGTACTGGCTACCCGAGGCAGATCTTGTGACTTTGGGCGACGGAGCGACAGTGGAACGGGGGTGCGTCGTGCAAACTCATCTCTTCCATGATCGGATCATGTCCATGGACACCGTCACTTTGGGAGCAGGAGCAACGCTGGGACCGCACTGTGTCGCGCTACCCGCAGCCGGCATCGGCGCGGGAGCGACGGTAGGGCCTGCATCTCTGGTGATGCGGGGTGACACCGTTCCGCCCTCCACCCGCTGGCAGGGCAACCCGATTGCACCGTGGGTGGCGTCGTGAAGCCGAACCGAATGCTCGAGGAGCCGATCGATCCGTACCTGCCGCTCAACGGCAACCGCGGGTACCGCGTGTCCCGGTACGAACTGGAACTGACGTACAAGGTCTTCAGCAACCGTCTCGCCGGCAAAGCTGTCATCACCGCTGTCACCACCGAGAGCCGATCCAAGTTCAGCTTCGACCTCGCGCAGAACCTGCAGGTGTCCAAGGTGTCCGTCAACGGTGCCCGCGGCACCAAGTACGCGCACTTGAACAACAAGCTGATCCTCACGCCGTCTACCAAGATCCCCGCGGGCGGTGCCCTGTCGGTCACCATCGCGTACAGCGGCAACCCCGAGCCGATCAAGAGCCTGTGGGGCGAAGTCGGCTGGGAGGAACTCGACGAAGGAACTTTGGTCGCAAGTCAGCCCAACGGCGCGGCGTCCTGGTTCCCGTGCGACGACCATCCGATTTCCAAAGCGTCGTACCGAATCTCGATCACCACCGATTCCCCGTTCTATGCCCTCGCCAACGGCAAGCTGATCCGCAAGCAGACCCGTGCGAGTCAGACGACGTGGGTCTACGAGCAGACCGAACCGATGGCAACCTACCTGGCAACCATTCAGATCGGTCAGTACGAGCACCGACAAGTGAGCGCCGGGCCGGTACCGGTCTTCGCCGTTCACCCACCTCGGCTGCGAGCAGCGTTCGACGTCGACTTCGGGCGCCAACCCCAGATGTTGGAGGTCTTCGGAAAGCTGTTCGGACCGTATCCCTTTGCCGACTACACCGCTGTGGTCACCGACGACGAACTCGAAATCCCCATCGAAGCGCAGGGACTCTCGATCTTCGGAGCCAACCATTGCACGGGCAGGCGCGGTTCCGAACGTCTTGTCGCACACGAGCTTGCCCATCAATGGTTCGGCAACAGCCTCACTCTCGGGCAGTGGTGCGACATCTGGCTGCACGAAGGCTTTGCCTGTTACGCGGAGTGGATCTGGTCCGAGAATTCCGGTGGCCCGTCCTCGAACCAACTCGCGACAAACGCCTATCAAGGGCTCGGGCGTAAATCTCAGGACTTGATCGTCGCCAATCCCGGTCCTGCCCTGATGTTCGACGATCGAATCTACAAGCGGGGCGCATTGACTCTGCACGCCCTGCGCGGCGTTCTCGGAGACGAGAAGTTCTTCGAACTGATCCGTCAGTGGACCACGAAGCATCGGCACAGCACGGTCAGTACCGAGCAATTCACCGATCTCGCTTCACGTTTCACCGACACTCCATTGCGCCCACTGTGGGATGCATGGCTGAATCAGCGCTCTCTGCCTCGTCTCTGACGCTCTCTCACCGCGATATCACCACGCCGAAACATTCCGAATGCGCCGATTATCTTTGTCTTACCTTTACTATAGAGGTGGGCCGAGGGACGACCCCGACAACACAATTCTCAGGGCACGCTTCCTCGACAGGTAGATCGGGGGATCGATGTTCGTTGTATTCACAATATGTTTCGTGATCGGGGTCGTGGCCCTGGTCGGAGCCTTTGCCGTCGGCGAGGTTGCAGATCTGGGCGGCGGCCACGCAGACGGGCTGCCATTTCTGAGCCTGACAACCTTGGCCACAGCACTTTTCGGCTTCGGCGCCGGCGGCGTAGCTGCCACTCTCGCGGACGCTCCGACATTGGTAGCGGCGATTGCAGCACTCGCACTCGCCGCCGTTCTCGTTGTCGTCACGCGCGGCCTACTTCTCCCCTATCTCCTTGAACAACAAGATAATTCGCACATCGGACGAGCTTCGTACTCCGGGCTGTTGGGCACGGTCACTCTCACCATTGCAGCCGAAGGTTGGGGAGAAGTCTCGTTCGTCGACGCCGAAGGCAATCGCGTGCAGGCCAAGGCCGTCAGTGCACAGCCGATGGCGCTCACCACCGGCACCACCGTCTACATCGCCGATGTAGACGATCAATACCTTCACGTCGTCACGGTTGACGACGCGATCTAAGGACTCGATACATGCTGCCAATCATCATCATTGCGGTTGTAGTCGCAGTAATCATCTTCATCGTTCTCCCCGCGATCTACGTGAAGAACTACGTCAAGGTCCCGCCGAACGAAGTGGCGGTCTTCACCGGACGAGGCAAGCCGAAAGTCGTCCGCGGCGGAGCCCGGTTCAAGATTCCGGGAATCGAACGCGTCGACATCATGTCGCTCGAGCCGTTCAACGTCAGCATCAATCTCAAGAATGCGCTCTCCAACGACGGTGTTCCGGTCAACGTCGAGGCAGTCGGCCTGGTACGAATCGGTTCCGCGGACGAAGCGGTTCAGACAGCGGTGCAACGATTCCTGACCTCCGACCTGGACGAACTCCAGCAGCAGATCAACGAAATCCTCGCCGGCAGCCTGCGCGGAATCACCGCGACCATGACGGTCGAGGATCTGAACTCCAACCGCGATTCGCTCGCGCGCAGCGTGGTCGAGGAGGCAGGCGGCGACCTCGCCCGCATCGGCATGGAAGTCGATGTCATCAAGATCGCGGGAATCTCCGACTTCAACGGCTATCTCGAATCGCTCGGTCAGCGCCGCATCGCCGAGGTCAAACGTGATGCCGCGATCGGAACTGCTGAAGCAGAGCGTGATTCGCAGATCCAGTCGGCAAAGGCGCGACAGGCAGGCTCCGTCGCACAGGCCGAGGCCGACACTGCGATCGCGAGTGCAAATCAGAAGCGCGACGTCGAACTCGCTCGCCTTCGAGCACAGACCGAAGCCGAGAATGCCGAAGCCGACCAGGCCGGACCACTCGCGCAGGCAACGGCCGAGAAGGCCGTCGGAATCGCACGTGAGCAGGCCGAGGCGGCCCGCGTCGAAGCTCGCACCGAGGTCGAGCGTCGTCGCGCCCAGCAATCGGAAGCGGCATTGCAGGCAGATGTCATTGCACCGGCCGAGGCCGAACGCCAAGCCTCCATCGCACGCGCAGAGGGTGAGCGACAGGCCGCGATCCTCCGCGCCCAGGCACAGGCCGAGTCAGCAAGGCAGGCCGGCGGGGCTCAGGCCGATGCACGAAAGCTCGTCGCCGACGCTGTTCGCTCCGAGCAGCAGGCTGATGCCGACGGCCTTCGAGCACGTCTGGAAGCCGAAGCTGACGGCCGCAAGGTAGCGGCCGACGCCGTTCGCGCCGAACAGCAGGCCGAAGCGGATGGTTTGCGCGCCAAGCTCGAAGCCGAAGCTGCCGGTAAGCGTCAGATCGCCGAGGCGCTCAATTCCTACACCCCGCAGGCCGCGCAGTTGCTCACTCTGCCTGACGTTCTGGCAGCACTGGTCGACGCCACCGCAGCAGCAGCGAAGCCGGTCGGCGACATCGATCGGATCTCCATCGTCGGCGGAAGCGACGGGGCGCAGGGTTCGATCGGCTCGATCCTGGGAATCAGTCCCCAGGTGATTGCCGGTGTCATCGAAACTCTCGAAAGCTCAGGCGTCGATATCACCGGTTTGCTCAACGGCCTGAACAAGACCGCATCGGTTCCGGCTGGTTCGGTACACAATTCGGTCCACAATTCGGAAAACGGTTCCGCAACTGTAGACGCGTGATTTCGCCCCGGTCCGCCGACTCTCGCAGGGGTCGGCGGGCCGGCTTCACGCGCTCGGAAGATGTGAACGCGACTTGAAGAGAATCAGAATCAAGCAGGCAGCGGCGGCGGCTGATCCGAACAGAAGAGTCACCGTGTAGCTCAGCGCCGGAATGCTTTCCGACAGCATCGCCAGCAACGCAGGCACAGCAAAACCGATGTAGGTGATCGAGTAGAACACCGCGGTCAGTCCTGCCAGATCGTCCGGCCCCGCGATTCGCTGGATCTCCAGCAACCCGGAAACCAATGCCATGCCGTACCCGCAACCGAGGATCGCTGCAGCCACGATCGCGATCGCCACGGTCAGCGTCGACGCAACCAGAGCAGCGCCGGCCATACCGACCACCAGAAACACCAGAGCCACAACGGCGCCACGAGCACTGCGGTCGGTGTCGATCTTGCGCCCCAACGACTGAATCGCGAATCCGCATGTCAGCGCGACCATGCACAGCAGAGCCGAAAAGGCCACGGGCGCATCGCCACTGTGCCCGGTCATGAGCGCCGGAATAACTGCATACGCGACACTGGCGGCACCGAACACCCACGGCGCCAACGGAACGACGACGTAGAGGAATCTGGGGTGACCTGCCGAGGGGATCTTGAGGTCGTCGATCAACCTGCGACGGTCGGATTTCGCCTGTGCCGGTCGTGTTTCGGGCGCACGCCACAGCGCCATGGCGGCGAGGACGGTGATCGCGATGTGCAACACGTACGCCAACACACTCGGCATGGGCGCCCACTGCGCCAAGATTCCCGCAGCACCCGCTCCCAAGGCGAAGCCCGCGGTCAGACTCATCGCTGCTCGCCGAGCACCTGCGCCTTCCGACGCCGTCGGGTCCCAAGGTTGCGTGGACAACTCCTTGACCCAGGAGCCGCCGACGGCCATACCGATCCCCAAGGCAATGCCACAGAGGATTCTTCCCAGGATGAGAGCAGCGGCGGAGTCCGCCCCGAAAGCGAGCAGCGTCGAACCGGCGATCGCGATGATCGGCGCGGGGAGCATGATCGGGCGTCGACCCAATCGATCGGACAGCGGGCCGCCGAGCAGCAGGGCCGGCACAATTCCGACGACGTAGGCGAAGAGGAAGAAATCGACCATCACCGGCGAATAGCCGTGGTCGAGTCGGTACATCACCAGCAGTGGGGTGAATTCGTTTCCGCCCCAGGCAGCGGCGAACATACTGGCGGCAACGGTCAGCCACAGCCACTTTCCGCCGGAGAGGCGTTCACCCTCGAGACGAGTTTCGGCCGCGGTCCCAGCGCCGATCGTTTGGGTGCTCATCACAGAGTTCCTTCGAAGCCGAGGCCGTGGACCTGGCGCATGTGTGTGAGGACGGCAGTGTTGTATCCGTCGGCATCGCCTGTGTCGACGAGGTCGGTAAGCGCGGTGTGATCGGCAAGGATGCGCGAGAGTTGGCCGGGGTCGCGTGAGATCGACCGGGCTGTCATCCGTCGTTGCCTGTCGCGCAGACTCGCGTAGAACGAGTCGAGCAAAGGGTTCCCGCCGGCGGCAACGATCATCTTGTGGAAGTCTGCATCGATTGCGCTGAACGCGGCCACGTCCCCGCGATCAGCAATCTCACGTTGCTCGATCAGATTCGCGCGCAACGCTGCGACAAGCGCTTCCCGTGCGTGCGGTCGGACCGACACCACTCGAACGCTCTGAGTCTCGACGAGCTGTCTGGCACTGACTACGTGTTCCGCTTCCCCATCCGCGACCGGGACGATCAGCGCCCCCTTCTTCGGATAGAGGCGCATCCAACCTTCCGACTCGAGACGCAGAAACGCCTCACGCACCGGCGTTCGGCTCACATTGGTCCGTGCAGCGATGTCACCCTCACTGATCAGCTCCCCGCCGGCGAGCTCGCCGGAAAGGATCAGCTCCTTGACTTCGCGGAAGACGGTTTCGGAAGCGGAATACAACATAGACACAAGATGTATTTATACTCCACGCTGGCGCAACGCAGACATCCGGGTCGCCGATCCGAACATCTCGGTCCGATGCGGCATCGATCCAGTTAGCATTGCAAGGTGCCAGACAGAAGAGGAATCAGTTCGCGATGAATGGCGCACGCTCCAGCCTTCGAGGACTGATGCACTCATGACATCGCAGATGAAGTCGATGAGGACGTTGACCCGCGAGTGGTTGATTCTTCCCGATCAATACGACCGCTTCACTCGCTATCTCCGCGACAACGGCCTCACGACCGCCACCCGGCTATTACTTGGCATCATTGTCATCGGACTGGGAGTGTGCGCACTACTGAACAGATTCAGCCCTGCCGGTCCGACAAGCACGATTGCGTTGTTCTTCAATACTGTTGTCGTGATCTCGTGCTTCGTAGTCGGAGTCTCATGGTGGGTCTTCGGCCCCACAAAGCGTCGCTCGTTCGGTTTCGTGGTCTTCTGCGACATCGCGGTCACGATCTCCGTCGTTGGAGATTCCTCCCAGCTCGCACGATTGCTCACCTGTGTCATTTTTGCTCTGGTCGGCATCTACATCGCCTACTTCCACAACCCGAAGTTGCAGATCGCGCACATAGCTTTTTCGCTTCTTGTGATCGCGGTGGCTGCGCAGCCAATTCTGTTCGGGCCGGATCGCGATCCAGCCCTTGGTGTTTCGAAAGTACTGGTCGTCATCACCGCGTTGGTAGTCTGCGCATTCATCTCGCAGATCGTGCTGACGATGCTCAGCATGGATGCTTCCAGTTCCGACCTCGATCCTCTCACCGGCCTCTTGAACCGTCGTGGCCTCGACCGCCACGTCGAGAAGGTACTCGAGGGGTTCCAGCGTCAAGAATCTGCGGCACTACTCGTGATCGCGATCGACATCGACCGGTTCAAGACGATCAACGACGTGCACGGACACGACGTCGGCGATCGCATCATTCTCCGGGTATCGCAGCGGTTATCCGCCTGGGCACACGCCGATGCTGTCGTCGCGCGGATCGGCGGCGACGAATTCATCCTCGTCCAAAGACTTTCTGTGCCAGCCATCGGACCGATGCTCAACTCGATCGGACCGGCAATGCACTCGAATACCGACGAGATACCATCGACGTCGAGCGTCGGAATCGCCGTGCGTACCCACAAATTCGTCGCCGGAGAAGACCGCGCAGCAGCGTTCACGGACATGCAGAAAGTCGCCGATTCGGCGATGTACGAAAGCAAGAGACTCGGCGGCGGACGCGTTCACACGATCGTCACCACCGCCGGCAGGTAGCAGTACGCACAATTTCAGTAGTAGACCGGCCCCGGCACTCCTCCACCCGCTGCCACCGCGTCACCGGTGATCGCGATGCTTCGCGGCGATGCCAGGAAGGTCACGACGTCGGCTACTTCTTCGGCATCGATGATCCGATGTATCGAGTTCGTCGCGATACCACGCTCCACCTCTGCCTGCGAGCGGCCGGATTCTTCCGACTCGCGCGTAATCCGTGCGGTCAACCTCTCGGTCCGCGTCACGCCCGGATGGACGACGGTGACGTTGATTCCCTTGGGGCCCAGCTCGTCTGCAAGATTCTTGGTCAGCGCAGACACACTGACGTTGCGGATCGTGTGGGCGATCGAAGTGGCCTGTCTGGCACCCAAACCGCTGATGTTGATGATCCGACCCCAACCCTGATCGATCAGATACGGCGCTACAGCACGCGCAGTGCGCAGGTAGCCGAGCACTTTCACTTCGACTTCGTCTCGCACGACGTCGTCTGTGGTCGCCTCGAAATCCGTCGGCTTTCCGGCGCTGAACGGAGTCGCTGCCGAATTGACCAGAATGTCGACACCGCCGAACTCCTTTACCACTTGCCGCACCGACGCCTGAACCGCGTCGTCGTCTCGCGTATCCGTCACGACTCCGATCGCACGAATTCCGAACTCCGAAACCAAATCTCGTGCAACGCTTACGACGGTTCGCTCAGTGCGCGCGAGTATCGCGATGTCGACCCCTTCAGCGGCCAGACCTCTGGCGATTGCCAGACCGATCCCCTTGCTACCACCGGCAACGATCGCACGCTTTCCAGACAAGTGAAGATCCATACCTGCGACACTATCCAACAGGCGGTCCCCGATCTCTACGAAGAGGGATCGGGGACCGTCGGAATCATTCCTGTGTCTCAGACCATCAGATCCGCGTACAGGTAGACGTTGTCGGCGTAGTTGCCCACACCGTCCTCGAATTGCAGTTCGCCGCCGCAGGTTACGACTGCCAACTTACGAGGGCCTTCCGGGCCGGCCAGCACGCTTTCCTCCACACCATCGGCCTTCGGGCGCGTCGTCACCGCAGTCACCTTCCACGACGTGCTCTTACCCGTCGCGTCGGATGTACGGATCACTTCACCCGGCTCGATCGTGCCCAGGTCGAACAGCGCGCCGTTACCCTGGCCGGTCAGATTGACGTGTCCGGCAATCAAGGTCGTGCCGGTGGCGGAATCGAGAGATGCACCGTCGAGCCAGATTCCGACGTTCTTGACGTTCTCCGGCGGAGTGAGAACTCCTTCCGGCACGGTGGCGTCCACGATCGGCGCCTGAACACCGACCGGGTCGAGCGAAAGGATGTTGGGAGTCATCAACGCATCCGTAGGCGTTGCCGGATTCGCGGAGTGCGACATGACAACTCCCGGACTCGGCGGGATCGCAGCATCGTCATCGGAGGATCGCAGGCCGACGAAGGCCATGGAAGCACCGGCGACCAACACCGCGATGAGAGCCAGAATGAACGCGACACGACGCCCTTTGCCTGGACTCGCGGGCTGATCGTGGTTGGGATCGTCGTATGGATTGGATGGATTGGGATCCGACTCGTACATGGTCATCGAACTGTCTCCTGCGGGATGAGGCGCCCCCCGGCACCTCGTGCGAATTGACGCCCCCTGCGTCTGATCAATGTCGGCACCGATCACACGAAGCGTGATCGGTGCCGACGTCTACTACACGTGCCTGGTGTCAGGATCGCTTGCGGCGGAGAGCAACTGCTCCGGCAGCAGCCATTCCGACAAGCCCGAGGCCCGTCACTGCGACGGCGACGTTGCGGCCTGAATTCTGTTCAGCAGCACCACCGTCGATGGCAACCGGGCGGGGGCCAGTGGCCGGCTTCGGAGCCGACGGCGCCGGAGTTGCGGGAGTTGCAACCGGCTGCGACGGAACAGGTGCACCCGGAACTACAGGCACAATCGGCACGATGGGCACGATCGGAACGACCGGGGTTGCAGGCGTCGTGGTGGCCGGTGTGGTCGTTGCCGGTGTGGTTGTTGCCGGCGTGCTCGTTGCCGGTGTCGTCGTGGGTGCTGCTGCATATCCGACGCTGGCAGATGCATTCATCGAAGCCGGCCGAACGGTGTCGAACGACGCGAAGATCTGGCACTGTGCGCCTGCCGTGTTCCAGTGCAGGTTCTCGACCGAATCCGGAATGACGCTTGCAGTCACCGAGTAGTCCCCGCCGGCCGCAGCGGTGAGGCAAAGATCAACAGCAGTCGGTGCGTCGCCGCGGCCGTCGACCGTCAGTTGGTTTGCAGTCAACGTCGCCTTGGCGTTGTCACCACAGACGGTCAGTTCGGTGCCCGCCGAGGACTGAACAGTGATCGGCTTCCGGTACATATTCGTATTCAGGGTGAAAACGGCAGTCTCGCCGGCCTTCAGAGTCCCCGTCGCGGGTGTCTTGCGAACGAGGTCGAGCGTCTGCGTGACGTTCATGATCTCGACGATGCGAGCTCGCTCGTCGTCTCCGATGTTCCTGTCGCACAGGCTTTTGAAATCGGCCATCAGCGGATTGTCGTAGTCCGAGACACACCACACAAGCGTCTGCCGCGCCGAACGTGCATCCTCGCTGCCATTTCCCGAAACGACACCGTCGAGTTTGGCGGGATTCTGCAGCAACCAACTGATGACAGCGAGATCGTCGGCTGACAGATCGGGATTGCCCGAAGACGGCACCGTCGCACCCATCTCGTCGTTGTGCTTGTCAACCGGCAAACCGTTCTCGTCGACACCGGCACACGGATCGAGATCGAAGTCCGTGCAGTACATCCATTCCGACTTCGCAATTCCGTCGACGTCGCGGACACCGCAGACCGGAGCATCCACCGCGGCCGAGGTACCCCGATCGGTGGTGCCGTACATCGGCACGATGTTGCCGTCGTTGTAGTGATCCAGCCGAATGCCGGAGATGTCGAGCATCTGCTCCGAGGGCGTGTACTCGGTGCCCTCACACAACCCGGCGGTGAACGCCGGAGCGGCCGCGGTTCGCACCGGCATCGGCGCGGACACAGCTGGTGATGCAAAAGCGACGCTACTACCGGCCACCGTTACGGCAATAGCTGCAGTTAGCGAGAGCCGGAGAACAAGCGGCCTACGCCGTGAACCAGACACAGTCATCAAAGCTTCCCTTTCAAGACATTTCGGTAGCGGGACGGTTGCCTGGATTCCCAATACCACGCCACCCAGCGCTCACTTCCGAGAGGATCAGCCGATCACTTTTGGCAATCAGCCAGTTACTGAATGGCAATGTAGTGCATGTTTCAAGAAAGATCACCCAATCGTCGAGCACCCAGGGCGCAGCTTGGACATTCGGATGACGAGTTAGCCATGAAGGTGACTGAACCTTTGTCCAACCGCACAACAATCGCGATCCCCCCAAAATCTGCTCATCCAACCGCGACGTTCCCGACATTTCGCCAACGCTAGCCAGTCGGTAACTTGGACATTCTGGGGAAACTCACAGGAAGGGGCGTTTTCAGCTCGCGCGCAAAAGAAGGGGCCCGCTATGCGGACCCCTTCGCCGGAAACTTCCGATCGAGACTGCTTTGTCGGGATTCGGGCAACTTGTAGATGCTCCAGAACAATCTCCACTCACATTATGTGATTTGCCTCACATTCAAAGAATCTGTTGGTTTTGTTCACACCCTGAACCAATCTTTTGGTCCTCTTTGCGGCGATTAACCAGATCTCCGACGGCGGAACCCTGCCCTGCCGGAGAGCGGAGCACGAGCCTCGGATCAGTCTCGGACCGGAGGCGCCTTCCTCGTGGTAACCGCAATGCGATTCCACGCATTGATCGTCAAAATGACGCTGATGAGCTGAGCCAGTTCCACGTCCGAGAATTCGCCGGCAGCCTCGCTGTACACCTCGTCCGGAACGAAACCGTCGGTGAGGACTGTCACGGCCTCGGTCAAGGCGAGCGCGGCACGTTCACGATCGGAGTACATCCCTCGCGCTTCTTCCCACGCGTTCAGTAGGTAGAGCTTCTGCTCCGTCACGCCGACCTTTCGGGCGTCGCGAGTGTGCATGTCCAGGCACCATGCGCAATGATTCAGCTGCGACGCACGCGTGAGGACCAGCTCGACGAGCGTCGGCTCCAGCCCCTTGCGTGCAGCGGCATCCAACGCAATCATCGCCTTGTAGACCTCGGGCGCCAGCTTTGCGATATCCAGTCTTTGTCCTGTTGCTGTAGTCATAACTCAAACGGTAATCCCGGAAAGACCCGGAAACATGGTTCAATCCGGTGGTGAATTCGTGGGCCAATCTTGGGTTCGATCTACATATCGAGCTGCCACAGGGAATCGGGGTTCGCGCTGCACTGCTTCAGACCCTTCGCGACGCGATCGACAGTGGACTGCTGAAGCCCGGCACCAGACTCCCACCTTCCCGCACCCTCGCGCTCGACCTCGGAGTTGCCCGAAACACCGTTGCGGACTGCTATGCCGAACTCGCCGCAGCTGGGTGGCTTGTCACACGGCCTGGTTCCGGGACCCTGGTCGCCACGCTCGCCAGCACACACACCCGCGAGGTCGAGCCGTCACCGACTCGACGACGCTGGACCTACAGCCTTCTCCCTGGATCGCCCGACGCGTCGGCGTTTCCCCGCGCTGCATGGATTTCGTCCGCCAGACGTGCTTTGACCACCGCGCCGACCGACGCGTTCGCGACTACTGATCCCAGAGGCCGAGCCGAACTCCGAAACGCCCTCACCACATACCTGAGCCGCACCAGAGGCGTTCGCGTCGATCCGAACTGCATTGTGATCAGTGCCAGCTCGGGTCACGGGATCTCCCTCCTTGCCCGCGCACTCGGAGGAACGATTGCGGTCGACGCTTTCTGCCTTCACCTGCACCGGCAGTTGCTCGCCGACGAAGGGCTGCTGACAGTTCCCATATCGGTTGACGAATCAGGCACTTGCACAGACGAATTGGCGTCTACATCTGCTGAGAGTGTTCTGCTGACGCCGACCCATCAGTTCCCTCTCGGCGGTCCCCTCACACCGGCGAGGCGCGCGACCGCTCTCGAATGGGCCACGACTACGGGTGGCGTCATCATCGAGGACGACTACGACGGCGAATTCCGTTACGACAGAAAACCTGTCGGTGCACTCCAAGGAATCGCACCGCAGCACGTTGCGTACCTGGGCACTGTCAGCAAGACACTGTCGCCGGCCATTCGCATCGGATGGATGGTGTTGCCGGACAGGCTGATCGAACCTGTCCTCGCAACAAAGGGACCCTACGAACGCTGGGTAAGTTCAACGGATCAATTGACCTTGGCGGACTTCATCGAATCCGGAAGATTCGACAGCCATATTCGAAAGATGCGCACCTCGTACCGACGACGACGCGATCAACTGGTTGCGACACTTGCGCAGCAAGTACCCCAGGTCAGGGTCGGGGGGATCTCCGCGGGACTTCACGCTGTGATCCGTCTGCCCTCCGGCACCGAACAATCTGTTCTTGCAGCGGCCCGGGCGCGCGATCTCGGGCTCGAAGGGCTTTCGGTCTTCCGACATCCCGACGTGTCGTCAGTCGGCGGTGACGGCATCGTCGTCGGCTACAGCACGCCGACGCAGTCGCAGTACTCGAGGACGCTGGACGTGCTCTGCGAGGTGCTGCAGGCGGCTCTGCGATAGCGCCTGTCGGATCTGCGCATCCGCTCACCTGCCCTGCCCTGCCCTGCCCTGATGGAGTGAACGTACCGTTCCCCTCGCCTAAGAGGGTGAGCGTGTCGTTCACTCGATCCCGGGCGGGGTGGTGAGCCCGCTGTGCTCCCGCCCCTGATGGTGTGAACGGTGCGTTGGGTCGATCTGAGGCGACGAACGTGCCGTTCGCTCGAAGTCGGGGGGTGTTTCGGGGGGTGTTTTGGGTACGAGAAAGCCCCCCAACCAGTACTGGTTGGGGGGCTTCTCTAATGTGTGTTCGGCGGTGTCCTACTCTCCCACACCCTGTCGAGTGCAGTACCATCGGCGCTGAAGGGCTTAGCTT